>CAIODZ010000001.1 GCA_903857265.1 uncultured Phycisphaerales bacterium
GATTTACGGAGACAGGCAAATGAATACACGAGCCATCAAGTATGGTTTTTGTTTTTTAACAATCCTGTTATTTGCCGGCGCAGGCAGAGCAGAACAGGTAAATGCGGCTGACAGTGAAATGCAGTCATTGCGAGGGCAGGTGGCCGAGCTTCAACAGCAAATGAAGGACGCAAATGAAAGGCATACCGAAGAGATAAAATTGCTTAGAGAAGAAATCGAGCTTCTCAAACGCAGTAACGTGGCCCCGCCCGCCGCTGCTCCCGTGCAGGCAAGGCCCGTTGAACCCAATCAGGCCCCGTTGCCGGTTGCAGCGAATGCTGAAAATAAGGAAAGCCCGGCGAGCATCCCTCAGAGCTCTAACCCTGATATTTCGGCAATAGGCGATTTTATTTTTCACGGAGGGCCGACGCCCAGAGGCGAAACGCCTGATACTATCGCAAGCAGCAAGACCGCAAAGGCGCAACTCAGGGAAGTTGAATTCGGGTTTTCCAGTCCTGTTGACCCATACGGACGTGCGGATTTAATTCTAAGTATAGAGAGGCAGGATGACGGCTCCTATAGCCCTGATATTGAAGAAGGATATTTCACATACACAGACCTGCCATACGACCTGCAGGCAAGGTTCGGCAAATTCTACTCAGTTTTCGGAAAGGCCAATATGTTTCATACCCACGCGATGCCTTGGGTTGACAGGCCCAACGTAATCAGAAAATTCTTCGGCGACGAAGGATTGAACGACGGCGGCGGTGAAATTTCGTGGTTGGTGCCTAACCCGTGGGACAATTATATGCAGCTAACGTTTGACGTACAAAACAACGGCAACGATGCAGTTTTTGCGGGAGACCAAGCCCACAGTCTGATGTATGTTACGCACCTGAAGAATTTCTTCGACATAGATAAAGCATCCAGCATCGAACTCGGAGAAAGTTTCGCGACAGGCGACAATGATGCAAACACCAACGGAGGACATCGGTCAAACGTAGAAGGGCTGGATTTGACCTATAAATGGCGTGACCCGCAATACGGCCTTTACAAATCGCTGACGTGGATGAACGAAATTTTGTTCAGCCAGAAGGAAGAAGGGGCCGAGGACACGGTGAACTCGCACGGGATGTACAGCTCGCTGGAATATCAGTTCAACAGGGAATGGAGCGTATTCGGACGATACGATTATACACAGTTTCCCGATAGCAGCCGTTTGCATGAAACTTCTTACACGACGGGCCTGACGTTTCACCAGAGCGAATTTATGTTCTGGCGTGTGCAGTTCGAGCATACCAATGGAGAGAATTACGCGGGCAATGTAAACAGAAATGAGATATGGCTGCAGGCGGATTTCCTAATCGGGCTGCATCCGGCACATACCTATTAATAAAAGGAGACAAATTATGAATTCGATTAAATTTCAACGGGCGTTTTTATCCTGCTTCATTTTGAGTGTTTTGTTTATCCAGTTTCCCTGCCGGTGTCTTGGCGCGGATAAATTAAACGTTGTAACAACGACCACAAATCTTGCTTCAATAGCGGAGTCGGTCGGCGGCGAACACGTGTCGGTTACTTCAATCGGTTCCGGCAATGAAGACCCGCATTTTATTCAGGCCAAACCAAGTTATATGATGAAGGCCAGGAAAGCAGACCTTTGGATACGAGTGGGCCTGGAACTGGAAATCGGTTATGAAGGTTTGATTCTTCAGGGCTCGCGTAATCCGCGAATACAAATCAATACGCCGGGCCATTTGGATGCTTCCGAAGGAATTTTGAAACTCGAACTTCCCACCGGCAAGGTGGACCGTTCTATGGGCGACGTTCATCCTATGGGCAATCCCCATTACTGGCTCGACCCTTACAACGGTAAAATCATAGCGAAAAACATCTGCCAGCGTCTCAAACAGCTTGACCCTGAGCATACGGAAGATTACGACCGTAATCTGGCGGCGTTTCTTTCAAAGCTGGATAACGCTATGGCCGGCTGGGTTGCCAAACTCAAACCGTTCGAACATTCGAAAATTGTTACCTATCATCGCAGTTGGCCTTATTTCGCCAATCGATTCAACCTTGATGTGGTCGCGGAGCTTGAGCCAAAGCCGGGGATACCGCCCGGCCCGGGACATATCCTCGAAGTGATAAACACGATGAAATCGGAAAAGGCCGGGGTCATTTTGATGGAGCCGTTTTATAACCGCGATGATGCGGAGGCAGTGGCGAAGAAGACCGGCGCAAACGTGGTCGTTGTTCCCAACGCTGTCAATGAACAGGTTAAGGATTATATAGCGATGCTGGACAATGTAGTTAACCGGTTGAGCGACGCATTAAGCGAGGCCTCAAAATGAATGGAATGATTGAATTGCTGTTATTGCCATTCGTAGCGTGCCTGATACTTACGGGGATACACTGCTACTTGGGCATCCACATCGTATCTCGCGGCGTGATATTCGTGGATTTGGCTTTGGCGCAAGTGGCGGCGCTTGGCAGCACAGTAGCGTTATTGGCCGGATACGAACTGCACAGCACAGAGGCGTATCTGATTGCCCTTGGCTTTACCTTTGTTGGCGCGGGGTTGTTCGCTTTGGGACGGGTTCGTGATGAATCCGTCCCACAGGAGGCAATCATCGGAATTGTGTATGCCGTAAGCTCCGCCATAGCAATTCTTGTTCTCGACAAGGCCCCCCACGGTGAGGAGGCGATAAAGGATATGCTGGTCGGGAGCATTCTTTTTGTAACGTGGCCCCAGATATTAAAAATTTCAGTGATATATCTGGCTGTGGGGTTATTGCATTTTCTGCTAAGGAAAAAATTCCTGTTAATCTCCATGAATCCACGCGAGGCCAAACAGAACGGTATGCGGATTCGTTTCTGGGATTTTATTTTCTACGTTACCTTTGGTTTTGTCGTAACAAGTTCAGTGCGTGTAGCGGGCGTGCTGCTGGTTTTCAGTTACTTGGTGGTTCCGGCGGTTTGCGCAATGTTTTTTGTAAGTGGCGTGGCGGCTCGGTTATTGATTGGCTGGGGGCTTGGGTTTGTGGCAAGCGTCCTGGGGCTTTATGCCTCGGCAAAATGGGATTTGCCCACAGGGGCTTCTGTGGTCACGGTGTTTGGTGTGATACTTGCTGTTTGTGCAATTGCAAAATATGTCTCGCACAACGCCCGGTAACTTAAACCAGCGTATATCGTGCAGCGGGCAATAAAAAGCAGCGTTGGTCTGCGACACGAAACGAAGAGCCCGTTTCGGAAATCAGCGTCTAAAAAATCAGGGTTAATCTAGATAACTTGCCCTTCGACCCCACACACAAACGAGGGGCAAGTATCGTTTTCAGTATAAATAATGAGGGTTTTTTCCAAAATCAGCAAGGTCATAAGTGTTACCTAATACTACTTATCATTCACAAAATTCCGGAATTTTCTTGAACCGAGCTAAATTCGGGCGTATGATACTGAGTTTATGTAGCCGAGTTTCTTCTTTGCTGTTTGTCTGTTCCAGGGCAGGAAGGAAACGGGGGACCCAATGTCGGCCGAAAGGCCTTGGGGCGGATATCGAGTAAAATCGATTAAGGTGCTTCTTGCCTGAGCCCGACAGCTAACCTCGTAGGCGTTAAAGAAGGGACAAGCCAGGGTGATGCTCTGGTTTGTTGCGCGTTTGGTCTAACCTGCCTCAAAACAGACATCTCGGCGAAAATTATTTGCGGGAAAAGTCCGCGCCAAAAGCAAGGAGATGTATTATGATTTGGGCGTATTGGGTTAGCGGGATTATTACGGTGCTGCTTATGATTTATCTTGTCGTGGCGGTTTTGTTAGCGGAGAAATTCTGATGACTTACGGGATAATACAAATTGTTCTGTTTTTGTCCGTGGTTTTGTTATTGGTCAAGCCGTTGGGCTGGTATATGGCACGGGTGTATGAAAACAAACCCTGCGGTCTGGATCGGATATTAGGGCCGGTCGAGCGTGCGATTTATCGTCTCTGCGGGGTTAATCCCGCTAATGAGATGGGCTGGAAGAGATACACCGTCGCGATGATTGCTTTTAACGCGGCCGGTTTCGTCGTTTTATATGCCTTGATGCGACTACAGGGCTTTTTGCCTTTGAACCCGCAGCATTTTCCCCCCGTTGCTCCCGACCTAGCATTCAATACGGCTGTCAGTTTTATCACCAATACCAACTGGCAGGCATACGGCGGCGAAAGCACTATGAGCTACCTGACCCAGATGCTCGGTTTGGCGGTGCAGAATTTTGTGTCCGCGGCGAGCGGTATGGCGGTGCTGGTTGCGCTAATACGAGGATTTGTTCGCCGAAACAGCCGGACAATAGGCAATTTCTGGGTCGATTTGACTCGCTCGCTCTTGTATATCCTCATTCCTCTATCGCTGATAATTGCGATCCTGCTTGCGTCGCAGGGTGTGGTGCAGACGTTCAAGCCATATCCGACGGCGACGCTTGTTGAGCCGGTAGTTGTTGACGGCAATAGTTTTGCTGAGCAGACAATCGCGGTGGGGCCTGCGGCTTCGCAGATTGCTATCAAACAATTGGGCACTAACGGCGGCGGATTCTTTAACGCCAACTCTGCTCATCCCCTTGAGAATCCTACGCCTTTATCGAATTTTCTTGAGATGCTGGCGATACTTCTGATTCCGGGGGCGCTTTGCTACACGTTCGGGAAAATGGCAGGCGACACGAAACAGGGATGGGCAATCCTGGCCTCAATGGTAATAATCTTCATCGGCCTGCTGGCCCTGTGCTGCTGGTCGGAGCAAAAAGGGACGCCGCAATTGGTTTCAGCGGGTGCGGACCTGCAGGCCAGTTCAACGCAAAGCGGCGGCAATATGGAGGGCAAGGAAGTCCGCTTCGGCATTTTCAACTCCGCCTTGTTTGCTACCACCACGACGGGCACATCCTGCGGGGCGGTAAACTCGATGCACGATTCTTACACGCCTTTGGGCGGAATGGTTCCGATGTGGCTGATACAATTAGGAGAGGTGATTTTCGGCGGCGTCGGTTCGGGGCTTTACGGGATGCTGGCTTTTGCGATTCTGGCGGTATTCATCGCCGGGTTAATGGTAGGCCGAACGCCCGAATACTTAGGCAAAAAAATCGAAAGCTATGAAATGAAGATGGCATCGCTGGTAATACTATTGCCGATATTTCTGGCGCTGGTCGGCACGGCGGTGGCCGTGGCGACAAAAGCGGGACAAGCGGGTGCGTTCAATCCCGGCCCTCACGGGTTCAGCGAAATCCTCTATGGATATTCGTCGGCAACGAACAATAACGGCAGCGCATTTGCAGGTATTAACTGCAACACGCCGTTTTACAACATCACCCTCGCAATCGCTATGCTTGGCGGGCGATACCTGTTCAAAATCCTTATGCTGGCAATCGCCGGGTCACTGGCGGCTAAGAAGTTTATCCCCACCAGCGCAGGCACGCTAAGCACGTCTGATCCAATGTTTGTCATCCTGCTGATTAGCGTCGTTATTGTGGTTGGGGCATTAAGCTTTATACCGGCTTTGGCTTTGGGACCGATTGTGGAACATTTGATGATGATTGGCAGATAATAGAGGCAGAGTTGAATTTGAAAAGGAGAAAGAAGTGAAGCCGTTAAGAACTGATAGTGTTGTATTGGGACTCGCGTTGATAACATTTGCGGCAGGGACAGCGGCAGCCGAAGACAAGGTTGTCACATACGGGGTTTCGATGGATTACTACAGCAAGTATATCTGGCGAGGCCAGAACGTTGACAACAGCAGCGTGCTGCAGCCGACCATCTCCGCAAGTGCGTATGGGTTCACCGGCTCAATCTGGGGCAACCTTGATATGACGAACAAGTCCAAGACCGCCCCCGACAACGCCGGAGAGTTCAGCGAATACGACTTGTCGCTCGATTACACTGCTACGATTCCGGGCGCTGACTGGTTAAGCGGCTCGGTTGGCACGATTTACTATCAGTTCCCAAATACCAAGTTTAACCCAACAACTGAAATTTACACCGGCTTCAGCTTGCCCAAAGTTCCTTTGACGCCGTCGTTCAAATGGTTTCGCGACGTCCAGGAAATCCATGGCAGCTATTTCCAGTTCGGCATCGGGCAGCTCTTTGATAAGCTTTACGTAATGAACGAGAATTGTTATTGCGGCTTACAGTTAGGCGCAAGCTATGGCTGGGCCAACGCGGCTTACGACAGGGGCTACTTTGGCGTAAACAGCGGCCAGTCAAATGACCTTACGTTTTCGGCCGCTCTTTGTACACAGGTATATACCTGGATGATTAAGCCAAGCATCAACTACTCGACAATGCTCGGCAACTCGATACGGGATGCCACGGACAAAAGCGACAACCTCTGGGTCGGTATAAATGTATCAAGGAGTTTTTAACCTGGTGTGCCGTGCTATGAAACGAGAAAAGGAGAATTTGCTGAGGAAAATATGAGTAGTATTGCAAAAGGAAAAAAATTGTTTGATTGGGCAATCGTCCGGCCTGCTATCCTGGATTCGTTCTGCAAGCTCAGTCCACGCAGACAATTCCGCAATCCCGTGATGTTCGTGGTGCTCGTCGGCAGTGTGCTGACAAGCTTGCTGTTTGTTCAGGCCCTCATCGGAAAAGGCGAGGCAGGGCCGTGGTTTATTTTGGGTATTTCGTTTTGGTTATGGTTTACGGTGTTGTTTGCCAATTTCGCCGAGGCAATGGCCGAAGGGCACGGCAGGGCGCAGGCGGACAGTTTGAAAAAAGCCCGTAGAGACCTGGTTGCCAAAAAGCTCAGTAATCCCCGGCGTGACTCTTCTTTGGAGATGGTTTTGGCGTCCTTGTTAAAGAAGGGCGACGTGGTCCTGGTGGAAGCCGGCGACTATATCCCGATTGACGGAGAGGTTATAGAAGGCGTGGCATCGGTGGATGAAAGCGCGGTTACAGGCGAAAGCGCGCCGGTCATTCGCGAAAGCGGCGGGGACAGGTCAGCGGTTACAGGCGGGACACGCATTATTTCGGACTGGTTAGTCATTCGTGTTACTGCGGAATCGGGCAATACATTTTTAGACCGTATGATAGCGATGGTCGAAGGCGCCAAGCGTCAAAAGACGCCTAACGAAATCGCGTTGACTATATTGTTAGCGGCACTGACGATTGTTTTCTTGGTAGTTTGCGCGACCTTGCTTCCTTTTTCGTATTACAGTGTTTTGCAGGCGCATCAGGATCAGAGCAGGGTTGTAACGATTACCGTTTTGGTGGCGTTGCTGGTTTGCCTTGCGCCGACTACCATAGGGGCGTTGCTTTCGGCAATCGGAATAGCAGGGATGAGCCGGCTAAGCCAGGCCAACGTTGTGGCAATGTCGGGCCGGGCGGTAGAGGCGGCGGGCGACGTGGATGTGCTGCTGTTGGACAAGACCGGAACTATCACGTTGGGTAATCGCCAGGCAACGGAATTTATCGCCGCGGATGGTGTGTCGATGGAGGATTTGGCTGATGCCGCCCAACTTGCTTCGCTGGCGGATGAAACCCCGGAGGGCAGGAGTATTGTCGTGCTCGCAAAGCAGCAATACAACCTGCGGGGCAGGGACATTGAAAAATTAGGCGCCAAATTCGTTCCTTTTTCCGCCCAGACGCGAATGAGCGGCGTGGACCTCGACGGCAGGCAGATTCGCAAGGGGGCGGTGGACGCGATTGAAAAATTCGTTATAAGTCACGGTGGGGTGACTCCTGATAAAATTCGGCAGATGAGCCAGAAAATTGCCAAAAGCGGAGGCACGCCTTTGGTTGTGGCGGACGGCGCAAAGGCGCTTGGGGTTATACATCTCAAAGACATTGTCAAGGGCGGCATCAAGGAACGGTTCGGCGATTTGCGCAGGATGGGCATCAAGACGGTGATGATTACGGGCGATAACCCGATGACCGCGGCGGCGATTGCCGCTGAGGCGGGCGTAGATGATTTTCTTGCGGAGGCCACACCGGAGGCAAAGCTCGAACTGATTCGCAGATACCAGGCACAAGGACATTTAGTGGCGATGACGGGCGACGGAACAAACGATGCGCCGGCGCTGGCCCAGGCGGACGTGGCGGTCGCGATGAATACGGGCACGCAGGCGGCCAAAGAGGCGGGCAATATGGTTGACCTGGATTCCAACCCGACCAAACTGCTCGATATCGTGCAAATAGGCAAGCAGACGCTTATGACACGCGGGGCGCTGACGACTTTTTCAATCGCCAACGACGTTGCCAAGTATTTCGCAATCATACCGGCGGCATTCGCCCTGACCTATCCGTCGCTTAATACGCTGAACGTGATGGGTCTTGCAACACCAAATAGCGCGATTTTGTCTGCCGTGATTTTTAACGCGATAATTATCGTCTTCCTGATTCCGCTTGCGCTGAAGGGTGTTAAATATCGCCCGATGCCCGCGACGCAGCTGCTGAGAAAGAATCTGCTCATTTACGGCGTAGGCGGACTGATTGTGCCGTTTATTGGAATTAAATTGATTGATATGCTGCTGGTAGTTTTGCACTTAGTGTGATTAAATGATGAAGGTGAGAATATGATGCGTATCCTGCGACAAGCGGTTGCCTGTATAGCGGTATTCACTTTGATTACGGGCGTGATTTACCCGTTGATTGTAACCGGTGTTGCTCAATTAGTATTCCCGCGTCAGGCCAACGGCAGCTTACTTATCGACAACGGTAAAACTGTCGGGTCTTCACTTATCGGGCAATCATTCAGCAGCCCGAAGTATTTCTGGGCGAGACCCTCCGCGACGTCGCCGATTGGCTATAATGCCGCCAATTCTTCCGGCTCGAACCTGGGGCCGCTTAATCCGGCGCTGACCGAAAACGTCAAGGCCAGGATTACGCAATTAAAAGCTGCGGATGCCGCGAGTAAGTCATTAGTTCCGGTTGATTTGGTAACAGCTTCGGCAAGTGGTCTCGACCCCGACATAAGCCCTGCGGCGGCGGAATATCAGGTTTCCCGCGTCGCAAAGGCGAGAAACCTTGATGAAACCAAAATCAGGGAGCTTGTAGTTAAATTAACCAAAGGCAGACAGCTTGGCATTCTGGGCGAACCACGAGTTAACGTGCTGGAGCTTAATCTTGCCCTGGATAACCTTAAGAACAAATAGGCAAATAACGATTTGATTTAATTTAATTTTGGAGGCGTTATGGTACTTAAAACAAAGCTTTCTGTTGGCTTGGGATTTCTGTTCGCTATTATTTTTGCCCTCGCATTTTTCTGCTCTTATTACGTCGGCAAACTGTCCGAAGAAGCCGACAGCATTCTCAAAAACAATTATGATTCCATTGTCTATTCAAAAAACATGCTCTCTTCTCTCGACGACACCAGGACTTCCATCAGTAGCACTATCTTTAATCCCGGCGACAGCAAAAAATTATCCGATTATTATTCCCATCTTTTCGAAACCAGCAGAACCGATTTTGAAAAAAACCTCAAAGCCGAAAATAACAACATAACGGAAATTCACGAAAAAGATTACGTTGACACGCTCAATCGCGATTATGCTGTTTATATGAACCTCTGCGACAAGATTAAAAACGGCTTAGGCACTACCTCAATGTATTTTAACGAAGTCCTGCCTTGTTATGGAAAACTCAAACAATCCATCCACAGCATCAATGACCTTAACATGGAGGCGGTTGTCCGAAAAAATATGATAACAAAACAACAGTCCTCTAACGTAAAAACCTATATGTCCGTAACGGCTGCGTTGTGCATCATTTTGGCCTTTGGCTATTTCTGGTATTTCCCCTTTTATGTCTCTAATACTATATCCTACTTATCAAAGAGAATAACCGAACTATTGGGAAAAGCCGGCATAGCTTCCGATATAAAAACAAACGACGAGGCCTATATTATTTTGCAGTCCATTAAACTCCTCGAAAAGAAACTCGGCCTCGACAACGACGAAAAGAAATCACTGTAAAATAACGAATGGATAACCAGCGACCAAATCCTGATGAGCTGCTCGAACAAATCCGCGAAGAGGAAAAGGCGAAGGCCGGCGGCCGGCTGAAGATATTTTTCGGCTATGCGGCGGGTGTCGGCAAGACCTATGCGATGCTGGAGGCCGCAAGAGAGCAGGCCGGTGCAGGTGTGGATATTGTTATCGGGTACGTTCAGCCGCACGCGCGACCTGAGACCGAGATGCTTATGCTGGGGATGGAGATTTTCCCGCCCAAAGAGGTGGAATATAAAGGCATAAAGCTGAAGGAGTTCGATCTTGATGCGGCGCTGGCTCGCAAGCCGGCGGCGATAATTGTCGATGAGTTTGCCCATACCAACGCCCCCGGCATGCGACATACAAAGCGATGGCAGGATGTGGAAGAATTATTAGACGCCGGCATCAGCGTCTATACCACGCTTAACGTTCAGCATTTAGAGAGTTTGAACGATATCGTGGCGAAGATTTCCGGTATCGCTGTCCGTGAGACGGTTCCCGATACTGTTTTTGACGAGGCCGATGAGGTTGAACTGGTGGACCTGCCGCCGGAAGATTTGCTGCAGCGGTTCGAAGAGGGCAAAATATATTTCCCTGCTGATGCCGAGCGGGCAATGCTGAAGTTCTTCAAACTGCCTAACCTGACTGCCCTGCGTGAGCTGGCTATGCGACGAACCGCCGACCATTTGAGCGCGCAGGCCCAGACATCGGGAGACGCCCGGGTGGGAGCGACCAGGGAGCGATTGCTTGTTTGTATCGGTCCCAGTCCGACGTCGGCGAGATTAATTCGGGCTGCCAGGCGGATGGCAATGGCGCTGCGTGCGCCCTGGATAGCGGCCTATGTGGACACGGGTCGTTTTATGAACGATGCCACTCGCCAGAAGCTCGCCCGCAACCTTAATTTGGCTGAGCAATTAGGCGCAGAAACCGTTACGCTTGGCGGGGAAGATATGGCCGAGGAGATTGTAAAGTATGCTCAGTCCAAAAGCGTGACGAAAATTATCATTGGCAAGACCGGCGAATCGCGATGGCGTGAATTAATGGGCAGTTCCATCATAAATAAAGTGTTACGCCATAGCGGCGACATAGATGTATATGTGATTAGAGGCCAAAAAGACCCAGCCGACGAAAGTAAACCCCGGCATTTTGTCAGCCGGCGTAAAATTAATTACCTGTCTTACGTCAAGACAATCGCAGTTACAGCAACCAGCACCGTTCTTGCAGAGCTTATAAGCAGGGCGGGGCTTAGCGAAACAAACCAGGCAATGGTGTTTATCCTGGGCGTAGTGTTCGTAACCGCAAGATACGGACTTGGGCCCGGTATTATGGCGTCAGTCGTCGGCGTGCTGGCGTTCGATTTTTTCCTCGTGCCGCCTTATTATAGTTTCAATGTTACCGACACCGAGTATTTTATTACATTTGCCGTTATGCTGACCATCGCGATTTTGATTAGCACGCTGGCGTTTCGGGTTCGCCTGCAGGTGGAAACGCTGCGTCAGCGGCAGTGGCGCACCGAGGCACTGTATCGTTTAAGCAGGAAATTGGCCGCCACCGCGGGGACACATCAGCTCGTGGCCGTTGCCCAGGAGTTATTATCGGAGAGCTTAACCAGCGAGGTTGCGATATTTTTGCCCGATGAAGCAGGCCGGCTGAAAGCGGCGGTCAGCCGACCCAGCAGTTTCGCCGGTATGGAAAAAGAAATTGCTGTCGCCCAGTGGGTATATGAGCATAACCAGATAGCAGGCGCCGGAACCGATACGCTGCCGGACGCTAACGCCATATATGTGCCGATGACCTGTCCGCGAGGGGCTGTTGGTGTTTTGGGTTTAAAGTCCGATGAGCCGGGCAAATTTAATGCGCCGGACCAGAGGCAAATCCTGGAGATGGCGGCCGACCAGCTTGCTTTATCAATCGAGCGAGACCGCCTGGCCGAGCAGATTCAGGAAGTACTCCGGCAAAAAGGAACGCTGTAATTTCATTGTATGGTTTGTTGGGTTTCGGGCGGTTTGGGTGATTCGGGGGGATTGGATTTTACCGTCATTGTGTGTGAGGGGGCTCTCGTAGGGCCGAAGAAAACAAAGGAAATCAGCACTAAAATCGCGCCCGATATAAACAGTATATGCCTGCGAGGCCACTGACAGCTAAGGCAAAGCCATGGCGGGACGCCCTGTGTGATTGTAATTTGGTTTGGCTCTTCGGCTAAGGCGCGCCTCGCGGCAGCGAGTTTACCGACGGTCGCTCGCGGATACGCGGTATTTGGTTCATTGGCCTCAATGCCGAGCGTAGCAGGGGCCAGACGAGCAAGCTCTTTGGGGTTGCCTTCAATCTGGGCGAGCAGGGTATCGTAATCGGTGTTGAGGGAATCGAGTTTTTTGAGGTGGCTTTCGGCCTGGGCGAGCAGGCCTTTGTAGTAATAATATTCGAGCAAATCATCGCACAGCGTCGTCGCCGACAATACGGCCGCACCGACGCCGAAGAACACTACAAAAGCAACGATTCGAATTACTCGCTCGTTTTGCATCGTCCCGCTCCCCGAAGGGATGGCCAAGCCCACAAAAAAATCGGCAGGTGCAATTATCCGTTACTTATTTGGTTCTCGCACCTGCCGTTAATTTCCTGTTTTCCCGTTAACTTTTCTGCAGCATAAAACCGGCGAACCTGGCTGATTTGCCAAGTTCTTCTTCAATTCGCAGTAATTGGTTATACTTGCAGATTCTGTCGGTCCTGCAGGCCGAACCGGTCTTGATTTGCCCGGTGCCGGCGGCTACTGTCAGGTCGGCGATTGTGGAATCCTCGGTTTCGCCGCTTCGATGGCTGATAACCGCGTTCCAGCCGGCGCGTTTGGCCATATTAATCGCCTCGAAGGTTTCGGTCAACGTGCCAATCTGGTTGAGCTTAATCAGGATTGCGTTTGCGCTGCCAAGCTCGATGCCTTTGGCCAGGCGTTCGGTATTGGTTACGAACAGGTCGTCGCCGACGATTTGGATTTTGTCGCCGAGCTTTGCGGTCATCGTTTTCCAGCCGTCCCAGTCGTCTTCCGCCAGGCCGTCTTCGATTGAAATGATTGGGTACTTGCTGACCCATTTGGCCCAGTGCTCGACCATTACGTCGCTTGAGACCTTGTTTTTCGGGTTCGATTTGAAGAAGCTGTATTTGCCTGTCTTGCCGTCGAACAGTTCATTGGCTGCCGGGTCGAGTGCTATCGCGATATCCTTGCCGGGTTTGTAGCCGGCTTTCTTTATCGCTTCCATTACAACTTCCAGCGCCTCTTCATTGGATTTCAGCGATGGTGCGAAACCGCCCTCGTCGCCGACGCTTGTGTTGTATCCTTTTTCTTTCAAAACCTTTTTCAGTGTGTAGAAGGTTTCCGCACCCATACGAAGCGCCTCAGCGAAACTCGGGGCACCAACGGGCATAACCATAAATTCCTGGAAATCGACGTTGTTGTCTGCGTGTTTGCCTCCGTTGAGAATGTTCATCATCGGAACGGGCAATATATTCGCGTTGCATCCGCCGAGATAACGATACAGGGGCAGGCATGCGGACGCCGCGGCTGCTTTGGCTACGGCTAACGACACGCCCAGTATCGCATTTGCGCCGAATTTGCCTTTGTTCGGCGTGCCGTCCAGGTCTATCATCAATCGGTCAACGTCTTCCTGTGCGGTGGCGTCCATACCGATGACTTTCGGGGCGATTTTGTCATTTACGTTTTTAACTGCGCCGAGGGTGCCTTTGCCCATATACCGCTTGTTATTGGTGTCGCGCAGCTCGACTGCTTCGTGTGCGCCGGTGCTTGCGCCCGAGGGCACGGCAGCCCTTCCGAACGAGCCGTCTTCAAGCATAACATCAACTTCAACAGTGGGGTTACCCCGGCTGTCTAATATCTCTCTTGCCTTTACGCCTGCTATTGTTGTGAACATTTTACTTCCTTTCTTTCTCAGAGCAAATTGTCGCTTCTCATGTTTAACCGTTCGCAAAGAGCACAAAATTACCCATTTTAAGCCGTTTCGTCAATAGCAATCCGTCGCTCAAAGGCCGGCTAAAAATGGTTGCATTAGGATTCTGCCCCCGTTAATATTATGCCCCAATATGCGCTTTGGTAGTTGAACCAGACGGTTTATTGAGAGAGGATACTTAATGAGCAGCGAAATCCAGAAACTCCCGTTAAGAGAAAAGGTCGGCTACGGGTTCGGCGATTTGGCGTCGGTTTTGTTCTGGCAGTGTATTGTCGGAAATCTGATGCTTTTCTATACCGATGTTTTCAAGATTTCTGCTGACCCGACGAAAGCAGCAGCAGTTGCCGGCCTAATGATTGGCTTAGCAACAATTTTTGATGGTATTATTGACCCTGTTATCGGGATGGTTGCTGATAGAACCGAAACCCGATGGGGAAAATTCAGACCATACTTAATCTGGATGTCTGTGCCGTTGATGGTTTCCGCGACACTGACTTTTATGGTACCGGGTTTGGGCCCGATGGGAAAACTTGTTTATGCTTATGTTACACTTTTTCTTTTCAGGGCGTGTTACGCTGCAATTAACATACCGTATTCTTCATTGCTTGGAGTTCTTAGTCCCGATTCCAAGGAAAGAACAAGCGCATCGTCGTTTAAGTTTGCGTTTGCTTATACGGCCGGGTTTATAGTTACATTAACATCATTAATTTTAGCCAAGCATCTCGGAAACGGGAAAGATTCGACAGACCCGAAGGGCTGGACTTATACAATTTTGCTATATGGCTGTGTTGCAGTAGTTTTCTTTACTTTGACGTTCTTACTGACCAGAGAAAGAGTGAAACCGCAAAAAGGCCAGAAAACAACCGTGGGAAAAGATTTACTGGATTTGGTCACCAATGTCCCCTGGATAATACTTTTATTTGCAACTCTTTCCATGATTTTGTTCGTTTCCACAAGAATGGGAGTAACCAATTACTATTTCAAATATTACATCACAGAAAACGGCACAGTTGCCGTCCCATTAAATTTATTGTTCTGGAAATTTAACCTGGGATTTGAGGAAATAGTTTCCGCGTTTGGTGCCATAGGTCAGCTATGTGCAATCCTGGGCACACTCATGGTTCCTGTTGTAGTTCATTTAATGGGCAAGAAAAACGCCTTTTTTACCATATTTGGCATTGCGATTATTTCTACCGCCGCGTTTTACTTCTTAAAACCGGGTAATATGTTTTTGATTTTCGCATTGCAGATTGTTGGGTCTTTAACCGGAGGCCCGTTATCGCCTGTTATCTGGGCGATGTATGCCGATACCGCGGATTACTCAGAATGGAAGAGGGGAAGAAGGGCGACCGGTCTGGTATTTTCAGCTTCAGCAATGTCACAAAAGATCGGCTGGGCGCTTGGCGCCACTTTGACAGGGATATTGCTTTCCTCCTACAATTTTAACCCCAACCATATACAATCGCCGGAGGCAAACAAAGGAATCGTTATGCTTATGAGCACTATACCCGCAGCTTTCGGTATTCTTTCTGTTGTCTTGATATTCTTTTACATCCTCGATGATAAAATGATGAAGAAAATAAAGACTGACCTTGAGGAAAGGCGCAAAGCCAGCGGCGAAAATGTTGCGACCGCATAAAAAGTTATTTTTTATTCAACTACGAAAAAGGGTGAAAAAATGAAAAAGAGCAAGACAATTATAGGCGGCGAACCACTGCCAAACATACCGTGGGAAGACAAACCAAAGGGCTGCATCGACGTCATCTGGAGATACAGCGGCAATCCAATACTTGACTGGAACCCGATACCCAAAGCGGCGAGGATTTTCAACAGCGCGGTTCTGCCTTATAAAGACGAATTTGTCGGGGTATTCAGGGCGGACCAGAGAAACGGACGCGCGACGCTGTTTTTCGGAAAAAGCAAAGACGGTCTTAAATGGAAAATCGGACCTGACCCTATTGACTGGGTAAACGAAAAAGGAAAACCAAACCAAATCAGCTACGGCTATGACCCGAGATTCTTAAAGCTCGACGATGCCTACTACATTGTATGGTGCGACGATATGCACGGGGCGTCAATCGGTCTGGGCAGGACCACGGATTTCAAGACATTTATCCGCATGCCTAATCCTCTTATGCCCTTTAACAGAAACGGCGTTCTTTTTCCGAGAAAGGTAAACGGCAAGTATATCTTGTTGAGCAGGCCCAGCGACAGCGCGCATACGCCTTTCGGCGATATATATATGAGCGAAAGCCCGGACCTGATTTATTGGGGCAATCACAGACACGTTATGAGCAGGGGCGGAAGCGGCTGGTGGCAGGGCACGAAAATCGGCGCAGGCCCGACTCCTATTGAAACAACCGAAGGATGGCTGCTGCTCTACCACGGAGTATCGTTTACATGCAACGGCTTCGTTTACAGCTTCGGCGCGGTGATACTCGATATCGATAAACCCTGGAAGGTGCTGTACAGGACACGCGATTACCTGCTCACGCCTGAAAAGTTGTATGAGGTAACCGGCTTTGTGCCGAACGTTACGTTCCCCTGTGCCAATATTTACGATGCCGAGACAGGCAGAATCGCCATTTATTACGGTGCCGCCGATACATGCACAGCCCTGGCGTTTGCGCAGGTCGATGAGTTGCTCGATTATATCAAGAAAAATTCGGAAGTATTTTAAATCCTGGGTGGCCGACACGGGTTTCGGCTTGGCCCACCGGAACTCCGTGTCGGCCCAAATAAAGGGTAAAATATAAAATAATCATTTGATGGTCAATAGCCGAGTTCATGGTTTTTATAATTATTCTGCGTAGGAGAAGCCAGGCAACATGCAATTATTATTATTTAACGTAGCTGATTCATGATTGAAAAGATAAGAGCTATTAAGACTCCGCTGACGATCGTCGCTATATTTGTAGCGATTATAGAAGTCGTTAGTGCGGTTTCGCTTGTTACCTTAAATGAGGAGTGCCGGCTTATTATCGTCTGGTTTCTCGTGCTTTTCCCAACACTTCTAGTTGCCTTATTCTTTTTTACTCTTTGGTTCAAGCCTTGGGTCTTATATGGCCCCCATGATTTTCGAGATGAAAGGCATTACATCGAAATGTTTACGGTAACGCAAAAGGCAACCCTTGAACTGGATAGAATTACTGCTCAATTCCAGAAGTCGAACAAGCAAATCCTTGATACTATTATCTCATATAGTAACTCCCAGAAAGGAGATACAAGCCAAATATCTGAACTAATTGCTAACGAGAATTCTCAATTGGCCCGTAGAATCTATTCTGTAATATCATCTTTGGAGCAGCATGCTATGAGTATTCCTCCTTATGATCTCCCACAATCACGACTACAGAATGATATCTTCCATGAATTGCGAAAAAATCCAGCAGGATTGTCATTTTCCCAGATTTGCGAAAAGATTAAAAGGGATAAAACTGATATTAAAAAAGGTCTCGATAGAATGGTTCAGCGGCATATTATAAAGACAATGGAATGTTCCGATGGGAGCTTGTATGCTCTGAATGTTTAGGTGATTTACCTAAATGCCTTATTTGGGCAAAAAAATGTTCCAGAAAGTGCATGAGAATCGAACCAGTGGGGGAAACCCCACCCAACAAAGGTGGTCAATAATTATTGGGCGGACCAAAAAACGTCCGCGAAATGTATAACTTATTAAGAAGGAGTTAAAATGGCACAGGAAATAACCGCAAATAATTCCGGCCAACTGGTGCGCGACCGCGTCCCGATTCTTACCAAGATGGCCTATGGTCTCGGAACAGCGCTCGATATGTGGGGGCTCTGGCTTTACCCGTCCGTCGCGTTCGGAGTGTTTAGTATATTTTTGGGCGTTCCCTATTGGCAGGTAGGCCTGGCGTTGACCTTAATCCGCTTTTATGACGCCTTTTCTGACCCGTTTGTGGGCTGGATATCAGACAATGTCCGGACAAAATACGGTCGCAGGCGTCCCTTTATTTTGTTCGCCGGTGTTTTATGCGGCCTGGGGCTTCCGATATTGTTTTTGGTTTCCCCTACATGGTCGGAAAAGACATTTCTCGGGTTATCGGCTGTTTTCTGGTATATGATTTTTTCATCAATGATTTATATCCCCATCTTCAGCTTGTTCACGGTCCCCTTTAACAGTTTGGCTAATGAGCTTACCCCTGATTACGAGGAACGCACCTCTATTATGACCTACAGAAGCGCGATGCAGAAGGTCTTCGAGGTGGCCAATTTTTACGCGTTGCGGTTTACCAATCTCGCGTGGTTCCTTGTTCCCGGAACGGGCAAGCAGAATGTCCTTCGCGGAATGCAGGTATATACCTGTATCCTCGGTGTTGTAATGGCAATCTTCGCCATAATAATCTTCCTGCGGGTCAAAGAGCGATATTACGAAAAAATCGTTGTGAAAAGCCAGACGCATATCTCTCTTAAAAGCGCTTTTTATGAAACTCTTACCTGCCGGCCGTTTCTGTTTATGCTGCTGGTTGGCGCCTCTTTTAACCTTGGCACGAGTATGCTGGGCGCTCTGGGCTATATCGCGACGGTCTATTATGTCTGCGGCGGTAATCAGGCGATTGGCAATGACTGGAATTTATGGATGGGCCTGGCGTTTATGTTCGGCGGACTTATCGGAGCTCCTGTGCTCAACAGGGTCGCGTATTTTGCAGGCAAACGCAATGCGCTGATCGTTACCGCCTTTATCGGCATAATGGCTTACGCCGGCTCTTGGTATCTTTACACCCCCAAAATCCAGTGGCTGCAAACAGTCGCCTCCGGTTTAATGGGGCTTACCGCCTCAGGCCTTTGGATGCTGTATGGTTCAATCTGTGCTGATGTCATCGATTACGATGAGCTTAATACCGGCAAACGGCGAGAAGGTTCTTTCACTTCCTGCGGAACGTATATTCTCAAGCTGGGTAACTCGTTGGGAAATTTTTTGGCGGGGGGCATTATCAGCATGGTTGGCGGTGATGCCGCTCTCAAGTCGGGGACGCCTGGAACGATTCTTTGGGTCCGCATAATGCTTGCCGCTATCCCACTTGTCGGGATGACCCTTGTGATAATATTTATTTTACAAGTGCCGCTTACAAAAAAGATTTGCGAAGAAATCAGGGTTAAACTCGAAGCACGCCGGGGCCAGGTATAACGGCTTTTGCGGATTTTACAAAAAAAGGCCGCGGTTTATTTCAAATCGCGGCCTTTGTTTTTTTTATCAATATCGGTATAATTTCCGGGATGTTAAATTGTGATTAACCTGTTCGGATTTTGATGGAGAGGTGCGAAAATGAGGTTCGGTTATTTTGACGATGCCAGCAAAGAATATGTAATCGAAAGACCAGATACGCCGCGGTCATGGGCGAATTATCTCGGCTCGACGGAATACGGCGCAATCATCACCAATAACGCGGGCGGCTACAGCTTCTACAAGTCCGCGGCACAGGGACGGCTGACGCGGCTGCGTTTCGACGACGTTCCGACCGACCAGCCGGGGAGATACATTTATGTCCGCGACAAGCAGTCGGGCGACTACTGGTCAAACGCATGGCAGCCCGTGGGTAAACCTTTAGACCAGTATAAAACCACCTGCAGGCACGGCACAGCTTATACGATTATCAATTCGCAGTATTCGAAGATTGAAACGGAAACCACCTATTTCGTTCCGCTCGGCAAACACTTCGAATGCTGGCTTTTGAAGGTTACGAATAAAGACGCCGTAAAAAGAAACCTGAGCTTGTTCACCTTCGTCGAATATCCGAATACCTGGCAGTGTTTCCACGATTTCCTCAATCTGCAATACTCGCACGGCATAGTGAAAATGGATTTCGTTGACGGCATCATCGATTACGGAAGCTCCGTTCTTATAACCGGCCAGGATAACCGGTCTTTCCTGGCGTTCCTTGGCGGCGAAATAGTCGGCTTCGATACCGATCGTGACGTGTTCATCAGCCCTTATCGCGGCTACGCGAATCCGATGGTCGTCGAAAAAGGCAAATGCACCGGTTCAAAGGCCTTTGGCGATGACGGCTGCGGCTCAATCCAGATAGATATTGAGCTTGAGCCGGGCCAGACGAAAGAGCTTGTCGTCCTGATGGGTCGCGGCAAGGCGACGGTCGAGGGCAAAAAAACCGTCAAACAGTTCGGCGATATCGCCAAAGTTAAAGAAGAATTTGAAAAGCTTAAAAAATACTGGCACAGTCGTATAACGGGATTGAGCGTTTGTTCGCCGGATGCCCAGTTCAACAGTATGATGAATATGTGGAGCCCGTTTAACTGCCTGATTACTTATGCCTGGTCTCGTATGGCCAGCTTAATCTACAGCGGCGAACGCGACGGGCTTGGCTATCGTGATACCGTCCAGGATTTTATGGGCGTAATGCAAATCATTCCCGATGAGGCGAAAAAACGTCTTGAGCTTATGATTACCGGCCAGGGTTCCACCGGCGGCGCGATGTCAATCGTTATGGCCTTTACGCACAAGCCCGGCAAGGAAAAACTGCCCAAGGAAGACGAATACCGCTCCGATGACTGCCTGTGGCTTTTCAACGCGATTACTACTTATGTCAAAGAGACGGGCGATATCGACTTTTATAACAAGGTCCTGCCGTACGCCGACAAGGGCAAGGCGACCGTGCTTAGTCATCTGCGCCGGGCGATTGAATTCAATCTCAAACGCACGGGCAAAAACGGTTTACCCAGCGGCCTTTTTGCCGACTGGAATGATTGCCTGCGACTTGGCACGAAGGGGACATCGGTGTTTGTCGCCCTGCAAGTGCGTTACGGCCTTTTGACCTATATCGAGATTTGCGAGATGTTCGGCAAATCCGCCGAAATCAAATGGGCGAAAAAGCAGCTCGAAATAATCGACGGGAAACTCGACAAATTCGGCTGGGATGGCAAATGGTACGTCCGCGCCTACAAGGAATCCGGCGAGAAAATCGGCTCGCACGAAAACAAGCATGGTTCGATTTATCTCAATACGCAATCCTGGGGTATTATCAGCGGCCACGCGGACGAACAACGCGGAGAACAGGTTATGGACCAGGTCAACAAACAGTTGGCCACTGATTACGGCCTTATGCTTTGTGCGCCGCCTTACGAAAATATTCCCTGTGCGGAAGTCCGCTCGATTGTGTTCAATAAGGGCGTCAAGGAAAACTGCGGTATTTTCAACCACACGCAGGGCTGGGCGGTTATGGCGGAAACGATGCTCGGCCACGGCGACAGGGCGTTCAAGTATTTCCGCAGTTCTATGCCCGCGTCGTTCAACGATAAGGCCGAGATACGCGGCAGCGAGCCATACGTTTATTCGCAATATACCCACAGCGTTTTCAGTCCGCGTTATGGAGCATCGCGCGTCCCCTGGCTGACAGGCGCCGCCTCCTGGGCGTATTATGCAGCGACGCAGTATATCCTTGGTGTCCGCCCCGATTATAAAGGCCTTCTCATCGACCCCTGCATCCCCGCTGACTGGAAGGAATTTACTGCCATTCGCCGTTTCCGCAACAAGACGCTGAATATCAAGGTCGTAAATCCGAATGGCGTACAAAAAGGCGTTAAAAAGATTACCCTCAACGGCCAGGAAATTGCAGGCAACCTGATTCCTGTTTCCAAAATGAAAAAAGAAAACGATGTTATTGTCGAGATGGGGTAGAAAAAAATGAAAGTCCTATTCATCGGTGGAACCGGGATAATAAGCACAGGCGTTACGCAATTGGCTGTCGAAAGAGGAATAGACCTTTATCTGCTTAACCGCGGGCAGAGTAAAAAACTGGTTCCCAGTGACGTCAAGGTCATCAAGGGCGATATCAGGGACAGGAAGTCCGCGAGCAAACTTCTCAAACTTCACGATTTCGACGTCGTTGTCAACTGGGTTGCGTATGTACCGACGCACGTCGAGGCCGACATCGAATTTTTCAGGGGCAAGGTCGGCCAATACATATTCATCAGCTCCGCATCGGCCTATCAAAAGCCGCCGACGAGCTGGCTCATCACCGAATCGACACCGTTGGCTAATCCGTACTGGCAGTACGCGCGCGACAAAATCGCCTGCGAAGACCGGCTTATGGCTGAATACCGCAGCAATGGTTTTCCCGTTACAATTGTCCGACCGTCGCTGACATACGGCGTTACGATGATACCCGCGGCGATTAACAGTTGGCAAAAACCCTGGACGATTGTTGACCGGATGCGCAAGGGCAAAAAAGTAATCATTCACGGCGACGGCCTGACTCTCTGGACGATGACGCATAACACGGATTTCGCCAAAGGTTTCCTCGGGCTTCTCGGTAACGTTCAATCAATCGGCCACGCCGTTCACATCACATCAGATGAGGCGCTTACCTGGAACCAGATATACCAGACAATAGCCGATGCCGCGGGCGTGAAGCATAAGTCGGTTTATATCCCATCCGATTTTATCGCCAAAATCGACCCTGAGCACACAGGCACGCTTTTGGGCGACAAATCCTGTTGTGCCGTCTTCGACAACACCAAAATAAAACGTCTTGTTCCTGATTTTGTCGCCACTGTTCCTTTTGCCCAGGGCGTTCGGCGTTCAGTTGAGTGGTTCGAAGCCGACGAGGAGCGGTGCGTGGTGGATGATGATTACAACAAGTTTATGGACCGCACTATTGCCGCCTACGAAAAATTGCTGCCCAGGTAGCCGTTTTTGGCGTGAATTAAATCCCATCGCGATTGATGAGTGGACTTTTATCGTGGACGAGGTTGGCGCGTTCGGGGAATAATTTTGTTATCTCATTGGCGTCAGAGACATTGAGCGTATAGGTGGTTTCCTGCCCGAGCATTATTTTCTCCGGTTTTTTTGAGCTGTCATAATAAATTTGCTGCCAATAGTTGCGTCCGTCGAGCCATTCCAACCTGACGGAATTACTGTCCGTCCGGTCTTTGGATGGCGGGGATTTTTCGATATAAACCGGCATCACAGCTCCGTCCGACCTGATTATATCTATAATGACGGCCTGCTCGTTGATATCAAGCGCCTTCGCCAAAATCGGGTCAAGAACGATATCGGGCACGGCCGTTTCGCCGAGTTCGTATTCGCCTGTTCCTTTGCCTGTCCGCTTGTCGAACGGCGAGCCGGCCCGCAACCTGCGAACCGTCAGCATTCCGGAGTCAGCCGTCATTTCGATTCCTTTTCTGCCTGTTCTCGAATTGGTTTCGACTCGCCAGTTGAACTGTCGAAGGTCGGTGTCGCCGCGAAAATAGCTGACTTGCTCATCGGATACGGTCCCCCGCAGGTAGTAATAATCCGCGGCGTTGATAGTGGTGTTGGCGTCCGTCCTGACTAACGCCATAGCATCCATCGTAAAGCCGATTATCTTGTTATGGGCGTTGGCTATGGTGAAAAAAGAGGCTGATGAATCATTATCATGGGCGATATCCAGCCCTTCATTCCTGATATCGCTGATTAGCCGGGCGCCTGCCCGCAATAAGCCGTTGTCGCTGAACCGGATGCTTTTGAAGATTTTTTCAAAAATATCTTTCGCCGTGTTCTGCTCGGATGCGATCTGCAGTACTTCTATTTCGAGCTGCCGCCCGTCGGCAAGCTCGCAGACACCCAGGATTATTTCAACCCCGGAATCGGCATTTATAGTCGCCCAGTTTGCTGTAAGGCTGCCTTCCGTTGATTGGCCCGTCGCGACAAGTTTTTTTCCGGAGTATTCTTGGTCAAGTCGCTCCGTTGGTGTTTCCTCGCCTGCCGCCAGAAGGTAACGGCACTGTGCGTATGACCTGTCGTTAAGTCCGCTTACGGCAAAAATGCTGCTGATATTAAAGGAGCTGTCTTCGAAAGACCATTTCTCTTTGCATTGCCAGCCGTTGCCCGAAGGCATCGAAACCGACAATCCCGACCGGTTCAACTCAATGGGAGCCGACATTCTAATGCCGGTTTTGGATTGCATAACCAGCCGGGCCGCCAGCAATGAAATGACCAGCAGGGCCGGCAGCGCAATTGTCTTTGCTATTTGTTTTCCCGTTTTGTTTTCATCGACCATAAGATTACCGTTGATTTTTCAATTGTGATTTGGAAAAGGAAAAAACTCACTAAGCGGCGTTTTCCTAATCAATCGCAGAAACAACCGACCCATCGAGGATATGCCTGCCCCTGCGGAAAAACCTGCAATAAAACCATTTTAGAAAACCGCTTGCCGCGAAACCGCAGAAGATAACAACCAGCGCAACCTGGCGACTCCAGATTATCAGCGCGAAAAACAGCAGCGCCCTGATTAAATGTGCAAATGGTTTTTTGCCCCTTATATACTGGTTTATCACGTGTGCGTACCGGATTCGGCTGACCATAAGAAACGCCGCGCAAAGGGTGATTATGGGTAACGAATAAATCACCAAATCATCGAGCATAAAGCTCACAAATCCAGCGGCCCAGTCGCGCCCCGGGTGCGACAGAAAATCCGGCACTGTTTCCTGGTTGAATATCACCAAACTGACGATGATGCCCGCCGCGGCGGGGCTGGGCAGCCCGACAAAACTCATGTGTGCCGACTCGTCCTCTTCGTTTTCGACGTTGAACCGCGCCAGCCGGATTGCCGCGCAGCTCAGGTATGTTGCCGCCGCCAGCCAGATAAATCGTTCGATGAAACTGATAATGATGGGATTTATCTCCGTCAGCCCCGACAATTTGTGCTCGATAATTTTTATCATCAAAAACGCAGGCGCTACGCCGAAGCTGACTATATCGCACAAGCTGTCTAATTGTCCGCCAAAACTCGATGTGCTATTGCTCATCCTCGCGAGGCGTCCGTCGAGCATATCCGCCACCATCGCCAGCAGAATCATATATCCCGCCATCGCGAAATAAGGCACGACAAGCCGATGATACGACCACTGTCCCGTCTCCGAAGTAATCGCCTGGCTGGCAAAAGTAATCGCCGCAAAACCGCACGCGCCGTTGATAATCGTAACTAATGAGGGCAAAATCGTGATGTATTTGAGCCGCTGCCTCCGCATACGCCGCAGAAAACTTTCCTTTGACGCATCAGCCCTGAATCGCATCGGCTTTTGAAAGATTGGCTTGTTTGGCCCTGATTCGCTCATAATCTTATAATTGGCGTTAGACCCGCCTTTACTTTGTCTCCAATTTTGACAAGGCATTTGGCCCCGTCGCGAGCTGGCACATACAACTCGGTCCGCGAGCCAAATTTTATCATACCGAACCGCTCGCCGCTAACTAATTCCACGCCTTGTTTTGCTTTGCATACGATTCGCCGGGCTATCGCTCCGCTAATCTGGCGGACAATCAGTTTATCGTTGGGCGATTCAGTCCTCGTAAGCCAAAGGTCATTCGATTCGTTCACTTTGCCCGCTTCTGGGTTTCTGGCGTCGAGGAACTGGCCCTCGCGATAGGTGATTTTATCGACTTTTGCCAGACATGGGCTGCGATTGATATGCACGTCGAAAATGCTCAGGAATATGCCGACCCGCAGGGCTTTGCCTCCGATGAAGTCGGGCTCGTCAATCGTCTCGATGTCGGCTATCGTTCCGTCCGCAGGCGCTAATAATATATCTTTATCCTCAGGCACTTCCCTTTCCGGGTCGCGGAAAAACGACAACATCCATAAAAGGACTATCCCCAGCGCAATCTCGACGAATTGAATCATCCACTCAGGCGTCGTAGAACTTGCGCCGTAGTACAGCACAATCATAAACACAAGCAGCATCGCCGGATAAAACACCACCTGCGGCCAGCCATATTTCGTCAACGGTATCTTCATAATTACAATGCTAAACTACCCGGCAGGCACAGGCAATAAAAAAGGCCGGGCAAACCTGCCCGGCCACCAGTCGCTGGCTCTCCGCTATGTTCGTTCAATTGCTTATCAGAGCATTCAAGCTGGTGTCTGCGAACCAAATTGTTCGCCGATTAGGATGGCCAAGCACCAGGCCAACATAAACACCATCCAACTTTTTCTCAATTCGTTGGCCGTTTATTTTTACTGCCACGGTGCAAGGCACAATCATACGCGCCCATTCCCGCGGAGGAAACCGCGGCTCACCTATTGAAACTATCTCCACAACATTCGTCTTCCCCAGTTTCTCTGAAAAATCGGCTCTATTTTCTTCCGGGATGATCCAGAACCGCGTCGCCTCATTGTAGTCCTTTGCAATAAGTGCCTCGAAAAACGCTCGCACCGTAGCCACGGCTTTTTGTTCTTCGGTCAGGTTCGATTCTGTAAAATCAAGGCCGGCATCAGCATTAATTTTATTCAAATCAATAATGTTCACATCCTCGCCGGCTTCTTTTTCAAGGTCAAAGATTTCTTCTTCGAACGGTTCATCGTATCCTTCATATCTATATATACCCAGCAACGTCCATTCATCTTCGTTATGCCCAAAATCTTTCCCTGGGCCCCAAACCTCTACGGCCGTTATAAGCCTGGTTGCTTGGTCAACGAACATAATCTCCCGCATCGGCGGGTAATTGGAATCAATAAGAAAGGTATTGGGTTCGTAGTTAACGGTCACCACTATCGGCTTGGAACGATCCGGGGGCTGCTCAATCCCGATTTTCACCTTGCCTTTCTGTTCTAGCTTCCGAAGATATTCAACTGCTTGTCTCGGGTCGTACCTGTAAACGAAGTGAAGGATTCTGGCTGTGTAGTTCGCGTCATCGAACAATTGCAATTGTTTTTGAGGCACATCCAATATCTTTGTATGTCCCCCTTGCCAGACAATAACCTGGTTCGCCTCACCATTGCTGTCTATACCCATGTCCACTCGCACTCTCGCTATGTTGCCATCGGTATCGTATTCGACCCATGTGGCCTTATTCAGCTTATCATCCTTGCTGAATGTAAAGTGTACCTGTTGCTTATTTTTACAGGCATCGAGCGTTTGCTCCAGCGCATAAGCAGGCCCCGCCAAATCGTTCATCAAAACCTTAACGACCAAAACCACACCAAGCACAATCACCGCCGCTGTAGCAAATTTCGTGAAACGGCTCATAATAAAATTACTGAGCAGCGAACTGCTCTTAAATTCTGCGAATTTCTTCTGGTCAGCTTTAATTGAGTCGATCCGGCTCATCACGTTCGCAACGAGCGACTCATCAGAGCCGATTGCCCTGCCCAGCTTCTCCAGCCGATTTTCGATAGGTTCTTTGGCAGTCATAGTTGGGACTCCTTTAATATTTTTCGCAGGCGTTTATGTGCCCGCGACAGTTGCTTTGTTACCGTGCCGATATTTCTGCCGGCAATTTCGGCAACTTCTTTGACGTTATGCTCAGCAAAATAGCGGAGCATCACAACCTGTCTTTCGGCCTCTGGCAGCTTGACGACGGCAGACAGAAGACCTTCACTCTCCTCATCAAGCTGACCATTCGGATTTTCAGTTGTTGCGGCAGGGTTCGTTTCAAGCGGATTCCATTTTGGCTTTCGGTTTGCCCAGTCCAAAGCGCACCTTTGAGTTATTTTCATCAGCCATGGGCCAAAGGAATTCCTGTTACGCAGCATACAAAGATTCTGGTAGCCGGCCACGAACGCGTCCTGGACCGCATCCTGTACGCTGTGATGGTCGCCGAGGATATTTACAGCAATCGCCCGGACGGGGCGCTCATAACGCCTCACAAGCTCCGCAAAGGCCTCTTTTTCGCCATCCAATACGGCTTTTATCAGTTCACAATCCGCCTGCACCTGAAAATCTCCACATCGAAGCGCTTCTGTATATTAAGAGCGGCCCAGGCCCAAAAATGCGACAAAAAAATTTAAGGGAAAATGAAAAACAGGCAGGGTTCTTTTTTGTTCTTCATCGCTAATATACTATCAGAATACGCCGATTTCGCCAGTGTGTTGGCAAGATCGCCAAAATCCAGCGAGGTAATTTTCATCCAGCGCCTTCGGCGGGAAAAAGATAGTGGTGTCATCGGGTCTAATCGTTATCATTAAGGCGTATATATGGGAAATCCGCGATGTCATAAGAAGAGGACGTCGCGGGACATTAACCGGGCTGAATTTGAAAAATGGAGGTGTTATGAGGTCAGCAGTAACGTCACAGTCGCAACGCAGCGGGGTGGCTCTTCTATTGATGCTTCTTCTTATTGTCGTGTTTTGCACCCTTATCTGGCTGGACCCGCTGGCGCTGCTGGGCAACAAAGGAACGGGCAAGCCCTGGAACGAGGAATCCAGAATAGTCCGGGACGATAAAGAGGTCCCGCGTCCCGGCCAACAGCAGCCAGTTATCTCGGACAATCTGCAGTTTAATGCCAAAATAGCGGAAAGCACAGACGGCTCGGGAGGGATAACTCTGTATATTTTGCCTAACGGCCGAATAAAAGGCGTTTGGGTAGGCACATATAAACCTAAGCCAGAAGTAATGTGGGAAGTTGTGTCGTCGCATTTCGAAGGCAATATAGACCCTTCAAAGATTTACAGCAGTGAAGGCAGCAAAGACCCGACAAAACTTTACTTCATAGGAGCGGGCAGATTTCTTATTATGGAGACAAACTGGCAAACCAGCGTGGTTCGAAAAGGAAGCGGAAAATTATATGTGACAGGATGGCTCGACGGCGAGTATAAGGCGGTCGGCAAAGTGACTATCACATCGGACAAAGAAAACTGTGTGGAGTATGTCTGGCAGGGCGAAGGAAAGAAAACTTCCGTGGTGCCGGAGCTGAAAAAGGGTCCTTTGGGATTATTTTAATATGCCGCTGCCGTTAAATCGCACACGTAGCGAAGCGTAGAGCCCGCTTCGGAAATCATCAATCATAAATCAGAAATAGGAAACCACCCAATCCAGCGAGGGAAAATTCATTCCGCCCCGCCACAGGATTGCTATAATCCTCCCGGCAGTATAAAATCAGTGGAAATCGTTTGAATATTATTATGTTAATCGTATTATTCTATTATGGCAGACAAACGTCTTACAAAAGTTGGTTTTGTGCGAGCAATATATCTGTCCTTTCTTGCGATCTTCCTGCCGGCAAAATTGGTCAAGGAAGAAGAAAAGGATGCAGAAGAGAGAAAAGAATTCCCTCCCTCTCCCCCTCCCGAACAACGAGCATTTGTAATTAGTCGGGCGTTCTGGTTCTCACTTCTTCTAATGATTGCTTTCGCTGCAATTGGATATATCTGCGGACAAGTCATTAATAAATTTTTAGGTTCTGTGCCTGTGATTGTAATCACATTATTTCAAATTACAGGAGCCATGTTTCTTCTGTGGGGAACACTGTTTGTGAGGGGCTGGGAAATTCAGTCTCACGGCGGAGTAACACTTTCTGAGCGGGTCAACCAATGGATTTACCGTGCGTTATATTGTATTGGCACAAGTGCTATCGTATGTTCTCTGTTTCTAAACCAAACCACTAAACCGTAACGCAAATCAGAAATCCTCCTTCGCTTCCTCCTTCGTTATTGCTATGGAGGACAGGTGCTTTAGGCCACCCAATCCGCGCTGCGCGAGAAATTTGAGCAGTCGACCCCGCTTCGCTCAGGGAGCTACACAGAGCAAGCGGTAGATAGTTGACGATATACGCACGACGAACTATGAACCACGCCGGCGGCGCGACTTAGCAGATTTAAATGGGAAATGCCGGCATATTGTTTTTGTCACGCTGATATTGTAAGATTAAGTGCGAAATCGATCCGTTCGGAGGATCGAAGCTTAAAGCCAAACAACGGGAGTACACAAGATATATGCGGTTTGAGCACGAAAAAAATATCTTCACGCGGCATCACATGACACTGGTCAGACCTTTCATTCTGTTATCTCTGCTGGTTTCGTTCCTGAATCTTGTCGGCGGATGCGCATCCTTGCCAAACGTTTCTGAAATGATAGCCGCGGCGCCGGACACGAACAAACCGCCTCAGATCATTTCGGCCCAGGGACCACTATCTCCCGACGAAAGCCAGGCCATTATTGACCAGTTGAAGCAAGCGGTTCCTCCTACCGATATGCTGACTCGTTATTTGGCGGTCATGGAATTATGGGGCAAAACGCCTCTGACAAGCGGCAACAAGGTCACACTCCTGGCCGATGACGATGCCTCTTACGCTGCCATGTTCAAAGCGATAGAGAATGCGAAAGACCATATTAATCTTGAAACCTTTTTCATTGAAGATGACGAGGTCGGTCACAAATTTTCGGAACTCTTGCGGCAAAAACAGGCACAGGGCGTTCAGGTTAATCTTATCTACGACAGTATGGGCAGTAACAAAACTCCCATTTCCTTTTTCAAACGCCTGCAGGACGCGGGGATTAACATAGTCGAATTCCATCCGACAAGTCCGACCGGGACTCCGGGGCCATGGCTGCAATTGCGTTTCGACCACCGCAAAATTCTGGTCGTTGACGGTACACTGGCAATCACAGGAGGCGTCAACGCCAGCCAGGGTTACTCGACCGGGGTTCCTGAAGGGAAAGCGCCGGTACCGTGGCGTGATACCGACGTTCAGATAGAAGGTCCTGCTGTTGCCCAAATCCAAAAGCTATTTCTCGACATCTGGAAGCAGCGAGGCGGACCTAAACTCCCCAAGCGAAGCTATCTCCCAAAGCTAAAAGAAGAAGGGGACGTTCTTGTCCGAGTAGTATCCAACACCCCCGGGGAGCATAACAGGATGACCTTTGTTATGTATGTCTCCGCCATCACCTTTGCCCGGCATTCCTTGCATGTGACTACCGCATATTTCGTCCCCGACGACCAGACACTGAGAGCATTGACAGATGCTGCCAAACGAGGCGTCGATGTAAAGATAGTTCTCTCCTCTATCAGCGATTCCCAGATGTCCGTAGATGCCGCACGGTCTCAGTATTCCAAGCTTTTGAAGGCAGGCGTGAAAATATACGAACAGCACAAGGCCTTTCTGCATGCCAAGACCGCCGTAATTGACGGCGTATGGTCAACGGTCGGCTCCACCAATATGGACTACTGGAGTTTTTTAAGTGATGATGAGGTCAACGCCGTCATTATAGACCGCCAATTCGCGAACGAAATGGAATCGCTGTTTGAAAAGGACATCAAGCGGTCCGATCAGATCAAGCTGGAGGACTGGGAAAAACGCCCCTTCTTCCCCCGCCTCGGCGAGTGGTTCGCACATCTATTCGCCTATTGGCTGTAAACATTATAATAGGGTTGGCCTTGTTAGAAAAGTTAGGTCTCTTTTCAAACCGTCGAATGGCTCAACTATCTATTTTTCAAATGCTCAATTTTCTCGCGAAGCGTGGGGGCCTATAAAAATCGGAAAACCCCGGCGAACGAACCACGCCTGGCGGGGAAGCTTCTGTGGAAATAAAACGGGGCTGTCAGCATATCCAGGAGGTCAAGCCGACAGCCCAGACTAACGACTACATATCGTCCATTTATTTATACGGGTCTGTCCCAAATTCGGTGCTTGGGAAAATAAAAAAGCATTTTTGCTTTTTCCTGCGACAGTAAAAACCCCAGACGCAAGACCAAAGACCCAAGATAGCGTTCAGCGGGTAGCGTACAGTGAACAGGTTAAACTAACGACTAACAACAATATACTAACGACTAATTTCTATCTGTGCCTTTTTCTCGCAATTGCCGCGGGATGTAAAGTTTGCAGCGATAATTGCCCTTTTTGCTGAAAAACCTGCGTATTTTGTGGTATAGATGCGCTTATATGCCGAAATATAAATTATAACTTGCAGAACTGCTCGTAATTAAAGGTGTATATTGATAATGGGCGGAGTTTATGATACAATAGATAATCTGGGGGTGGCTCTTTGAGCTGCGTCCCTGTTTTACTAACTTTTTACTCGGCGGTTGACCGTTCCCGGAAGGGATGCCTTCCGGCAAAGGGATGGCCAAGCCAGGAGGAAATGGTGATTTGGTTTCCTGCAAAAGCTCGATTATCAGCCCTGATAACGGGGTTTTTGAGCTTATTGCTGCTGGGCAACATCGCTGTTGCTGAGCAGCAGTCAATCGGCAATTTTCAGCCGCAGGGACTCAATTACGCAGGGATATATCAGCTTAAACAAACCGATCCCAATCTCACCGGCGCCGGCGTAAAAGTTGCCCTGGTCAGCCGAAGCATTAACTACATCGATGGCGAGCCGCAAAACGATTACCGCCCCGCAAACGACCTCAATTGTTTCAAAGGTACGCAATATATTTTCCACGACCAGCAGCTTTTAGCCGCGGGTATCTCGGCGCATTCGACTGCCGTATGTTCGATTCTTTTCGGTCGGGACCCCAACGCGTTCAATGAGCAGATTGGCGATTTCGATTACGAAGGCGTAGTTCCCGATGCGCAGGCTAATGTGTATGAGTTCTGGAGTTTTCTCGTAAACAATGTATTTCCCTGCTCCGCTCCCGACGCCAATATTATCACCGCCGACATAGGTTACCAGTTCGAGGACTGGTGGACCCGCGGCATCGAAGCGATGGCACAAAAATACGGGTTGCCCGTCGTCATCGGTATAGGCAACGGCTCGAATTCGTCCGACCCTGTTCTTTTCCCCGGCGCAGGCAGCAATGTAATTGGTGTCGGTGTTGTGAAGTCCGTTGAATCCAATGATGTCAACGCCGGGCTTTCGCGTTTCGCACTTGTATATCCAGAATACTCCAGCAGGGGACCGACTTCCGATGCCCGCTGCAAACCTGATATCGTCGCTCCCGGCAATTGCCTTGCTGCCGTGGCGGGCGAGCCGAACCTTTACGAACCGACGGGCGATTGGTCGAGTTTCGCAACGCCGGTTGTCGCAGGCGATGTGGCGCTGCTTATTCAACAGGCCCACGCCGACCCGAATCTTAAACAGGCCGTTTCACACGACGGCGGCAACTGCGTCGTAAAATCAGTCCTGCTCAATTCCGCTGCTAAACTTCCTTATTGGCATAAAGGTCTGCTGACAAAAGATGACGACCACGATGTCCCTCTCGATTATCTGCAGGGAGCGGGAATGGTCAACGCCGTCGCAGCGAGCAATCAGTTGCTGGCAGGTCAGCATTTACCCGGCAACTGCCCGACGGCCGGCTGGGACCTCAATAAACTTGACCTCGACCAGACACCCGAAAACACCTACAAAATTCGGATTACAAAACCCGCGGACAAAATGATTACCGCGACTGTAACCTGGAACAGGCAATTTTCTCTTGTATATCCTTTTGAGCACGATACCCAAAAAGACGCCGACCTTCGGCTTGAAATTTGGGCCGTTGATTCGAACGACCCCAATAACAATTACCTCCTCGATTACTCCGACAGCCGAACAGACAACGTCGAGCACGTTTATACGCTGGCTGACGGCAATTTCACCGATTACGGAATCGTCGTTTTGTTCAGCGACGAGCACGATGTGAATCAGCCGCAGGTCTCGCCTCCTTATGCGGTCGCCTGGAACGTCGGGCAGGCGCCCGTCAGAAACGATGCACTCTGGTTCGACCTCAACGGCGACGGCGTAGTTGATGACCTTGATGTTGACGTGCTCCTCGATAACCTCATTGCGAGCATGCAAACCCCGGAAGATCATTATTTATTCGGCGATATAAATTCCGATGGTGTTATCGATGTCAGCGACCTTGATATACTGATGCATTACATCGATTCAGCGGCTGACCGTCGATAGCATAGCTGCACACCGGAGGAGAAAATGAGATGGGAAAAACTTTTTTAAGGTTCTGCATCGTAGCGGTCTTCGTTGCTTTTCCGCGTCTTGCCAATTGCGGGGCCATCGAATTCAAGGGGATGAGCTACTGCGGGTGGGGCCAGAACGTTTACTCTTCAACCGATTCCAACAACTCGCTGGGCAATTTACAAAAGACCGGATGCCAGTGGGTCGCCATTAACGTCTGGTGGTATCAGAGTACAACTACTTCCACGGATATAAACGCCTGGTATCCGTACAATTCCGTCAGCCCTGCCTCCGTCAAGGTCGCCGTTGACCGCTGCCACCAGCTCGGTATGAAAGTAATGCTCAAACCGATGCTCGATGTGAAAACGGGCGATTGGCGCGCATATATTGTTCCTTCGACCGCTTGGTTTGCCGCGTATCAAGATTTCATTAACTACTGGGCGGACTTCGCCGAGGCCAATAATTGCGAAATGCTCTGTATCGGTTGTGAGTTCGAAGGCACGTCCTCCTGGGCGGCCCAGTGGCGTACCGTCATAACCGGTGTCCGAGCGCATTACACAGGCCCCATTACTTATGCCGTTAATCACGGCGGCGAGAGTGCTATCTCCTGGTGGGACGCCCTCGATTACATAGGCATCGACGCTTATTATGCACTGACAGGCATTAACAATCCCACTCCTGCTCAACTTGTAACCGCTTGGACCAATCAGGCAAATTCAATCCAGTCCTGGCGAAACAGTCACTGGCCCAACAAACAAGTTATGTTTACCGAAGTCGGCTATGCCAGCTTCGACGGCTCAAATACGCATCCCTGGGACGGCCCCGGCTCATCGTCTGTGCTGGACATCAATGAACAGAATGACTGTTATGCGGCGCTTCTGTCTGTCTGCAAGGATCGCCCCTGGTGGACAGGTGCCTTCTGGTGGAATTGGAACACAGCAGCGAACTCAGGCGGACTAAACGACAAAAACTTTACGCCTCAAAGAAAACCCGCTGAAACTGTAACATTGAGGAACTATTACATCACCATAGCCGGCGACCTCGACGGTGATAAGGGCGTTGACCTGGTTGACCTTGGATTTTTCGCCGACTACTGGCTGCTAAATAACGTAAACGGCTGGCCCGATTTCAACGGTGACAACAAGGTGGATTTCGTCGATTTTGCGATGCTTGCCGCAAACTGGCAACAGTCTATACCGTTTCCTTAGTAATCCTTAAAAATACCTGCAGGGCTGTGTTACAAGTTATCTTGCGATTGGGTCGGCTTTAGTGTATTTTGACCTTCGTGGAAACGAAGGTAATCAAACTCGAAACAGACGATATTGATGCGTCGGCGATAAAAGAGGCAGCCGGAATAATAGACGCTGGCGGGCTTGTCGCCTTTCCCACCGAAACCGTTTACGGCATTGCCTGTCGCGTCAGCAATGATTCACTGGCAAAGCTCGGCAACCTCAAAGGCAGGCCTGCGGACAAATACTATACCCTTCATATCGCCAATCCTTCCGATGCCCTGCGATATGTTCCCGCAATGGGCCTGCGGACGGAAAAGCTGATTAAAACCGCCTGGCCCGGGCCGCTGACAATAGTGTTTGAGCTTGACGAAAAGGATATCGTTCGGCAAAAAGGCAAACTTCCACCCGAAGTATTCAGCAATCTTTATCACGATGGCTCAATTGGCATTCGCTGCCCGGACAACCCCGTCGCCTCTATGCTTTTATCACAGACAACATATCCCGTTGTCGCCCCAAGCGCGAATATCAGCGGACAACCTCCCTCAGTCGAAGCAACCGGCATTGCCCAACAGTTTGAAGGCCGCCTCGATATGGTTCTCGATGGCGGACGATGTAAATATGCCAAAAACAGCACAGTCGCCCGGATAGGCCAAAAAGGCCTCGAAATAATCAGGCCCGGCGCCTATTCCGAATCGCAACTCCTTGAAATGGCACAGGTTACGATTCTGTTTGTCTGCACGGGCAACAGTTGCAGAAGCCCTATGGCTGAAGGCCTGTTCAAAAAACATATTGCGGAAAAGTTGGCCTGCCCCATTGACCGGCTCGTAGAAAAGGGATATACAATAACATCTGCGGGCACGCTTGGTATGGTCGGGTTTCCCGCCAGCAACGAGGCCGTCGAGGTCTGTGCGGCAAAGGGAGTCGATATCAGCGGCCACAGAAGCAGGGCATTGACGATACACCTGATTGAGCAGAGTGATTTGATATTTGCTATGACGCGGGGACATCGGGAAGCGGTAGTGGAAATGTGCCCCGAAGCCGCGAGTAAATGTTCGCTGCTCGACGACGGGGCCGATATCCCGGACCCGATAGGTCAGTCACAGGCGGTTTACGACAATTGTGCCGAACGCATCGATAAAGCGATAACAAAAAGAATTGATGAGATGATATTATGAAAGTAGCGGTTGGAAGCGATCATCGAGGTTACAAAGCCAAAGAGCTGATTAAGACCATCATAATCCAGCTTGGCCACGAGTGCATTGACGTCGGGACGGTTGACGGCAACCCCGTTGATTATCCTGACCCGGCGTATCTTGCCGCCAAAGCCGTCGCTGAGAAAAAGGCCGACAGAGCCATTTTGGCTTGCGGCACCGGTATAGGAATGAGCATCACGGCCAACAAGGTCAAAGGCATTCGTGCCGCGCTCTGTTACGATGAGCTTGGCGCACGCATTTCTCGTCATCACAATGACGCCAACGTCCTTTGCGTCTCAGGCGAGCTTTTGGGCGAAGTCCTGCTTCGTAAAATGGTCGAGGTCTGGCTCAGCACCGATTTCGCCGGCGGCAGACACCAGCGAAGAGTCCAGAAAATCGAGGCCATTGAAGAGAACAAAGACCCAACGTCCGTAAAAAACCACAACCACAACGGCTAAACCCGTTCCCATAATATGTACAATGACCCTGCCTGACTTTGGCGAAGTAGGGTTATCTTTTTTTTACTCTCCGATTTGGATTTCTCCAAAACGTAATCTATACTCTAAATGGAGCTAATGAGAAACTAACGCCTTCTCTTCTCCTCTCTTCTTCGAAGGAGACGGGGTTGCTGACCGAGTAAATCCAAGTGCAACGGGGGGGACCTCGTCTCCGGCTTTTTTAAGATAAAATTTACAAGGCGTTATAAATAAAATGGGCCTCAAGTTATCTTGAGGCCCTTTCTTATTATCAATTGATTTTAGCGATTAGATTCCCGCCAGCCATCCATCAGCGAACGCTGCCAGGTCATCTATCCCGACAGTCCCGTCCCGGTTGCGGTCTTCTCCGCTGCACCAGTTATTGCCCGCGTTGCAGTTGCTGCGGTTCCACTGTTGAGCCAAATTCGCGAAATCCCCGAAATCGAGGCCGCAGGGCGACAGATATATACCGTCAATGACCTGCTGGCTTATGCCCGGTCCCTGCCAGGATACCGATATATTGTCGTTGCCTGTGCCCGCTTTATGCAGTACCTCGATGTAATACTTCTGACCCGCGACAAGCGACCTCGGCGATGACTGGGGATTTCCCGGCGTATACGCAATCAAGGTAGTGCTTGTCGGATTGCTGTTTGTGCCAAGCCACAACTCACCGCTGTCGGCGCCGGCAATCCAGAACGTATAGTTGCCGTCAGCAGGCGGAATAACATAACCTCGAATACTCGTGCCGTAGTTATCCGCCCAGTTTGTCGGTCCCTGCAGTTTAGTAATCAGTTCCCTGCCTGTGGAATTGTCGGGGTAATTCACATCCGAAGTTAAATCACTGACCGCTGTCCCTGATATACCTGAC
>CAIODZ010000002.1 GCA_903857265.1 uncultured Phycisphaerales bacterium
AAAACATACTCGCCGAAGGAAAACAAGCTGTCCTATGAGGCGAAATATATCCTGACGCCCAAGGCACCCGACGAACCGAGAATAAACGGCGCAAAGGTTTTCAGCGTCAGGCCCGGAAGTCCTTTCCTTTTCATCGTCCCCGCTACAGGCCAACGACCGATTGTCTTTGCCGCGGATAATCTCCCGACAGGACTGAAAATCGACAGCAGTACCGGCCTGATAACCGGAACACTGACAACACCGGGAACATATAACGTAACACTCAAAGCGCAAAATGCCCGCGGCACCGCAGCAAGAGAATTCAAAATTGTCGTCGGCGACAGTATTGCCCTGACCCCCCCTATGGGCTGGAACAGCTGGAACTGCTGGGCTGCCCAGGTCTCAGATAAAAATGTCCGCGCATCCGCAAAAGCAATGGTTGACAGCGGACTCATCAACCACGGCTGGACATATATCAATATCGACGATACCTGGCAGGGTAAACGAGGCGGCTCCCTCAACGCCCTCCAGGGAAATCAAAAATTTCCGGATATGAAGGGGCTTTGTGACTATGTTCACTCGCTGGGGCTGAAAGTAGGAGTTTACTCTTCGCCTTGGATTACCACATACGCGGGTTATCCAGGCGGGTCAAGCGATGAGCCGAACGGCGCCTGGGTAAAATTGTCCAACTATGAAAGCAACAAACGTTTAGGCAAATATGCCTTCGATACAAACGATGCCCAACAATACGCACAGTGGGGCATCGATTACCTTAAATTCGACTGGCATACGCACCAGGAAAAGGAAATCGCCGCGATGGCAAATGCTCTCAAGGCGACAGGCCGTGACATTATTTATTCGCTTTCAGCAGGTATGGACTTCGGAAAAGCCGCTTTATGTGCGAAATTAGCCAACTGCTGGAGAACTACGGGCGATATTCGCGAGGGCTGGACAAAAGAACAGATTCCTCCACAAGAAAGAAGCTGGGGATTCGGCATTACCGAAATATGGAAGGAACATCTCAAGTGGGCGCCGTTCAGCGGACCCGGCCACTGGGCGGACGCTGATATGCTTGTTGTGGGTAAAATCGGCTGGGGAACGCCTCATCCCACTAAGTTAAAGCCCGATGAGCAATATACGCATATTTCACTTTGGTGCCTCTGGTCAAGCCCGCTCCTCATCGGCTGCCCGCTCGACCAGCTCGACGATTTCACCAAAAACCTGCTGACAAACGATGAGGTACTCGCCCTCAACCAAGACCCGCTCGGCAAAATGGCAAAACAATTACCCGCCGACGCAAACAGCAGAGTGCTCGTTAAGGAACTCGAAGACGGCTCAAAGGCGGTCGGACTTTTTAATACGAACGAAGGATACATTGCCGTCAAAGTTACATGGCAGCAACTTGGTATAACCGGCAATCAAACTGTTCGCGACCTCTGGAGGCAAAAAAATATCGGCGCATACAGCGACAGCTTCGAGGCAGTTGTTCGGCCTCACGGTGTAATCCTTGTTAGAATCCAGCCAGAAAAGAGATGATTACTATGACAAAAAAGAATGCTGTTAACTCAGAACTGAAAAAAGATGATTTAATTGTAATAGGCGGCGCAGGCGGTTTTATCGCCGGCTCTTTGGCAAGATATTTCCACAACCGCGGATTTACACGAATTCGCGCGATAGACAAAAAACCATTGCCGGAATGGTATCAACGCGTACCCGGCGTGGAGTGTCTTTGTATGGACCTGAGCATCGAGGCCAACTGCAGAAAGGCCTGTGAAGGCGCGGTCGAAGTATATAACCTCGCCGCGGATATGGGCGGCATGGGATTTATCGAGCGATTCAGAATCGAATGCCTTCGCAGCATTCTCATCAATACGCACATGATTGAGTCCGCCTGGCGAGCGGGAGCAAAACGGTATTTCTTCTCCTCTTCCGCCTGTGCATATAACACCGACCTGCAAAAAGACCCAAAAGTCAGGGCCTTGAAGGAATCGGACGCCTATCCCGCCATGGCGGAAAGAGGTTATGGCTGGGAAAAACTTATGTCCGAGATGTTTTGCCAGGAATACTGGGCGGAAAGAGGTCTCAAGACGTTCATGGCTCGATTCCACAACGTATATGGCCCCTGGGGCACATGGGATGGCGGACGCGAAAAAGCACCAGCCGCTATATGCCGCAAGGTGATTGAGGCAAAAGATACAGGTAACACAACAATTACAATCTGGGGCGACGGCAAACAAACCCGAAGCTTTATGTTTATCGATGACTGCACCAAAGGCATCGATATGATTATGCACTGTGAAGACCTAATCGCCACCCCCATCAACCTCGGCTCGCATGAGCTGGTCTCCATCAATAAATTAGTGAGCATTGTCGAAGAAATCGGCGGCACTAAACTAAAACGCGAGTACGATTTAGACGCACCCAAAGGCGTGGCAGGCAGAAACAGCGATAACAGGATGATTAGAAAAATTTTGAACTGGGAACCGGACACTACATTGCGAGACGGGCTAAAAGCAACATATAAGTGGATAGAGCAGCAGTATATGGCCCGAAAAGCAGGCAGACAAATTGTTATCTGATGACAAAACAACGGGAACCTCATATAACCGACCTCATAGGCAGGATACCATACCGCCTCGCACTGGCGGGCGGATGGATTGACCAGCCCTTTGTCTCGAAACACAACCCGTCGCCTCCAGGTTCGATGGTGGTGGTCAATATTGAGCCGGAGTTCCGTTTTATGGACAGGGCCGGCATCTGCGGCAGCACCCGGTCGGTCGCGTTGAAATTGTGGGGTGATGTCGTACCGGATGGCAACCCGGCTAAGCTGGTTCAGGAACTTTACAATGCGGAAAACAAAGATAAGGCAGAACCCTCCGGCTCGCAGGATATGATTGGTTTGATTTACCCCGGCATAAACCGGCTGGATTACGACTTCAATTATGAGGGGGGCGTATTCCCCTGCCATATAGAATCCAACAACAACCCCGAAATCGCACAGTGGCTCTCGCGGGTCATTCATATCCTGACAGTTATGCCCCGGCCCGAAGGTTATAATCCCCTCGGCGTGAAAAACCTCGACCCAAAATGGGTTTGCCGGCTCGGACAGGCCGGAAAGGATTGCTTCGATGCAATCGCAAGAATGGATACAAAAGGTCTCGGCGAATCGCTGAACGAAAATATGCGATGCTGGGAGATACTTCTGCCGCAGAATTTCAAGCATCCTGTTTTGACCCTTGACCTTCTGAAACTGCTTGATTTTTATCAGCACAAGTACGCCGGTGCGATGTGTTCCGGCTGCGGCGGCGGTTATCTCTACGTAATTTCAGAAGAGCCGGTGCCGGGAGCATTTCACGCTACGGTGAGAGTGGCAAAATGACGACCAATACCGTAGCTGTCTGCGGGACATTTGACGACCTTTGGCCGACCAATTTCAGGTTTTTCGAGGAAGCGGCAAGGTTCGGCAAAGTGTTTGCCCTGCTGTGGTCCGACGACGCGATAAAAAAAGTGACCGGCAAACCCCCAAAATTTCCGCAGGAAGAACGGCTATATCTGCTCGATTCAATTCGCTATATCCATAAGGTAATAGTATGCAACGATGTTACTCCGAATGCCCTTCCGAAAACACCGGGATTCAAACCGGAGATTTGGGCCGTGGACGAGCAAAATGACAGCGTTGGCAAAAAAACATTCTGCCAAACCAGCAACATTAAATATCAAGTCCTGAAAAACGATACCCTGAGCAGGTTTCCTGATTATGTCCCTGATTTACGGAAAACAGATCCCTCTCGAAAGAAGGTTATCGTTACCGGCTGTTACGACTGGCTTCACTCGGGCCACGTGCGGTTCTTCGAGGAGGTCTCCGGGCTTGGCGACCTGTATGTCTCCGTCGGCAATGACGACACAATCATGGAATTAAAAGGCGAAGGACACCCGATGTTTTCGCAGAACCAGCGGCGATTCATTGTCCAGTCAATCAAATACGTCAAGCAGGCCTTCGTGGCAACGGGCAGCGGCCAGCTCGACGCAGAACAGGAGATATACCAAATCAAGCCGGATATTTACGCGGTCAACGAAGATGGCGACAGACCCGAGAAACGCGACTTCTGCAAAGCAAATGAAATTGAATACGTCATTTTAAAACGTCTGCCCAAACCCGGCCTGCCCCGCCGACAAAGCACTACCCTCCGCGGCTTCTAAATCCTTATTATTAAGCTAAAAATGATATTTGCCCCTCATTTCCGAAGCGGGCTCCTGCGCTTCGCTTGGTGTGGACGCTAAAAACGCAACTTGCCCTTCGGTTTAGAGAAAAAACCCTTATTATTACGCTGAAAACAATACTTGCCCCTACTTGCCCCTCGTTTTCGTGTGTGTCGGTCGATGGGGCAAGTTGCCCAGATTAACCCATTGATGATTGATTATTGATAATTGATTATCGGGGATGAGGAAGGGAAGTTTTTCAAAGCAAAGAGCAAAGAGGATATTAATACTTATATTTTTTTACCTGCTGTTTTGCCTTTTTCACAAATTTTCCGAATTTGCGGTCCTTTTCTCTCTTCTCAAGCTCGTTCATTTCATAATACCGGGCTTGCTTTTTCAGATTGATATAGTTCGAATATTTTTCCGCATCCAGGACGCCTGCTTTTAATGCCTCTAAAACTGCGCAACCCGGCTGGTTTACATGTGTGCAATCAGCAAATTTGCATTCTTTAGCCAAAGCGGTTATTTCGTCAAACAGGCCGTCTATGCCGGCACCTGCATCCGTCATTGCGACCTCTCGCATTCCCGGATTATCTATAACAATGCCACCATTGGCCAAAAAATACATTTGTCTGGCTGTAGTGACGTGCCTGCCCCTGCCGGAGCGGAGATTTATGCTTTTAGTTTTTATAATGTCTTCGCCAAGCAGTTTGTTTATCAAAGAGGATTTTCCCACTCCGGAGGAACCAAGGAAGCAGTAAGTTTTCCCTTTTTCTATATATTTTTTTAATTCTCCGAGACCTTCCTCGTTTAGGGAACTGGCGGGGACAATTTCAACTTCATTAAACCTGTTTTTTATCTCTGCCAATTTCAAATCCAGCTCTTCATTGGAAATCAAATCTATTTTGTTTAAGATTATAACCGGTTTTACTCCTCCATCTTTCGCTATGGCGAAATATCTTTCAAAACGATTGAGATTGAAGTCCCTGCCAATTGACTCGGTGATAAATGCAACATCAATATTTGTCGCTATGATTTGTATCTCGTCTTTTCCGCCGGTTCGGCTTTTATTAGTGCGTTTTCTTTTTATTATTGTCTTTCTCGGCAGTATGTTATGGATTGCGGCATGTTCCGGGCCCAGGATGGTCGCTGCTACCCAATCTCCCACTGCTGGGTAATCTTCCCGCGACGAAGCGTTGAACATCTGGCTGCCGGTTATTCTCGCCAAATATTCGCCGTTTGCGTTCTTAATTTTGTAAGCTTCTCTGTGTTCAACAATAACGCGGGCAACATCAAAATTGTCCAGCCCCATTTTTTTGCGGTTGGATTCAAAAAAAATATCGTACCCCAAATCTTCCATTGTAATCTTTTTGAGCATGTCTATTAGTTTATCAAAGTTCCGGATTATCAGACAGGTAAATTTTATGGAATGTAGTCATTAGCTCAGCGTTCAGCGGGTAGCGTTCAGTTTAGAAGGCAGCGGATAGCGGGTAGCGAGTAGTTCAATTGTCGATTGACGAATGTCGATTGACGATTTAATTGTGTGTCCCCTGTTCTGAGTCAATGGAGCAGCGCTCGGGGAGAGCCGGGCGAATAAGGAAGTTGGAAATTAAAACGAGCCGGAGTTAATTGCCGAGACGGGCTCTACGCTTTGCTTCGTGTTGTCGCGAAACGAGAAACAAATAATATGTGACTGTCCCTAATTTTAAATTTTTAGTACTCCTATTTAAGCCAAGATAACGAACGTCCAATTAGGAGTTCCATCATCTTGGCATGATGCGTGTTCTTCATCGCTACGCATTCGACCTCGAACGAGTGCCGCGCGGCCAAATCTCGTACATCGGGGGTATCATCATACGTTAAGAGAACGTCTCCTGCGACTTTTGCGGCTGTCTCAAAGAGCCGTTCATGGTCAAGTTCATGGTGCGCGTAAAGCCGTGTGCCTGCACGCTTCCCCTTTGTCCCGCCCGCAGTATACGGTGGATCGATGAAAAATACTGCTTGCTTGCGCCGTGCGTACTCTCGCATTACTTCAATCCCGTCCCCGCATATGAACGTAAAGCGGTTCCGAATCTTGCCTATTGCTATGATTCGATTCGCAAGGGTTTCAGCATACCAACGTGATTTCAAGCCCTTTCCGTTCTCGCCGTACTTGATGAGGTTTGCGCCTGGTGCCATGATGCCGCCGTGAAAGGTGCGATTCTTCAAAATAGCTCGAAACGCTCGCTCCCGAACGCCGCCATCATCTTGTGCCAATGTTGAACGCACATTGTCATAGGTCAGATCAAAGGACAGAATGCGCTCCGCCAACCAGTCGGCGTCCCCTTTGAGGAGGGTCTGCCAGACCGCCGCAACTTGCTTATCCAATTCAACAAGAACAACGTGCTCCGCCAGTTCCTCAAAAGCTGCGGTAAGTCCAACGATCCCGCCTCCTGCGAAAGGTTCAATAAGTACCGTCGGTCGATCATCAAGGCTCGTCAACCACTGTCGAACACGAGGAACAAGCCATGTCTTGCCGCCCGGATAACGGAACGGACTACGTTGCGGGACCGATGCGACGTTAACCACGTACTCCGATGCCGGCATCTTGAACAAGGTCGCTTGATAGCCTGAGTTAGAATGGCGCACTGATGACCTCCGTATCGGGTGGATTCTGGTTGTCGAGTTTGTCGTCTACCTTGTCCTGCAACACTTCCACAAAATCGGCGATGTCGCCGGGCTCCGAACGGGTGATCTTCTCAAGACTCTCCGTGAAATTGGTGTAGACCGCTTTCCAGCGTTGCAGCGAATAGACATTTTTCGCCGGGTCGTTTACTAGGTCGTATACGAACCACGCGATATCTGCCTTGGCTGGTTCAACCTCTTGCAGTTTAGGCAGCGTCTCGAAGAATCCGCGATTGATCGCAACGGCCGTTTTCTTCTTCCACGCCTGAAAAATACCACCCTTGAAGATCAACTGCGGAGCAAGGCGTTTGCGCGACGAGGACAGGTAATCCGGATTCGGGTAGTTTGGGCGCGTGCTCCAGTCCATCTTGGCCCTTGTTTTGGGAGCTTCCATGTAGTATTCAAACGGGTTGCGGACATTGCCGGAGATGTAGACCGCTTGAATTTCGAGCGCCCCGAAGTCAGTAACCTTACCGCGATCATTGTACGAACACAATACAACGTCAATGTTGCCTGCCGAACCACCGTGTTTGTCTTTGAGCCGGACTTCTGTAAGTGTAGTCCACTTCACACCCTTGGGAAAAAAGAACGCTGCTGCGTCCTCGGCGATAATCCATCGCTCGCGAAAGCGGACGGGGCAGGTGATAACCACATCGGTTCCGTCGAGAATACTGCAAACACCTAACGGGTCGTTGGCCTTATCCTTGGTACAGTTTGGCACTTTGTTGCCAAATGGGCATAGTGCGCTATCCCGACATCGTTTCGCTTCTAAGCTTTGGTTATCGACCGGAAAACCGAAGACTTCGGCTAGTGGTTGTTTGCTCACGTGGACACTTCCAATATTATGCGAGCCAGTTGCGCTCGTTGCCGATGGTTTACCACTTGCCGGTACTTTCTTTGAATCGGATGTAGGTTTCTTTGCCATAAGTAATTAGTTTAAGCAATGTGGGAATATTTGCAAGATAGAAAACGTAAGATGGAATTGAATGTCCAATCCGTTTACGGCGGATAAATACTGGCGGCAGGTAAACCCGTGGATTCCCGCGGAGATTAAATCATACCATCATACACTCTTACGCCATCGACGACTTTGCAGACGTGGACGGCGTATTTATCGGCAAAACCGGGGCGGCTTGCAGGATATGCAATATCAACCGCCTTTTTGAGGGCGTTGACATTCGCTGTTTTAACAAGTGCGCCGGCTGCACCTTTATCACCGCCCCCTAACATTCGCTCGCCAAGACAGCCAGGAATGGTTCTGGCGATATCGCACATCGTTTCAAGCTCAGGACCTGAGATTTTATACTCGTCACGCAGGCCAATCCCGTCTTCGCGGAATACTCGCCCTACCGTCGCCACGTCGCCGCGTTTCCAGGCATCCAGCATTTCGTAAAATCTTTGCTGGGCGGCAAAAATATATTTAAACCGGTCGCAAAGGTCAGGGTATTGGCCGGCAAACTGGGCCAATATTTTTTCATACAGGCCGTCGATTTTGATGTCGGCAAGACAGGAAATTTTGTAGCCGGCCCTCTGGAGGAGCGAAACGAATTGTTCGCACTCGGCGCGTCTAACTTTATAAGTCGATTTTTCCAGCCCGGGGCGAACAGTGCCGGTATCCATTACTACAATCGAGAAATCAGTGGCACGTTTGCCTAAGGGGACATATTCGACCGACTGTTTTTTAGGATTGTAGTAAGTGCCGAAACCCTCGCGGGCGAAGAGTATCATAATCTGGTCCAATTTGCCGCAGGGCGAGCCGATGTAATCATTTTCGACAGCTTGAGCCAAATCGACAATCTTGAGCTTATCTGCTTCCTCAATGCCATTGGCGTCCAAGACGGACAGTATCAGGTTCAGGGCAAGCGATGCCGAGCGAGACATCCCGCCGCCGGGGATATTGCCGTAAATACAAGCGTTGATTCCTCTGGTGATTTTATAACCGGCCCGACGCAGAACAAAATCAACACCATAAGCAAATCGCGCCCATGTGTCGGCTGTTTGCGGCGATTTCGGCTCAGGAATTTTACCCATCTCGAACTCAACCACGCCGTCGCCGGGGAAATTGCCGCTGTAAAGCCGCATTAAAGAATCTTCGGAAGGCTTGTATGCCATCCAGATAAAGCGGTCGGTGCCCACGCCGAAAAGCTCGGTGCCGTTATAGTCGCCGTGCTCAACGCCCAGGCAAAACCGCGATGATGTTCTTCTTATCGAACCCTCTTTTATATCGATACCGGCTTTCTTTGCCAGTTCTGCGATTTTGCCGACTGCTTTTCTATCTTCCGCCGTCGGACGGATTACCGAACTTTTCGCCATTTGCGCGCACCTTCCACGATTTTGATTAAAAGAAATGTAAATGATAACCTCCTGCGGCCCGCAAAGCAACCCTACTTCAGTTTAAGTGGGATACCTTTTTCTTTTGATTCAACCACAAAAGATTTGAGGTCCTGTAAAACCAGATGAAGCTGTTTGCTGTCTTCGAGCAGTTGCTCATAAAGCCGACCGTCGTTCACTAATTTGCCGGCTGTTCCCTGACCGTCGTTTATCTTAACAAGAACAATGTCGAGATTGGTCATAACCTCACCAAGTTTATCGCTGGTCGCGACAAGGGACGTGGTAAGCTGGGCGGTCCTGGCATCGGCGTTCTGGAACATTGCCTTGCCGGCGTCAGCGGCTTCCTTAATTTGATGTATGGCATCGTTGGCCTCCTTGCTGGCGTCTGCAAGATTGGCCAGTGCGGTTTTGATACTTGCCTTATTTTCAGCGTCGCCGACAATGTCGTTACTGTTTTTGACAAACGCGGAAATGCCCGTAATCAGCTCTTCCAGCTTTGCCCTGGTTTCCTCGGGGAAAAATTCGCTGGAAACGCCGGTCGAACCCTGAAGCAAACTGCCCTCAACAAGAACCTTTCCTTTCAGAACGTCAACAGGCGGAATTCTCATTTCGATATAGCTTGAGCCAAGCCCTCGCGTCATCAGCTTTGCTTCTACTATGTCAGGGATATCCTTAAAATGATTATCAATACTGACAATTACCATCGTCTGGTGATACCATTTTTTGGTGTTGAGGTCCTGGAGCACATTCGGCGGCTTGACATCTGTTACCGTGCCTATCTGGTAACCGCAAAATCGAACCGGCGTATCTCTCTGCACGCCCGGTGCGCTTGGAAATTGAATTTTAATCTCGTAGGACCTTATCTCGCTGACTAAAATAGGCAGGTCGCCGAATTTGAATATCATCCAGAAAAACGCGGTGACCGCCACAATGACAAAAAGCCCGACGACCATACTGCGTCTTCGCTGCATTGTTTCGTAATCACTCACCGCCCTTTTCCTTTCATATCCGTTCTGCCTTCAAGGAACAACTCGCGTATGGCCCGTAAGGGATAGCCGCTTTTATTGAGCTTTTTAACAAGTTTGACCCGCTTAATCGTCTCTTCGTCAAACATCCGTCTGCCGGTCTTTGTGATTTTGGTTGCTTCGAGTAATCCCATCATAATGTAATACTGCAACGACTGGCGTGATATGTCCGCCTCTTTCGCTGCCTTACCTATCGAAACTAATCCGGTTTTGGGGCCCAATGGGCAACCTCTGCTCACATAAGCATTTATCGGCAGCAAAGGGGCTAAAGATTATAAATTAACCCCCTGCCGAGGTCAGTTGGGCCGCCAATTTCAGGAAGGAATCGCGGATTTGCACGTATTTTATCGCCCCCAACGCGGCTTTTACGTCCTTTGTTTCACGGGTTTGCCTTACCCACTGGGGCGACATTAAAACCACAAAATCAAAACCGGGGGCGATAAGCTGCTTATTTTGCCTGAAGGCCTCGCGCAACAGCCGTTTCAGCCGATTGCGAACAACCGCATTTCCGCAGGATTCGCCTATAGATATGCCCAGACGGGGGTAATCGAGGCCGTTTTCGCGGGCAAACAGCAAAAGAAGCTCATCGCGGGCGTTCAATCGTTTCGCCAAAACAAACCTGAATTGGCTATTCGCAAGAAGCCGGCTGGCTTTCGGGAATGAATTTCCCTTAGTCATTATATCGCGGCGATAACGGCACGCCGACCCCTAAAATATATGCCACAATCCGCTCCGTTTAACGCCTGCCGTATGTAACACCCGGCCATGTATCGGTCCTGAAAGGCGTCGCCGGAAGACCTTCCTTATTATAAAGGTTGCATACCGGATTTATCGCCCAGGCATAACGCACTGAAACCGGTGCAGCAACTTTATCGGAACTTACAACAATCGTGTCGCCCTTAATCTTCGCGTCGGCCCATACGAATTTCCGGTCTGCGCCGGCTATCGCGAACCCCTTCAGTGAATCGCCTTTAGCCATGAGTCCGCCGCCGACATTATCAAAACTAAGAATGACCTCATTGCCATCGACCTTCATTGATTTGTATATCGGGCCTGAGTAAACGATATTTTTGCCGTATGTCTTTGCCAATGCCCATAGCGCCAGACGCTTGCCGACGTCCTGCTTGTTCTTGGGGTGAAGATCCCCTTCGCCGATGTCTATCGTAACCGCCATCCCGGTATTCGGCACCGAAAGCGTCATCAATTGTGCCTCTCGCAACTCCGCCCAGTCGCTCTCGACCGGCTGGGGCTCCGATTGCATATAGTTTGCCAGCTGAACAAACAGGAATGGAAAATCGCCCTCGTGCCACGCGTCGCGCCAGTTCTTAATCATCGCCGGGAACAGCGTGCGATACTGATATGCCCGCCAGGCGTTCGACTCGCCCTGGTACCAAATCGCTCCGCGTATGCCATAAGGAAGAATGGGAACAATCATCCCGTTATAAAGCCCCGTTGGTGAGTAAGCGTGTCCAGGCCCTATTGGCTCTTCCGGCCTAGGAGGCAACGGTTTACCTTCGGCCTTTAATTTTGGCGCTATCGCGTCATACTTCTGCATCTCTTCCCGATATTTCGCCTTCAATTCAGGATATTTGGCTGATACTTCTTCGAAGCGTTTTAGAATCGGCTGAAAGTTCGGGTCATTTTCAAGATATTCTTTGCTCATCCACGACTCAGCCGGCGTCCCGCCCCACGATGTATGAATCAGGCCAACCGGCACATTAAGCTGTTTATTAAGCTCCCGGCCAAAGAAATACCCAGCCGCCGTAAAGGTTCCTGCCGTCTGAGAACTGCATATCTGCCACTTGCCGTTGCAATTATACATAGGCGCATAAATAACCTTTCGGCCAACAGTGAAACTCCTAATCTGAGGATAATTGTTGGCATCAGCCATTTCCTCAGCCGAGTTTTGGGCCTGCTTAACCGTAAATTCCATATTCGACTGGCCTGAGCAGACCCAAACCTCTCCTACGAGAATATTCTTAATCGTTATAGGATTTTTGCCGCTGACCGTCATCTCATAAGGGCCGCCCGCTTTACCTGTATCAATCTTGACCATCCACTTACCGTCCTGGTCGGCTGTTGTCTCCCATTTGCCGCTTCCCCAGCTTCCTGTAACCGTAACCGCCTCATTAGCATCCGCCCAGCCCCAAATTGGCACAGATTTTCCCTGCTGCAAGACCATATTATCGCTTATGACCGAGGGCAATCGGACATCCGCCGACAATACGCCGGCCAAAACCAGCACTATAACCAGCAAAACGACACTATACTTTTTGCAAACATAATTCATCTTTCGACTCCTTACATTGTCTTTTCAATCTTCGGTTACAAGAACCAACTGGCAAGTATTATAGTAGTCCCCCCAGACAAAGGCAAATATCATCTAAACGATGAATTTGAAACGCTATGCCTCCGAGATATTTACATTTGTAAAGGACCTCGTTGACATGGTATCGCTGGATGGTAGAATATCGAATACTAAAAACAGAACCGGCAAAAAGAATGGGGGCCTCTGAATGAACAGACGTGACTTTCTAAAGACAAGCGGCATAATCGCAGCGACCGCAATTTCCGGGTGCAAAAGCAGCGATACGCCGGCGTCAGGAGTGAATATTACAGCAAATCCTCAGAAAACAACCCTGAAGTTCCCCCGCTATCGCGGATTTAATTTCCCCGTAGGGTTCGGCTCAAAAAGTCCGCAAAAAAGGAAATTCGATGAAAAGGATTTCGATATAATAAAAGAATGGGGATTTGATTTTGCCCGGATACCAATGTCGTACTGGAACTGGGCCGACAAAGGCAACTGGTATAATATCGATGAGGAAGTGCTCAAGGAAATCGACAAGGTTGTGGAGAAGGGCAGGCAATACAAAATACATATCAATCTCAACCTGCATCGCATACCTGGGTATTGCATCAATGGGCGAGACCAGGAGCCGATGGACCTTTATGAAGATACGCCTGAAAAAATGCAAAAGGCACTTGCGGCGGCGGTCTTTCACTGGAAGATGTTCGCGAAGCGATATAAGGGCATACCAAGCACGCAGCTCAGCTTCGATTTGATTAACGAACCGCCCTCTTTGAAAGAGGACACCCGGCACGTTGAGGTTGTTACGGCATTAGTAAAAGGTATCAGGGAAGAAGACCCCAATCGGCTGATTGTGGCAGACGGCAAGGACGTGGGCAGATTGCCTATTATGGGCATAGCTGATTTAGGCGTTGTGCAAAGCACACGCGGGTATGACCCAATGAGCGTAAGTCATTATACGGCCGGCTGGGTGCCGAAAGAATCTTTTCAAACATTTGATGTCCCCACCTGGCCGTTGAAAGGCGACGACGGGAGGATATGGGACAAGGCGGCGCTGAGGGCCATTCTAATTGATACGTGGAAGCCGCTGATGGCAAAGGGTGTACCGGTGCACGTGGGCGAATGGGGATGCTTTAATAAGACGCCTCACAACGTAGCGATTAGCTGGATGACGGATTTGCTTTCGTTGTGGAAAGAGGTCGGCTGGGGATACTCGATGTGGAACCTTAGAGGACCGTTCGGCGTGATGGACAGCGAACGCGAAGACGTGGAATATGAGGACTATAAGGGCCACAAGCTCGACCGCAAGATGCTGGAGTTGATAAAAAAATACTGACAAGACGCCGGCTTTTAAAAACAATAACCCAAAAATCATATTAAGGCATAAACAGCGGATATGAAAAAAACAGTTCTACTGTTTTCCCTGGCAATAGTGTGGTTCGTTTATACCGGCGAAAATACTTTCGCTGGCCAAAAGAAAACCTATGAAGCGGAAGACGGGAATCTGCTTGACGGCATTTCTATTGTGGAGGATGCGTCCGCAAGCGGCGGCAAATTCCTCCGAATGGGCAAAACCGGAGCAGTGGTATTCCGCGTCGATGTCAACAGCAGCGGAAGATATACAATCGGCATCGGATACCGCTCGCCTAATAAAGACAACGCCCAGCGGATATTAATCAACGACAAGGAATACTCGCCGGAAATCGGTTTCCCCGCAAGCTCAAAATGGGCAGAGATTGGGAAAAACGCAGGATTAAACGCAGGCGCCAACACCATCGAGATCCGTAAATCCTGGGGAAATATGGATATCGATTATATCACCGTATATGGACCCATTTTTGAAAGACCTGAAATCTCTCCCGTTACAAACACATTTTACAAGAACAAAACAACTTCGGACATGTTCATTGAACTGGATAAAAACGGCAACAAGCTCGTTTCCATAACGCAGAAACAGCAGCCGGTGTCTTTCGAAGAAAAAGGTGTCTCTTATACGCAAGACGCCGAAATGGTCAAAATCCCAAAGGAGTATTTATCAACACTGGAGACGGGCAGGACCGACATATCGTTTAATTTCAGCAATGCCGAACCTGTTAAATTCAAACTTGATGTAAGAGACGCGGAAATAAAAGCGGAATGGACAATCGTTTCTTTGGACGTGAGCCACGGCGCGTCAGTTTTAATGCTTTTGCCCACAGGTAAAACTCTCCTTATTGACACGGGCACCGAACAAATGTGTAAAGAACGTGTCATTCCTTTCTTAGACAGGCATAAAATCGTCCCTGATTATCTGTGGATTACACATTATCACGACGACCATAACGGCGGAGCTGGTCTGATTATGGGAAAATATAAAGGCCTGACCAAAAAGGATTACAAGGATTTTAATACGGGCGACCAACTCGAATTTGAAAAAGTGAATGTTACGATTCTGAATTCATATCAGGACGGCATAAACATCGCCGACGAGAACCCCAAATCTCTTTCAATGAGAATGGAATACAAAGGATTTATTTATACCCACGGGGGCGATATTTACGGCCAGAATCAGCATCAAATCCTTCAAAGATACGCAAAGAACCCGGATTTCCTGAAAACCCACGTCTATCACGCGAATCATCATTTTCACGGGTCGGTCGATGAAGATTACCTCAACACAATCGACCCATATCTTTTTATTGTCTCAGGAGAAGAACATATTTACGGCAGAGGAGCTTATACGCAACAGGTGCAGCGCGATGTTCTTCCGTATTT
>CAIODZ010000003.1 GCA_903857265.1 uncultured Phycisphaerales bacterium
GAATCCTGTCTTCAAGAACGAAAGTTTTTTCTTTCGTCAGCAATCTTTTAAGACCTGTCCGAACAAAATCTTCCAGCATCTTAAACATTTTTGATAAGCGTTCTCCTTTCCGACAATATAAAATTGTCTGTCTCAACGGCCTTATACGCACAATGGCCGAAGATAATCCATACACAAACAGAATGGGTCGGCGGCCTTACAGCAGCCCAGCCGGTTCTTCCACGCCCGCTTTCAACGCTTGGCGTATATCGATGACAGGATGCAGCTTGAATTCGACTGTATCACCGAAGACGGTCTGAATCGACAGCAAACTGGCAAGTTGGTTATGGTTATCGATTTCAAGCAGCAAACATCCCACCATCGCAGATGGGTCGACAAATTCGTGGACGACTTTGACCAATTTGCGGAATGCGTCAGAGTACTTATTCTGCCATTCCTGTCGCATGCGAAGGGCCTCTGCGCCTTTGCCCGGATACGCTCTGTAATACAACATAAACAACATCGTTAAACTCCTTTCTTATTCTGTTCTACATTTTTTTCTTGCCAACATTTCTCATGTAGCAGCGGTTGTTCGCTGTCTCGGCTGCCGCAACAGCCAGGTTAGTGGAACTTATACAATTTTATTTTTCATTTCAAATGCGCGGACAATGACATAAGCCACAAGCGCAAAAACAAAGAAAACCAGAAGCATCCACGCAATACCCTGAAGCGTCCCGATTATGGTCCGATAAACCTCCAAAACCCAGCGTTCAGTGGTCAGTTCGACAATCTCACTCCCCTTAAATTGCGGCCTGGTGATGTATTTCTCAAGGTCCCATATTCTTACGCCGCTGGAAATGCCGGTAACGTATATCGCGAACTTAAGATACTTTGCCCACGCCCTGCTTATCTGCTCTGATATAATGCGGTCAAGAATCTTATCCAATGGCTTGGCAAAAAGCAAAACCACGATTGTTGAAACGACAAATGAAATAACAAAAGTTGCTGCCAAAAGCGTGATAAACATTTTTTTCTCCTTTCAATAATTCATTAACAACATAACCATCGGTTACTCTAAATCTTCTATCGGTGCTTTATTTTTCAAGTTTCCAGCTTACTTTAGCCGTTTCACAAGGCGTTCAACAGCCAACCGGTCGCAGTCCTCAATGCTCTTCGGTGCTATTCGCTGGAAATCCTCGTGTGTGCTATTCTGGAAATCTACGAGCACCCAGTCGCCTGACTTGTCACAAACAACGAAATGCACCGCACCAACCGGCCCGCCGGCAGGATTAACAAAATACTCCGCCAACATTGCGTAATTGGAATCGGCCGGATTCGCTCGCAGATAGTCGCGAAACGCCCGTGCCATATCCCATAGAAGTTTCTGTTCATTAGGATTCTGCTGACGCTGGAAGGAGACAGACTTATCCATTTTTGCTGTCTTACAGCCAACCTGCTGGGCAACCAAAGAAGCCAGACGGGCTGCGCTCTCTGTGTTACGCTGTTCGCCGATGCACGTAGAATAAATAGCGATCTGCGCCGTCTTTATATCGGCTTTCAGTTTTGCCGCAAGTTTTCTCATAGCCGTTTGTTCCTCATCGTTTGGTGTTCCGGATTCCTGTGCCCACTTACGAGCGAATTTTCCATGCGGTTCTCCTTCGACCTTTTGCCAACCGAGTCGAGAAAACAGCCGTTCCGCTGCAAGCACGGAACACCCCATCGCGTCCGGGTCACCGGACACTATCCGCTTGAAATCCTCATCTTTGTCAGTCTGGCGGTCGCTAAGCACTAAATTGCCCGCCGCGTCCGTTACCACGAAACGAACCTCGGTCGGTCCGCTATTTGGACTTCCAAGGTACTGTGCGTAGAGAACGTAGTCGCTTTTCGGCGGGTTTTTCTTCAGGAATTCAGCCAGAAGAGCCGGCACCTGCTCCCATGCCGTATCGGCAGGTGGGACAAATTCCGTATCAAGTGCATCGAGATTGTTCATTCCATACGATTCAGCTACCCCGCCGAGCACGTCGGCGACCTTACGGCTTGTAATCATAGGGTGTTTAAACCAAATTTGTACCGGCAGTATGGTAAGCGATACATTATTCGGGTCACATTTCTTCATTTTGGCGAGGCGCTGGGCCTGTGCCGCATTCTGCTCGGGTGAGGCCTGTACCGCCAGCGGCCAAATGCCAAGAATCAGCAATCCCGCCCCCAGCGTCAATACTGTGGCAAATAAACAAATTGTACTTTTTTCCTTAACCATTTTTGTTTTCCTTTCCAAGTTACTTGTTACAAATACGGTTCGTATATTAACGGTTAACCCAAAACAATTGGGCTAACAGTCGATTATTTCTAAGTTGCAGTATCGAGCATTTGCTGTTTCGGCTGCCGCAACAGCCAAATCAATGTGACTCCAGTTACTATCCCGAGGAGTCCCGAAGACGCTATTAGACCCACCACCTGTAGACGCACCCCCAGGATTTTACTTACAATTCCAAATCCAATCACGACTAAGCCCCAGCCGGCCGCACTTGCAGGCACCCACCATCCTGACCGATGTACCTGGTGCCGTAATATACGCTGTTGAAGCAGACCCGTTAGTGTTCCGCCCAAAATGAAAAATAATGTCCACACCAGAGCGCCAAGCGGACCCAGGTCATCGGGGTATCCGTAGACATGACACACGACTCCGTGGATGCTTGAGGATATAGTGAATCCTATTATACTTGCCAGCACCCAAAAACCAGCCCGCTGGACGACACGCCGTAGTGCAAGCCACTGCATCAAGCTCACCACGGCGACTACGACGATAAATAACGCGGCATTATCCAGCCCTAATTTGAGTATGATGGAGTCGGAGCCCTCGGGGATGCCGATAATCCATCCTGCAACTGCCACGAAGACGAAGCCCAGGGGGAAGCCAATGGTCCATCCTGCAACTGTCAGCAAAACCCACCGTATTCCAAAACGCCATCCAATCTGTCCACCGTCTGTTTTTGTCGCAACCATTTTTGTTCTCCTTCCCTAATTACTTGCTACATATATGGTTAATATATTAACTGTTTTGCCGAAAAAACAAAACTGTAATCCTGTCTTATTGGTTTAACTTCTAAACTTGGAGAGTTCTCCTTACTTTCTCCAGCATTCCCGTAATCCTCTTTAGTTCCGCGGCATCTAGCGGAGACATCACTTTTTTTACCTGTTCGAGGTAATGCGGCTCGACCTTTGTGTAAAGGTTTCTCCCTTTGCTGGTTAGCTTGATGATATTGTATCGGCGGTCGTTTGCGTGAGCGGTGCGGGTTACGAGTTCCGCCTTTTCCATCCGGTCCACAAGTGAAGTGATATTGGCGCGGTTGACTAACATCATATCGCTGATTTGCGCCTGGCTCAAACCGCCTTCTTTACCGCTCTCATAATAAAGCAGGTTCATCAGGTTAAATTGCACGTCCGTAAGCCCGAATTTACCGAAAAAATCATCCGCCCGCTTTTTCATTATCGAAGCAGTGTAGTAAATACTCAAGAGCGCCTCATGTGCCGGCGAGGCGAAATCCTTTTTTAACCCGAGTTCTTCTTTCAAAGCCATATCAATTTCCTTATCGGCAAATAATAGTTTATATATTAACTATACACACACAAACTAATCTGTCAAGTACTTTTTTGAGAAATTTTAAAAAAAATTCCTGTGCAAGAACTGAATCGTCATATAGGCAGCCCCACGAGCCACTTACTATGAATAAACCCCGTTTTCAGGCCCAAAAATGAGGGTAGAAGGGAGACAACTCGCCCTGAGCGAAGTCGAAGGGGAGGTGTTCTTTATGTGTTCCGGCTTAATTCCTCGCCTTTTTCTTCAACCTGTGGTGAGCGGAGTCGAGCCATACCGCCGCACTAAGGCCGAGAAGTAATAGAGACGCTGGTTCGGGGACACAGGATTGTAAAATGAAAACGGGGCGCAGTGCGCCCCGTTTTGTGATAATTCTCGTCGAGCAATGCTCGATTGCCTGTTTAACTGTCGTAATTCTTAGCTTCTTATCTTCAGGCAGTCGGCCCTGAAGCAGCAATCCGTCCACTGGCAGGTTCCGTTTGTGGTGCCATAGCAGGCGGTGTTGCCTTCCGCGCTCTGAATGGAGCGAATAAGTTCCGTTTTCTTCATAAAGCCGGGCGTAATGCCAAGATTCTTGGCCTTATCCTTTATCTCGCCCATTGTCATTACTCTTTCAGCAACCTTTACCGGGGCCATGTGTTTCTCCTATTAACTGTGTGGTTGTTTTAATTTATTTTATACTTACGGGGTCCCTGTCCGGTCCCATTTTACGTAAGTCACGTTCACATACGCTATTATTTCGGCAGTTTTTATTCGCTCGCATTACCGACTTTGCAACAAATAATAAATTGGTTTAAAAACCGCCCAAACGTGCCGGTACGCTCGGAATTTTTCGGACGTTAGGCGAGATTAAAATGACCGCCACATTCCGCCCTCGACTTAGCCGGGAAAATCTACGCTCATTTGGTCCGGAAAAAACGCTCCTTTCAGTAAAACCCCTGCGTACGCAATCCACAAACATTTGACCCCGCGGCAAATCTGTGATATGCTCATTTTGTTAAATATATTAGCCAGGGGAGCCGGGGCGAAATTTGGCCTGTGGCTGAGAAATCCCGAATTGTCGGGGTGACCCTATGAACCTGCTCAGGTTAAGACCTGCGAAGGGAGGCGAATCAATATGATTTTGAAACGCTCCTTTCCGGGAGCGTTTTTTTGTTTATGGCCTCGATTTTTGAGGATTATGTATGGGCTTATTAAAAATAAATGGCAAAGAGCAAATATTTCCTGACAACAAAATGCCCGCAACTATAGCCGATTTGCTGGGGCTACTTGGCGTCGATTCCACAACCGTAGTCGCCGAGCTTGAAGGCCAAATCATCGAACGCAAAAACTTCTCGACTACGCCGCTGCACGCAGGGCAAACAATCGAACTCGTCAGATTCGTCCCGGGGGGTTAAATATGGATAAGCTCGTTATCGCCGGAAGAAAGTTCACCTCGCGCCTGCTCATCGGCACGGGAAAATTCTCCTCCAGCAAGGCAATGGCACAGGCGATAGAGGCCGCCGGTGCTGAAATTGTTACCGTGGCCCTCCGCAGGGTCGATATCGCAAACAAAGATGACGATATGCTTTCCGCAATCGACCGCGAAAAATACCTGCTCTTGCCCAACACCTCCGGCGCACGCACCGCTGACGAGGCGATTCGCTTGTCGCGTTTAGCGCGGGCTGCAACCGGCATCAACTGGGTCAAACTCGAAGTAACGCCCGACCCTTATTATTTGCTGCCCGACCCGATTGAAACATTAAAGGCCGCGGAGATTCTTGTAAAAGAGGGTTTCATCGTTTTGCCTTATATCAACGCTGACCCGATATTGAGCAAAAAACTTCAGGATGTAGGAGTTGCTACTGTAATGCCTTTGGCCAGCCCCATCGGCTCAAATCAGGGATTAAAAACTCGGACGGCGATTGAAATAATAATCGAACAGGCCAATGTCCCCGTCGTTGTCGATGCAGGCCTTGGTTTGCCCTCGCACGCAGCCGAGGCAATGGAAATGGGTGCAGACGCTGTTTTGGTCAATACCGCAATCGCCACCGCCGTTGAGCCGGCGAAAATGGCAGAGGCGTTCAAGCTCGCTGTCATAGCGGGCCGAACCGCGTATCTTTCCGGCGCAGCAGCCGAATCCAAAAAAGCAAACGCCTCAAGCCCCCTCACCGGCTTTTTAAGAAACGAGTAAGGAAATTATATGAGGTTTGTTAAGTATCACGCACTTGGGAACGATTACATTGTTCTGGACTCAGACAAACCCTCAGTTGATTTGACCGAAAAGCAAATATGCAGGATATGCAATCGCCATTTCGGGGTCGGGGCAGACGGGATTTTATGCGGGTCTGGTGGCATCAAAGGTTCTTTTAGCCTTCGCATATTTAATCCTGACGGAAGCGAGGCGGAAAAAAGCGGCAACGGCCTTAGGATTTTTGCGAGATATTTGTGGGAGCAGAGCGGCAGACATAAAACGAGGTTTTCTATAATTACTGCTGGAGGTCCCGTAGAAGCCGAGGTGAACGAAGATGGAAGCAATGTTGCAGTCGATATGGGGCAGGTCAGCTTCCATAGCAGCAAAATTCCCGTCGCAGGCCCTCCACGTGAGGTAATTAACGAAAAGATGGAAATAGAAGGTCAGACACTAATATATTCAGCCACAACAATCGGTAACCCGCATTGTGTGATTTTGCGCGAGAATGTTTCCGCTGACCTGGCACGGCATCTTGGACCTTTTATTGAGCGTGATTCTCGTTTTCCTAATAGAACAAACGTGCAATTTATGGAAGTGACGGACCGCCATAATATAAGAATAGAAATTTGGGAAAGAGGCGCCGGTTATACTTTGGCGTCTGGCAGCAGTAGTTGTGCGGCTGCGGCCGTCGCTTATCGTCTCGGTCTCTGCGATTCTAAAATAACCGTGCGTATGTCCGGCGGGAACATCGATATTGAAGTAGGTGCAGATTATTCCGTGCGAATGACGGGGCCGGTTACAAAAGTGTTTGAAGGCACAATATCAGAAGAAATGTTTGACTGATTTTTGTTGAGTAATATGGCAGATGCGAAAAAGCATACCGTTGCAGATATAAAGACCATTTTGGCCGACAGGGGCCTCGATGGCTCCGGCAAAGATATCTGGGCCAAGCGTCTCAGTGAGATTACTGAAGATGAAGCGAAATGGGCGCTGTCTCGCAAGCCGGGATATTATGTCC
>CAIODZ010000004.1 GCA_903857265.1 uncultured Phycisphaerales bacterium
AGCTTCGGCGTTTTGCGAATCGTCGTGGATAAATCGGACCTCGCCATCCAAACCCTTCGCAAAAACAGTTTTGTGGCGAATCTCACCGACGTCGTCGCGATTGAAGTCGGTGACAAGCCCGGCGGACTCGCGGAAATTCTCAAGGTCTTCGCCGACAACGACGTAAACGTCGAGTATATGTACGGCTTCGTCGAGAAGTTCAGCGATAACGCGCTGCTGGTCTTCAGGTTCGAAGATACCGACAAGGCCGCGAAAATCCTCGCGGATAAGGGCGTAAAAGTCGTTACACGCAGGGAAATCGAAGGCCTGTAACACGTTACTCATAACGACTTGTCATACCTGCGGAAGCAGGTATCCAATAATTATATGGAAATTTGGATTCCCGCTTTCCGAAACGGGCTCGTCGCTTTGCTCCGTGTCGCGGGAATGACAATTAGCGGGATCATTTGATGGATGTGCCTTTCTGGAACAAGGAAATTGAGACGGCCGACAGGTCTCGGCTGGAAACGATACAGCTCGAACGCCTCCGCGAAACTCTTTCGTGGGCGTTAAAGACCCCTTTCTACCAAAAGCAGCTTCGCCAGGCGAAAATTTCTTCGCCGGACAATATCCGTTCGTTGGCCGACCTGCGCAAAATTCCGTTCACGACAAAAGACGACCTCCGGCTTAACTTCCCTCGCGGACTGCTCGCCGTGGATATGAAAGACGTTGTGCGAATTCACTCCTCGAGCGGCACAACGGGAATCCCCACAGTCATTTACTATTCAAAAGAGGACATCAACAACTGGGCGGACATGATGGCAAGATGCATATTCGCGACCGGCTCGACCAGCAGCGATGTCTTCCAGAATATGATGACCTACGGAATGTTCACCGGCGGCCTCGGAATGCACTACGGCGCGGAAAAGGTCGGTATGGCGGTAATTCCTATCGGCGGGGGCAACACCAAACGGCAGATTAAAACGATGAAGGATTTTCGCACAACCGTCCTGCACATCACGCCAAGCTATCTTCTTCACGTTCATACCAAGCTCGAAGAAGCCGATGTCAAACGCGAGGAGCTTGTTCTCAAAAAAGCGTTCACAGGCGCGGAACCCCATTCGGAAGATACTCGCAAAAAAATTGAACTGCTCTGGAATATCGACGCTTATAATTCTTATGGCCTAAGCGAGCTTAACGGGCCGGGCGTCGCCTTCGAGTGCGTCTATAAAAACGATATGCACCTCTGGGAAGACGGCTATATCGTCGAAATCATCGACCCCGAAACAGGCGAGCCGGTCAGAGACGGCGATTCGGGCGAGGTCGTCCTCACCAACCTGATTCGCCACGCCTCCCCAATCCTGCGATACCACACGCGCGATTTGGCATACCTGCACACCGACCCCTGTCCCTGCGGCAGAACGCATCGCCGCCTATCGCGCATAATGGGACGAACCGACGATATGCTCATAATCAACGGGATTAATCTCTTCCCGTCGCAGATTGAAGAAGTCGTAATGCGAATACCCGAAGTCGCCACCAATTACATAATACAGGTTGAAAAACGCGGCGACCTCGACCACCTTACCGTCAAAGTCGAAATCTACCCGAAATTGTTCCTCGGCGACCCATCCCAGCTCGAAGCCCTCAAAGGACGCATCACCGAAGAATTGCGTTCGGCGATAATCCTGCATCCGTCCGTCGAACTGCACGAGCCCAATTCGCTTCCCGTATCGGAAGGCAAAGCCAAACGCGTAATTGACCTCAGGCCAAAAGAATAGGAGAACCCTATGGCAAAGCAATTGACTATCTTCCTCGAAAACAGACCCGGTCGGCTCAGCGCCGTGGCTAAAAGCTTGATTGATAACAATATCGACATCCGGGCCTTTACCATTCAGGACAGGGGCGACTATGGCCTCGTAAAGCTCATCGTCAATAACCCAAGCCAGGCGTACCTCGCCCTCGCCAATCTCGGCTGCGCCTGTGCATTAAAGGATATCATCGCAATCTCAATCCCCGACAAAATCGGCAATTTCGAATTGCTCACCTCGGCCCTTGCCCAAAACAACATAAACGTCAAAGACGCTTATGGCTTCGTCCTCCAGACCAACCTCAAAGGCGTCTGTTGCCTTGAGATTGAGGAATCCAAAGCCGCCGATGCGCAAAAGGTAATACAAGCCGCCGGCTTCACTATCCTAAAAGATGACGAACTATATAACCTCTGAGTTTTTGCCACAGAGAACATAGCTTTTTGAGCCACAGAGCACACAGAGGTCACAGAGAATTTTAAGTTGTAGGTGTAGGTCGGGGCTTGCCCTCGACAAATGATTTCTATCTAGCCACAGAAAGGCACAAAAAGTTTGACCACCAATTTCACAGATTTAGAACTTGTATTATATTTCATCTATTCTCTTTAGCGTAACTAACCAAGAATTAGGAATCCTATCTGTATAACCCTTTCCAACTCCCTTTTTGTAGAGATATTCCTCTCGCAATGAAGTATAACCACGACCAGCCCGAGTAGTGTGCATATGTTCGGCAATCTCCTTAGGTCTTGCGAGGTAACACCTTGGAGCCGAACCTAAATCAATACCATTAAATTGGATAAACAAATAAATAGAATCAATTGGCTGTTCCTCCTTCCAATCTTCAATCGCTTTGTGGTAATCTGCTTTTTCTATATGACTTTGAAACAACCCCCATCCACCACGCTGAGTTCCTTTCACCGAGAGCTTGAGCGTTCGCGTCCCCTTTGTAGCTATCATGTCCCATGATGGCTGTGTGGTACCATACTGCATAGCAACATCATAGCCTGCTTGTGAGAACAATACTACAGCGAACGCTTCGCCAGCAACGTTGACTTGGTAAGGGGTCATATTTTTGGGCGAAACAGATGTTTTCGACATTAGATATTTGCTCCTTTCTCGAACAATATGGAGAAACAACTTGAGACAACTATTTTTTCTAGTACCCTTATTATTATTTCTTTTGTTTCCCAATTCTACCCAAAACCGCCCGGTTTTCAAGATCTCAAAAGCAAGATTTGCCCGCTGTCTTTTGTGGTGAAATCAAGGTTCATATAGGGTATAATCTCCGAGCAATTGCGAATAGATGTAATGAGGATTCCCAAAATGAAGAAAACAGAAAAAAGCTGGTCAAAAGAATATAGTTCACTAAAGATATACCGAGACGATATCGAGGAAATTGCCGGAATTATCACTTCGGAAATTGAACAGAAAGAAAGTCTTGATCCATGGCAAAATAAACTGGAAATAAAAACCGATGGATTCATTCTTGATAATATCTCGGAATTAAAAAATGTTAAAGGCGATTATCTGCGTAAGTTAGAATTTAGAGTCGGGTCCGTTCTTGATTTGGACCTAACATCTAAATGGGCGTCCTTAAGAATTCAGAACAGTAACAATACAAAATTGATGGGAATAGCTATGAGAATTGATGCTGTTCTACAAAAAAGACGTCGCCTCTTTGGTTGCATACGCACCAAAATAGGATATATATTACTTGGAATTCTTTTCGGCGTCAGTATTCAACTATATATTTATGCTTTTTATGCAGCTATCAAATCTAGCACTTTTGTTTCTGTCTTTGCTATTGCCTCATGTATTGTAGGATTAATCGCAATTTTAGATTTATTATCCGTATGGTACTTAGGAACCCATGTCTCGACAATTTGTCTGCGGTACTCTCACGACAAGTCAAATTTCTTTTCTAGAAACAAAGACGCAATTCTGGTTAGCGCAATCACAGCGGTTTTTAGTGTCATTGGCACTCTATTTATCCAAGCAGTATTAACCAAGTCCAAAGATAAAGCTACGCCCTCTACTTCCCCTACAGTTACAAAAGAAGTGAATGATGTCTCACAAAAAAAGTAGTAGCCTAACCCTACTACTTTCTCCGCCGAAGCTTGCCCCGTTAGACATGTTTACCCCGTTGGATGCGTCTTTTGCTATCCTAACGGGGCCTATCTCATCGAGGTTTCCCAACTTTGCCTGCCTCGGCGTAGTTTCTTAGCGACCTGCCTGCCCTCTCGTAGCGCAGCGAAGATCCCCGCATGCCGTTGGCGGGGAGCTAAGTTTCTTTGGTTCTTCTGGCAGGGGGCCCGCCTTCCTCATCTGCCCGCCTGTCCCCGAGAATCTGCTTAATTGCCAATTGCCAATTTCAGAGAATTTTGGTTGTGTCGGCAGGTAAGCGATAATATAATCTCAACAAACTAAAAGGACAAAAAACTATTTTTAAAAGGAGTGTAAATTATGAAAACAATTATGGCTGTTTTTGTGTCTTTGTTTATTGCGGTTGCTGTTATAGCAGCGGAGAAAACTCCATCTCCGAAAACCCAGCCCGCTGCCTTGCAGAAAAAAGCAGCAGCCAAAGCCGGTATGCCGCTCGAAAAGACAGTCGAACTTGGCGTTGATGTAAATATGGTGCTTGTATATATACCGGCTGGTGAATTCGATATGGGCTCTCCGGCTGCGGAAATAGATAGAGATTCTGATGAGGGTCAGCATCATATCAAGCTGACAAAGGCATTTTATATGGGCAAGTTCGAAGTGACCCAGCTTCAATACAGAACCATTATGAACGAAAATAACAGCAAGTTTGGCGGCGATAAACTGCCTATTGAAAATGTCAGCTGGCATAGCGCAGGACGATTCCTGAAAATATTGTCCGACAAAACCGGACTGAAATTCCGCCTGCCGACGGAAGCCCAGTGGGAATATGCATGCAGGGCCGGCACTACGACGGCATTCAATACGGGGACTACCATCGATTCGGATTCAGCCAATTACAATGCCAGGGACGCTTATGCCGACGGCATTATCGGTAAATATCTGGGCAGAACCACCGATGTCGGCTCCTATCAGCCCAATGCTTTTGGATTGTATGATATGCACGGCAATGTATGGGAATGGTGCAGCGATATTTATGAAAAAGATTACTACAAAATAACCCCCATTATCGACCCCAATGGGCCGCAGGTGGAAGGTTCGCGTGTAATCAGAGGCGGCGGTTGGGATGAAAAGGCATATAGATGCCGCTCAGCCAACAGGGACTATCGCGGGCCAAAAGCTGACAGGGCGGACATCGGCTTTCGTGTTGTGCTCGATATAGATTAGAAAACCTATTAGGACCTGTTGAGCAGAAACAACTGGCCAAACAACTATGGACAGTGGGGCTGTTGAAAAAGTGACTTAATATCTTCTTCAAGTAGCCCCCCAGTCACCTGTTATTTGTTTGTTAAAAATAACTCCGGCTCGAAGCGTAGCGCAGATCCCAAGGTGGATGCTCCTCTGGTCTTCTGTCAGGGACCCCGTTTTTACTTTCGAGCATCTAGTATCCAGTATCGAGTATCTTCCGTCCTTCCTCATCCCACACGGAGCAAAGCGACGAGCCCGCTTCGGAAATCATAAATCAGAAATGTCTGTGGTCTTATGTCTGTGGTCCGGCGTCTAAATTAAATCGGCAATCGCAAATCGGCAATTAATCCGCCTGTCCTGCGTAGCCGCTTCGGCGAAGAAGGATGTTTTTTGCTCGGCTCGTTAATGAAGGCTGAAGGAAAAACAGTCAGCTTTATAGAAGGGCAATAAGCCCTTGTGGATGAAGGCGGGTGGCAAGCACACAAACAACGTTTGGAGCATTGCCTCCGCCAAGAACACAAAGCTGACTGTTCTCTGTGTCCCCTGTGACCTCTGTGGCTAAAGAATCCGTGATAATCCGTGTTAATCCCGCCGAAAGGCGTCCCTTACGGGAGTGGTTCCAGATATCTACACCACCGGATATCCCAGTATCCTCTCATACGCCGCCAACACCCAATCCTACCAATCTCAACCTGTACTTGATTAAAATGTTCATAGTCCTTTTGATTAGTCAAAAGGACTATGAACCGCATATTTGTTCCACTCTTTGAATCACGTCAATTTGAGTAAGTTTCCCGTAGCTGACAGCGACCTAAATCCCGGCTTTCTGCATCATTTGAATAAACTCCAGGATAACACCTGCCTTGCCCTTAACCCCAACTTTGCGGAATATATTTCCAAGATGAGCACGCACTGTATTATATGCGATGTGCAGTTTCTTTCCGATATGCTCATTGTCTAAGCCGTCGCAGACCAGCTTGGCAACCTCCACCTCTTGTGGCGTCAAATGCCATATCTTACTCAGATACTCCCACTGCTTTGCCGTAAAGATCATATCTCAATCTCCGCTATTCTCGCTTATTTGTTTTGAAAACCACATCTTACTCTCCAATATTTTTTAAAAGTCCATAGTCCTTTTGATTAGCCAAAAGGACTATTGTAATAATACATCTTAACGCTGCGATCATCAATATTTGTTTTGAATAAAAAAAGACCCGCCCCGCCTTTTCTTGTTGTTTGGAAATTTGCGGTTTGGTAATTTGAATTTGTTTAAGGTTTAGTATTTAGGATTTCTTGAACTGTACGCTGTACGCTGTACGCTGAACGCTGTCCGCTGTCCTACACAACCGGATATCCAAGTATTCTCTCATACGCCCCAAGATACCCTGCCATCATTTTATTAAGGCCCCAGTTATTCCGGGCATCTCTCATAATTCTTTTCACCTGTTTTTCCCATTCCTGCTGGTCTTTCCTGAAGAACCTGTGATTTTGCACGGTCAATTCCAGCCCATACCACAGTCCGCCCGCGTCGTAATTCTCGAAAAGCACGCCATTGCCCGCGTCCTCTTCGGCTCCCATTTTTTTCAGCCGCAATGGCACAATCTTATCATGAAACCCGCCCGTATCGCGGTTCGTCGCTGTCGCGCCGAACAGGTTTCCCACCAAATCAATCTGACCGAATGGCTCATAAAGTGATGCCCCGAATACGTCGCTTGCCGCCGCGTAGCCCAGCGTGCTGAGGTCGTCATTAAAAGGCCAATACGTGATTTTCCCGCCCGATGCGCACGCGATTCTCCCTAATATGTCCGCGTCGTTACGGTCATCGCCCACCGGGTTTCCGACTACCGCTATTTGAACGTCCGGGTGTTCGATTACAAACCTCAACGCGATATCTTCGAGCAGTTCGATTCCCTTCTGAACGCGGTCCAGCCGGCTGGGCCAATACAGCAGAATCGCTTCCGGGTCAACTTTCAGACCTGTTCTCTTCTGGAATTTGACCAGATTGAGCTTTTTCGCTTCGATAACGTGGTCGTTTAGCCCGAATGTTTGCGCGAGTCCCGGCTTATCGACATCCGGGTTTTCAACCTGGTTTTCCGGATACACCGAAGGCGATATCCCGTTGGGTATTGAAAATGCGCAGCCGTATCGGTATTTGGCTTTGGTTTCTTTTCTGACGCTCCACGGAATGAAGTTTCTGTCTAAGAAGTAATCATTGATTGTTTCATGAAGGAACCGGTCGCCTACGTAATTTACCAGCGCAGCGTTTTTTATCGCGCTTGCCTGGCAATCCACACATTCCCTGCCCCAGTCGCTGGCGATGTATAAATTGCTCCACAGCTCGCTCAAATTCACCCCCCCAAACATTTCCAGCGGAATATAGCCCGTGTGCGAGTTATGCAAAGTGTGGAGGACGGGGATGCTGCGGAGCTTTGCGAAGGCGGTGATGATGCCGCCGGCCATCCAGTCGTGGGAATGAATGATACCCCTGCCCTCGTGCTTGGAGAGGATTTCGCCGATGAGGAAGCGTTTAATCTGCCTCTGGAACTCGGCGGCGGTCGCGCGGGGGTCGCCATCGTAGGCGCTCATATAATTTTCGAAGAGAGAGGAATCGACAAATTTTATCCTGTCGCGGGGCAAGTGGTATAAATTCTCGATGTACTCCTCTTTGCTCATCCCCGAATGCTCCATAAACTTCCTCTGGAGATTGAGCGTGATAATGTAGGTCTTGACGCCCCTGTTCGAAAGCCCCCTGCACAAGGCGGCGACAACCTCGCCCATACCGCCTGATTTGCCAGAGACGTATTGGGCAAAATCGCCCAGACCCTTGGTGGGCAGACGGTCAGTTTCAGGACTGATGATTATGACAGGTGTCCGGGTGTATTTTTTCAGGATAGTGAATTTTTCGAGAGACCTGGTGAGCATCCAGATTTTGTCGGTGATAGTTCGGACTGTTTCGCCGATTGTGCCATAAGGGCTGAAATAGGAGTGGACTGCCTGGTCTGAGCCGGTGCTTTCGTGGAGAAAATAAAGATGGTCCGAGGTGGTGAGGTGTCGCCATTTGGTTTGTAACTCGCCGCCCGCGGTTTTGGCTTTTCTTTCGAGGGCCTGGATGCGGGAGAAGAATTCCTGCTGGGTATTATTGCCCAACCAGCCAAAAGTGTCTCTGGCGGCGTCGGCCCAGGAGGAGGTCGATAAGCCGTGGATATCGACGATGGGACAATCGGCGGTTTTGAACATTTCGGCAACCTCGGTGGGGTTTGCCATTCTGACGCTTTGGTATTTTGCCAGCTCGGCGGGAAGTTTTTTCCAGAATTCGAAGATGCCTTTGTCTTCCCAGATATGCTCGCCTATGTGCTCGTAGTCGTAGCCGAGGAGGACGGCTTCACCGTCGATTTCGGCGATATGCTTCGCGTAAACCTCGGCCAAGACAGGCGTGTGGGGGAATCGAAAGGCGATGTCGTCGGAAAGCTCCCTGTTTCGGGGGATGACGATGAGATTGCCTGTTTTTGCGCGGAAGACGGCGTTGGGTGAGACGAGTTTGCCGTTTTTGCGGCCGAACATATCGTTGCGTTTTTCGCAGAGCATCGCCTTATATCCCATATCGGCAACGACGCAGGCGATATCGTTATTGAACATCAGCTCGGTGTTTCTGAAAGAGGCGGGCTTGATGCCGAAGAGGTCTTCCATTTTGCCCCTGTGGAGGGCGACCTGGTCTCTGAATTCCTGCCTGTGCACGTCGGCGAACAAGCTGGAGAGGGAGTGATAGTAAGTTTCTTCGAGGAACTCGACCTGATTTCTGCTTTTGCCCGCGGTGAGCAACTGCTGGAGGCAGGTGATTACCTCGGGCTTATACATTTCTGCCTGTTCGAGAAATGTGCCGGACATGCTGAAGGTGATTTTGAAATTGGGATTTTCTTCGATGAGTTTTGTGAACATCATTGTCGCGGGCAGATAGCATTTGTGGGAGACCTTTTCAAATACCTGCTTGTTCATCTCGTCCCAAATGAACTTTTCCCTTGAGGGGTGCAGCCGAAACGGCTGGTGCAGTTGAAAATAAAATGTCGCTATGGGCATCTCACACTCACTTTTTACCGCGGAGACCGCAGAGCACGCAGAGATTTTATATATTTTATCTGCGGGCTTACAATACTCGGCAGTAAATACCGTTTTTTGCCTTAATTTGCCGACTTTATCATTAACTATTATCCCTGTTCTACCTGCAACGCGCTCCGAACGCAGCCGAACAGGTTTAACCAAACGAGCTATACAGCCCAAAGTGATTATAATCCAATGTCGCAAAAAACGCAAAGGAATTGGGCTTTGCGGGGACTTTGTTAATATGGGGAAATTCAAAGAAGCAAACTCGCCGTGATATTTAAGAGCGGCTTCATTATAGGCCCTTGCGGCGTCGAACTCGGAATCGAATGTTCCCAATCTTATTTTTTTGCCCTCAAACTGAATTTGAGCGCACCACTTGCGGCTCCGTTTGATGAAATAGACACCCTTAAATTGCGAAGAAGTGTTTTTTCTTTTTCGCAGGTTGCAGCAATTCTGAAAATGAGTTGCGAGGCGGAGATTAGCCCTGCGATTGTCGAGGGGGTCGTGGTTTCTATGGTCAACGAGAAGGCCCGGAGGGGGATTCATAATTTCCCTGTGGAGGCGGATGTTTTTAGTTTTGCCCGGGCCTGTTTTAACAATCCGAGCGGCATAGAATTTTTCTCCGCATCCATTGATGACCCATTTGAGGTGGCCGATGCGGTAGTAAATATCGAGGTCAACGATTGTCCAGTAGCCCTCGCCCAGATAGATACGGCGGAAGGTGTAGCCGAAACGGAGAAGGCGAAAGAGCAACAGGGGGCAGGTGAAGATGAGGTCTAAGCAGTTAGGTATTGTTACGTTAATCGTTGACATTTTTGCGCCCTCCTTTTCATCACAAAAACACTACGTTCGACTCGACCAGTTTTGAGTTTTGGGTTTTTAGTTTTTAGTTAATCAACTCAACACTAAACACTCAGAACTCATAACTACAGAGGAACTACGTTCCTCTATAATATGGCGCGAACTTGCGCGAAATTGACGAAAACGAGGAATTTCCTGATATGCCCAAAAACGATAAGTCCTTGTGAAATAAGGAGTAAAAAAATTTTAGAATTTTAGCATCTAAGGGTTTTCGACTTGCGCGAAAATGGATAACAGTTGTATCATACAACTGTTTGATACAGTTGTTTTATAGGACAGTTAGTATCCAGAATTTAAGCCGTTACAATCAAAGAGGTTACATCAAAAATGACCACGGAAAAAGAGTGGTTTTTAGGCCACAAAAAGGCACAAAAAACGCACAAAAAATGGCTTAACAAATGAGGGTCGTTTGTTGATAACTGCTTAATAATAAGAGGGTTACGTCGTTTTTAAATGTACCCGTAGCCGCTAACTTGAAGTGAGAAGTGAGAAGTGAGAAGTTAGAACGAAGAAACGTGGGCGGGGAAACCCGGCTTCGTTTTCAACTACGCCGAGGTCTTCGCTGCGCTACGAAAAAACGGCCGTTTCCATTATTCCCCTTAATCATTCTCCGCCTGATGTTTGCCATGCTTCTTTGATTACATCTGTTAGAACGTCCGTGTTTTTCTCAATATCTCCGGGCTGTAGTCTAATTCGGTATCGACCCCAGCGTTTATCATAGTCCATGACATCCAACCCCGCATTTTCAAGCCGGGTTTCATTTTGCAACGATGTTTCCAATCTCGGTTCAAACCTAATGGATCCCTTCTGAGGTCTGAAAATTATAAAGTTATTTGGTTGTCCGTCTTTTGCAAGGCCTATATAAAATTTGTTGTATTTAAGTTCCAAATCAGAATCGAATTTTCTTGCGATTTCCAAAAGCTGGTCGGCAATTGCGACAGTTTTCTTCGAACCTCGATTTTCCCAATAAGTTCTATCGGTAATTTCTTTGCTTTCTTCATCTTCATCTGTTAACCCAAAGGACATTTGATTTAATACTGTTGTGAACACAAGTCCTATATCCGTACCGTGTTTAAGCGCGCTCATCTGTATTGCAACAAGAGGAATCATGCCATTGAAAAGACCAATTACATTCAGAAATCTACTTGTAATATCTTCGGCTATTATAACTGCCGTATGCTCATATTGCGGATACCGCTTACGTTCGATATCCCAATACTCTATTGTTCGAATAATATGTCTCTCATCCGTGTTACCTAATTGGATTTCAACTTCATATCTAGTGCTAGCTTCGGCGTCCTGCAAAAGAAGATCCAGTCTACCCGCGCTTGGTTGGATTCTCTCTTTGTCCTTCAACACAACATCTCCCAATCCTAATATAGTTGGGGCTTCTGCGATTCGATTCTGTACCCATCCCTCATTCAATTCGGGATGTTTCTTTAGCGATATTCTTTCATATTTCACATAACCCATGCTCTATCCTCCATAAAACACTTTTACTCTTATGGACATTTCCTAATCCAAGACACCATACTTATTTCCATTACAATACAAAACCGTATCTTCCGGCGTTAAGGTAACAGTATATCGTTAAAGTGATGAGATAACAAGAAATTTGAGGATGAAAAATGGGTCCCCCCAATGCGAGACAGGGAAAGTTATCTCGCAGGGGCAAGCCCGGCAGAAAACCAAGGGAGCAAGAGATTGTCGATTGCCGATTGTCGATTTGAGAATGGGCCCCCTGTTGCAAAACCAAAGTAGTATGGCTCCCCGCCAAAGACCTCCCGTAAGGGACGCCAAATGGCGTGCGGGGATCTTCGCTTCCTCCTTCGCTTATGCTACGGAGGACAGGTCGCTACGAGAATCGATTTATTTATGACGAACAATTTAGTGAACAAGAGAGGGAAAGTGGTATAATGGCGGGCAAAAATGGAAGATAAGAAGAAGAAATTAGCGAGGCAGGTGGCGGGGCTGATAGAGGTATTGCCTCCGATGCCGGAGAACATCTGCCTGCTGATGAAGGGCGACGTTGATTCAACCGAAGGACAAGAACAGGTGCGGGCGGTAACAGCGAATGACCCGGGGTTGTGCACGGACCTTTTGCACTTAGCGTGCGATTTTTGTCTTGGGACGGGCAGGACGATCAACACAATCGACGACGCGATAACACAAATCGGGACGGGGCCATTAGTGCATCTTATCGGGATATCATACGCACACAAGACAATCAGAAAAGAGTTAGCGGCGCTGAAGCACTTAGACGAATATTTCGAGCACTCGCGGGACATTTCTTTGTGCTGCCGGATACTGGCGGAGCTATGCGACATACCGGCCCACGAGCGTGAGATGTGCGCGGTGGCGGGGCTGATTCACGATATAGGCCGGCTGGTAATTATGGTAGCAAGCAGCAGAACGGGCGCGCGGCTGATGGGGACATCGTGGGGCAAAATGAAACTGGTCGCCCACACTGAGAAGGAGATACTGGGCCTGAACCACTGCGAAGTGGGGATGCAGCTTTGCAAGAAGTGGCATTTTTCACAAATAATGCAGGACGCAGTTTTAAGGCACCATACGCCTTTAATAGGAAATGACCTTAACTATCTTGGCGGGCTGATATTTGTTTCGCATTTCATAACGTACAGCGATTTCACGGGTCAGATTATCTCGACAACACTGGGCCAGGAGCTGTTAGATTCACTGGACCTGACCGAAAGGAAATTTCTCGAGGCCCAGCAAGTCTACGAGTCGCACATTCACAAATACAATTGAGAATTGGTTCATAGTTCGTAGCAGTTAGTCATTAGTCGATAGTCGTTAGTGGTTAGTCGTTAGTACGAGGAAAAGCAGAAAATATTACTTTGCGTTATCGTCGGCTTCGGCGGCGGGGATGCCGAATTTTTCCATAAGACGATTGAGCTGGCGACGGTCGATGCCGAGGATTCTTGCGGCGGCGATTTTCCGGCCTTTGGTGTATTCGATGGTCTGGGTAATGACCCTGCGTTTTACTTCATCGAGGGTGGGCAACTGGTCTTTGGGATAAGAAGGCGAATCAGCTATTATGATTTCGAAAGGCATTACGGCGGGCTGAATTTCGAGGCCCTCGGTGAGGACGTAAGCACGCTCGATGGCGTTGGCAAGCTCGCGGACGTTGCCAGGCCAGGCGTAATTAATCAGGAGGCGTTTGACGGATTCACTGAATGTCTTGGGCGGCTCGTTGTAGAAGGCCGACTGGTTTTTGAGGAAGTATTCGGCCAACTCGAAGATGTCTTCTTTGCGATGACGAAGTGGAGGCACCTCAAGCTGAACAACATTGAGGCGGTAATAGAGGTCTGAGCGGAACGTGCCCTTTTTGACCATATCCTGCAAATCCCTGCAGGTCGCGCAGAGGACGCGGGCATCGACGGGATACGACATAGCGGAGCCGAGGGGCGTTACACGGCGTTCCTGGAGAACGCGGAGGAGCTTTGCCTGAAGCTCGAGGGGTATTTCGCTTATTTCGTCGAGGAAAATCGTGCCGCCGTCTGCTGCCCTGAAGAAACCGAGCGTGCTGTCAACAGCGCTTGTAAATGCACCTTTTACATGACCGAACAACTGGCTTTCGAATAACTGGCCCGTAAGGGTGGTGCAATCGACGGGAACAAAAACGCGGCGGGCGCGGCTGCCCGAGACGTGAATCTGGCGGGCGACCATTTCCTTGCCGACGCCTGTTTCGCCGGTAATAATAACCGGACATTCGCGGGCGGCAATAGCCCTGATAACTTCCATTACGGAGTTGAACGCGGCGGAACTGCCGAGAAAATGATTATGCGTGCGAGTATAAAATGACTGCGCAGACGCAGAATCCTGCTGTCCGTGCTTGCCGCTTCCATCCTGAAAGCTCGGTTCTTTTGCGCCAGGAGGCACCTTGCGCGAACTTTCACTCATTACTTATCGCCCCATCTCCAGTGCAGACACATTAACCCTTGCGCCGCTGCAAAAACACGATTTTGGCGAGAATACCCTGCGTGAAGATGAGGGCACTCTCTCCCATTTCTTCTTCAGTATCTAATTCTACGATACTTAAGTAGCAAAGTCAAATGAATTATAGGACTTTTTGCTTTTTCATCCCATATTAAACGCGGAACAAGCAAAATTGGCATGATAGGCAAGTCGGAGCTTGAGGTCTAAAAGCAGCCCAAAACAGCTAAGTTATTTTACTGCAAGAGGTTACGACTAAAGGTACAGCGATTATTCAAGTGGATGGCAAAATAGAGGACAAGCGATGCTATTTTCCAAGCCAAATTCAATATACTACAAAACCCGTATGAAAACGGTAATCAGGCGGCGAAAACCATCAGCCCCCTACTTGCCAAGCAGCTCAAAGGGGGAAATATAATCCCCATGCTGCTGGGCGGCGGACTTGAAGCGTTTTCTGGCCTCGGCGAAGGTATCGAACAGGATTTTGGGGGTATCGGGAACTTTCTGGCGATAAACATTCTCGACACGGTCGAGTTTGGCGAGATTTTCGAGGACACGAATCGTGAACTGTTTTTCGTAATCGTCTTTTGTGAACCGGGTTTTGAGATGCTCTTTGAAGAGCCGGGCCAGGTCATCATACACAGGTATGAAGCCGGTCGGCGTTTTGATTGCATCGACATCGCCATTGACGCGAAGCTCCGCCCAGAGAATCCAGACGAGCTTGTCTGCCATAGTATTGAGATATTTGCCGTCTTTTCCGCGGAGGAAGTAATTGACGGAGAAGATGAGTGGCGGCTTTTTGACGCCTTTGGCAAAGTCGAGATTTATCTGGACATATTTGCCGAGCGGTATCGAAACGAAGTCGAGATTCGACATAAGGTTGAATATCCGGACGCCTTCCTTGCCGATGGTCGCGGAGGTGGTTTCGGATTCAAGGGCAGCTCCTTTGAGGATGATCCCCTCGTTCCAGTCGAAGGCCTGCTCAACCGGATTCCACGTGTCACTGTCACGTCCACCGTAAACCATGCCGCCGACGGGGACACCGTTGGGGTTGTTGAGTTCAGGGTCACAGTTGTCGAGGTCCGGGATGCTAAGGGTATAACGGGCGTTTTTGTGAGCGGGCGGAATGGGATTGCCCTGGTCATCGGATTTACCGTTGAACCATGCGCCAGAGAAATTGGTGCCTTCGGGCGGTATTTCACAACCCATACCAAGCCAGTATGGTTTTTTATTCGCGTCGAGCAGGACGTTGGAGAATATTACCTCTGTCGGGCTTGTGAGGACTTTATAAATGACGGGGTCGTCCTTTTCGCTGACGTCCTGGATGATGCCGAAGATGCCTTTTTCGACGTTGACGGCATGGATTTGGCCGCCTTTTTTGCGGAAATAGGCGATGTCATCGCCGACAATGGTTTGGCCCGGGAGCATCGAGGTCGAGGTTTTGCCGCAGGCGGAGGGGAAGGCGCCAGTGAAATAAGTAACGCGTCCTTTTGGTCCGTGTGCGCCCATAACGAACATGTGTTCTGCGAGCCAGCCCTCTCGTGAGGCCTTCTGGATGGCGAGTCGCAGGGCGAGTTTTTTGAGGCCTATAGTGTTGCCGCCGTACTGCGTATTGACGGAATAAACCAATTCGTCTTCGAGGTCGATATAAACGCGGCGGAGCTTGTCGTTTTTACTGACGCCGTGTTCAAGCTCACCCTCGGAGTGAAGAAATCTGAAGAAGCCGTGGTTTTCGCCAAGTTTTTTGAACTGCTCATAGCCGGGGCGATAGAGAAGCGATTCGCTGTGGACGACGTATGGCGAGTCGGTAATCTGGAGACAGGGGATGGTGAACTCAGAGCCGACCGGGCCGAGACACCAGAAGCAAATAATCATTTCCCTGCCTGCCATCGAGTTTTTGAGGAGGTCGCGGATTTCTTTGGTACCTGCCTGCTTTTCGACGGATTTGAGCGATTCGCCGAGCGATGAGCCGGCGGGCAGAAGGTATCGCGTGCTGAAGGTATCGCGTCCCTGGTCGTTAATGCCGTCGAAATGGCAGGTGTGGCCCTTAATGTCGAGAGGAATTTCCTCGCCGTTTTTGACGGCAAGGGCGCGGATATGCGCTACGTCCTCCGGCGAGTCGGTGCAGACATAGACGGAAGCCGGATTTGTCAGCTCGATAGCGTCCGCGATGAAATGGTGCATCTTAGGGTGGTCAACCGCAACTAATCGGTCATAGTGTTTGCCTTTAACCCTGTTTTTCAAAATATCTTTTACTTCACCAGCCATAGTGCCTCCATAGCGTTTTTTAGTTCAAAAAATCGAAGGAGTATAAACCGCGTTTCCGAAGGCCGTCAACTTAAATTTTTCCAAAAAATGGATTTAGGGTGCGATTCGAATTTGCAGGTAAAGCCACTTGTGGAACATAAACCCGCAGGAATTGCCATCAAAATAGCTTTGCAGGGTGAGTGTAATTTGTAATGAAGCCCCAATTATTGTTAATATGGGGGTTTCTATCCCAAGCATTTTGGTTAATTTACTTGATTTGGGGTAATCGCTGTTATATAATAAATCGGGGTTTGGGGGAGTGTTATTATAGGGCCACACCAGAAGAAGGTGGAAATTTAGATTCGCATTACAAGTAGTGGTGCGTCGTTTTTTTACTAACCAATACGGAAAGGGTGAGAGAATGAGAAGAATAGTTGTAGTATTTGTATTGCTGGGAATCGGCGTTGTTTCGGCGTCCGGCTCCCAGCAAATGGCAATATGGGATTTCGGCCCCAACGCCGCCGGTTATACCACAAATCCAACGACTGAAAACCTGGTTGGAACGCCGACATTAGCGCTTTCGGGCGGGACACTTGACGGGGACGGCAAGGACGGCGTGGCATACACGGACGCAGCGGGTATTTTACATGCAGCGGGTCAGTCGGCGGCATGGGATGAAATAAAGGTGAGCGGTGACAACGCCAGATGGATTGTTACTCTCAATACGACCGGCTGGATAGATATCGGCTTGCGGTTCGATTACAAAGCATGGAGTTCCAAGACAACGTCATTCGATATTGATTATCGGCTCAATGACACGGACGCGTGGACAAATATATTGAACAATACGCCAATCACCGGAGGAAGTTCAGGATTCCTCAGTTTCTCGTATTCACTTGCCAGCTTAGACGCTATTGAGAACCAGTCGGTCGTAGAATTGCGGTTCAATGACTTCGACAACCATGGCAGCGGCAAACTGGCGTTCGATAATTTTGAGCTGACGGGGACACAGATTCCTGAGCCGACGACGATTGGATTGTTCGGACTCGGTATTACGGCGATTATCCGCAGACGCCGGAAATAGCCCGCTTATATATTCACGACGGAGCCTGCCGCGTTACGCGCGGAAGGCCGTTGTAATCGTCAGCGGTAGCGATAGAGCTTGATACGCTGGATGTCGTACCAGTCGGGGGAAAGACGGAGATGTCTTCCCTGATGACTTTCGTCGCCGTTTAGATAAAGGTCCGTGATCCAACGGCCTTTTACGAAATGTCCCCGCTGAATCGAGGCAATGCCGACAATAGGGTCGCCCGCGGTATTCGGCTCGAAGGTAATCACCTGGCTTTTGCCAGCGATTATATATTCATCAGGCCCTATGGAGATGATAATACTGCCCGCCAGCATTCCGGGTGTAACAGGCTTACCCCAACCGGCGTCTAATTTTACATTTAGCTTATAGTCGCCGAGCCGAATCTGCTGAGTCGGATTATTAGAATCAACCAAGACACCGGTGATAGCCCCTTTACCCTGGTTTTCGAGAATCAAGGGCGCCAACTGCGAAAGAACGTTGTATGCACGGACAAGCTCAGAATCGGGCTTAATGAAGCCCTCAATAGCAAACGGTGAGAAGCCCATCGCATTATGCCGGCCAATGGCATAAAAAGCGTTTGCGGGATTTTCGGCTCCCCTGCCAACCTCAGGGATAAAAACCGGATTACCGGCACGGTCGAATTTGTCTATCCACTCGACAAAATTCGGGAAATAGATATCGGGAGCAAGAAAATCAATCTGCGGAGCTCCTGCCCGCCAAACGTCCATTAAATGCGGCAATGGGCCTGCGCTTGGGTACTGGCCGGGCTTAAACCCTTGACGGATAAGAGCAGCATTGACAAACATCGGCAGCGAATATTCGGCCTTACCAGCAGCGGCAACTCTATCAATATAACGGGCATAGAACCATGCCATAAAAATTTCCTCTGTGCCGATTCCGCTGCCGAAAATCTCTTCCCACGTTCCTGAAGTTTTGAAGCCCCCTGCCTTCCAGACGTCGTTGAATTCCGGTACGAGCGCATCTTTATGCTCCTGCAGGTAATCCATCAGCTCTTTTGGCACCGGCTTATCGAACTGCTCATTTGCAGCGGAACAATGGTCTCTGGCGTCGGGTATCATACCGACCTCGTTTTCTACCTGAACCATAATCACCGTTCGTCTGTCACCATCAACCTTGCGAATATGCCGCATAAGAGCAGCAAAGGCGCGAGAGTCGGCATCGCAGTTCGATTCGCTGAACGGCGACAGGATTTCGAGCCCTTTACCTGCCGCATCCTGAGCACGCGGAAAACGTTCGTAGTTTGTCTTGACCCAATATGGGGCGTAGCAGGCCATGCTGTTTTTCCAGCTTGCGAACCAAAGCAGAACGAGACGCAAATCATTACGGCGGGCGTCACGTATGAGGCCGTCAACCAGGGCAAAGTCAAATTTGCCTTCCTGCGGCTCAATCAAATCCCAGTAAACGGGCATAAGCACGGTATTAAGATTGCATTCGGCAAGGCGGGGCCATATCGGTTTCATATTTTCAACGCTCGACGCAGCGGAATTACCCAATTCGCCGGCGAGCATCAAAAAGGGCTTACCATCCACAACCAACTGCGTCGCATCACCCTGCTTTTGAAGATGCGGCATGAGGTTTTGCTGCCCTGCTGCGATTCCGCCGAGAACAAAAATCAATACGAGACCGGTCATTACGATATCCGGCTTTAAGTAACTTATCTTTATCATACCCGTTCTCTCATATTTCAGATTTAGACATTTTGATTTCGCCAAGCCAATTATAGCTGCTTAAGAGCAGACAAAGCAATAGTCGGGGGCTAAAGGTAAAACCACGGAAGGCCGTTGTAATTTTCTGCGCATCGTGGTAGCATCTGTATCATCGTGGTATTCGTAATAAGCGATACTGATATGTCCGGAGAATTAAGCGATGAGGATGAAGAATTTAGAATTTAGAATTGAGAATTCAAAATCACATCTCCCGATTTGTAATTTCAAATACCTGATTTTTATCTGTGTAATTTGTGTTTGCGGCATCTGCCAGGCCAGCGGGTTGGAGGGGATGGAGAAATCGGTAGTGATGATACGCAGCGCGGGGCAGGAATTCGATTTTGTAACGCCGTGGAAGCCGAAGGCGGTTGCACAGGGAGTGGGGTCGGGGTTTATCATCGGGGATAATAAAATACTGACCAACGCGCACAACGTGAGCAACAACAAATATATCGAGCTTCAAAAAGAAGGTGTGGCGAAACGATATCCTGCAAAAGTGGCGTTCATCGGGCACGACTGCGATTTGGCGTTACTGGCGGTTGAAGACAAGAGCTTTTTCGATGATACAAAAGCGCTTGAGCTGGCGGAACTGCCGAGCGTAAACACAGCGGTCGAGACATACGGATTCCCGATGGGAGGCAGGCGCATATCCGTAACAAAGGGCATCGTCTCACGGATACAGGTGGACACATATTCGCACACGGGGGCGGATTCGCACCTTGTGATTCAGACGGACGCAGCGATAAACCCGGGTAACAGCGGCGGGCCTGTTATACAGGACGGCAAGGTTGTGGGGGTGGCATTCCAGGGGTTGCGCCAGGCGGACAATATCGGGTATATGATTCCGACGACTGTGATAAGGCATTTCTTAGCGGACATAAACGACGGCAAATACGACGGGTTCGGGTCATTGGGCGTGATGCTGTACACTGGGCTGCATAACCCGGCATACAAGGATTATCTTAAGGTGCCGGCGGACCAGCAGGGTATAGTCGTGATTGATACCATAATGCACAGTTCGGTCGAATCGATTTTGAAGGCGGGAGACGTGCTGACGCAGGTTGACCGGTACGCAATCGACAACGACGGGAGAGTGGAAATATACGGGTTGAAGCTCGATCTGTCGGAGGTGGTGGAAAGCAAACAAATAGGGCAAACGGTAGAGCTTGCATTTTACCGCGACGGGAAACTTACAAAAGCAACGGCGACGATTGCGCTAAACAGGCCTGTTTTCGAATTCGCAAGGCAATACGATATCGAGCCGGAATACGTTTGTTTCGCAGGGCTTGTTTTTGTGCCTGCGACACGCAATTATCTCGAAACGTGGGGAGCTGAATGGGCTAAAGATGTGCCGTTTGAGCTGCGGTACCTGTTCCGGGATTCGATGAAGCTAAACGAGGACAGGGCGAGGAAGGAATACGTGGTGCTTTCGGAGATAATGCCCGACGAGATAAACGCGTACGCCGGCGAATTCAACAGCCAGGTAGTCGAGAGCATAAACGGAACGACAATCGAGGGGCTTGCGGACGTGTGGAAGGCTTTCGATAAGCCGCCTGATGGTTATTACACGATTACGTTTATGGGTATGGACCGGCCATTGATACTGGACGCAAAAGAGGCGCACGCACGCCAGGCAGCCATACTCACAAAATATGATATACCGCAGCAGGTGCAATTGCCTTCGACGGGCTCAGGCCAGAAGGAGGTGCAGCAATGAGAATCCTATCAATAAACCGTTTTGCTCTAATATCTCTGGTCTTGCTAAGTATAACCGGCGTTTCAGCCAGGGCGGGAGAGGACCAGACGCGCGAGACGATGAAGGGATCGATTGTATATCTGGAGATTTCATCATACGGGTATGACCAGATACGGCCGTGGAAGAATACCGATGTTCAGGAAAAAAGCGGGGTGGGCTGTGCGACGGGACCATACCAGGTGATAACGCCGGCGTGGAACCTGACGGACGCGAAACTAATCAAGGCGAAGGTGTCGGGGCAAAACGAATATATACCGGCGACGATAAAGACAATCGATTACGAAATGGACCTTGCGCTGCTGGAGCTTGAGCCGAACGCGATGAAAAAGCCGTTGAAGCCGATAAGGTTCGAAGACAAGTTTCAGCGGGGAGCGAAGCTGAATTATTACTGGCTCAACGCCAACGGCGAGATAACCACGGGACAGGGGTATATGGACCGGGCGGAAATGGTGCGCTCGACGGTTTCATACGTGTATTTTTTGAATTTGATAGTTACGAACACATCGCAGGAAACGTCAATGGGACAGGTTTATTGCGACGGTTCGACTCCAGCGGGGATTTCCTGCTGGAGCAAAAACACCACCGAGACGGGTCTTATACCTGCAGCGATAATCAACAGCTTCCTTGCCAGGGCAAAGGACGCGAATTATCCCGGTGTACCGACGGTCGGGTTCATGACCGAGACATTACTCGACCCGACAATGCGAGCGTATCTCAAGATGCCAGCGACGATGAAAAACGGTGTGCGGATTACGAGCGTGTATAATATCGGGACGGGATGCGATTCGCTGAAGGCGGGCGATGTGATTTTACGCATCGACGGTAAAGAGATTGACGCATACGGCAAATTCCAGTACCCGGCATACGACCGCATAATGTTCCATCATTTAATCACAAGCCACAAAGTCGGCGACGATATTGTTTTCGATATATGGCGAGATGGGGCTAAACAGCAGCTGCACGTGCAGGCGAAAAATTTCGACGTGGGCGAGATGCTTGTCCCCTACTACGAATACGACCGGCAGCCGGAGTATGTGGTTACGGGCGGATTTGTTTTTCAGAAGCTGACGAGGCCATTTATGACGAACTGGGGCAAGGACTGGGAAGGCAAGGTTACGCCTCACCTGCTGCATTACTTCAAGGATATGGCGTTTAAGCCGACGGCCCAGCGCAGGGAGATTGTAATACTGAGCTATGTTTTGCCCGCGCAGATAAACCTCGGCTATACCGACCTGGCCCAGATTGTCGTGAGCAAATTTAATGGTATGCCGATAAGCCGATTAAGCGATATCGTTAAGGCACAGAAGCTGAACCCAAGCGACAAATACGACGTCGTGGAATTCGAGCTGGATAACCCGACGGTGGTCATACCACGCCAGCAGCTGCCACAGGCGGACGCGATGATTGCGACGAGTTACGGAATTCGCAAGACAGTAAACGTTAAACAATAAAAATAAGAAGGATGTGCAATATGTGTCAGACCTGCGGATGTTCGCCCTGCGAGCTATGCGGGGCACCGATAGAGGACGGGGTTTGCAGCGGCTGCGGTGAGCCGGCGGAAGAGTGTGTCTGCATACCAAAGAAAGAGTAAAAGACGGAAGACCCTCCTTCGCTAACGCTACGCAGGGCAAGCAGAGGACTGAGGACGGTGAGAGATAGCGTCTCTTCGCTGAGGGAAAGCCATTCAATTCCATTGACAGTATTTCGCTCACCGGTTACCTTATTTGACTTATGAAAGTTCTATTAAGCTGGCTTAAGGATTATATTGATATCGAGCTTTCGGCCCAGGAGGTCGCGGAGATTCTAAGTAACCGCGGATTCCCATACGAGGGCATCGAGCTGCTCGATAATGACGCGGTAATCGACGTCGAGGTAACAAGCAATCGGGGCGACTGCCTTGGGTATATCGGCGTCGCGCGAGAGCTTGCTGCAGCAACGGGTAAAGAACTGAAACTGCCTAAGGCCGAGCTTGCGGAATCATCGAAGCCGGCGTCGGAATTCGCGAGCATTGAGATTCGCGAGCCGGGACTGTGCCCGCGTTATACGGCTCGAATTATCGAGGGAGTCAAGGTTGGACCGACGCCTGACTGGATGCGCAAACGCCTTGAGGCGATTGGGATGCGGAGCGTTAATAACGTTGTTGACGCGACGAACTACGCGATGATGGAGACGGGGCAGCCGCCGCACGCGTTTGATTACAAGAAATTATTCGGCGGGAAAATAGTCGCTCGCAAAGCGGAAGCAGGCGAGCAAATCATCAGTATCGACGGCTCGAAATGCGAATTAACTCCCGATATGCTCGTAATCGCCGACTCGAAATATCCGGTCGCGGTGGCGGGCGTTATGGGAGGACTGGATACTGAAGTAAGCGACGCGACGACGACGGTATTACTTGAGGATGCGTTTTTCTCGCCATTGAGCGTGCGGACGACATCACGCAATTTGTCGCTGCCTTCGGAGGCGGCGTTTCGGTTTTGCAGAATCGTGGATATCGAGAATATCGACTGGGCATCGAAGCGAACCGCTCAACTGATGATACAGGTATCGGGTGGCAAAGCAGCCAAAGGCGTCATCGACGCGTATCCGGGAAAGCCAAAACCAAAACAGGCGACGCTGCGTTTATCGCGATTGAAAAAACTGCTTGGTATCGAAGTGCCTCACAACACGGTAATCCAGATTCTGACAAGATTGGGTTTTGAGCCGAAGCAAAACGGCGAACAGATAATCTGCTCGGTTCCGACGTGGCGAAGCGATGTTTACCGCGAGGCGGATTTGATTGAGGAGGTCGCCCGCGTATATGGTTATGACAAGATACCGACGGAAAACGCGATAACGATTGAGGTATCGCCGACGGATACACGCAAGAAGACAATCGACGCGATAGGGACATATCTTACAGGATGCGGATTTTATGAGACTGTAACAATCAGCTTCATCGAGAGCAGGGACGCGGAACTGTTCGCGCAAAACGAAGATAAACGGCACTTATCAGTCAAGGACGTTACGAGAACTGGAACTAATTTGCTTCGTCAAAGCGTTTTGCCTTCGCTGTTTGGCGTGATAAAGACCAATCACAACGTAGGCAACACTCCCTGCCGGCTCTTTGAGATAGCAGACACATATATCCCGGCGGAAACAGGAAAGCTGCCCGTCGAAAAGACACGTCTGACGATTACGGGCGACAGCGATTTCAGGGACATCAAAGGCGTTGTCGATGGGCTTCTAAAAACTTTAGCCGCGGATGCGGTGGTCAAATTTGAGCCCTGTGAAATTAACTGGGCACAGGCGGGGGTAAAAGTACTCGCTAATAACAAGCAAGTCGGCTTAATCGGTATGGCCTCGCAACGAGTCCTTGACAGATTCGATTTCAAACACACAACGATTTGCGGAGCAGAGTTGGACCTCGAACAATTGCTTGCGCTTCATGCCGGCTCAATAAAAGTCAAACCCTTGCCCAAATTCCCCGCGATAAAACGCGACTTGTCGCTATTGGTAAACGAGGACGTTGTCTGGGCGGATATCGAAGCCGGCGTAAATAAGAAGGCCCCTGTTGAACTTGAGGAATTGCAGTTTGTGGATATATTCCGAGGCAAGAGCATACCCGAAGGCAAAAAGAGCATAACGCTATCATTATGGTTCCGAGATGCAGACGGCACACTCACTCACGAGACAGTTGACGGCTTCCAGACAGATATTCTGAAATCCTTGACTGAATCCATTGGTGCGGAATTGCGAACCGCCTAACTACTTCCATCTCCAGCCCCTTTCCCCTTGACTTTTTCCTCCAAACAGTCATAATTAAATCCGGTTACGGCTCGGTGGTCTTAGCAATTGCCTTCACCTATGGTTCTTGCCTCCGCCGAAACGATTGGCTGGGGCAAAAGGCATGAAGGCTGGAGAATGGGAATGAAAATGTTCGAAAGGGTGTTCGACTCGATTTTACAGAGCAAATTGGTGCACGCGTTGCGCGCCGGTTAAACATAAGTTATTTTTGAGAGAGTAGAAAAATTAAACACACAAATATCTCTAAAACTTTGATAGTACTCTTTGCAGTAGTTCTCTGCTTTGGCTCCGTAGGTTTGGCAGACCCTTTTGGTACGGCGTTCACGTATCAGGGCCAGCTGGTTGACGCCAACCATGCAGCGAATAGTTTGTATGACTTCCAGTTCAAGCTGTTCGACGCCAATAGTGCCGGCAACCAGTTAGGGATAACCATCGACAAGCCGAATGTATATGTGATTGACGGCTATTTTACTGTTAAGTTGGATTACGGAAATGTTTTTGACGGAAATAACCGCTGGCTTGAAATTGGCGTCCGCCCCAGCGAACAGAGCGACCCTAATGTATATACGACTCTGAGTCCTCGGACAGCTATGCCTTATCCGCTCTACGCGGTTTCTGATAAACCTGGGCCACAGGGGCTACAAGGTCCTGCCGGGCCGCAAGGTCCTATCGGGTCGCAAGGTCCAAAAGGTGACCAAGGCAACACAGGACCTCAGGGGCCGCAAGGTGCACAGGGGTTACAAGGGCCGTCAGGTAATCCGGGGACATTTCTGATTGCTGCTTATAATGCACCAAATAATGTAAAAGCCAAAGCAGACTATGTCTGCACAGGGGTTCACGACCAAGTTATTATCAATCAGGCATATAATGCGTTGCCTTGGTATTGGGGTGGTGCATTAAACTTCAGTTGCGGTCAGTTTGTTTGTGATGGCCCTATATTAATCACCGACACTAACAAGCCCGCCGACCTCATTGGCGAAAGTTGGCACGCTAACTGGCCGCCTGGTCCTTCAGATTTTAATTACGCAGGGACAGCAATAACCTTAGCTCCTGGTGCTAATTGCGGACTTCTTGAGATGTCCGGTTCTTCTGAGGCAAGAGTACAGTGCATCTGGTTTGATGGACAAAAGTCCAAAGGAACGAATACGGCCGGTGCTGGGTGGTATCAGTCGTCCGCAGTTTATATCCATAATGGCGGTGATGTCAAGGTAGAATACTGTATGTTCTGTAACTTCCCAAAATCAGTATTGTATTTGGTAAATCACGGAGACTGGGTAAGCCAGTGTGAATTTGAGGACAATGGTGGAACGGCATTGATAATAGGAGCATACAGAAATTTCGTCAATAACTCTTATTTTAGAGGAAATGGTACTGCTTCTCCTTATCCTGAAACCTTGATGTTGTATTGTCCAACAGGAGGGACGTGTTCTGACCAGTTTATCAGTAATAGCCTATTCCAAACTTGTGGCAGCAAAGCTATAGGAACCGTAAATGGCTCGCCACCAATTACTAAGGTAACTATTACTGGCTGTCATTTTTCAGATTGGGGACACTACAATACAACTAACGAAGCGGCCATACGACTTCGTCCTGGAGATGCGAACTATATTATTGCCAATAACACCTTTGATAGTCTTGGCACTACGAACGCCTCTTGGGGCGTATATGCTCAGGATGCCTGCAATTTAAATATAACAAATAACATATTCTGGAACACCAATCGAGCGCCGATTATGTTCGCTGGTACTGCCGTTCCGAATTCTAAGGTTAGCGGTAATCTGGGTGCGGAACAAACTGCAACGGCAACAGGAGAAATCCAACCTTACGAATCAGTTGCTCTTGCACCGTTATCGGAGAGCCAAACAGCTACATTACCTGATGGAAATAGTCCCGGCAATGAGGTTCAAATAAGAATGACCAGTGCTGCTTTCCCAATGACTTTGTCGGTAACTCGCGATGCTAATAATGGTGGCGGGATTTCGACATATAACTTTACTACAACCAATAGTTATATGAGATTCATTTGGACAGGCAGTATGTGGAAATACATCGTGGACGCCCATTGATGTGAAACGTTTAGTTCTATTTTCGCTGGTGTTCCTCGCTTCGACGGCAGAACAGTTACTATGAAAATATTGGTTCTTATTCTGGTCCTGGTTTTTGCGTTGGTGAGCTTTGGCGATTACAGAATTGCCTTGAGCACGATAGATGGCAACGGCGGGACAAGCAGCGGCGGGCAATATAAGCTTACCGGCACAATTGGTCAGCCGCTTGCGAAATATTCATCGGCTGGCAATTATGAATTGCTGGGCGGTTTGGGAACCGGCGGGCCTTTGTGCTTTGTCGATTTCCCTGACTTTATAATCTTTGCTGAATACTGGCTCCAAACCGGTGCCGGTCTGCCCGCAGACATTAATGGCGATGGCGTGGTGGACATTTACGACCTGAAGCTTCTCGCCGATGAGTGGATGTGCACCTGCCCCTACAACTGGCCGTTAAGGTTAAAGTAAAAATGTGACGCTTCTGCTGATACGTCCTGGTGCGACGTTAGTTTCTCACCGCAAAAAGCATGAGCAAATATGGTCAAGTATGAGCAAGTTGCAGTATTAGCTTAAAAACGCAAACACAAATGGCAAGGTAATCCGCTTTCCGTCTTCGTCCCAAACCTTGTTTAACGCCAGACCCCTGTCTAAGACATTCAGGGGCAGGCAGGGCGGCGGATAAAAGCATACCCTACAATTAAAGCAATGGAACACCAAGATTTTACTTTGTGTCTTCCTGCCTTTGTGGTAAAAAAAACAGCGAAAATCTACATGCCCTGCGTAGCTTTAGCGAAGTAGGGTGTAATCTGTGGTTTTGTTTTGAAGAAGAAACGGATATGGCGAAAGCGAATGCGAACGCGATAGTGGCACAGTCGGGGGGACCGACGTGCGTAATCAACTCGAGCGTTTGCGGGGTAATACAAGAAGCAGCCAAAACAAAGAAAATCGGCAGAGTATTGGCGGCACACGACGGTATATTGGGCGTTTTGAAAGAAGAAATATTTGACGCATCGGCGGAGAAGGCATCGGTAATCGAGGCACTGAAGCGGACGCCCGCGGCGGCGATGGGGTCGTGCAGGTATAAGCTCAAATCCTTAGACCAGGCACAATCGGATTTCGACAGGGTATTAGATGTCTTCAAGGCGCACGAGATACGATACTTTTTCTACGCGGGCGGCAACGACTCAATGGATACGGCGGACAAGGTGAATAAATTAGCGGCACAACGCGGCTATGAGCTTGTCTGCATCGGGATACCAAAGACGATTGATAATGACCTGGCATATACGGACCACTGTCCGGGATTCGGAAGCGTGGCGAAATACGTGGCGACCTGCGCGATGGAGGCGGGGCGGGACAACGAGGCGTTATCGACTTTCGATACGTGCAGCATCGTTGAGGTGATGGGCAGAAACGCGGGATGGATTGCAGCGGCATCGGGATTGGCAACAAGAGAGCCGCAGGACGCACCACATCTTATTTATATGCCCGAAGCGGCGTTTACGTTTGAGCAGTTAGTCAGGGACGTAAAAGAGGTTTACAGGGAATTCCGCAGAGTGTTTATTATCGTAGGCGAAGGACTGAAAGACGAGAAAGGCAATTACATTACCGAGGAAACAGCGGGGTTTGGCAATGACGCCTTCGGACACGCACAGCTTGGGGGGGTGGCGGAGATGCTGAAAAATGTTATCGAAAAAAATGCTGGCGTAAAGGCACGCTGGAACAAATTAGGAACGCAGCAAAGAAGCTCGATGCATTTTGCGTCGCTGACCGATATCAACGAGGCGTATATGTGCGGCAAGCATGCGGTGAAAGCAGCGATGAGCGGAGTCAACGGGAAAATGATAACCTTAGTGCGAGATAAGGGCGCAAAATATAAATGCACGACAGGGTTTGCGGAACTAAAAGACGTTGCAAACGGGGAAAAGAAGGTGCCTAAGGAGTTCATAAACGAAAAGGGCAATCATATTACCGAGGCGTGCCGGAGATATGTTGGGCCATTGATTAAGGGTGAGGCGCCGATAACGGTTGGCAAAGACGGGCTGCCTGTGTATGTGCGGCTGGCGAAGAAATGGGTAGAAAAGAAACTTCCGAGGTATTTATGAATTTGGGCAAATATTCATTCGGAACCGGGGACAGGTTCGGCAAACAGGGCAAGGCACAGCTGGAGGCGATGGTCGAGGCAGGCAAGGCCGGCGTAGAGGTAACGCCCGTCTGGAACAAGTCGCATCGTGAGCATACGATAATCGGGACGAAGCCGGCGGCGCTTCGCGCGGAGGCGGATGAGGCAACGAAAGCAATGCTTTGGGAAAAAGCGTATTTCGTTGACGCGGACCATATCAATCTTAAGAACGTGGACTTATTTATCAAGTCGAGCGATTTCTTCACGCTTGATGTTGCGGATTATATAGGTCAGTCAGCAGAGAAGGAGGATGTTGATAACTTTATCGACGGATGCGTCAAATATATCGACGGCTTGTCCGTGCCGGGGATTGAAGGGAACCTGATTGTTACTGAGGACTCGGTGCGGGCGATAGCGAACAAGTACCTGTGGGCGGTGAAAGAGGCGAGCCGATTATACAGGCACATCGTACCCAAAAAGGGCGTGGGAAATTTCATCGTCGAGATGTCAATGGATGAGACGGACACGCCTCAATCGCCGGTGGAACTGTTTTTCATTCTGGCCGCCGCAGCACAGGAAGAAATTCCTGTCCAGACGATTGCGCCGAAATTTTCAGGCAGGTTCAATAAGGGCGTCGATTACGTCGGCGATGTCTCGCGGTTCGCGAAGGAATTCGAGCAGGATTTGGCAGTTATAGCGTATGCGGTCCAGGAATTCGGCCTGCCGAAGAATTTGAAATTAAGCGTTCATTCGGGCAGCGACAAATTTTCGATTTACGGGGCGATTAACAAGGCGCTAAAGAAATTCGACGCGGGACTTCACGTCAAGACGGCAGGAACAACATGGCTTGAGGAGCTTGCAGGACTGGCGATTGCGGAGGGCGAGGGATTGAAGATTGCCAGGCATATTTACGCAGAGGCATTTAACAGGATGGATGAGCTGACGCCGCCATACGCGACTGTAATTAATATCGATAAGGGCAGGTTGCCAAGTCCCGATGTTGTCGCGGAGTGGACCGGCAAAAGATTCGCGGAGGCGCTGAGGCACGACCAGTCGTGCGGACGTTATAATCCGGACTTGAGACAGCTTATACACGTCGGGTATAAAGTTGCGGCGGAAATGGGAAAAGAATTTACCGATGCGGTAGCTGATTGTGAGCGTATAATCGGGCCGCATGTAACTGAAAATATTTATCAGAAGCACATTAAGCCGATTTTTATCGACTAAATTCGGGGATAAATTATGAAGACATTATTCGATTTGACGGGCAAGGTGGCAGCGGTAACGGGTGCGGGCGGGGTGCTATGCAGCCAAATGGCGAAGGCGCTGGCCTGCGCGGGGGCAAAGGTCGCTGTGATGGATTTATCGCCAGACGCGGCGAAGAAAATCGCGGACGAAATTAAAGCACAGGGCGGAACAGCCATAGCCGTCAAATGCAATGTGCTGGATAAAAAGCAGATTGAAGATGCTGCGAAGGAAGTTACCGCGAAATTAGGCAATGTGGATATCCTGGTAAACGGCGCAGGGGGCAATAAGAAGGACGCGACAACATCCGACAGTATGACATTTTTCGATTTGCCGGCGGAGGCGATTCGCGGGGTGTTCGATTTGAACTTTCTGGGAACGCTTTTACCGAGCCAGGTTTTCGGAAAAGATATGGCAAAGAATGGTTCGGGAGTGATACTGAACGTATCGAGTATGAACGCCTTCAGGCCTTTGACCAAAATTTGCGGGTATTCGGCTGCCAAAGCGGCGGTGAGCAATTTTACACAGTGGTTAGCGGTGCATATAAATCAAAATCACTCGAAGGATATAAGGGTCAACGCGATTGCGCCGGGGTTTTTCCTGACGGAGCAGAATCGGTTTTTGTTGACTAACGAAAAAAACGGGGAATTGACACCCCGTGGAAAGACGATAATCGAACATACGCCGATGGGCAGATTTGGCAAGCCGGAGGATTTGACGGGAACGATGCTTTGGCTCGTCAGTGATGCGGCAAAGTTTGTGACGGGGGTTGTTGTGCCGGTGGATGGCGGATTTTCGGCGTTTAGCGGAGTATAGTTTTTGCAGGAAGCATAAACATCTGATGTGGAAGGGTTTTGACATTTGTATTTGAAAGGTCAGGCGATAAACTATGGCTGAAACTTTTATGTCCGAGGATTTCCTGCTTCAAACCAAAACAGCCCGTATTCTATATCACGAGTACGCAGCCGGTATGCCGATTTTCGACTATCACTGCCATATTCCGCCTCGTGAGATTTCGGAAGACAAACAATTTCAGAACCTGACGCAGATTTGGCTTTACGGCGACCATTACAAATGGCGGGCAATGCGAACCAACGGAATCGACGAGAGATACTGCTCAGGCAAGGCAACCGATTTCGAAAAATTTCAAAAATGGGCCGAAACCGTTCCAAAGACAATCCGCAACCCGCTGTTCCACTGGACCCATCTGGAATTAAAAAGGACATTCGGCATCGCCGACAAGTGCCTCAATCCTGATACTGCAAAAGAAATCTACGACAAATGCAGTCAAATGCTGCTTTCACCGGAATTTTCCTGTCGGAATTTGCTGCGAAAGGCAAATGTAGCGTGCATCTGCACCACCGATGACCCAACCGATACCCTTGAGTTCCATAAAAAACTGAAGGACGACAAGTTTGAAATAAAAGTCCTGCCCTGCTGGCGGCCCGACAAAGCGATGGCTGCCGAGAATACCTCTGGATTAAACAAATGGATTGATGCGCTGTCTGCCGCGGCTGATATTGATATAGTCGATTATCGCGACTACATTGAGGCATTGAGAAAAAGACACGAATTTTTCCATTTAAACGGCTGCAGAATAAGTGACCACGGACTTGACGCTCCTTATGCCTCGGACTTTACCGATTCCGGGCTTAAAAAGATATTTGCCCAGATTCGAGCGAGCAAAAAAATCGATGGCCAGGATATTCTGATATTCAAATCGGCGATGATGTATGAATTCGCCCAAATGGATTATGAAAAGGGCTGGGTTCAGCAATTACACCTGGGCGCGCTGCGGAACAACAATACGCGGATGCTTAAGACCATCGGCCCCGATACGGGCTTCGATTCAATCGGCGACTTTGAAATCGCCCGCCCATTGGTAAGATTCCTCGACAAGCTCGACTGCATTGGGAAACTTCCCAAAACAATACTTTACAATCTTAATCCGGGAGATAACGAGCTTATCGCCGCGATGGCGGGCAGCTTTCAGGATGGTTCCTGTCCCGGCAAGATTCAGTTTGGCTCGGCCTGGTGGTTCCTCGACCAAAAAGACGGAATGCAAAGGCAGATTGAAGCCCTTTCGAACCTGGGGCTTCTGGGCCGGTTTGTAGGTATGACGACCGATTCGAGAAGTTTCCTGTCTTATCCGAGACACGAGTACTTCCGCAGGATATTGTGCAACATTCTCGGTAACGACGTTGAAAATGGACTAATACCACCCGACATTGAATTAGTTGGCGGTATGGTGCGGGACATCTGTTACAACAATGCGCACAGTTATTTTTCAATGCAGAATGAATAGTCAAAACCACTAACGGAGATTTTTCTGTGACGGATAGCCAAACGGATAAAAAAACTACCGCGTTATCGGTCGGCTGGACGCGCTGGGGCATTTGTGCGCTGTTGTTTTTCGCCACCGCACTGAACTATGTTGACAGGCAAATCCTCGGTCTTCTGAAACCAGTTTTGGAAAAAGGCCTCAACTGGAACGAAAGAGATTTCAGCTATATCGTTATGGCCTTTACTGTCGCCTATGCGATAGGTTACTCAGGCGCAGGATGGTTTATAGACCGCGTGGGGGTCAAAGTCGGGTACTCTCTGGCGGTGCTGCTCTGGAGCTTGGCAGAGATGGCTCACGCTTTGAACTGGTACATTTCCGTCGAGGCCAAAATCGGTTTTCTCACGATATCCGCGACAGCGTTCGGCTTTTGTGCCGCGAGGTTCGTTCTTGGATTGGCTGAAGGCGGCAACTTTCCCGCCGCGGCCAAGGCCGTCAGCGAATGGTTTCCCAAAAAAGAACGGGCACTGGCCGTCGGTATTTTTAACTCGGGAACTAACATCGGCGCCTTAGCTGCGCCGTTATTGATATTGTGGCTTGCAGCAGATTTTAGCTGGCCGATTGCCTTCGTGGTAACAGGGGCAGCAGGATTGTTTTGGCTGGTTTTCTGGCTGCCGCTTTATACAAGTCCTCATAAGCATCCACGAATTTCATCGGCTGAACTTGCGTATATCAACCATGACCCTCCTGACCCGCCGGGCATAAAAATACCCTGGTGGACACTGATGGGTTATCGCCAGACGTGGATGTTTATCATCGGGACCGGTATCAGCGGCACGATATGGTGGTTCTGGCTTTACTGGGGTCCGGATTTTCTGCACAAGCAATATGGTCTGGATGTGAAGCATCTGGGTTTGCCAATGGTAGTTATTTATTTGATAACGGGTATAGGCAGTATCACGGGCGGCTGGCTTTCCGGTTATTTTTTGAAACGGGGCTGGTCGCTGAATGCCTCCCGCAAGACGGCGATGCTTGTTTGCGCCCTGTGTGTTGTGCCTGTGTTTATGGCTTCATTTGTTACTAACTCCTGGGTTGGTGCGATGCTGGTGGGGCTGGCGATGGCAGCACACCAGGGTTTTGCCGCTAATCTTATTACCACTGTTTCCGACACCGCTCCCCGCCAGGTAGTGGGCTCCATAATGGGGCTGGGCGGCACGGCGGCCTGCGTCGGGACATTTTTTATTGCGATACTCATACCTTACATACTGGAAAAAACGGGTGAATACCGGATATTGCTTATTATCGCGTCCTGCGCGTACCTGATTAATCTGCTTATCATCCATTTGATAAACCCGCGTCTGAAATCGATGGAATTTAATATCCCGCAGGAGACGTATTGATGATAAAAATTCGTGGCCTGCGCTGGTACATCGCCATAATGCTGATGCTGGTCACTACGATTAACTATCTCGACCGCACCAGCTTATCTGTTGCCGGTCCTGTTCTGAAAGAAAAACTCCAGATAAACGAGCAGCAGTTCGCATTCATTATAATGTGCTTCCAGTTCAGTTATCTTACGATGCAGCCGGTTTCCGGACGCGTTATGGACTGGCTGGGAACAAAACGCGGATTCTCGCTGGCGGCAATATGGTGGTCAATCGCAAATATGCTCCACGGCTTTGCGAGAACGCCCATTTCCTTCGGTGCGTTTCGCGCACTGCTCGGCGTCGGCGAGGCGGGCAATTTCCCCGGCGTCGCCAAGACCATTTCCGAGTGGTTCCCGGCAAGAGAACGCACGATTGCCTTCGGTGTCGCAAATGTCGGTTCGGGGACAGGGTCGCTCATCGCGACACCATTAGTCGCATGGATTATTATCCGCTACGGCTGGCAGGCGGCGTTTGTTGTTACCGGGGCCGTCGGCTTTGTCTGGGTTGTTTTATGGCTTCTGTTTTATAAATCGCCCGCGCAAAACAAGTTTGTAACGCCCGAAGAACTTGAGTATATCGCTCAAGGTCAAAAAGAATTACAAGCCGAAGAACAAACCAAGGATAAGAACGTCTGGAAGCTCATCCTGGGCCAGCGAAATTTCTGGGGAATAGCTTTGGCGAGATTTCTTTCTGAGCCGGCCTGGCAATTCTTTTCCTACTGGATACCGCTGTATTTCGCAACCCAGCGGGGGCTGAATCTCAAGCAAATCGGTCTGTTTCTGTGGGTTCCGTTTCTGGCCGCCGATATAGGCAGTTTTGTCGGAGGATTCATATCGCCGTTTTACCAAAAGCTCGGTTTTAAGATTCTGACCAGCCGCAAACTGGCAATGACAACAGCCGCCTTTATGATGCCTGTCTCTTTTCTCATTATCCAGGCCCCTTCGGCCAGCTGGGCAATCTTCTGGTTCTGCATTGCTTCCTTTGGCCATCAGTGCATATCAGCGGTGCTTCTCGTGCTTCCCGTCGATTTATTTCCTAAAAGCACCGTCGCCACCGCCAATGGCCTTTCAGGAAGTTGCGGTCATTTCGGCGGGATGCTGTTTACGTTTAGCGTCGGCTGGCTTGTAATGCATATTGGTTATTCGCCCGTGTTTATAACAATCGCGATGCTTGATTTAATAGGCGCAGCCGTTCTCTGGACAGTAGTACGCGAACCAAAAACCGAAACTGCCCCGATATCCGCCTGATTTGTCTTCGGCAGCATCGTTCTGAACGCCCGCAACAGACCGCATTCGAGATCGTTCTGCGAACGATAAATTTGCCTCAGCAGCGAGACGGACGCAATCTGCGTCTAAAAAAATCCGTGAAATCCGCGTAATCCGTGATTAAAATAAGTTTACTTGCAACCCGTCGTAAAACGGCGGGCTAAATATTTCAAGGAAACAGTGTTAATCAGTATCGAAGGAGTTTTTAATGTCGGATGCAGCGGCAGCATTGAAGGAATTTAAAGTTACGAAGAAGTTTTTCGTCGGGATAGATTCGGACGGGTGCGTGTTCGATACGATGGGGATAAAGCAGCGGGAGTGTTTCTGCCCGTGGACAGTAGCATGTTTTGGCTTGCAGCCGGTGGCGGAGGCGGCGAGAGAATGCAGGGTTTTCGCGGATTTATTCAGCAAGACACGCGGGGCAAACAGGCACAAAACGCTGAAACGGATTTTGTCGGAATTGCTGCCGAATCATCCGCACGTCAAGCAGAGAGGGTTCAAGGTGCCACAACTGCCTCATTATTTCGCGTGGGTGGATGACCCGAAGAGCATCCTGAGCAATGACGGATTAAAAAAGGCGATTGAGGCGGCAAAAGACCCCGTGGTGAAGAAGGAATTAGAGCAGGGGCTGGACTGGAGCAAAAAGGTGAACCAGGCGGTAACGGATATCGTAAAAGGAATACCCCCCTTCCCGTTTGTTCGAGAGAGTTTGGAGAAGATACAGCCGATGGCGGACGTTATAGTGGTATCGGCAACGCCTGGCGAGGCGCTTGTGCGGGAATGGCAGGAGCACGATATCGCCAAATACGTCGCGGTCATCGCGGGCCAGGAAATGGGAACAAAGGCCGAACATCTTGAATATGCGACGAAAGGAAGATATGATAAGGACCATGTCTTAATGGTGGGCGATGCTCCGGGCGACCTGAAAGCAGCAAAAGCGAACGAGGCGTTGTTTTACCCGATAGTGCCCGGCAAAGAGACGGAGTCGTGGAAGCGGTTTTTTAATGAGGCGTTTGACAGATTTCTCAAGGGGCGGTTTGCGGGCAGTTATGAGCGGAAGCTGATTACGGAATTCGAGAATTCCCTGCCGGGCAAGCCGCCGTGGGAAAGGTAAACAGATTATGGTAATTGAACGACAATATGCGGATGGTGTAATAAGCAAAGAGCAGATGCAGGAGGCGGTGGCGGAGTTTTTCAGGCGACGGAGATACTCCGGCAAAAGTGTTCTTGTTATCGTCCCGGATAACACCCGGTCCGGCCCCGTCGGCATGGTGTTCAAAGCCATATTCGATTGCATCGGCAACGACGCAAAAAAATTAGACGTGTTAGTTGCGCTGGGGACTCACCCGCCGATAAGCGAAGAGCAGATTTGTGCGCGCCTAACGATGACACAGGATGAGCGCAACGGCAAATACAAGTCGGTGAAATTTTTTAATCACCAGTGGGACAACCCCGAGATGTTCAAGTTCGCAGGCAAGATACACGCCGAAAAGATTGAACGGCTGACCAAGGGGCTTTTCAAAGAAGATGTTGAGGTCACGGTCAACAAGCTGGTTTTTGAGTACGATGAGTTTTTTATCGTCGGGCCTGTATTCCCGCACGAGGTAGTGGGGTTTTCGGGAGGGCACAAATATATCTTCCCGGGCGTCGCGGGGCCTCAAATCATAAACTTTTTCCACTGGCTTGGCGCGGTGATAACGAACCCCGCGATAAACGGCACCAAATGGACGGCGACCCGCGAAGTTGTCGAGAACGCGGCATCATACATAAAAACGCCGCATACGCTGTTTGCCCTGGTGGCGAATAAGGAACAATTCAAAGGCATTTTCATCGGCGATTGTGTAGAGGCGTGGGAGAGGGCCGCGGATTTGTCGGCAAAGGTGCATATCGTCTATAAGGACAAGCCCTACAAAACGGTGCTGGGAATAGCACCGAAGATGTATGACGAGATATGGACGGCGGGCAAGGTGATGTACAAGTTGGAGCCGGTGATTGCGGACGGCGGGACGCTGATAATTTACGCGCCACATATCAAAGAGGTTTCGATAACGCATGGCAAAACAATCGAGCAGGTCGGCTATCATACGCGAGATTATTTCCTCAAGCAGTGGGACCTCTTCAAGGATTATCCCTGGGGGGCGATAGCTCACTGCACGCACGTCAAAGGAATCGGCTCGTACAACAACGGCGTGGAAAAGCCGAGAATCAACGTCGTTTTGGCAACGGGGATAAGCAGAGAGCGATGCCGGAAGATAAACCTGGGCTATATGGACCCGGAACAAATCGACATCGCAAATTATGAGGGCAAGGAAGACAAGGGAATTTTGGTTGTTCATAACGCGGGCGAGACGTTGTATCGGCTGTCGGACGGTTCTATACCAAGAATAAGAGAATAGTAACCTCTCAATAAATTCAGGGGCTAAATTTTAATTAGAAAGGAAATCATAAAATGACACAGGCGGACATCGGATTGGTCGGACTGGCGGTAATGGGCGAAAACCTGATTTTGAATATGGAGAGCAAAGGGTTCGCCGTAGCTTGTTACAACAGGACGGTTTCCAAGGTCGATGATTTTGTAAACGGGCGGGCAAAGGGCAAGAAGATAATCGGCTGCCGTTCAATCGGAGAGCTGACGGCAAATCTGAAAAAGCCGAGGAAAGTAATGCTGATGGTCAAGGCGGGACAGGCGGTGGATGATTTCATCGAGCAATTGTTGCCTCATCTTGATAATGGGGACATAATTATCGACGGGGGCAATTCGCATTTCCCGGATACGATTCGCAGGACCAAATACGTGGAGAGCAAAGGCAAGCTGTATATCGGCACGGGCGTATCGGGCGGCGAGGAAGGCGCGCTGCGCGGGCCGTCGATTATGCCGGGCGGTTCGCCGGCGGCGTGGTCGGGCGTCAAACCGATATTTCAGGCGATTTGCGCCAAAACGGAGAGCGGAGAGCCCTGCTGCGAATGGGTAGGCGAAAACGGCGCGGGACATTTTGTGAAAATGGTGCACAACGGCATCGAATACGGCGATATGCAGCTGATTTGCGAGACGTATCATTTGATGAGGGAAGGACTGGGTTTGAGCAACGCTGAGATGCACAAGGTTTTTGCCGAGTGGAATAAAAGCGAACTGAACTCATACCTGATTGAGATTACGCGGGACATTCTCGCTTACAAAGACGAGCAGGGAAACGAGGTCGTTGACTTGATACTGGATACGGCGGGGCAAAAAGGCACGGGCAAGTGGACTGTTGTCGCTGCGCTGGATTCAGGTCAGCCCCTGACGCTGATAGGCGAGGCGGTATTCGCGCGGTGTTTGTCGGCTTTGAAGGGAGAACGAGTAAAAGCATCGCAGGTATTGAAAGGCCCGAAGGCGCAATTCAAAGGGGACAAGGCGAAATTCATCGATGATTTGCGAAAGGCGCTGTATGCGTCGAAGATAATAAGCTACGCGCAGGGTTATCAGCTGATGCACGCGGCGGCGAAGGAATACGGCTGGAATCTCAACTACGGCGGCGTCGCGCTTATGTGGCGAGGCGGGTGTATTATCCGTTCGGTATTTCTGGGCGAGATTAAAAAGGCGTTCGACAAAAATCCGAACCTCGAAAACCTTTTGCTCGACCCGTTCTTCAAACGGGCAATGACAAAGGCGCAAGTTTCCTGGCGGCGGGTAGTAATGCAAGCGGTCAAATTAGGCATCCCGGTGCCGACAATCGGCTCCGCGCTTGAATTTTACGACGGCTATCGTCACGAACGATTACCCGCGAATTTATTGCAGGCACAGCGTGATTATTTCGGCGCGCATACTTACGAGCGGGTTGATAAGCCGAGGGGCGAGTTTTTCCATACCAACTGGACAGGCCGGGGCGGCGGGACAAGCTCATCCACATATACCGTTTAACCAGACCGGTTATTTGCGAAAAACAGCATCCGTGGCTCTTATCTATTTCGGGGATAATACGGAATATTTATGCTTTGTTCTTTTATTACCGGTGAACAAGGACAAAATACTGACGTATTGTCAGGTAATAGTGAAACAGTTTCAATAAATAGAGTGCTGATTACGGGAGGTTTATATGCGCACGCTAACAATTCTTTTGTCATTTCTTGTTTTGGGATTAGTAATTGGCTGGCTTGTCTGGTTTGTTACACCGCAATTGCGGCCTGAGTACACCGCGGAGGCCTTTATCAGGGTCCTGCCGGGCACAGAAAAGGGTTCGGTAATCACTCTCATTAGAAACAATAACACTTTAGAATCGCTGATTGACAGGGATAAAATTCAGCAAACCTACTGGTTTGTGGAACTTGGCGAAACCAGAGATAAAAGATTAACAGCAGGTGTGTATGAATTGAAAAAGCGGTTTCGCGCCAAGGCAATGCGGGACGGAGACCTTATCAGGATTTCGATGACCTGTCGTGATGGCAAGGATGCCGAAACCTTGTTGAACGAAATGGCCGATACTTTTCTGAAAACACAACAAAGCGCAAAGCGAAAACAAATCGCAACTAATCTTATGTTCCTCGAAGAAAATCTGGCTCGTATTGAAAAAGACCTTAATTCGGCCGAAAGGACGTTGGATGATGTCTGTCAAAAATACGGCTTTACCGACCTTGAAGAGCACTGCTACCTCCACCCCATCACAGCACGACTGATACGTCTCCAGGGTGAAGAGGATGATTGCATACTGGATATGGACCAGCTTCAAACTCGTCGCGACACACTGCTGGGCCAGCCGCAGCAGCTTTTATCTTCCGGAAAACCCGACCCCAATCAGGCCGCTGAGATTAAGGACATTGAACTTAAAAACAAATTGGCGCAAAACCGATTGGCCAGAATCAGAGAAATGCGTGAAGAGACGCAGAAAAAACAGGAAGAGCTGGAGCAGGCCAGAACACAGTATGCCCTGAGACAGTTCATCAGAGATGACAGACGCACAGCGCTAGGTTCAGTTCGAGCGAAGATTGAAGAATTGAGGGTTCTCTCAGACAATGCTGACGTAGCGGGGCTGCAATTGGTTGACTACGCAAAAACGCCGTTGAAGGCGGATGTTTTGCCCTGGCAACTTACTGTCCCCATAGCGGGAGGAGCGGGTCTTCTTATTGGGGTTATCTGCGTGTTATTAACCGGCAAGACAAGGAAACCGAATCAGCAGAATTAACTTTGTAATCCTGAAGGTCGATCTTTGGGTTTCTGGCAGACATCGACAACATCATCTTCCTCGTCAAAAGTCAGGACATCTGTCGTCATATAATCGCCGACACCGCCGTGAGGAAGTAAATCGGCCGGCAAGTTGACTTAAATAGAATCTTCGTGTATATTCTGGCGAGTGAAAGAACCAGATTTTTGACGATATTTTCACAGGAACTCTTATGGATTTGTTCTGGAAAATAATGATAGCTGCTGCGGCGCTTGTCGCTATCGGCTGGATTGCGTACGGAATATGGGAATGGCGTGAACGCAAGCTCGAAAAGGAGCAGCCGAAAGTCAGGTCTGAGAAATACCAGCAGGCGTCAAATTCGGTCGCGGATTACGCCAAAAAGCTGGCTGAATTCAAAAAGCCGACATATAAACGCGAAGACGCCCCCCCGACAGACACAAAACCGCCCCAGGGATAAACATCAACAGCAGGGACATTTTTGTCCGAAGATTTTCTGCCGCGGGGCAAAATGGTCGAGGACATCCGGCTCAACAACACGGAGAGTTGTTTTTCTGTGTCGCTTGATTATCGCTGGTGCGCATAAAAAGGTCCCGCTTTTTGGGCGGGACCACAGGTTTTTCGCTCGGCAAACCGTTTTAGGAAGGTTTGACGTCTGTCGCTTCCGGGCCTTTCTTGCCCTGGGCGAGAGTGTATTCCACCGCCTGACCTTCTTTTAGTGTTCTGAAGCCCTCGGCAACAATTTTGGAGTGATGAATAAACACATCCTCGCTGCCGTCATCAGGAACAATAAAACCAAAACCTTTTTTCTCATTGAACCATTTTACTTTACCTGTAGCCACGTGTTTCTCCTTTTAACCCATACCGCCGGCTCCTCGCTGTTTCGCGAAGGCGCTTTTGCGAGGATTGTTTAAAAGCGCCCTTTACACAGTGGCAAAATAGCTTAAGACCCTTTGTAATTCAACAACTTTTTTAAGGATTTTTTTGCTTTTCAGGCGGCAGACAGGGAGGCATTTTATCCCCGATTAACCGGCCAAATATCGCCCGCAGCCGTCGTTTTCATGTCATTTTAGCCGTCAAATCGGGGTTTTTCCTTTACTTGGACGCCGCAGGCAGGTATATCAGTAGTTCTAATGTGTTAAAAAGCTTGACATTGCAGCAGCTTTAAACTAAATTTTCAGTTTTGGCTTTCGGTTTCGGTATCGATATATGTTTCTTTAATTAAGGTTTTTGGAGGTCTTTGTGGCTAAAGAGTTGGCAAAAGAGTTGATTAGTGCAGGCGTCCATTTTGGACACAGCGCAAACAGGTGGAACCCCAAGATGGGGCCTTTTATTTTTGGCAAACGCGGACAGATACACATCATCGACGTTCGCAAGACCCTGGCAGGCCTGGTAATCGCCAGGAAACTGCTGGTGGACGTCATATCCTCCGGCAAAGACGTCGTATTCGTGGGAACCAAAAGGCAGGCGCAAAAGGCGGTTGAGGCCTCGGCGGAAAAGTGCGGTATGCACTTCGTCTCAGACCGCTGGCTTGGCGGAACACTCACGAATTTCAGAACGATACGCTCGCGCGTTCAGCGGCTCGAAGAACTGGAAGGGATGCAGGAAGCGGGCACGCTCGAATCGCAGAGCAAAAAGCAGGCGTCCCGGCTCAAACGCGAGCTGCGGAAAATAAAAAGCAATATGGACGGCATTCGCAGAATGAGCCGGCTCCCCGGTGTCGTCGTTGTCGTTGACTGCAAAAAAGAATACCTCGCCCTGCGTGAAGCCAGGAAACTCGGCATAACCACCATCGGGATTATCGATACCGATTGCGACCCCGATACGGTAGATGTGGTGATTCCGGCCAACGACGACTCGATTAGAGCGATAAGTTTGCTCCTCAGCGAGCTTGCGGACGCGGTCGCCCAAGGCAAAACAATGGACACAATCCGCAAAGACGTCGCAGCAAAGCCCAAGCACATCAGGTCGAAAAGAACCGTCATGGCACGTGCGGATAAGCCGGAAGCAGAGCAGGCCCCTGAAGCAACAGGCGAAACACCTCAACTCGGCAGCGAACCTGCTTAAAGGCGAGGTCTCGCCATCCCTTAGGGATGGCGGACAGGCACAGTAATAAAAAAACAATAATACCGAAAAGGTTTTTTAGCAGGAGTTTTTGAAATGGCGGAAATCCCAGCAGAACTGGTAGTTAAACTTCGCAAGATGAGCAGCCAGGGAATGATGGACTGCAAGAAGGCGCTCGAAGAAGCAAACGGCAATATGGATGAGGCAATGGCGATACTGCGAAAAAAAGGCCTCGCAACGTTAGCTAAACGCGCCGAACGCGCAACTACCCAGGGCTTAGTGGTCGGCAAAGTCAGCCCGGACGCCAAAACAGCCGTCCTGGCGTCATTATGCTGCGAAACGGATTTTGTCGCCAACAGCGACGATTTCAAGGCAACGGCAGAAAAATTAGCCGAATATGGTATGGCCTGCGCACAAAACGACGGCGCTAAGAATGTTCTCGAAACAGCCGTCGGCGGCAAAAAATTCGGCGACGTTATCACGGAGCTGGTAAGCAAAACCGGCGAAAAAACCGAGGTCGGCGACTATGCCAAATTCCATCTCGACGGCCCGGGCCTTATCAGCACATATATCCATTTCAATAAAAAAGTCGGAACGATGCTGGAGATTTCCGCAAGCGACGCGAAAACGGCGTCATCAGACGAACTCAAGCGAGCCGGCGCGGATATTGCGATGCACATTACCGCGACCAAGCCCCTTGCCCTGGATAAATCAGGCATCGACCCAAAGGTAATCGAGCAGGAAAAGAGCATTTATGCCGACCAGGTAAAAAACAAGCCGGCAAATATCGTGGATAAAATAGTCGAAGGCAAACTGAAGAAATTCTTCGAGGATAACTGCCTGCTCGACCAGAAGTTTGTAAAGGATGATACAAAAACAGTAGCGCAGGTATTGGAAGAAGCCGCCAGGTCGGCAGGCGGCAAGGCAACGCTGAAAAAATTCGTGCGTTTCGACGTCGGGTAAGCGGTCTGCCGGATATGTTTTCGCCGACCCGGAAGGATGCGGGGAACGAAAAATGCCAGCGAGCAAATACAAGCGGGTATTGCTGAAATTATCGGGGGAAAGTTTTTGTGAACAGGGCGGATTCGGGATTGACGGCGAGCACCTCGAATCCATAGCCAGCAGGATTGCCGAGATTAACAAGCTCGGTCCGCAGGTCGCCGTCGTCGTCGGTGCAGGAAACTTTATCCGGGGGGAAAATTTCGCAAAAAAAACATCGATACCGCGAAATACCGCGGATTATATGGGTATGCTCACGACGATTATTAACGCCTGCGCACTGCAGGAAATGCTTGAAAAACTGGGGACAACAACTCGCGTGATGAGCGCAATAGAGGTCGAGGCAATGTGCGAGCGGTTTATACGCCGAAGAGCGCTGAGACATTTCGAGCAGGGAAGAATCGTAATACTGGCAGGCGGAACCGGCAACCCGTTTTTCACCACCGATACCTGCGCTGCCCTGCGTGCCGCCGAGCTTGAGGCGGATTTGCTGATTAAAGCGACCACGGTTGACGGCGTTTACAGCGATGACCCCAAGAAAAACCCCGGCGCGAAGCTTTTTGAGAAGCTGTCATACCAGGATGTCCTCGAAAGGAAT
>CAIODZ010000005.1 GCA_903857265.1 uncultured Phycisphaerales bacterium
CAGGGGCGTTTACCGTGCCTCTGTATTGCACGTTTGTAGTATATCGTATGTCTGCGCTAGAGGTTGATATTGGCGCACTGAGGACGGCGCTGGAATTCGTGCCGAAGAATACCCTGTGTCCGGTGGGTTGGGTAAAGTCGCCTCCCGTCCAGCTTAACTGCAACGGCTCGCTTAAGCCATATTGTGTGTCCCGAGGTCTTGGATTGGATGCTCTGCCGTCATGGGTTGTGAATTTCCAGACCCGGCCTTTGGTCATCAAGTAGGTTGTAGGACTGTCCGATGTGACCGAATTCTCATCGACTCGCCAGTAGTAGGTGGCATTCTGCAGGAAATTATAACCAGAGATAGCCCAACTGCACGGGTCGCCATTATTCGCGTCAAGGAATGAATGTTGGAATTGACTCGATGCCGTTGTTGCGCTATCGACGTCCGAAAAAGATGTTCCGAAATAGACATCGTGCTGTATTGCGTTTGGTTCGCCCCTGTTCCAGGTGAGCGTTATGCTGTTGGTATCTGAGCCATTGTAGTAATGAACGTTTACGTCGTTCATTTCCGGCAACGGGTTCCAGGCGTTGTTAAAGTTCTTGGTGCCTGTGATTACTGTCCAGGTGTTGCCGCCGCCGTCAACCATAGTATAGGGGTTTCCGAGGTCGCCGCCGCGTCTGCAGACAAGGCGTTTGTTCGCAATGAGACCGGGGAAATTCGGGTCGGAGGTCATCCAGTTGCCCGCGATTCTCAATGTGCCGCCGTTGACGTTGATTTTGTTTTCAGAATGATTTTGAGTGAAAACAAAATTTCCATCGGTGGCTTCCATGGTTCCGCCATAGACGTTGAGTTCACCGAAATATAATCTGATTCTGGGGAAGCTGGCGAGTCCGCCGTATAAATTGTACATACCGTAAGAATCGCCGAGGGTGGTTCCGCCGCCGCCGACTGTCAAGCCGTAGAAGCCGGTCATGCCGCCCGGGGTTGGCGTATAAACAGTACCACCATACTGATTGATGATGGCTCTCTGGAGGAGAGTCCCGCCGCCCATCTTTGAGTCATAGTCAGCTTGTGAGGCGATTTGGATTGCGCAATTGAAATTGCAGTCCGCGGCTGTATCAAGCATCGTTATGTTGACGTCCTGGCCGCCCCATGAGTCTGGGCTCCAGGGGTTCAGAGAAAGCATTGATGCTGTCGCATTTACGCAACCTCCCAATCCGATTCTTGGGCCTGGCTGGTTTGGAAGAACAGCTAAATAGGTTTGATTATTCGGCCCCGTAGGTTCAACCGGCCATGAACCCTCCTGATGCCAGTTGGCGGAATTACACCAGTCGGGGCTGCTGGCTGCTGGCTGCCACTCCTGCTGGCCGTCCCAGGGCCATGCTGCCCAAGCAATCTGACACGACGCCAGAAGACATACAAAGAGCATAATAAAGACACTTTTCCTAAACATTATGTTTCCTCCTTATCACCATAAAAAAACACTACTTACTTATGAAACTATATATGCCTGGCGGACGCCGCCAGACGCTATTCAGTAAGCATAATACCAGACCAATACTGAAAAATCAAGTTTTTTTTGCAATTTCGCAAAGTTTTTTTGGACCATACGTTAGTGGCATCTCACGTAACTTATTGCTCGGTAATCGTTTACGTAAGGTCATTAAATGGGTATTGTCTGCGAAATGCGAATTGAAATGCCGTAAGCCATTGTCATTACGGAAGATATGGCGTAAATATACAAAATAATCTAAAAAGCGCAAAAAAAAGAGCAAAAAAGCGCAACAACACCATTTTAAAAATTGCCTGGAACGCCCGAATTTTCAAAGAACTGATACAAATACTATAAACAATTTATTCGTTAAATGCCCCAATCCCGAGCAAAATCGGCAAAGTCAACAAAAGTGTATGAATTAAGCCAGGAGTTGGTGAAATCTTTAAGGTCCCAAATGTTTACATGGCAATCAGAAACCCCTGATGGGCCGTTCGTATCCCAATCCGGCGGCTCGGCCTGCAGGACCATATGGCAAACAGTCGTGGCTGGTATGGTGTATGTAAACGAGTTGCCTGTGATGCTGCTTATTCCCGTGGTTTCCGAAATGGTTGAGGTGCTGTTATTGAATCGCCAGACCCTTCCTGAATAGAAGTTTCGCGGGCTGGTGATGTTAAAGGTTCCGGTGATATTACTATCTATGCTCTTGTTGATGACTATCATGTGCATCTCACAGGTATAGCCGTTGAACACAGAGGCATAAATGGAGCTGTTAACCTTGTCGGACATTGTCGAATAAACTTCAGTATCGCCGAATTTGGATTTGTTGTTGTCGTAGTTTGTGTAGATTTTTACCGCAGCATCAACGTATGGAGCGGAGCCGTTATCAAACCAATAACTTGCTAAATATACGCCGTATTTACCGAAGATACCTAAAACGTCGGCTGTGGCTATCCCGCCTGACCAGTGGGTTTGTGCGCCATAACTATATTCGGTTATTGCCAGATTGGTATCAGGATAATAAGTATTTATCGAACTCTTTAATTTGGGAATTATCGGCAGGTAACTGCTGTACCACTGATTAATCCAGCTATTTTCCCCGTTAGCCCCAACGTAACTCGTGTCCCACAGGGTTCTCGGCGCCTGCATACGTGCGTTATACATTGCCGTGGTTCTTACGTCATTTGTAATCCTATTACCAGAGGTAAAGGGGGCGCTATCCTGTGCCTCGGGATACCAGTGGACATCGAGGGCATCGAGGAGGCGCTTGCCCGCGGTGTTCGATGCGACTCTCATTTTGTCTAAGTAGTAAGAGAGGAACCAGCCATAGCTGCCTTGGACGCTGGACCAGTCAGGTGCCCCCTGAAAAGTCAGGTAGCCGCCGAATCCATAACTTACGGGACCAAGCATCTGAGCATTGGGGTCAACATTTTTTACGGCTGTTGATATCGCCACGCTTTTGTCTTTGTATTCAGCACAGCAGGGGTCAAAAGGATGGACTTCCCAGTGCGTACCGTGGGGGGAGGCCCCGGTGTCATACCAGAGGTCGGGTTCGTTATCCAAATCGTAGAATTTGACGCCGTTCGGGTCGCCCGCGTAACCGTATTTGCTAACAAGGAAATTAACAAATTCATCCATATATACATTAGCGTCGGTTGTATCCGGGCTTCCAGCGGGGCTGCAGAAGGGAGCTCCCTTGGCGAAAACGACTTTCTTAAAATAATACGATGGCGCCGCATAGATATTGCAATCGACCATTCCGGAGACAGCATCCGAGACGTAACCTGCCATTTGGAGAGTTATGATAGAGTCCTGTTTGTTTGTAACGCAAGAATCGCGGAAATTTGTTATGGCTTTGCCCGGCGTCGTACTGGAACTCATATATTGGTCGTTTTCCCACCACCAGTCAGCGCCGGCGTTAGACCAGTTGTTTTCCCAGTTGTAGGCGGTCAGACGATTGCCGCCGCTTCTTACGACGGTGTAATTTGAGTTGCCTGTTGAGTTTGTGCCGTAGATATATTTGCTGATAGGCGTCCTGTTGACGTCAGTGTTGATATTATAGGTGATGGCTATGTCGGCTGCTGTGACTGATGCGCAGAAAACAAAAACCACCAGAATTGGGGCGATACGCCTCATATCTGCTTCTCCTCGCTAAACTATGCTGTCCGCCGGGAAACACTAGCCCCTCCCCGGCAGAAAGCGGGTTTCGGATGTGGCTATCTTATTATACGTTAAAGAAAGGGCAAAGTCAACGAATTTAGCCGGAAAAGTGTTGCATCCTTTAATATAACCCTCAAAATAAGGAGCTTATTGGCGACCTGTCTTACGAAATGATTGAATTTATGGAGAAAACAATGAATAGATATAGGGGGCTTTTAATAGTAGCGGCTGTATCGATAGTAATGGTGCTCGGTTTATCTTGTGAATCGAGGTTTGAGCCATTTCAGATACAATCACAAACCGGCGAAAACGCAGCCGCAAGGCAGGTAGTGAATTTCAACGACGGCTGGAAGTTCGCCAAGGGCGGGCAGAATGGGGCACAGGCGGTTGATTTTAATGATTCATCGTGGAAGGCAGTCCGGCTGCCTCACGACTGGGCAATCGCCGGGCCATTTAATCCCAATGAAGACGGCTACGCAGGCAAACTGCCCTGGTGGGGGCAGGGTTGGTATCGCAAAAGCTTTAAGCTGGATAAGGCCGACGCGGGCAGGCGCGTATATTTTGATTTCGACGGCGTTATGGCGTTTCCGAAGGTTTATATCAACGGGCAATTAGCCGGCGAATGGGACTATGGTTATATGTCTTTCCGCGTCAATGCGACCCCATTTGTGAAATTCGGCGCCGACAATACAATTGCGGTGTACGTTGATACTCGCAATCACGGCACGCGATGGTATCCCGGCGCGGGAATCTATCGCAAAGTAACAATGACTATGACTGAGCCGGTTCACGTCGCACACTGGGGAACTTATATTACGACTCCCGAAGTGGCCGATGCGTCAGCCAAGGTCAATGTTCGTTCGACTATTAGAAATTATCTCAAGGGCAAATCAAAAGTCAGCGTTGAGGTTACCCTGTTCGACCCGGATGGCAAGCAGGTGGCGTCCCCCAGGACCGACGGTGTTGCAGTACCCGCGGGCCACTCGCGGAATGTTAATCAGTTATTTGTGATTGCCAATCCGCAGCGATGGGACATCACAAGCCCGAAACTTTATACGGCGAAAACAATCGTTCGTCAGGGCAAAAGAATAGTTGATACGGATACGACCACATTTGGCATCCGTACATTCGAGTTTACCGCCAATGACGGATTTTATCTCAATGGCAGGCGAGTGCAGCTTTACGGCGTGTGCCTGCACCACGACCAGGGCGCTCTCGGTGGGGCGTTTTATACCCGTGCGATGGAACGTCAATTAGAGATTATGCGTGATATGGGCGTAAACGCCATACGCACGAGCCATAACCCGCCTGCGCCGGAATTGCTGGAGCTTTGCGACCGGATGGGGTTTGTAGTGTGGGACGAATGCTTTGACAAATGGGACAAGACCGCGGACAGATTCGACCCCAATAATATGCCGTTAGAAAAATATGGCAAAAAGCAGATTCGTAATTTCGTAATGCGCGACCGCAATCATCCGTGCGTTGTTGTCTGGTCAATAGGTAACGAAATTGAATCGCCGCCTGTAGATCCGCAGGGCCTGACGAAGGAACGGGTAAAATTTATGAGCGATTTTGTCCTGGAATACGACCTGACGCGGCCTGTTGGTATGGCCTGTTGTTTTACCAGCCAGGTGGCAAAATCAATCTTCGACGCCCTGGACCTTACTGGCTGGAATTATCAGCGGAGATACGCCCAATACAGACAGCGCTATCCGGATAAGCCGATAATTTACAGTGAGTCGGCTTCTGCACTTAGCACACGCGGCTTTTACGAGTTGCCTTTGCGCGGCTCCAAAACACAATTCTCGAAGGAATTTCAGGTCGATTCCTATGACCGCAACGCGGCGGCATGGTCTGATATCGCGGACCGCGAGTTTGCTTTGATGGAAAAGGACAAGTTTGTCGCGGGCGAATTCGTCTGGACAGGTTTTGATTATCTCGGCGAGCCGACGCCTTATGGCAGGCAGGCGCGAAGCTCATATTTTGGCATTGTTGACCTCGCGGGCATACCCAAAGACCGTTTTTATCTTTATCGCAGCCACTGGAGGCCCGATGTTACAACCGTCCATATACTGCCTCACTGGAACTGGCCCGACAGAATCGGGCAAAATGTCCCCGTGTATGTTTATACCAACGGCGACACAGTTGAGCTGTTCCTTAACGGCAAATCCCTGGGTAAACAGACCAAGGCAAAAGAAGCGGGGCCGTCTTACTATGGCTCAATAGATAAATACCGCCTTTGTTTCAACGACGTGAATTATGAGCCGGGCGAGCTGAAGGCGGTCGCCTATAAGGATGGTAATGAGATAGGCCAGGAGATTATGCGCACGGCGGGTGAGCCGGCGAAAATTCGTCTTACCCCGGATAGAAAAGAGTTGTCTGCCACCGGCGATGACCTTTGCTACATCCTCGTTGAGGCCCTCGATGCCAATAATACTTTGTGCCCGCTGGCGGATAATCTGATTAAGTTCAAAGTCGATGGCCCCGCTGAAATCGCGGGAGTCGATAATGGCAATCCTCTCTCTTATGAGCCGTTCCAGGCGGATTACAGGAAACTGTTCTTTGGCAAGGCGATGCTGATTCTGCGGACTAAACAAGGGCAAACAGGCGACATCCGTTTAATCGCCGACAGCGACGGCCTGACCCCCGCGGGCGTTGTCGTGCAAAGCAGGTAGCATCCAACTAATGGAACTTAGTGTTAAAAAGAGGGCTAGCCGAAAAACGGCCGGCCCTCTTTGTGTTTATATATATTTTAATGAAAACAAAAAGATATGGAATTAGAGATGCGATTCTAAAAATATTTTATGGTTATGAGCCGTCCTGTAGTTATTTAGTTCCTTTGCCGGCTGCGTCTGAACCCCACGCGCCAATCGAGGCCCAGCGAATGTCCTTGTTGCCGTCGTGCACCGGATTTCCGCTTGACGATATTCCTTTTTTGATATCAGCGAAAGTGGTTGGCTCAAGCCATTTATGGTATTCAGCGTGGCCATCCACGAAAGAAAATGTCGTTCCGTCACCGTGCCTTGCTGAAGGAATGTCCCACCATGCATACCGAGTGACATATACAGTCCAGCCGCCCATTGTCCCCGTCAATAAACCTCCATTCTCAACGAAAACGAACCGCTCATACGATTTTCTAATCTGTAGTCGATTCTTAATCAAAACCGCGCCGCTGCCAACGCCATTGGTAGGATCACCACTTATCACTTTGCAGTTCATGCCGTCAGGAAGAGAGTATGTTCTAACCTCGTCGGCATTACCCCTCGGGCATTTATATGCCTTTATATCTTTAACAAATCTAAACAATGCCCCGTTCATTATCTTGTCTTTTTTTTGTGCTAAAGTTAGTGTCGAATCCCAGTCATTCAGAACCCATGGCTTTTCTCTACAATGTGAGTTAGTAGGATCAGTTCCTGGACAAGCATACAAAAGGGTTGATGTTTCCCAGTCCCCGTATTCTTCTGCGTCGCCGCAGACGATTTTGTCGCTGTTATCGTCGGCGTACATCATCCAGGCGGCGGTCAATTGCCTCTGATAATTAAGACAAACAGAGCGTTTTCCCTGTTCTCTGGCTCGGGCCAGCGCAGGCAGCAATATGGCCATCAGCAGAGCGATGATGGAGATAACAACTAACAATTCGACTAATGTAAACCCAGGCCCGCTGCGTTTGCTCATAATAATCCTAAGTTTGCCGCGAAGACACCGAGACACAAAGGTTTATTAGGTCACGCGGACTATATTTCAATAATCAGGATATCCGATTATCCAATTCGGCCATTTATCGCTGCTGGTTTTCTTGGCTATGCCGGCCTTGGTCCACTTATTTGCCGTATCAAAAGTCCGGTGCCACTTTAAAGTCCACAACTCCTTTACTCCTACTTTCCTTACATGGCCGTCAAAAAAGAGAACGTCCGTGAATCCTCTGTGTCTGTTAAGGGCATATCTGCCCATATCGCCGGTGGTGCCATTCCATGCTGTAGATACATCCGCTGGAGCTGGGTCAGTTGCAATTGGCCATCCGTCATATCTTATTGCTTCCAGAAACAGAGGAATATCACTTCCTCCCTTTATATCCAAAGTTCTCCAGTCATTCGGGAAACTAACTCCCGGGGAGTGTCTGTTCAATGCATAACCATTAATGCCGTAGCTGCCTGATATTCCGTTTTGGCCTAACTGCGGCAGTTGCAGATTTGTCAGAGTATCCTTAAGGGACGCTTGGCTTTCGATACCCCAGGCGCTAAAATGAGAAATTGCGCCTGAACTTGAACCGTCCTCATTATATATTGGTTTTTTGGCGGATGGGCAAAACCATATTTTGTTGTTCTTCCAGTCCTGGTCTTTCACTTTCAGTTCAGATAACCACCAGAACCCAGTATAACCTTTTGTTGTCGCATATTGATTGGCCCCACCGCTCCATAGGTAGCCGTTGTTTCCTTCAGCGAATGTTGCGGCGACAACACCCCATTGCTTAAGATTTGAGAGGCAGGCGATCATTTTGGCCTGCTCTCTCGCTTTGCCCAGCGCAGGCAGCAATATGGCCATCAGCAGAGCGATGATGGAGATAACAACTAACAGTTCGACTAATGTGAATCCGGGTCCAGTACGTTTGCTCATAATAATCTTTAGCCACAGAGTAATTTTCTAGTCACAGAGGACACAGAAAATTAAATGAAAATCTTCGCGTTTCTCGGTGTTCTTCGTGGTTAATCTTAGCAGATTATACCAGAAATACTTTTCCCTGTAAACAATAAATATGGCTATTTGGGAAAAAGTTAAGAGATGAAAGCGTACTATGTGAACCTGCCGGGCTTATTGCCGGTGAATGTCCCCCCGAAATTTACCGGGTAAGAAAACTGAGGTTTTGCCCGCCTCAGCTAAGGTAGAGGAACGGTATTAGGATACCCGAGTTTTCCCCAGCAGCCAATTTGTATTTTATAGAGATCCTGTTTGCCCGCGGTAGTTGTCGGTTGATAGGTCATCGTTGACGGATTATAACTCCCTTGTATGTATCTATGGCCAAGCTCAAGGGATTCTTTGCTCCATTTCCAATATTCAGCGTGATTATCCGCGAAAGAAAAGACTTGTCCGTCACCGTGCCGGATCTCCGGGGCGTCCCACCATAGTTCTCGATTATAAAAGACCGCAAAACTATCCGGCGTCACTTTGCCTTCGTCCATAAAAATAATCTGGGACGCCGTCTTTCTTATTTCGTTTCTACTCTTTAGAGCTACTTTGCCTCTGCTGTTGGATGGATTGGAAGGCGGCCCAGACGCCTGACCATTCATCGAGTCCATGGCATTGTATGTAAAGAATTGTCCCTTATCTGCTGTAGGACAGCGATATAGCTTAAAGTCCGGCGCAAATCTAAATAACGCTCCGGTCTGTATAGCGCATTTTGTGGCTTTTTCAGGAAGTGACTGAATATAACTATAAAATGCGCCTCCGACCCAGGGTAATTCGTTATCGTGTCCATTACCGGGTGCCGGAACTTTAGCTTTGGCGATATAAGGGGCACCGGTTGGACAGTCAGGACACTGGTCGCACTGAGGCGCACCTTGAGATGGTGTTGCAGTATTAACCATTTTATCGTTGTAGGTATCCGCATACATACCCCAGGCAGTAGTCAACTGCTTTATATTGTTCATGCAGACAATACGTTTGGCCTGCTCACGTGCTCTGTTCAGGGCGGGCAGCAGCACGGCCATTAACAGAGCGATGATGGAGATGACGACTAATAGTTCGACTAACGTAAATCCGAATCTGCCGCGTTTGCTCATAATAATCCTAAATTTGCCACTCCCGTTCCCGAAAGGGATGCCTCACGGCAAAGGGACGCCTTCCGGCGGAAGATACCCCCTGCCTACTGTTTGCAGGGGCAGAGCATACAGAGAAAAGCTCAATCCCTTTGTGTTTTACAGACGTAAACAGTTATTTACACAACAACACATTATATTTTGCATCAGGCGAGCAAAAAAAGAACGCCATTTTTTGCTTAACATCCACCATTTTCGGCATACAAGACCGGGGTGTGGAAATTGAAAACAATCGTGATTCTGCCATTTTGACGTCGGCGCCATTTCTATCAAGCACCTTCGTCAAAAGAATGAAAATTTACACATACCTAAAATAAGCGGGGCCTGTCCCGCCGACTCGGCGTCCAACTCGGCGTTGCAGGCCCCGAAGAAAGCACTAACACAATTAACAAGTTGCATTTGTTACGGCCACAGTTTGAGCTGGTGCCATTGATCTCCCATTACAGACAAGTCTTCAAAGTTGACAATCTGGTTTGCGTCTCCTGCTGTACCGCCACTCAGGTTGAGATTGGCGTTGCTTACCAGCGGTAACAGGAGGCTTCCTGTGCCGTCTGTTGCCAGGTAATCTATTTCTGCCGCTGACAGTGCATAGTCATAAACCTGGAAATCGTCGATGTAGCCCGCCCAGTTCCCACCCCAACCTCCAAGGCCGATAGTGAATGCAGATACTGGCAGTGGGAACAACGGTCCGTAAATACTTAGGTCACCGGCATTCGCGTCGGTGTCGGCTTCCTGCCTTATCAAATAGCCGTTACAGTACCAGGACACTGTGTGGGGTGCCTTGACAAAGGCCCAGTGGTTCCAGCGTCCGCCATAGTTAGCTACTGGCATGCTTGGTCCGAAACTAAAGCCCGGAGTGCCGTTCTTAGTCCAGCCAGCCCAACAATTATCAGCACTCCAATCAGAATTGTCGTGGTGATGCGGACAAGCTATCTCTATTGCATCATTGCCGTTGGCGTCCTTTACTACGATAAAGCCGTATATCCAACCCTTAAAGTCAGCAGCCATCACATCTGCATTTATCCAGGTTGCGAATGTTATGCCGCCGCCATCAGGTCCGGAATGATTGGCGTCACCCATAAAGCTTAACGAAGCCACGTCAATACCAACGTTGCTTTGCGAACCGGAAGGCAGATAGAGACAACCGTTATGCCTGCCATTTGGATTCCAGTTTGCAGGAATCATATTGTTGATCGCACCGGTATACGAGCCGGTCTTGCCGGAATCAGCACATGTGGTCGTGTCATCTGTTTCGTCAAATTTGTACCACAGGACCGGAGCTTGTGGTGCTGTTATGTCAAACGTATAAACATCAGCTTTTTTGAGCCAGTCGTTTGCGAAAACGTCCAAATCACAGACGTCAATATCGCAGTCGCGGTCCATATCAGCAGTTAAATCAAACGGCGGATTCGGGTTGCATGTCTGAGCATACAGCCGAATGTTGTCAAACATCAAGTTGCCGTCGCCGGTGGCGCCATAGCTGTCGGTAGTACAACGCAGACCAACGCCGAGCATGAAACCGCTCACTGCTGCTTTGTTCACCGAGGTGAAATTGGCGTCATTGAGAGGGATATACCATTGTTGCCAGGTGGTTTGCTGTGTGGCTCCGTCGCTATTAGAGTACACGCCGACATGGCCGGCCGTATCTTCAAGAGCTACATACATCCTGTCGTAAATCGGAACGGCCGAGTTAAGCGCTGCTCCGAGATAATCTACTCTTAATGCCACGGGCGGCGTAGAAAACACGCCGGAGGTGGATGTAAATAGCGTACCGCCGCTGTAGGGGCGGTTTACTTCCGAGAACGGGTTGTTGCTGGTGGTGTTGTCATAGTGGAACATACCGTGTTTCCCAGCAGTGGCATCGATTGCGTAGGTCAACACTCCCCTCATGTTTCTTGGTAGTGATGAGTCGGGGCAAGTGATTGTTTTGCCTATTGTCCAGACGGCGTTTATATCAGCTGTGTTGTTGTAATCTTCAAAGTCCTCGATGGTGATAAACGGTGCGTAAGTAAAGCTCCAGACGGGGCCTTTACCACCCACTACGGTGCTGCCGGTGGTGACGTTGTTAACTTCATCGATGCGCCAGTAATAGGTTTTGCCCGGGATTAAGCTCCAAGATGTCGCATTGACGACCTCTGTTAATCTGGTGAGCGGATAAACAGGGGCGTTTACCGTGCCTCTGTATTGCACGTTTGTAGTATATCGTATGTCTGCGCTAGAGGTTGATATTGGCGCACTGAGGACGGCGCTGGAATTCGTGCCGAAGAATACCCTGTGTCCGGTGGGTTGGGTAAAGTCGC
>CAIODZ010000006.1 GCA_903857265.1 uncultured Phycisphaerales bacterium
GCAAACTGATATTGAGACTGGGTAAAGGTAGCAGAATCCGTGACAAACTGCAGAGAATACCATTTATCTCCCTTTAGAATAAAATAAGCCAAATATACAAAACCTTGCACCCCCGCATCGCCCACCATCCAGTAAGCCTCGCGGCCGTCCAGGATCATCTGGCCGCGGTCCTTATACGTAATACCCCTGGCTTGAGCGTGAGAGGTGACCATTTTCATAAGCTCACCCGGATCGGAATTGGCCGGCACTTTCTGCACGGAAATACTTAGCGCCACTGTTTTCTCGGGATTCTGCATTGTGACCGTTGCTCCCGACAAAGGAGCTATCTTCTTCCAGCCCTCAGGCAATTTGATAGAAAACCCGCTGCCGCGGTCATAATACCTTCCCGGCTCCCTGGCTGTCACGTTGCAACCCGTAGAGCAGGAAAGCATAATAGCTGCCAACCCCAATACCATTAATTTTCGCAACATCATCTCCCTGCGTCCCCCGGAGGTACCTGTGCCGGGCTCGATCCAATACGCGCAATACAATTTGAGACTATATTTTTCATTATCGGGTCCGGATCCTTTAAAGCCTCGAATAAATAATCGCGGGCATGGGTGCCATATCCCCATCTTATTACCGATCTATATGTTTCATCATCTCCAGTAACGTAATCCTTCTTGCCTTGAGCGATCCAATAATGCCTTTCCCGGATACAAGCCTGTAAAATGGGCATAACTGCCTCTTTTGGATCAGCCGGCAATACAGGCAATAAAACGGCAGCCCTGACGGCAACTGCAGTAACAGATTTACTTTCCAGCCTTGTCCCAGGTCGCCGGCGGCGTGAGATGCCGACCCCTCGCCTAATTTCGCCATTCCGCCTTTGCCTTTTTCGCCCGTCGGGTTCTCCGGCCCTATCGACCGCGTCTTCGCGTCAGATAAAAGCGCGAGATTTCCCAGCCCCGTATCGAACCAGCCGGGATTTGATTCGACGCCTTTCGCAAGCCATGTTGATGCCAGCAACGCCACAAGAACAAGACCTGTTTTTGCGTTTGAATGTTTCATATACCACCTCTTCTTAAAAAAAAAATTAATGAGAAGATGCGTAACGCCCAAGCACCTTTATATTTTCTAAAGGCGTATCACGCGTAATTTCGCAGCCGGCCCCAACTATAAAATTTTCGCCTGCCTCTTTGTGGCAGTTCTCAACCGCCTTGTAAATCTCCTCAGGAGACGCCTCACGCAGCATCGAAACAGGATTGATATTCCCGCAGATGACCTGCTTTTGTCCCATTTTTTCTCTGGCCAGCGATATGGGAGAGGGATAATCGAGGTCAATCATTTCTGCTTCAAGCCGGCCCATCCCTTCCAGAATCTTCCGCGTGTCCCCGCAGATATGCAGTCGGACAGCCGCCCCCATTTTGTGTATTCCATCTACAAGCCGTTTCTCGTATGGCCACACAAACTCCTCGTATATCCTCGGTCCCACTAATGACGCCGCGGCGTCTCCTATTCCCATCAAATCCACGCCTGCCTCTATTTGCACTTTGGCAAATCTCACCCCAAGTTCCGTCGCGAACTCAAACAGTTCTTTCACAAACCCGGCATCCTCGAAAAAATCCGTCATTATCGTATTAATGCCCCGCAAATCCGCTCCCTCTGCGCAGGGCCCTTCAATCCATCCCTCGATAATCTTGCCTTTACCGGCTTTTTCTTTGAATAGAGCTGCCGCTTTTACCCTGTCGTGCATCCGCCCGCCCCCCAGCGGGTCCGGTATCTTCAGTTTTGCCAATCTGCTTTTATCGGCGAGCAGGGCGTTACTTTCATCGATATCAGGCGGCGTTTCCTCGTGAAAAATAATCGCCGCGCCGCAATCCGCTGCCTCGCGCGTCGGGTCCGAAATGCACCCGACGTGGTCAAAGCCGAATTCCTCCGCTACCCGTAACTGCCCCTCTACCAGCACACAGTAATCCGTTACATAATCGTAATATTTTCTCCCGATGCGGTCCGCCGCAAACTGCATAGTAATAGGCATACAAGGCAAGTGGTCAACTTGTTTGCCCGCAAACATTGCCAAGACCCGTTCCCGACTGGTCATAATCACCCCGGAAAAAACAAGCGGTTTTCTGTATGGCTCTTTTCTACACGCCATTATGGTTAAAGGCAAGAGGGGGATTAAAAAAGAAAGGGAGGGATGACTAAGGCCATCCCTCCCCGATACACAGCATCTACATAACTTATGGTAATGTCGTAAAGGTCACCGCGTTGCTCCATGCGCTATTGCCTGTAGCGTTGTTCGCCGCCACATGACAATAGTAGGTTGTGTTACGGTTCAGGCCGGTAATTGTGAACGCCGTCAGATTTGGCGTATTGACCGTGGTCGAAACCAGCCTCGCAGCTAAGCCAGCACTCGTTGACCACTGGATTATAAAGCCGGTCTCGTTCGTTGCATTGTCTGTCCAGGTTAAGGCGGCGGAGGTTCTGGTCAAAGTTCCAGCTGCCAGATTAGAGGGAGCCGCCGGGACGACAGTGGGCGCAGCTGGCGTTACGCTATTAGAAGCGGCTGATGCCGCGCCCGTTCCAATCACGTTCGTTGCCGTTACTGTGAATGTATAGGCAGTGCCGTTTGTCAGTCCTGTTACCGTTATCGGGCTTGCAGTCCCTGTGCCCGTTTTGCCGCCGGTGCTTGAGGTAACCGTGTACAATGTAATTGCGCTGCCGCCATTCGATGCAGGCGCAGTGAAACTCACCGTTGCTTGTGCGTTGCCTGGCGTGGCAGTTCCTATTGTGGGCGCCCCCGGAACCGTGGTCGCAGCCGGCGTTACGCTATTAGAAGCGGCTGATGCCGCGCCCGTTCCAATTGCGTTCGTTGCCTTTACCGTGAATGTATAGGGGGTGCCGTTTGTCAGCCCTGTTACCGTTATCGGGCTTGTAGTCCCTGTGCCCGTTCTGCCGCCGGTGCTTGAGGTAACCGTGTAAGATGTAATCGCACTGCCGCCATTCGATGCAGGCGCAGTGAAGCTCACCGTTGCCTGTGTGTTGCCCGCTGTTGCAGTTCCTATTGTGGGCGCCCCCGGAACCGTAGCCGCGATCGGCGTTACGCTGTTAGAAGCGGCTGATGCCGGTCCCGTTCCAATTGCGTTCGTTGCCGTTACTGTAAATGTATAGGCACTGCCGTTTGTCAGCCCTGTTACCGTTATCGGGCTTGTAGTCCCTGTTGCTGTTCTGGTTGTTCTGTTGACTCGGCTTGACGTCACCGTGTATGAGGTGGCCGCATTACAGCCGGTTGATACAGGCGCAGTGAAACTTACGGTTGCCTGAGCATTGCCGGCTACCGCTAACACCGCTGTCGGCGCACCGGGTGCCGAGGCCACCGGCGTTACGCTATTGGAAGGACTTGATGCCGGGCCTGTTCCAATCGCGTTCGTTGCCGTTACTGTGAATGTATAGGCGGTGCAGCTTGTCAGCCCTGTCACAATTATCGGGCTTCCGGTCCCTGTGGCTGTTCTGCCGCCGATGCTTGAGGTAACCGTATAAGACGTAATCGGGCTGCCGCCGGTTCCTGCAGGCGGAGTGAAACTTACGGTTGCCTGCGCATTGCCGGCTACCGCTGACACCGCTGTTGGCGCACCGGGTGCAACCTGAAAGACAATCGGTCGCATCATGTCCATTTCTTCATGACCCAGCAGGTGGCAGTGCCAAACGTATTCCCAGCCAAAGTTGGTCATCACGTTGGAGACGCCGCCGACAACTGCGTTTCCTGTGTTAGGGTCGATGCCTGAGAAACCCATCGTGGAGCCCAGAGGCATCGTCGGATCCAGAAGGCGAATGCTGTCTGGAACCGAGAAGGGTATCGTGGGAGCAATCGGCTTTAACGCCACAATCGCGTCTTCCAACGGGTTCATCCTGACAGTTTCCTTCCAGCCCATCTCGTTGCGTTCCGGCGGCCTGATGGCTCCATCCCATCCAACGCGGTTGATCAATTGCACGTTGAACAGGTGGAAGTGTATGGCATGGGTATCAACGCCATTATGAGTAATCTTCCATATCTGTGTTCCGCCGTTCTGGATTATCTCGGTGGGCGGGTCTATGTAACCGTAGGGGATTGTTGTCTGGGTGTTGAAATTGGTAAACGGCAGTTCGACGCCCAGGGTTGAGTTCATTCGTCCATAATCAAGCTCAAAGAGTTCCTGTATGGCCTTAGGCAGCATCTGGACCGTTATCGGTGTACCGCCGGTAGGAGTGAAGGTCAGGTTAGTGTCCTGGATTTTCGAATAAACATTTTTAGCGGCCGTATAAGGTGCCGGATAAGTCATTTCCGGTATAATCGGTGCTGGCTGAGATGCGGCGAAAGCGACCGGCAGGGCTGTACTCAATGCGTTTACATCGAATGCAGGGGCCACAGTTCCGCCTACTGCTACTGTAAACTTCATGATGGTTCTGATGTTTGGACCATAACCCGGCAGTGTAGTAGGTGCGCCGCCCGTATCGGTTAGACATGGGTCGCCCGTGTAGTAGTCGAGGCGCGGGTCGAAACCCGGAACAGGAGCCGGCGCATCGTTATAAAGAATCAGCTTGGAACCATCCGGAACTCCGGAGAAGTCAACGATGACATCCGCCCGCTCCGCAGGCCCCAACAATAGACCGTGGGTGCTGACATTTAGGACTACTATATCTCTGCGGTTGTAATTATAGCCGATTGGTGTGCTGGGAATCACCGCCGGTGAGGGCAAGAAGCCGCCTTCGGTGCCAATCTGAATTATATTCGGGCCTGCGAGGGTTGGATTCGGCACACCCCCGTCCCTTCCATCCGTCGGCCATGTCGCCGGCCAGTTCAGGTCCGTCGCCAAGTGTGGAACTGCAGGAACCATATTTACTTCCGTTGCGTTAGGGTCGTTGGGGTCAACATAATACAGTTGCAGGTTGAGGAATCGGTCGTTGCAGGCATTTAGTATCCTGAACCGATATGCCTTGCGCTGCACCGGCAGGACCGGATATGGAGTGCCGTTGACCAGAGGGGTGTCCATGAATGCTTCCATCACCATGGATGGGTTGGGCGTTCCGGGCACAACTGTCCCATTGGGAAGCGTAATCGGCGGGTGTGCCAGCTGTGACGGTTGAATCGGAGGCCAGAACCAGCAACCGTAGTCCCAGCGACCAAAAGCGTTTGCGCCATTGGGGTCAGCAGGATTCTGGTTCGGCATATAAACGTGCGGGAACCAGAGGTCGCCGGTCACAGCCATTCCCGGTATTGTTCCCCAATTCCAGGTAGGGTCTGTAACGGGAACTGTGTTGGCATCGACGAAGGTTTTATCCTGGATAATCAGAGGAATTCCATAGCGGTAAACCCCGCCTAAATTAGGAAGTTTTCCACTGTTGATTAATGCCTCCTCATTCGGGTCGGTTAGCAGGTAACCTGCGGCCTCACCGGCATAGACATTGAGGCGGGTGGTGCCGTAGGAATGGTCGTGATAGAACATCAGACGGGCGCTCTGCTGGTTGGTATAATAATATGTCAAGGAACCCTGACCCGGGTTCGGCATATCGGGAACATTTTGAGTGCTTACGCCTTTCTGATAGTGTGCGTTAACATCTCCAGCGGGAACAGTCCACTGGTGAGGCGTCCCATCGCTTATCCACGGAGTGGCACCGCCGTGGAGATGGATAACGGCGCGGTTCTGCTGGTAATTGATTGGATTACCGTTGGCATCATTATCAGGCCCTGCCCCTGCTCCCATAACGGTGGTGTCCACCGGGATGAACAGGTTGCCTGCGGTGCCTATTCCAAGCTGGTTGGTAAACTTGATTCGCACAGGCCTGTTGCGCTGGGCAATGATTAGAGGGCCAAGATATTGCGACACGCCCACGTTGGGGTCGGTGGTATTGAGCTGCAGATAACCCCTGAGTTTGGTGGCGGGCAGGTCTGAATGCATTTGTTCGTTATAGTCCCGCAACCCGATTACGTAATAATCAGATCCCAGGTAGGTATTGGGATCTGCAACAGCAATGGGGATATACTGTCCGAGATTGTTCCTGTTGGCATATCCCAGACCCGGCAGTGTGTCGACGAATTTACGAATTATGGGTGTATATGCCCAGTTCGCCACATTGAAATAATCCGGCATCCCGCCGGGGTTGGGCATAGCCCTGGGAGCAGCGGTATGTGGTGGGGGTGCGGCAAACTTGAGCGTCGTGTTGCCCTGGTTGCTCTGAGCAGCTGCTGCGGCACGAGCCGCGGCTTGACGGTCTGCTGCGGCCTGCCTCTCTTCCTGTGTTATGCGATTCAATTTCATCTGAATAATGCTGTTCGCGTCCCTGGCAGTTGCTGCCTGCGCACGTTCCTGGTCAATTCCAAGGAAAAGCAAAAACAATGCCGGTGTCAGCAGTAACATAACTTTCAAAAATCTGTGCTTGTGCATAATTTACCTTCTTTCTGGCGAGTTGAACGCCTCAACTAAAAATCATAAATCAACATTGAAATACCATGGGAATGAATTTATCAAATGTGGAAGAATAAAAAAATTAGCAGAACCCTTAATCTTGCTAAGGGGAAAGCTTATTGAAGGAAGACCATCCAGTTATGTTTCAAAAATGTTTGACGCGTTCCTTATCGGTCATAATCACCCGAGAAAAAGCAAATGGTTTTACCTGCCTCACTGTTTACTTAATCGCAATTAATTCCACTTCGAAGATGAGCGTGGCATTCGGGCCGATGTAACGGCCTGACGGTCGCGGGCCGTAGGCGAGGTCGGAAGGGATGAAGAGCTGCCACTTGGAACCGACCGGCATCAGCGGAATCGCCTCGCGCCAACCCGGGATGCAGGACGCAAGGTTCACCGTCGCCGGGTATCCTTCATTGTTACTGTGAGCGGAACTGTCGAATTCCGTTCCGTCGATGAGCGTTCCGCGATAGTAGCATTGTATTGTGTCGGTATCCTTCGGTTTGGGGCCGTTGCCTTCTTTGAGTATCTTATACTGAAGCCCGCTGGGCAGTGTTACCACGCCTTCCTTGGTCTTGTTGGCAGTCAAAAATTCCTCCCCTTCCATCTTGTTGTTCTGCGCTACGTTCATTCTGGCACGGGCCTGAGTAGCCCTGAACATGGACTGAAACATCGCGTAGTTCGTTTGGAGTTCCTCGTCGTCCATAAGGAACTTATCGCCTGCCATCGCGTCCTTTACACCCTGGCACATAGCGTCGGCGTTTATCTCTATTCGCTGCTTTTTAAGATTTTTGACCGTCTCGACCCCTAAGCTGTAGCTCATCGTGTCCATAGGCGTTTTCAAGACCACATTCGGCTGGGCATTTGTCGCGGGCGCTGTGACGGCCGCTTTATCGGGCGTTTTGGCCGGTGCTTGTCCGCTCGTACAGCCGGCCACCGTGGCCAGCAGCGCAACGGCCAGCACGGCCAACCCATTCATCCATTCCTTTCTCATCGCATCTCCTTTATAGAATTCGAATTATTATATTATTATATCATCATATTCATAGGATACAAGAAAAGGGAGAGCGGCGGTTCTCGCTGCTCTCCCGGATAAAAAGCAAAAGCATTTACTTAACTTACGGCAATGTCTTAAAGGTTACCGCGTTGCTCCAGGCGCTATTGCCTGTAACAGTGTTGTTCGCCGCCACATGGCAATAGTAGGTTGTGTTACGGTTCAGGCCTGTAATTGTGTACGTCGCCAGATTTGGCGTATTGACCGTGACCGAAACCAGCCTCGCAGTTAAGGTGGAACTTGTTGACCACTGGATTACGAAGCCGGTCTCGTTCGTTGCATTGTCTGTCCAGGTTAAGGGGCAGGAGTTTCTGGTCGCGGTGCCAGCTGCCAGATTAGAGGGAGCCGCCGGCGCTGTGAAGCTCGGGGTGGCCGTGTTCGACGGAGACGACGGGCCGAGGACATTCACGGCTGTCACGTAGTACGCATACGTGCTACCCGCTGTCAGGCCTGTGTTAGTGAAGTTTACGGCGCCACCTGTTGCCAGACCTTGCGCTGCAGTGCGTGTAACCGTTCCGACCTGGGTGGCCGCTGCACCGTTGACGGAACGCCAAACTGCGAAGTTCGCCTCATTGTTGGAAGCGTCGATCCAGCTCAGGATAACAGAGGTTGTGCTGGCGGGCGTTGCCGTCAGGGTGGTCGGAGCCGCTGGAACGGCCACAGTTATGGTACTCGCAGTCGCGTAAGCTGACGGCGCTGTGCCGGCCGGCGTGGTAAGGAAGGCCTTTACGCGGTAGATATAACTGCTGCCGAGCGTTACCGTAGTGTCTATGTACGACATAGCTCCTGTACCTGTGTGTGCCCCCGGCGCAGTAATCTGGGCGAATGCTCCGCCGTTATCAGCACGTTCGACCACGAAGCCGTTCTCGTTGGTAGCGTTATCTGTCCATGCCAGGCCGACCTGCGGTCCTGCTAACAGTGCCGCCGTCAGGGCGGTCGGAGCAGCAGGAGGAGGCGTTGTAGGCGTTACGCTATTGGAAGGGGCTGATGTCAGACCCGTTCCAGCCGCGCTCTTTGCCGCTACGGTGAATGTATAGGCAACGAAGTTTGTCAATCCTGTGATGGTGCGCGTCGTTGCGGTTGCAATGGCAGTGCTGTCCGTACCGAGCAAAGACCCCGGAGTCGCAGGGATTGCCGTCACGGTGTATCCTGTAATCGTGCTGCCGTTTGCTGCGGGCGCAGCGAAGGTTAGCGTTACCTGCGCGTTACCCGCCGTTGCCACTACGCTTGTCGGCGCCAGCGGTACGATGTAGCTGCCCGCGACCACGTTCATGCACAATGGACGCATAAAGTCGTTCTCTTCATGCCCCAGCATATGGCAGTGCCAGACGTATTCCCAGGCGAAGTTAGTCATCACGTTGGTTACCTGGGCCACTGCCGCTACGCCTGCCGGCGGAGCTACGGGCAGGAAGTTCGTCGTGGAATTCAGCGGTGTCGTCGGGTCAAGGAGCCGGTTGCTGTTGGGAATCGCAAACGGAAGCGTCATATGTGTCGGTCTGAACGCCACAATGATGTCTTCCATCGGATTGGTCCTGATAGTGTCTCTCCAGCCGATTTCATCCGGATACGGCGGCTTGAGGACGTTGGTCCAGTCAACCCTGTTGACAACTTGCACATCGAACAGATGGAAGTGGAGGGCATGTGAGTCAACGCCTAAGTGTCCGATACGCCACAAAGTAACATTGCCGTCATCGACGTATTCGGTTGGCGGGTCTATGTAACGCGCTATGCCGACAACCATACCGGCGCCAACGCTTGGGGTGAGCGGATTTGGAGTCGAGCCCATTCTGATATCCATTCGTCCATAATCGGGGTCGAAACCCTCTACTATACTCTTGCCGGTCATCGGCATCGCCCCGGCAATAAGCGCGACTGCCGCAGCGCCCATGCCGTTGCTGCCGGCGGCAGGAACTATGTAAACCTGAGGTTCATGAGTGTAACCTGAGCCGCTGTTGGTGACGGTGATGGAGCCGACAGTATTAGCTACTGCCACAAACGTCGAGGCCGTGGCTGGAACTATTGTTTGGCCCGGAAGGGCTGTGCCGCCGGTAATTGTGATTGTTGGAGCCACAGTTGTGCTGTAGTTGGAACCCGGCTCAACTATGTTGATGGCGTTTACGCCGCCGCCCGATATGGTCGCCACGGCTGTAGCTCGCACGCCGCCTGCGCCGGGGGCTCCAATCGTAACCGTTGGAGGTGTAGCGTAGCCGGAACCGGTTGTCAGGAGCGTAATGCCGCCCATGGGATTAAGTCCCGCTGTGGCTGTAGCGCCGCTGCCGCCGCCGCCGACGATAGTAACCGTCGGAGCCACGGCATAATTGTTGCCCGGAGCCGTAGTCATGATCTTGGTAATTGCCCCGGCTGCGCCGGTGATGTTCAAAGTTGTGTCAACGCTTTGGGCATAAATATTAGTCGTCGCGAAGCCCGGGAAAGCTGCATTATAAGCCAATTGAGGCACAAGGGGCTTTGCATTGGACAGTGCGAATGCCTTTGGAATAGCGGTCTTAAGCGCATTCGGGTCGAAGTTGAATGTTGACTTCCTGGGTCCCTTGATGCGAATCTGCATAACGGTCCGTACGTTGGGGCCAAACCCCGGCGGGGTCGTCGGCCTCATGATATTATCCAGGTTCGGATCGTCCGTATAGTAGTCGTTCATGGGCCAGTAATTCGGCATCGGAGCAGGCGCATCGTTGTAAAGGATAAGTGTATCGCCGTCCTTGTAGCCGCGGAAATCAACGACGACATCCGCTCGCTGTGCCGGCAGCAAAAGCAGTGAACGGCTTGTTACGCCGGCTAATGGGATGCTCTGACGATTATATTCGAAATCCACCGGTTGCGCCGGGAGATTCGTTTCCTGCGCCAGGAATCCGGACTCGTTACCAATAAGCATCCAGTCCGGGCCTTTGGTATTCGGGTCAGGCACGCCGCCGTCACGACCATCCACAGGCCAGGTCGGGAAGGCCGGATTCGGAGACGCGTCAACCATCTTGACTTCCGTATTGACGCAGGCAGAGGCAGTAGCAAGGGTGCCCGGATGACCATTGGGGTCCGTTATGTTTACTACTGTAGTGGAGGCCATGTCGGACTTGAAACCTGTTGCGCCTGTAACAGTAATGCTCTTTATAACGCCGGCGGGAATTACTGTTGCAGTAGCGAACGAATAGGTGCCGCCACCGCCGCCGTCCAGAGTAACGGTCGCGTTGGTGTAACCGCTGCCGGGCGATGTAACCGCAACATTAACAACACCGGTGGTATTTGAGACAATGTACGCCGTAGCTACAGCGCCGGTGCCGTCGCCGGTAATTGTTACCGTAGGCGCAGAAATGTAATTGTTTGCGTCCGTAGAAATTTGGGTTATTTCACCCTTGGAAACATTCGCCGTCGCAACGCAGGTGGCATTGGTGTCGTTGCCCGTAACGGTTATGACCGTATTGGCGTCATAACCCGTGCCGCCATTGGTAACGTTGATACGCAACGGGTCTGCCTTGAACAGTGACAGATTAAGCACGCGGTCGTTGCCGACGCCCAGAATTCTGAATCGGACGGTGTCCGGCGGCAGCGTAACATATGGGAAAGCGCAGCCGTTGACAATCATCGTGTCCGCGAAGGCCTCCGGTATTAATGTCGGGCTTGGCAGAGTCAGATTCGTAGGCATCATCGGAGGTATCATAAATGGGGCGTAATCCCATCTGCCATTAGGAGTGTTGCCTGTGGGGTCAAAAATATTTTCGATAGGCATATACTCGTGTCCCAGCCACAATGAGCCGCTCTTCTGGCCGGCGGCATTAACATAGGTGTACCAGAGGGGGTCTGTAACGCTTGTCGGGTAGGTGTGGCCATAGCCCGAAGTGGCCGCCGGGAATGCGGCTAATGCATTCGGACCGGGAGTGTTGGCGTCGTTTACGAATGACTTGTCCTGAATGACAAGCGGAATTCCGTAGTGGTACAAACCTGTTCCATTGTCCAGGCCGTTCTGGTCGGGCAATATTTGTATTGGGGTCTTACCCATAGCGGTGAAGACACCCGATACATTCGTGCCCGCGATAAGGTCTTTTTCGACCTGGTCAACGAGCAGATAAGGCGCAGCCACGCCTGCATAGACGTTAAGTCGGGTGGTGCCATAGGCATGGTCGTGATAGAACATCAACCGGGCGCTCTGCTGGTTGGAATAGTAGCCCGTTGCGTTTCCGTCGTTGGGACCCGGCGTCGGGATGGATTTGCCCGCGCCAATCATATCAGGCACGTTCTGGAAACTTACGCCCTTAGTGTAGGGAGTCAGGTCGCCCGCAGGAGTAATCCATTGGTGGGTTGTTCCGTCGCTTATCCACGGGGTATGGCCGCCGTGGAGGTGAGGAATGGTAACACGGTTATCGGTGTAGTTTATGCCCGTTGTCGGACCCATGCCGGCGCCCATAATGGTTGTATCTAAGGGCAACGCAAGTGTGTCGGACTGGTGTGTCATTCCATTAACGATGGTTTGATTGCTAAGGGGAAGCTGGTTGCGGAAAAGTATTCGCACGGGCCTGTTGACCTCGGCAATAATAGCGGGGCCAAGATACTGCTGAACGCCGCCTATATTGGGGTCGTTCGACTGGCCTGGGCCTGTGCCAAACATCTGCTTATAACCTCTGATGGTGGTGGGCGCATTCAGGTCCGAGCTCATCTGCAGGGTATATTGACCGCATGCGATATCGTAAAAATCCGAACCCGGATAGGTGTTCACATCGGCCTGTGCGACGGGGATGTACTGTCCGAGGTTGTTTTTATTGGCCGCTGACAAACCGGGCAGCGAGTCCATAAATTTCCTTATGTTCGGGCTTTGTGAGAAGTTGGGCAGTGTGTAGTCAACAGCCGGGTTAAATCCTATTCCCGCCGGATACAGCGGATTGGGCAGTGGGGCTGTCTTCAGAGACCCAGCAGTCTTTAGTGACCTGGTAGTCTTTGCCTTAGGCGCCGTTGCCAAAGGCGCCGTACCCATTGGTATGGTTTCATTGAGCACATCATCAGTTATCAGCACAGGTCCCATCCCTTTGTTTAACGCGTCTTCAAGGGCTTTCTGGGCATCTTGCCTCCTCTGCGCACCTGTTTTGTGTGCCTCATCGATAGCTGCCTGTATGTCCGCGGATGTTTGCGTGTTCACGGATGTCTGCGTGTCTGCGATTGTCTGGTTCACTCCCCAGAAAAAGCAAATCGCTGTTAACACCAGCAGACCCGTGAGTCCAATAAATATGTGCCTTTTCATAATTTTTGTCCTTTCCGGCGTATTCAACGCCTCAAATTAAATTTAGCTGCAAACAATATAATTCGATATGCACCCACATATTCGCATTCCTTGTGTTACATTTTGTCTCACAAGATAACCCCCTTTCCGAGAATTTTGTGAGCCAACAAAAAACCGTCTTTTTTTTAACTTGTTAAAAATCCCTTTTCCGTAATTCATCTCGCTCATCGAGATGTTACTGCTGCTGAATTTACCAAATGAGGAAAAATAATAGAATTAGCAGAAACATTAATATCGCTAAGAGTAAAGCTTACCCAGGGACGATATCCCAGTAATACCCAGGGGTTATTTGGGTTATGGTGCGAAGACGATGATTTACGGTATTCGGCAAAAAAACGCAGGAAAGACACGGTATATCTAAGATGGTTTCAAGCTAAAAAGCTGTATCTTTATTTCTTACTGTCCCTTTACATTCATTTGTATTGAGTAAAGCGAATCTTGCGCGGTGATGAACAGCGTTTTGTCGTCTTTACTGCCGAAGCAGATATTTGAAGTCGAATTGGGGACACTTATGTAACCAATTTTTTTGCCTTCCGGGCTGACGATATTAACGCCTTTGCCTGACAGGTCCGTAAGGTACAAATTGCCCAGCTCATCGAGTTCTATTCCGTCGGCGCCAACGGGGACAAACAGCTTTTTATCATACAATGTGCCGTCGTCTTTGACTTTAAATACAAATGTTTTGCGTCCTGAATAGTCGGCGACGTACAGCAGCGAGCCATCTTTTGTGCCTACGATGCCGTTGGGGCCTGTCATATCCGCGACAACAATAATTGGCTCTTTCGAGTCAGGAGGTAAATAGAAAACGTAACTGCCGTCCAGTTCCGATTCGCCTTTTTTGTATCCGGGGTCGGTGAAGTATATGCCGCCTTTTTTGTCCCGCCAGAGGTCGTTAGGGCGATTAAACTTTTTGCCTTTGTAGCTATCGCAAAGAACAGTTGCGTTGCCGTTTGTATCAATGCGGGCGATTCTCCGGCTGCCGCCCTCGCAGGCATAGAGGTTGCCCTTATCGTCGATATCAAGGCCGCTTGCGCCGCCTGAGTTTTCGCGGAAGGTTGAAAGCTTGCCGTCGAGAGACCATTTGTGAATTCTATTATTCGAGACATCGACGAAATAAACGTTTCCCTGCGCATCAGCGATCGGTCCCTCGGTAAAGCCGAAACCATCCGCTAACTTTTCGACTTTTGCGTCTGCCGCGATGGCTGATTTTGTCTCCGTAGTTGCAGGCCATGTAACGCCCCTGGTTCGCATCTTCACAGAGTAAAGCGATTTTGACGCTGTGATGAAAAGGGTATCCTGGTCTTTGCCGCCGAAGCATACGTTGGCAGTCCATGACTCGGGTATTTTGATATGCTCTATTTTTTCTCCCGCGGGATTGAAAACCGTAACGCCATTACCCGTCAGATACACATTGCCCTCGTTATCGATTGTCATTCCGTCAGAACCCATATCGCAGAACAGCTTCTTATTTGAAAGTGTGCCGTCGGGGTTGATTGAATAGACGTATGTCTTACTTGCACCGATGTCGGCTACGTAAAGCAGTTTGTCGTCGGGCGTGCCGATTATGCCGTTGGGTGCAACGAGGTCCTCAGTAACGCGAATCAGCGTTTTTCGGTCGGGGGCAAGATAATATACGTGCTGGCCATCCTGTTCCATATTGGGGTCTGCCCACCACTTTCTATAGTAGTATGGGTCAGTTATGTATAGGCCGCCATTGGGATGACGCCAGAGGTCATTTGGGCCGTTGAGCTTTTTGCCCTTGTATTTCTCAACGACCACCGTCATTTTCCCATCCGGCGCAAACGCGACAATGCGATTATGCAAATCAGCACAGGCAAGAAGTGTTACGCCGTCGGCATCAAAACGCATCCCGTTTGAGCGTTCGCCTCCGGTCAAAAAGACCGACAATTTGCCTTCAGTTGACCAGATATAAATTTTATCGTTGGGCTGGTCGGTAAAATAGACATTGCCCTTGGGGTCAGCGGCAGGACCTTCGGTGAAGGAAAATACGCCGCTGAGTTTTTCGACATTCGCATCGGGGGCAATTACCCCGGCCAGAGCAACAGAGCCCAAAGACAACAGCATAATCGTGGTTATGGAAATGGCTTTCATCGTATAATCCTTTCAGATATTTCTAAAAACGGCATTCAAAAATACCATCACTGTGGGCCACAGTAAAGGCATATTATTTCGGGGATTTCTCAAAGATATTTTCAGGGATGAGTTTGACAATTGTCCCGTTATAACCAAACAGGTCGGATGAGACGGGGTTGTTATCCCGAACTATCCAAACGGCGGGCTATTCCTGCTGCGTTTGGGGGGTGACATCCATCGGTTCTTTATCTTCCGGCTGGGGCTGAGCCGGTTTAGGGGCTGCAAACAGTTCGGCGGAGGACTTTGTGAGGTCTTCGGCGCGGTAAGCAGGTATCTGATATACCCACCCTTTGTGTTTTTCAGAGAATTCCTCGGCGGCGTCGCGTGCGAGCAGCTTTGCTTCTTTTATCTTCAACTGCTCATCTGATTCGACCTCGCCTTCCGTTTTTGTTACAGGGGTTTTGTCGGCGAACTGGGCGTCGCATTTGGCAAACCAGACATCGCCGTCTTTGGCGAGCCAGATAGTGTAAACGGTGGAGTTCTTCAGCCGACAAAGGTATCTCCGGTCAAACTGCAAACCCTGCTTTGATGATTCGATGTTGACGTCTTCAAAGCTCAGCCCCGCCAAAGCGGTGAAAACCTTGTTGGCAAAATCATTGTTGAGCTTTTTATCTTCGGCCATATTTTCAAATATAACGGTTTTGTCGTCGGGACCGGGCCTCAGGATGTATGTTTCATTGGGGCAGCTTACGGTTATCGAGTTGATGTCCTCTCTTTTTACGCTGATAAGCTCCGGCGAGATATACTCGCCTGCCTGCTGTTTGATGGCTGGTATCTGTGCGGCGGATACATATACCTTGTTGTCCCCGACCCGCCTGATATAGGCGATGCCCTGTCCCTGGACTTTTTCTTTGCCAATAATAACGCCGGTAAGCAGCGATGAGTCGGCTTTGTAGAATTTCACCAGGATATGCGCTTTATCTTCGGTGACGCCGAGGTCTTTGTGGTTTTCGGGATTGTCTGTGTAAAGCTCGGAGGTTTGAATATCTAAGCAGGTGGCGATGAGCTTGTTAATTTCACTGGTCAGGGCCGGGTAGTTATCAAGATTGGCAATAACGAAATGGGTCCTTCGCCGATTGAGAGTCAGTTCCTGGCCCGGTTTTCCTATTGTGATTCTGGCGACCTGGTCAGGGTCGAGACCCTGTATAAGATAGGCAATTTGATTATTCCTGGTGTATGGTTTGTCGGCAATTCCGGCAACAATGACCGCCAGGGCCACCACGGCAGCCGCTGCCAAACCAAGTATCGACAGATTACGATTACTCATATAACTAACTCCTGTTCATTTGTCACGTATTGACTCTACCTGCTCCGTCAAAATTACGCGTCACTTGCGTGGCTTATATAGTGTCTTTTCATTACGCTTCGCCTGATGCCAAGCGCCACCGCGATAAGCAATATGACGGCCGGCGCTGCCAGCATATTGAACGCCCGCAGGTTGTTGCCAAGTTTTTCGATTTGCTGGCGTTTCTGCATTTTAACTTCACGCAGTTGTTGGCGGGCCTTTAGTTTTTTCAATTCGAGGTCTTTTGTTTTTTGGGCAATCGAGCTGCCAATGACCTGTTTTTCTTTTTCGTTGGCTGAATTCATAAGCGTTTTTAACTCGTCCTCAAAGCCGGTAATTTCGGCGTTGAGCTTGGCGACCTCATCAGCGGTGGCGGCCTCGGCTTTTTCCTCTATCTTGTCAACAACCGTAAAAGGCCTTTGGAAATTACCGCGGGACCTGATTGAGATGAGGTCGGTTGAGCCGGAAAGGTCGTCAATTGTGTTCATTACCAGCGTGCTATTGTCGCCGACGACGATGTTGCCAAAAAGCTGGTTGTGATAATAGGCAAGCGAGTCGGTTATGAAATCGACATCCGAGAACACAACCACGGCACAATTTTCCGATGCCTGGGTAAGGCCGGTGATGTGCGTTTTTGTTCTTGGCGCATTTGGGTCTTTGGTTTGCGGCTCGGACTCACGCACAATACCATTGGGAAAATTGCTTTTGAATTTGCCCGTGATAAGATAGCCCATAACCACCGGCTTTGTGCCTTCCGAAAATTTCTTCATCAGCTCCGACGGATTGAGCATCTGTAAATCAAGGGGACTGTCAACTTCGAAGGTGTTGCCTTTGGCGGTCGTCATAATAAGCGGCGTCCGTTCGATATGCCCCTCGCCCGCAACGTCATTTGGCGAAGCGATTATATTTAACGTACCGGCAAACCATACCCTGACGCTGTTGAGCTGGGCGGTAATGACACTGTCGCGGTTAAAGCACGCGGGCAGCTTCAGGTTGAGGAAGCCGATAATCTTTTCCGATTCACGGTTGGCGGCCATTGTTCCCCCGGGCGCCAATTGCTTATCACCCGCGAATGTCATCTCCGGCATATCAAGTCCCCAGGTATTCAGGAATTGTTTGAGATTCGAGCTTTTCGAAACCTTGTCGGACAGCATCATTGCCTGAGACGACTGCTGGTCGGCATAACAATACGGGTCGATAAAGATAATGGTCCTGCCGCCCCTTAAAATAAACTGGTCTATGGCGAAAAGCGTCTGCACGGGGAGGTGCTTGGGGTGAATCACAAGAAGAACGTCGATATCGTTAATGTCATTGGTCTCGGAGGGGATGCCCTTGACCTCATACTTTTGTTTGAGATGTTCGATAATGGTCCAGGCCATTTTGGGCTGCTGGCCCTGCATTATCATCATCTGCGCCATATAATCGCCGACCTCACCCATAACGCCAAGTGAGCTGAGGACGCCGATATTTTTCTTCTGACGCGTGATAGCAGTATCGATAAGGGAACTTATGTCGTATTCGACGAAATTCTGGCGGTCAGGGGTGAAAAACGGAATTGATTTTTCTGCGCCGAACTGTGTCCGGACGACTAATCCGAAGACAAAATTCTCTTCATCCGTTATGGGAAATTTTTTGAGTCCGCTGCGGGCTGCCTCGACCTCGTCATCGGAGTAGGGTCTTGGGTCGATAATTTCGAGATTAACCATTCCTTTTGAGGCAGCAACGTATTCTTCCAGCAGCGATTTCACGAATTCATAGTAATTATCGAAATACTTAATCTGGTCCGGGCCTTTCATTGAGGCGGTTTTGGCGTAGTAAAGTTTGAGTTTCAAGGGCTGATTCAGTTTGCCAAGAATCGATTTTGTGCCGGCGGACAACGTATAAAGTTTCTGGTCGGTAACATCAACTTTCAGGCGTTTGCCGATATTCTGGCAAATACTTATAGCGCCGAAGGTTATCAGTAGAACAAAAATAACCGCGAGTATCACTCTTATGGTTCTGCTCATTAGCCCGCCTTCCTTTCTTCGAGCACAACCGTGCAGGCAGCTACCCAGCCGATAATGAGGATGATAAAATAAGAGACGTCCTTGAACTCAAGAACGCCCTTCTGAATCGACTCGAAATGCGATTCCAAGCTCATTGTCTCAACTGCCGAAACCAGGCCTGCCGGTAGAAACGTAGAAAGATAGTTCATCGTCGTCGGAACTCCTGCGAAAACCAGTACTGCACAGGCGACAACCGACAGCACAAAGCTGATAACCTGGTTTTTGCTCAATGCGGAGAAAAAGCACCCCAATGCAAGGAACCCGCCCGCCATAAGTATAGTGCCTAAGTAGCCGGTGATTATCAGGCCCGCATCGGGATTTCCCAGGAAAAATACCGTTATGACCATCGGGAAAGTCAACGCCAGCGCGATAATAAGAAAGACCCACGCGGCGAAAAACTTGCCGAGTACGGCTTGTGTTACTGTTATGGGAAGCGTCAAGAGAAGCTCTATTGAGCCGGTTTTGCGTTCCTCGGCCCATAGCCGCATAGTTGTCGCGGGCACCATAAACGCGAACAGCAAAGGCATATTGATGAAGAACGCCGTCATATCCGCCTGGCGAATCTCGAAGAAGCCGTTTTTGAAAGTCAGATACCCCGAGAAAAAGAGAAACACCACTAAGAATACATAAGCAATCGGCGTCGTGAAATACGACCTCAATTCTCTTTTGAATACTGCCTTAAAACCGCCCATTTTTTACTCCAGTAAAAAACTTTTTATCGCCGAAAAGTTCAGGCAACTTTGCTTCTGGTAATTTTTCGGAATACCTCTTCGAGCGAGCAGCCGTATTTTTGCCGTAACTGTTCCGGCGTGGAATCGACGATGATTTTGCCCTTCGCTATGATTATTGTCCTGCTGCATACGGCCTCGACTTCTTCGAGGATATGAGTCGAGACGATGATACACTTTTCCTTTGCCATTTTACTGATGAGCTGACGGACCTCATGTTTCTGGTTGGGGTCAAGGCCGTCTGTCGGCTCATCGAGGATTAGCACCTGCGGGTCGTGAATCAATGCCTGCGCAAGGCCGACTCGTCTGCGATAGCCCTTCGAGAGAGTATCAATCGCCTGATGATAAACCGATTCGATTGCGCACATCGGGACAATGCGGTCGAGCGCCTTTTTGCGTTCGTTTCCGGGAATCTGCCTGGCGTCGCAGACAAAATTTAACAGCCCGCCTACCGTCATTTCGTTGTAGGCGGGAACATTTTCGGCCAGATAGCCGATTGATTTTCGGACTTCGAGGGGATTTTTGAGAATATCGTATCCGCAAACTGTCGCTGTGCCGCTGTCGGGCCGCAGATAACAGGCAAGCATTCGCATTACGGTGCTTTTACCAGCGCCGTTTGGTCCCAAAAAACCGAGTACCTCGCCTTTCCGGACGTCAAACGAAACGCCGTCAACCGCGACAATTGGCCCGAAACTCCGCCTCAATTCCTTTATACTTATCATTTTTTCTCCTTAGAACACATTCCATAGCGCCTAAAACCCGCGATTTCAATACTGATAACGCGGCTGCTGGCCGTGCTGGCCGGTTATGAAATGACTTCTAACGCACAAGCATATATCGTCAAAACAGTCCTTTTTTATACAGCCCCAATAGACTGTGGTTTGCGGAAAATCACGTAAATTACAGCATTTTTAGACACAGCCGAAGACGCCCTGCCTTATTAAAAAAATTTTTCGATATACCCCAAAATATACTTGCCAGTACCGAAAACAGTATTATAATCAGCCCGTAACCTTAGCATCGGTTTGGCAGGAGCAGCGGATGCTTTTGTCAGTGACTTTTGCGTTGCAAACGTTGCAAAGAAGATAAAAAAGATAAGGAGATCCTTTTGTATGGGGCAGGAGAGACGTTTTCCTAACATGCGAAGTTATGGTCTTATCATCCTCGGCATGTTGATTTGCGCTGGCATTGGTGCGGCTCTCGTTGCTGTGTCAGGGCATGACAAAACAACAAAATTTTCCTCCACCACCCCGCAGGAGCCGAACCGGAATAGCGCGCCGCCTGCCAATACTCCGGCCAAACAGGGTAATCAGGAGGCTGCAACGCCACAGCCGGCCCCTCCACCGGTGAACGCAGTAACACAGGCCGCCGTCAAAATGGGCGTCCTTTCCTGCGCAAACCGGATTGACCAGGTTATTAAGTTTCTTGTCGCAAATACTCAGAACGGGGCATTCATTTTTCCCATGCAAAGTCCTCCGGACCAGCACATCTTTTCAACTTCATTGGAGCTGCTGGTGCAGGGTGATTCAATAATCTATGCCACAGCGAGTTTCTTTCCGAATAAGGATGCCGTATATGATACGGTTGAGTATGTCAACAAAGGATGCGACGAGGTGGAGAAAACCGTCTTTAAGAATTTAAAACGCGCCGGCGTGATTAAAAAAAATATTGTTATCCTTGACGGCGGGCCAGTAAAAGTATTTCTTATGCCCGCAGGGACAGGATGTATTGTTATTAAAAAGGAAGTCGTTCGATAGATTATTAACGGGAAAATAGAAAAAAGGAGTTAATTCTATGAAGTTTCGAAGAAAAGTACTAATGATGTTCGCAACGGCTCTCGTTTTACAGTTGTCTTTTGTAAAATCCGCCTCGGCGCTGGCTGGTGGGCCTTTCACCACTCTGGATGTTACCGGAGCGACAACGCTCGAAGGCACTCTGGACGTTACCGGCGCAACGACACTCGACAGCACTCTGAACGTTTCCGGAGCGACAACGTTAGGCAGCACTCTGGTCGTTACCGGCGCAACGACACTTGACAGCACTCTGAACGTTACCGGAGCGACAACGTTAGGCAGCACTCTTGGCGTTGCTGGCGCAACGACATTAAGCAGCACTTTGGTCGTTACCGGAGCAACGACACTTGACAGCACTCTGAACGTTACCGGAGCGGCAACGTTAGGCAGCACTCTTGGCGTTGCCGGCGCAACGACATTAAACAGCACTCTGAACGTTACCGGAGCGACAACGCTGGGCAGCACTCTTGGCGTTGCCGGAGCAACGACATTAAACAGCACCCTGGTTGTTGCGGGAGCAACGACACTTGACAGCACTCTGAACGTTACCGGGGCGACAACGCTGGGCAGCACCCTGGTTGTTGCAGGAGCAACGACGCTTGACAGCACTCTGAACGTTACCGGGGCGACAACGCTGGGCAGCACTCTTGGCGTTGCCGGCGCAACGACATTAAACAGCACCCTGGTTGTTGCAGGGGCAACGACACTCGACAGCACTCTGAACGTTACCGGAGCGACAACGCTGGGCAGCACTCTGGTTGTTGCAGGAGCGACGACACTCGATAGCACTCTGAACGTTACTGGGGCGACAACGCTGGGCAGCACCCTTGGCGTTGCCGGCGCAACGACA
>CAIODZ010000007.1 GCA_903857265.1 uncultured Phycisphaerales bacterium
CCGAAGGTCTCTGACTCTGTCCATTATAATCCTGCTGTGACTTTCCAGGTTATCTTCCACGAACAGCCGTTCGTCGGGTTGTTTGCTCATTTGACGAACTGCGATGTAGCAATATTGGCTTTCGGTTTCATACAGCATATCCGGCTTTTGTGCCCGCCTCAGTGACATTGCTGAACCGATATCTTCCGCTTGTTTCAAATTTAGTGTTCCTGCTGCCGCCATAAAAATAATTACAATCGCGTACATGTACATCGCTGCGGACCTCGGCCGGTATATCAGGGCGATTACAAGCAGAATCCCCGCCGTCAGCCACAATGTGTTGACCGTCCCGATTATCTCGATGAGCACAAAACCCGCTAAGAACGTCCCCAGTATGCTTCCGGCCGCGCCAAGCGCATACATCCTGCCTACTGTTCGCCCGGTGTGCTGCTTTGACTCAAGGGCCATCTTTATTGCCACGGGACTGATGGCCCCAATAAGCGTCGATGGAATGAAAAACACAATTGCTATATGACACAGCACTCGTTGTGCCATTTCCATACGCCATAAAAAAGTCCACTCGCCCATAAGGTTGTTCAGGATTATGGCGGCGATACAGGCCCCCGATGATGCCGCGAGAAGCAGGCCTATGGTTTTTTTTGTCGCAAATGAATCCGCCAGCCGCCCGCCAATATAATACCCAAGTGTAATTCCCCCAAGTATCACACCTATAACAGCCGTCCACGTATAAAGCGACGAGCCGATATGTCTTGCCGCCAGCCGTCCCGCGACAATCTCAACCATCATAACGCAGACGCTTGCGAAAAATATCGTCGCCCCCGGTGCGACGCTCGATGGAAATGTCTTTTGTTCTGTATTTGTTTCGTTCATCTGGACGGCTGTTTATTATTTCCTATGCCTTTTCGTTAAGGTTGATTACCAATCCGTTAGCCGTTACAATTATCGTTTATCGATTATCAATAATCAATGCGTTATTTCAGAAAGATACGATGCCAAGCCATAACTTAGCGAAGATTACGATAGATGACCTGGATATAGTCGGCTATTCGATTGCCGGCGAGGAGACCGTTGTTGCTATACCTCAACTCGACGTCTGCTTCGATATCGGCAAAGCCCCCGACCAGATTATACCCATAAATCATGTTCTGCTCACCCATGGTCATATGGACCACGCCGCCGGTATTGCCTATTACCTCTCTCATCGCAATTTCTGCGGCCAGTCCGCAGGCACCATTGTCGCCCCCGAAAATCTTCTGCCACCCATTAAGGACATCATCGACGCCTGGGCGCGCCTCGACGGCAACAAACTCCCCGCCAATCTCGTAGGCGTCAAGCCCGGCGACGAGTTCCAGATAAAACCAAATCTGGTCGCCCGCGTATTTCCCACAAAGCATAGCAGGGGGTCTGTCGGCTTCACCGTAATAGAAAAACGAAAAAAAATAAAACAGGAATTTGCCAATCTCTCAGGCCCGCAGATTGTCGAATTGAAAAAGCAGGGCGTGGAAATCGATAATCCTCTTGAAATTCCGATTGTAACTTACCTCGGCGATACCCAATACGTCGATTTCTCACAACTTAAATACATCGCCGAAAGCAAAATCCTCATTGCCGAATGCACATTTTATGTTGATGAGCATGCCGACAGGGCTCACGCCGGCAGACATATGCACATCGATGAATTTGTGAAATTAGTTACTGAGCTTAACAACCAGCATATTATCGTTACGCACACCACCCAGCGAACGCCTATGAGCCAAATTCGCAAAATACTCAAAAGTCAGATACCCGCCGATCGCTTCGGCAGAATTATCCTTCTGATGGACAAAAACCAGAATAAGAATACCGTATAATCAACACACCATTCTCGCTATTTCTCACGATATGGCTGTCCTGCCTCGTAAAGTTTTATCCGTTTCTGTATCTCGACGATAAGATTCTCTCGCTCTGAAATTCTCGCGGCGTTTAACGCTTTTTCGGCAATCCTCGTTGCCTCGTCAAATTTGCTTGCCGCCGCGTATGCGACCGCTAAAGTATCCAGAAACTCGGGGTTGTTATATCTCGTCAATTCGCACGCATGCTGCGCAAATTCAATTGCTTTAGTAGTATTTTGGTTAGTTGTATCGCTTGCGGTGGCCAGCAGCCAGGCCAGATTGTTGAGAACTTCAGGGTTATCAGTTTTTAACCCCATTGCTTTGCTGCGGTTCCGTTGCGATAGTTCGTAATTGCCAAGCCGGCTATAAGCTATGCTCAGGTTCACATATACCTCCATTGGATTGGTACTTGTTTGCAGACCTTCATTGAAGCACACGATAGCTTCCTTCAATCTTCCGGCCAGCATATGCACCGTTCCTATTTTGCTGCGGGCGTCCGGATATTCGGCGTCCAGTTCCAGCGCCTTGTTTATATATTTTATGGCCTCGTCGTATCGCCCCTGTTTGCTCATTGCCGCACCCAGGTTCATATATCCTTCTTTCCATTTCTTGTCCCGTCTTATGACCTCATTAAAACACGCGACGGCCTCGTTGATTTTGCCTTGTTCCATCAATACGAGGCCCAGCGTATCTCGGCCTGGGGAAAAGTTAGGGCTGATTCGGACAGCTTTATTTATGTGCGATAGGCCTTCGTCGGTCTGCCCTGCTATGCACAAAGCATGGCCATAGTTGGTTTCCGCGAAATGGTTGTTTTCGGTGACATTTACGGCATGACCGAACAATGTCAGATTATTCTGCCAGTACCTCACCTGTATTCTGGTCAGCATAACGGCGATGAAGAGCAGAACCACGGCCGATACAGCTGCAGCAGTTCGCCGCCGGCGATTGTCAGCGACAATGTCTCTGCCGGCCCAGGCGATAATAATCAGCAAACCAACCATAGGCATATACATATATCGGTCCGCCATTGCCTGCGAACCAACCTGAACCAGGCCGATTACAGGGATAAGAGTTCCGACGTACCAGAACCACCCGGTTACCATATATCTTCTGTGTTTGCCGATATAGATACTTAAAATAGTTATCAATGCTACCAGCAAGATGCATGCGGCTATTGCAAGGTTTCCATAATGATGATGTGGATAGAACGCAGCCAACTGGTTTGGCCACAGTGTCTTGCCAATATATCTTATATAAGAGATGAATGTGTTGGCGATTCGGTAACTCACAGAAACCTGTTCAAATGTGGCGAACGAGCCTCCGTTGTGTTGTGCGATGAGTGTTACCGCGTCTGATATTACGGATAGCACAAACAGCGGAATTTTTTCAGCCACTAAATGCCGAACTGTTGCTTTCGGACGACCGATAGTAGCCATTTGGTGGGCTTTGTCTTGGAATCCCGCAAAACGACCCAGAGGCCACCAGTCCAGCAAAAGAAGAACAAAAGGCAATGTCACCACCATCGGTTTGGCCATAATGCCCATCAGATAAGCCAGCAGCACAAGCAAGTACCTTTTTGAATTCGGCCTCTCGACGTACCACGCATAGGCAAGCATTGTCAGCATCCAGAATAGGCCGCTTAAAACGTCCTTGCGTTCGGCTGCCCAGGCGACTGACTCAACGTGGACCGGGTGCAGCGCAAAAACGCCGGCCACAAACGCGCTTGGCCATGTTGCTCCCGTCATCTTCCGCAGAACCAAAAGCAACAGTAAACTATTAACAATGTGAATCAGTACGTTGGTTATGTGATGGCCCTGCGGATTCAGACCGTAGATTTCGCAGTCCAGAGAATGGCTAAGCCACGTCAGCGGATGCCAGTTTCCCGAATGGAACCGTGTGAATGCCCAGATGATTGACTGTCCGGTTATTCCCTCGTTTACTTTGGGATTTTTTGTTATGTATGCACCATCGTCAAGGTCAACAAAACCGTTGTGCCGTATTGGCTCGTATGCAATGAACGTCGCCGCGACGATCGCTATGCTTATAACAAATAAAATCTGCCTTTGTTTGAATCTCGTTGTCATTTTATAGCATTACAGTATATATATAATTTTGTACACTTACAATTGATGGACAGTGGAAAAAACAGAACTGCCTCATAGTAATAGTATCAGCCAACCGCTGTCTGTTTCTCACAGAGAGAAAAAGGGGTCAGCCAGCCCTGAGTGAGTCGAAGGGGAGTTGTTTTTCGGTTTTGGGGTGTGATAAACGTTTTTTGCTTGCGTTATGGGCCGGTTTGGGTAGATTTTAGGGCGATAGTTAAATACTTTGCAGGAGACCTGGTTATGATAGGCAAAAGCGTTCGTTTAGAGAGAATAATCGACCGCAACAGCGGCAGGACGGTAATCATCCCGATGGACCATGGCGTAACCGTGGGGCCGATTAAGGGGCTGACAAACATGCGCGACGCGGTGAGCAAAGTCGTAGCAGGGGGAGCTAACGCGGTGCTGATGCACAAAGGGTCGCCCCGGTTTTGCCATCGCGGCAGCGGCAAGGACGTCGGGCTTATCATACACCTTTCCGCGGGGACGACGCTTAGTCCGGACCCTAACGCCAAAGAGCTTGCCTGCACGGTTGAAGAGGCGCTAAAACTCGGGGCAGATGCCGTATCGGTGCATATCAATCTCGGAGCGGATACCGACAAGGAAATGCTTAAGCAACTCGGATACGTCGGGGAACGGTGTATGGAATGGCAGATGCCGCTTCTGGCGATGATGTACACACGCGGGCCTAAGATAAAAAACGAATACGATGTCAATAACACCAAGCACGCGGCAAGGGTTGCTGCTGAACTCGGCGCGGATATCGTCAAGGTTGTTTATACGGGCAGCCCGGAGAGTTTCGCAGAGGTAGTCGATGGATGCCATTTGCCTGTGCTGATTGCGGGCGGCGAGAAGATGGAGACAGACGAGCAGATTGTGAAAATGATAGAAGGTGCTTTGAAGGCGGGGGCGGCGGGGCTGTCGATAGGACGTAACGTGTTCCAGCACAACGACCCCACGAAAATAGTTTCGGTTTTCAGCAAAATGGTGCATAAAGGCCTTTCAGCGGCTGACGCATTGAAGATGCTTAAAGAATAGGGAAAAAGAGGAAAAAGGGGCCTGCCCCCTGGAGATTTGGTTATGATAGGCAAGAAGATACGATTAGAAAGAATAATTGACCGCAACAGCGGCAAAACCGTAATTATCCCTATGGACCACGGCGTGACCGTTGGGCCTATCCCAGGCCTGGAAGATATGCGCGAGGCGGTAAGCGGAGTCGTGGCGGGCGGGGCAAATGCAATTTTGATGCACAAGGGAATCGTGGGTGCGGGCCACCGGGGCACCGGCAAAGACGTGGGGCTGATTATTCACCTTTCGGGAGGCACGACGCTTAGCCCTGACCCAAATGCCAAAAAGCTCGTCTGCACGGTTGAAGAGGCGATACAACTGGGGGCCGATGCGGTGTCGGTGCATATAAACCTGGGAGCGGAAACCGATAAAGATATGCTTGGCCAGCTCGGCTTTATAAGCAAAAGGTGTATGCAGTGGCAAATGCCGCTTGTGGCGATGATGTACACACGCGGGGAGAAAATTAAAAGCGAATTCGACGTAACATACGTCAAGCACGCGGCGAGAGTCGGTGCGGAACTGGGTGCTGATATAGTGAAGGTTCCCTATACAGGCAGCGTTGCGAGTTTCAAAGAAGTGGTCAGGGGTTGCCCCGTGCCTGTTGTGATAGCGGGCGGGCCGAAGATGGATAGCGACGAAGACATATTCAATATGGTTGAGGGGGCGTTGAAGGCCGGTGCCGCTGGGGTATCGATTGGTAGAAACGCCTTCCAGCACAAGAATCCTGAAAGAATGGTCGCCGCGTTGTGCAGAATGGTCCACGAAGGCGCAAGCGTCAAAGAAGCGATGAAAATGCTGCGGGTAAAAGCAAAATAAAAGGAGTATAGACAATGGATGACGATATCATCATACCAACGGGTATAAAACCTAAATCTACAGTAACAAAAAAAATAAGGGAATTCCTTACTACTTTTAACACCTACGAAATTGCAAATGGTGCCAAGTTAGTTTTGTACTTTGACGCTAAGAGTGGTTCGTATTATACGGTTTGCCATCTTGATGGTAACACGCTTGCAGAAAAATGCGACTTGGGAGCCAGCATTGATGCAACAGAAGAGGAGGATGACGAAATATACAAACTCAATCGTGATATTACGGAAGATCAAATAGCATTCAAAAACATGGAAAAAGATGCACTTGAGGGCAGAAGTTTTGAGGACATGGTTATCGAATATGATACATCTTATCAAAAAAATACGCCATTAAAAGTTTATGGAGGCCAGCATCGTATCAGAGCTATCACCAAGTCACGGGCGCAAAAAGGTCTAGTATTTCACGGTGTTAGGATATATTTCGATCTTACCCGCGAACAGAAGGTCGAGATAGCCACGATAAACAATACTTCTATAGCTGTTCCCAATGACCTATTGGATCGAATGCGAGAGCAACTTCTGGGTTCAGAATTGAGAGATTGGTGCCAGAGGGTCGGCTTGTTGGATAAAGGGGAAGATTTCGCAGACAGAAAAAGCCCTGATACTCCTACGGTAAGAATAGCTCGAACGATTCTTGTAAATTATAATTTGGGAAAACAAGCAAAAGATGGGGATTTTCATCAGCCAATTGTTTGTAAGTCCGGAGGGATTGATGATGCATATATGGATATGAGAAAGGGTATAGATTGGTCTGACAAATCTCTTGAACAAATGGGGAAAGAGTATTGTCGCCTACACAAAATTCAACGAGAAAGAGTTAGAGGTAGGACTGAAGATAGCAATGCGGAGTTTGCACGAAAAGCATTATCCTTATCTGTAGCGGCAAGCTGGGCATTTGCGGCTGGTCTGTTCCAGAAAAATCAAGGATATTTAAAAAATCACTATTCAATTCCCGATTCGGTTTCGATTCCTGATGATCCGTTAAACGCAAAAGCTTTGTCCAAAGCTCGCCTTAAAACGGTAGATTCTGATACGTATCGTGGTCTTGGAACCAGATTTGGTCCCCAAGAACTTGGGCGAATGCTTGAAGTATTTCGAGTGCAAGCTTCTGTCGGCAAAAGGGGAATTACACAGCAACTCGCAAACGCAGCTATTCAATCCTATGAAGCTGCGAGGAATCGATTTGAGGCGGATAAAGTACTTAGAAAGCTATAGAAATGTTTGAAGAATATCTTCAAGATGCTCATGTGTTCATATCCTATGCTAATTCGCAAGCTGAGGAACGAGATGCAAGGAGATATTATCGCGCAGCCGTTTTTTACGCTGCTGGAGCCGTGGAAGCATTTATGAATTACGTAACAGATTCTCTTATTGGAGGAAAGGTGCTTTCCGATGTTGAAAAAGCTTATCTTACAGACAAAGCACTAACATTTGATAATGGTAACCATATTGAGAAGACGGAGTTTCACAGTCTTGAGGGTAAACTAAAAGTCCTCATTCGAAAATTTTCTCCTAAATTTGATTTCGGCACAGCGACATGGTGCAAATTAATGGAATTTAAAGAACTTCGAGATTTGCTCATCCACCCAAAGCAAAGCGAAGATGACATCAAAATATCAGATTATCAAAAAAAGATCAGTGATGGTCTGAAATCCATCATTTATATTACGAATTCTATTAACGAGGGTGTATTTGGAAAGTCGTTTAGGAAACAAATAACTGACTTAATACCTGACTAAATGGTTGCTGATTATGAAAAAGCTGTGGGTAAATGCGACGCCTTATGACAAGAAGATAGTAACGACCGCACTGGAAAGCGGGGCGGATGCGGTAGTGCTGCCGGAAGCCAAAATAAGGCAAGGTGTGCTTGGCACGCCAAACCTGTTTAATGACCCTTATAAGTGGATAGACGCAAATGATTAAAAAGCATGTTTGGGAAATTTTGTTGGTAGTGTTTTTCCTGATGAACAATCTATACGGAAAACCTCAGATTATTGGAAGCAAAGTGCTCTCCGGAGACCAATTTAATGCCTCGGATATATTTTCGGCGAATCTGTTTATTGATAAGGAAAATGATATCGTTATAGAGGTTGAAGGCCCCGATTGTCTCTGGCTAAACAATAAATGGGTAACTACAAAACAATATGGCTATTTTTTAAATGGATTCGTAAAAGATGGCGTGGTTAATCTGGTCTTTAAACCAGATGAACAGCATATTGATATTTATTCTGTCAAAAAAAATATTATCCTCGAACAACATATACCAATCGGAGATTTCCCTACATACCCCGGTCCTGTTCAAGTCATTTATGTTCCAGGAGACACCAATGGTTTTTATTTATTAGGCTCACAGGAACAATTTCCGCGGAATCCCGGTGAATTTATGGCTACTGTTGCTTCAGGAGGGCATGGTATCTATTACATTAAGCCGGTTTGGGCGGAAATAAAAGGGCAGACATTGCTCAAACGCGAGAACGTTCCCTACGGCGGAAAAGCAGATGAATCCTATCGTGTCGAGAAGGTGCTGACAGGAAAGGACGCGATTTACTTGTTAGGTTTCCGGGCACAGGAACAACGGAGCAGCGGTTCCGGAGATAAGCCGCCTACTCCTGTGATTTCGCACTATGCGGAATACGATATGAATAAAAAAACGCTTGTACGGGTACAGAATGTTTATGAAAACACTCCTCGTTACGAATTAGGAGTGACTAATGAACACATTAATTATTTTTATGGAACAGTGTCGGCGGATAATCGAGATGATGGAAATACTGTTGTTGTTTTTTCATGGATCAGGGATCGTTTTATTTACACAGGTAACGCGGGCATTGAAGATGATGTAGTTCAGTCGCAAATTTATTATGCTCAATGTGGAAAAGGAAAATTTAACGGCGTAGAAAAAATCGGTGAGGGGTTTATTCCGTTGGTGAAAGTTGATTCCCTTGGGAATGTTCACGTTATCTGGGTGAATAATAATGGCTCTTTGGTTCACAGGGCAAAAAAAGACGGCAAATGGGGCGACGAAGAATTTTTTCTTAACGGTGTGGACAATTCCAAAACCAAACGCTTTGGGAAATATATATGTGCTGAGTTCGATAAAGACAATAATCTTAATGTAGTTTTTCTCTCGAATGAGCAATTTGTTTACGCGAAAATCAGAGCAGACTGATTATTGAGGTCATTTGATGAAAAAGCTTTGGGTAAATGCGACACCGTATGACAAAAAGATAGTAACGACCGCGCTGGAAAGCGGGGCGGAGGCGATTGTTTTGCCCGAGGGCAAGGCGGAGACCGTGCGGCAACTGGGTAAGATAAAAATTGTCGCTAAAGACGGTGATATCATCCTAGGCAAAGACGTTGAATTTGTCGATATAAAGGGCAAAGCGGACGAGGACAGGGCGGCGGCGGTTCCGGCAGAAAAAATAGTTGTATTGCGTATGCTGGACTGGACGATTATCCCGATTGAAAACCTGCTCGCCAGGCGCGGCAAAAATATAATGGTGCAGGTGGCCGACGGCAAACAGGCGAAACTGATGGCCCAGATACTTGAAAAGGGGGTTGACGGGGTTGTTTTGAATACGACGGACGTCAATGAGATTAAAAAGACGGCTGAGATTTTGCAGGGCATAGGCGAGAAGATTGAGCTTGTAATCGCTACGATAAAAACCGTCAAACAATTGGGTATGGGCGACCGGGCGTGCCTTGATACCTGCACACAGATGTTGCCGGGCGAGGGAATGCTGGTGGGCAATACCGCGTCGGGGTTCTTCTTAGTTCATTCAGAATCAATAGAAAACCCGTATGTTGCCGCCAGACCTTTCCGCGTAAATGCAGGCGCGGTTCACGCATATACGCTTGCGCCGGACGGCGGGACGAAATATCTTGCTGACCTCAAGGCGGGCGACGAGGTTTTGATTGTCGATTTCAAAGGCAAAGGGCAGGTAGCGTATCTGGGCAGGAACAAGATTGAGAAGCGCCCGATGATGCTTATTGAAGCAGAAGCCCAAGGCGTTTCAATATCGCTTGTGTTGCAGAACGCCGAGACGATTCGATTGGTCAGCCCGGAAGGTAACCCCATCTCGATTACCTCGCTGAAGCCGGGCGATAAGGTGTTTGCTCATATTGAAAAGGGCGGCAGGCACTTCGGTATGAAGGTTGACGAAACACTTATAGAGAGGTAACTATGGACTGGAATCACGATATAATTCCTGCGCTCCTGGCGGTTGGATGCGGAGCAATCATCGGCATTGAACGCCAGTTTAAGCACAAGCCCGCGGGGCTTCGCACAAACATTATGATATGTCTGGGTGCGGCGGTCTTTACTGTTATCTCGGAAAAGATGTCGCTGGGTACCCAGGATTCGGTTACGCGAATCGCCGCGCAGATAGTTACGGGCGTCGGCTTTCTCGGCGCGGGTGCGGTCATCCAGGACAGGGGAGGCATTCACGGCCTGACGACTGCGGCGACGATATGGCTGGTGGCGAGTATCGGTATGGCTTGCGGCGCAAGATTGTATTACCTGGCGGTTATTACAACGGTTCTTGCGTTAGTGGTTCTGATTGGTTTGGGGCGTGTGGACAAATATTTAAACCGCAACGACGAGCAAAACAAGAGCCACTAATAAAGCCGGTATTACGAACTGGGCGCAGGCGTTGTGGTACTTCAGGTAATATCTTAGGGTAAGTATGGAAGTCGGCGGTAAAAAGTTGAATGTTGTTGTAATCGGGGGAGGATTCACAGGATTATCAGCGGCTTATGAGTTGGCTCGACGAGGGGTTGCTATAACGGTTCTTGAAAAAGAAGATAAAGTAGGAGGGATATCAGCTAATTTTAAAGTAAACGGTTTTTACGTGGATAAATTTTATCATCATTTTTTCAACAGCGACGAGCATCTGATACGCCTCGCGGGCGAAATTGGTTTTAGCGACCGGTTACGTTACGCACCGACGAAGACGAGCGTTTACATAGGCGGTAATTTTTACAGGTTATCGTCTCCGCTTGATGTGCTGCGATTCAGGCCGCTGGGTTTGGTTGACCGTATCCGGCTGGGGATGCTGGTGTTGAGGGCGAGAGGTATCAGTGACTGGAGACATCTGGAATCGGAGACCGCAGAACAATGGCTGATTAAGCGGTGCGGAAAGAGAGTTTACGCGGTGGTTTGGGAACCGCTTTTGCGAGCCAAGTTCGGCTCGTTTGCTCGTGAAGTATCGGCGGTATGGTTTTGGAACAAACTTGTGCTGCGAGGCGGCAGCCGCAATGCCGCCGGAAGCGAGATGCTTGGGTATATCGCGGGCGGTTTTGGCACAATGGCAGAGATATTGGCAGACAAAATCAGAATGCTTGGCGGCGAAGTGCTCACCGGCTCCCCGGCCGAATCGCTGGTTATTGAGAATGGTTGTGTGTGTGGCGTGCGGACATCGGAAGGGACGATAGATACCCGAGCCGTTATAGCTACACCCGCATTGCCGATTATCGCGGATTTGCTCGAAGGCGGCGAGACAAAGGAGTACATCGACAGTTTAAGACGTATTAAATATATGGCGAACGTTTGCCTTGTGCTTGAGCTGAGCAAATCCCTTTCGGATATTTACTGGTTGAATATAAATGCCCCTGACGTGCCTTTTACCGGCATAGTGGAGCATACGAATTTGCTGCCTATAGAGGCCTGCGGAGGCAGGTACATTGTGTATCTATCGAAATATCTGGAGCGGGACAACAGCGTCTATAATATGAACGGGGAAGAGCTGCTGGAGTTTTCCCTGCCGCACGTCAAACGGATATTCGCGGGGTTAGAGCGTGAGCAGATTTTAGGATATCACGTTTTCAAATCGCCGTATGCGCAACCGCTTATAGAGTGTCACTACAGCAAATTTATCTGTCCGACTGAAACACCAATAAGAGGGTTTTATATTGCCACGATGGCGCAAGTGTACCCACAGGACCGCGGTGTCAATTACGCGGTGCGGCAGGGACGGCAAGCAGCAGAAATTGTTTCTGGAAATCATGGTTACTAGGTAACCGGTGCCAAAAAATGACAAAGGCAAACGCGACTATTGTGGTGCTGGTGATTCTTACGCTGACTCTGTGCTCGCTTTGTTATGTAGGCAAACCGGTGATAATGCACAAGTACACACCGGCAATGCGCACTTTTATCACAAGATTCAGCAATACCTATATCGGGGAAAAGATAGCGCAACACTACTATTGGAGAATAGTGGAAGATATTCCCATGGGAATCGGTGCTACCAGTGATATCGCAACTATCGGCAACAGAGAGGTAATTTTTTTGGTGACTGACCGGCTGTTTACGGCCCTATTGGCCATAGTCGGTTTTATAGGCAGCGTTATATTATTTGCCATAAACAGCAGGGAACGGATGGTGAATATTTCAAGGACTAAAATTGCCGTTAGTGTTGCTATGGTGGTTATTGCAGGCACAATTATGCGAATTGTTTTGGCGATAATTACGTATGGTAATTTTGATATGCAGTCGTATGATATAGTTGCAAATGCGGTTATAAAAGGCAGTAATGTCTATGCAGTGACAGACAGATATAATTATTCGCCTGTGTGGTTTACAGTCCTTTATGCTTTGATGCGTATAGAGCCGTCTGAAGCGTGGTTTTATTTTTTGGTTAAGCTGTTTCTTTGCTGTGTGGATTTACTGACGCTTGGCGTTCTGCTTTCTATCGCCAGGATTCGGAGATTGCCTGTAGTCGGGACCGCGATATTTTTCTATCTTAATCCGATTTCGTTTCTTATGACCGGCTACCACGGTCAGTTCGATAATTTTGCGATGCTGATGGTGCTGACCGGTATTTATTTATATTTGAGGTTTTCAGCCGGACCTGTTTTGAGGATAGCGTTGCTGTGGCTGTTTGCCACTGCAGGGATGGTTATCAAGCACATCACGTTTTATGAGCTGATTATTTGCCTGCATACTTCCATAAAGCGGTATTGGGTAAAACTATCACTGTTTGCCGCCTCGGTTGCGATTTTCCTTTTATCGTTCGTTCCTTACTGGAAAACAGGCAGCACGGGGATAATCGAGCATGTGTTCAAATACGGTTCGTTCTCCGGCGTTTACGGATTGACGTCTCTGGTTGCTATACCTCAATTGAAATATCTGTTCATACTGGGGATGTTTGTCTTTCCTTTTTTTCTAAAAGGCAGAGATATTATCGCTCGGTGTCTGCTGGGTGTGCTTTTCTTTCTGACTTTTACCACCGGTTTTGCGGCACAATATTTTGTATTGCCGCTGGCGCTGGGGGGGCTTCGTCCGACGAGATTATTTTTGCTTTATACGGTTGTGGTTTCGATTTTAATTCTTGGAGACAATAACAATGTTTTCATGCCCGGTTTACACCTGCTCAAATTGAATATAGGGTGGATTGCCGTTATATGCTGGTTTATCGCAGAGGTGTGGGCAGACAGACGGCCAGCCGTTTGCGAGATTGCAGCATCGGAAAAAGAAAAAAAGCGTCAACCTAAACGGCTATGAACCTGGCGTTGGTGTCGCGGCTATCTAATTGTTCGGGTCATTTCTGTAATTAGGGTTTATCTACAGGTCCCAGCCGGCAATTGGTCTTCCGGCCTGGCTTGTCCAGTGTAAACGCTGGATTTCACGCAGAAGGTCGTTGTGATGGCTGTTTCGCAGGCAATCGGCGATGATTTTGGCGTTTTGCCCGAAGTAATACTGCATCAGGGCTGCCTGCAGGCGTTTTTCCGCCCGGCCATTAGGGATATGGATTGAACGTTCCCTTGCATCCCGTTCGCTTACGAACATCGCAGTAGAAAGCGTTAAAGGAACCGGGACGAAATCCTGAACCTGCCTGAGTCGCCAGCGCCTTTGCACAAGGTATTCGGTGAGCTTAATCGCGTCGTCGGTTTGGCAGCCGGGGTGTGCGCTTATGAAGTAGGGCACTAAATACTGCTCTTTTCCCGCCTTGCGGGTTGCCTCGTTGAATTTCGCCTCGAATTGTTCAAAAATCTCAAAGCCGGGTTTGCCCATAAGCTCAAGCACGTGCGGGCAATAGTGTTCCGGGGCGACCTTGAGATGACCTCCCACAAAATGCCTGGTTAGCGTATCTATATAATCGTTGCTGTGAAGCGCAAGGTCGTGGCGGATACCTGAGGCGACATATACGTTTGATTTTTTCACTCCGGTGGTTTTCCATTTCAGGAAGGCGTCAAACATTTTGAGTTGCGAATTATAATCGACTTTCATATTTTTGCAGACAGAGGGGTATAGACAGCTTGGTCTGCTGCAAGCGCCTGCTTTGTCGCATTTCATCCCGAACATATTGGCGGTGGGGCCGCCTATGTCGAATATCGTGCCGTGGAAGTCAGGATGCGAGTGAAATCGGTCTGCCTCAGCAATGAGTGATTCAATTGAGCGTGAGGAGATGTCTTTGCCCTGGTGAAAGTATATGGAGCAGAACGAGCAGCCGCCGAAACAGCCGCGATGGGTGGCTATCGAGAATTGCACGGGTTTTAACGCAGGCACACCGCCCGCGGAATTATATTTCGGATGCCAGCACCGCGTGAAAGGAAGCTCATACAACGAATCGAGGGTGGTGCCGTTAATCGGCTCGGCGGGCGGCAATACTACAATTTTGCCGGGGTCCTGTTCCTGAATTATAGCGTAACCGGCGGGATGTGCCTGCTTTTGGTATTGGAGCTGGGCCGACATAGCAAGCGATTTGTCTGCCTGCTGCTGCGATAGCGAGGGCAGGGGCACCGCATTTTCCGGCAGTTTGGTTCTGTTTTTCACGGGATAGGCGGTGCCGGGGATATTGGTCAATTGGTCAATTGATTCGCCGTTGTTTAGTCGTCGGGCGATTTCGATAATCTGGAATTCGGCCATACCGTGAACAAGGAGGTCCGCTTTTGCGTCGATTAACACGGAGCGTTTGAGTTTGTCTTCGATATAGTCATAATGAGCTAATCTGCGAAGCGATGCCTCAAGTCCGCCAAGAACGATTGGCACATCGGGAAACGCCTCGCGTGCCCTTGCCGAATAGACAAGTAGGGGCCGGTAAGGCCTCAAGCCAAGTTTCCCGCCGGGGCTGTAAACGTCTTCTTTTCGCTTGTTGCCGAGCGAGGCGTAATCATTCAGGCGTGAGTCGATGCAGCCGCTGGTTATGCCCCAGAACAATAGTGGTTTGCCTAACGCCCTGAATGGCTCGACGCTTTGCCAATCCGGCTGCGCCAGAATCGCGACGCGGAAACCATTACTTTCGAGAAGCCGACCAATCAGCGCGATGCCGAATGACGGGTGGTCAACATACGCATCGCCCGTAATCAGGATGATGTCCGCCTGATGCCATCCGCGTTGCTGCATTTCCTTCGCCGTCGTCGGAAGGAAACCGGTCGTATTTTGCGCCAAATTGTTCATACAACTATTTTACCACGCTTTGTTCAAAATTTGAGAGATAAAATGAGCAACTGTTCAAATGAGACGTATGAGTTGTATCGGACCATAAGAATGATTATTGGACGCAAATGGGTTGCCCAGATTGCCTGTATTTCGCGGTCGAGTTAACCGTTACGGACAGTTGTTGCCCAGTTCAAAAAGTACGTAAAAAAGTCAAGTAATATTAAAGAGATGGCCGAAGTGCAGAGTATTGACAAGTGAAAAATTGTGGCTCTGAAAAATGACCGATACGGTCATAATTAGCCAGGCCTTATTGACCCGACACGCAAATCGCACACAAGGCAGATGGTGATTCTGGGTTCAACAAGCGACGGCTAACCTAAAAAGGCAAGAGCCATTTGAATAATGGGAGAGCGCCGTTCGCTCTCCCATTCTTTTTTATTGGGATTAAATCTCAGGGGCAACAAAAAAAGGGAGGCTAGGACTCAGCTTTTCATCATTGACCAATTTCGGTCTCGAATTTATTTTTATCTGACCCGCCTCCCTTGCGAAAACAACTCCATCGGACCGTGGTTATAAAGAACCACAAAGCCGCCAACCTGATTATAATGAACGGTTTTCAGGTCGCCAATAAAAAAAGAATAAAAATGTATTTTTTGGTAACCGACTCGTTTTTTTGCGTCGAACCGGCCTTTTTTCCACAAATAATGCCTTTACACGCTAATAATATTTTCAATGTATGCCGACAAATATAATAGGGCGTGGCAAACGCGAAATTAAAATACAGATAGAGGTGTGCAGTGAAAATCGGAAGTATAGCCGGCGACATAATTGTTTTCTCAGTACGTGGGGAACCTGACCTTGGAAACGAACTGCAGGCCATAACTGAGATGGTTGCCGGCGACGTTAATAGTAACGTCATCGTCAATTTCGTAGGCGTCGATATCATCAGGAGCTCAAGCTTGACTAAGCTGCTCAAACTCAGGCAGGCATTGGTTGCCCGGGAGCGCCAGCTTGTGCTTTGTAATATTCATCCTTTAACTCAAAGCATATTGGAAATCACAGATATCAACAGTATTTTTGCCATTGCCGCCGACAAACAGGCCGGCGTATCCTTGATTCGCAGTAGCTAATTTGCCCATGTAGCGTAAACCAGGCAATCTGTCAAGCCAACTCTAAACATACCTAATTTCCGAAAACCTGTTGCAATTTTTGTGAGGAGTGGTTAGCATTTGTTTGGCCGGTCTGGCTCAGGATGTTCCACTATGACCGGGATTGCCGAGCAGGGACACATAGGTCAGGCAGGTTGGCCCCGATGGCAGAAAAAACCCAAAATAAGCCGGGTAAAAGCGCCCCTAAGGGGGACGTCAGCGAATATATCAAGTCGCTAAGCGAGGAGTATCGCATGCTCGTCGTCCTCAAGGCGCAATTGTATGGCGGAAGCTGGGAGCCGATGATTGATGACCTTCGCAATCGTCTCGTCGGCAAGCCGTATATTTTCAAGCTTGCCAGCAGAATCCAGGACGATATTGAGCGAATTGAACAAATGCGGAAATTCGAGGCCGACCATAAAGTTGACCTCGCTGATTATGTAGAAGTGTAATAACGCCTCGGTTATTGCCTAGGCATAGAAAAGTCGTCGGCCTGTAATTGGCCGGCGATGGAGGTGATGAATATGCTGAAATCCCGTTTAGCACTGATTGCAATGGTTTCCCAGATTGTTTTCACGTCGATGCTTTCGGCTCAGGACGATTCGCAATGGCTGATTCCGCGAGCGATGGTCGCTTCGACCGAGCTTAAAATCGTCTGGCAGTATAACCTGCCGATGGCCAAAGGCGAATCACTTAACGACATGCTTTTATACGGTAACCGGCTTTGCACGTTATCCAGCGGGAATTACCTGTCCTGCATCAACAAAGCCGACGGCAACGTGATGTTTGCAAGTTTGATTGCGCCAGCGGGGCTGCCGGTTGTTGACCTCGAATCATATAAGGGCGAATTGCTTGCCATGGTGGGCAATAAGCTTGTCGAAATCAACGCCGATTTTGGTACCGAGAAGACAAAAACGCAAATAGATACCGGGGTGGTATGTCCGGTTGTTCGCAATGATTCATTCTTTTATATTGCAGGCGCCGACAGGCGCATTCGTGCCCTCAGGGCCGACGACAAAGTAAAGGTTTTCGAGGTTGCGGCGGAGAATGCTTCTCGTATAACGTCGGTTCTGGCTGAGAATGATTTCGTTGTTTTCGCTACGGAGGCGGGTAATGTAATTCGAATAGCCGCCGATAAAGCCGCGAAAATTTGGCAGTTTGATGCTAACTCGGCTGTCGTCGGGCCGATTGTTCACGACGCGACGTCGTTATATTTTGCCTGCCGCGATACGTGGGTTTACCGTATCGAACTGTCTTCGGGCAAGCTGTTGTGGAAATGCCAGATGCAGGGGATTCTCGATACTGCACCTCAGCTCGGCGGCAAACTGGTTTACCAGTGCGTCCCAGGCATGGGTTTGGCTGCGATTGACAAACAAACCGGCAAACCTGTCTGGCCGGTTCCGGTTAAAGACGGCGCAGGGATGCTTTCTGAATCGGGCGATAAGACGTTTGTTATTACCAAGGGCGGGGTCCTGGTGGCGATGGATAACACCAAGGCAAAACAGCTTTATACGGTCAATATAGCCCTGCCCATTAAATACGCGACCAACACGGCTGATTCGAGGATTTATATAGCCGACGCACAGGGGCGAATTGCCTGTCTTGAGCCGGCCAAATAATCGTTTTGCCAGTATCTTGTTGTGATTTTGAAAGGGGACATTCAAATGGATGTTAAAATAAAAACCGCTCTGATTAGTGTCTCCGATAAAACCGGGGTTGTCGATTTCGCACAAACGCTCGCTGATATGGGTGTTAAAATCATCAGCACGGGCGGCACCGCCAAATCGCTTGCCGAAGCCGGCCTCGATGTTATCCCTATCGAAAAAGTTACCGGTTTTCCTGAAATGATGGACGGACGGGTTAAGACGCTGCATCCCAAAATTCACGGCGGATTGCTTGCGATTCGAGACAAGGCCGACCACAAGGCCGCGATGAAACAACACGGAATCGAACCAATTGACCTGGTTTGCGTGAATCTATATCCCTTCGAGCAAACCGTCGCAAAGCCGGGCTGCAAATTCGAGGAGGCAATCGAAAATATCGATATCGGCGGCCCGAGCATGATTCGCTCAGCAGCGAAAAATCACAAGTTTGTCGCTGTCGTTACAAGCCCGGACCAGTATCCATTAGTTATTGAGCAATTGAGAAAAAATAACGGTTCTGTAAAGGAAGAGCTTCGCGGCGAGCTGGCCAGGGCTGCGTTTGCCCTCACGGCATCTTACGATGCTGCGATATCGCGATATCTAAATAAAAAGGCGGACGTTGAATTTCCGGAACACCTTTCAATTCCGCTCAAAAAGGAGATGTCTCTTCGCTACGGCGAAAATCCTCACCAGCCGGCGGCGTTTTATAAGCTCGCTGCCAGCGGCGAACCCTGCGTCGGCGCAGGCAAAATTATGCAGGCCGACACCGAAATAAGCTTCAATAACCTGCTGGATTCGAACGCCGCGTTCGAGCTTGTAAAGGAATTTGACGAACCCGCCGCGGTTATTATCAAGCATCTCAATCCCTGCGGCTGCGCTATCGACGATGATATTTGCGTCGCTTACCGCAAGGCATACGAGGGTGACGTAACAAGCGCGTTTGGCGGAATAGTGGCAGTCAACCGAAAAGTCAATATCGAGCTTGCGCAAACGATTATGGAATCATACAGCAGGTTCGGCAAGGCCCTAGGCGCAGAGGGATTCTTTGCCGAGGTAATTATCGCGCCGCAGTTCGAGCCACAGGCAATCGAGATAATCCGCACGCTTAAATCTTGGGGCAGCAGGGTGCGCCTTGTTGAGACGGGCGCAATCGAGAAAAACAAAATTGATACAGGCGAATTTGACCTTCGCTGTATAGTAGGGGGTGTGCTGATTCAGAAACGCGACCTCGTCGGCTGGGAGCCGAAATTACTGACCGTTCCCACGAAAACAAAACCCACAGATGAGCAGCTCGCCGACCTCCGCGTCGCCTGGCTTGCCGCCAAACATACAAAAAGCAACGCTATTGTCCTTGCCAAAGGCCGTAAAATCATCGGCATCGGCGCGGGGCAAATGAACCGCGTGCAGTCGGGTTTCATCGCAGTCAAACACGCAGGCGAACAATCAAAGGGCTCTGTTATGGCCTCCGATGCTTTCTTCCCGTTCCCTGACAATGTCGATAACGCTGCACAGGCGGGAATCGTCGCAATTGCCCAGCCGGGTGGTTCGAAGAAGGATGATGAAGTTATCGCCGCCGCCGACAAATACGGCATTGCGATGGTCTTTACCGGCAAACGACATTTCAAGCATTAATTGAATCGGGATTTATCCCGCCAATCATATAAAAATAAAAAGCCCGACGTGATGTCGGGCTTTTTGTGGTTTTCAATTTTTGCCTGATTTTGTTATAGGCCTGCTGCCTTGCGGAGTTTAGCAACCATATCGGTTTTTTCCCAGGTAAATTCCGGGAGGTTCCGGCCAAAGTGTCCGCCGTGGCTGGTCTTAGAGTAAATCGGTCTTTCGAGGTTCAGGTGCGTAATCATTCCCTTTGGAGTGAGCGGGAAAAGTTTGCGGACTATTTCGCCGAGTTTTTTATCGCTGATTTTGCCCGTGCCTTTTGTATCAACGAGTACCGAAAGCGGGTCTGCGAAGCCGATGACGTAAGACAATTGAATCTCGCAGGCGTCCGCGAGGCCTGCTGCGACGATGTTCTTTGCGACATATCTCGCCATATAGCTTGCGGTTCTGTCAACTTTTGTGGGGTCTTTGCCGCTGAAGCATCCGCCACCATGTCTGCCTTTTCCGCCGTAGGTATCGACGATAATTTTTCTGCCTGTCAGGCCGCAGTCGCCGGCGGGGCCGCCAATGACAAATTTGCCTGTAGCGTTGATGTGGAAGATAGTGCGTTTATCGATAAGTTTTTTCGGCAGGACCGGCAGCACAACTTTTTCGATTATTTGTTTGCGTAACTGGGCGTGAGAGATATCCGGGTCGTGCTGTGCTGCGACAACAACCACTGGGATATGCGATGGTTTGCCGTTGGTGTATTCGACTGTTACCTGGCTTTTGCCGTCGGGACGCAGCCAAGGGAGTTTCTTTGTCTGTCGCACCTGCTCAAGGCGGGTTGTTATTGCGTGTGCCAGTTGAATCGGCATCGGCATAAGCTGAGGCGTGTCTTTGCAGGCGTATCCGAACATCAGGCCCTGGTCGCCGGCTCCCTGTTCCTTGTGCAGTCCGGTGCCTTCGGTTACGCCCTGTGAAATATCCGGGCTTTGCCGGCTTATCGAAACCAGCACCGCGCAGTTTTCGTAATGAAAACCAATTGCGGGGTCATCATAGCCGATATCTTTAATCGCCTGGCGTGCAACCGCTGATATATCAACTAAAGCTTTGGTGGTTATTTCACCTGCCACAACCACCATATCGTTTTTGACCAGCGTTTCACAGGCGACCCTGCTTTTCTTGTCCTTGGCGAGGCATGCATCCAGTACCGCGTCGGATATGCAATCCGCGACTTTGTCCGGGTGTCCCATCGTTACCGACTCGCTGGTGAAAAAATACGTTTGGTTGCCGTTATTTTGTTTTGCCATTTTTTATTTATCCCATTATTAAAATCTTTTGTTCAATCCGACTTATTAGCCGGCACGATCGTTAAGCGTCCAGTCGTATCTGAGAAACTCAACCGTATAGTTGCCTGTCTCAAGATAATCGACGTCCTGCGGAGAAACATATTTGGTCAGAAGGTTGAGAATTGCCCTTACTGCCGGCTCCTGCTGCTTGAATTTCAGGTCGGTGCCGTATTTGGCAATAAACTGGTTGCCGTACCAGGTGGAGTTCAATATCGACGACAGATATACCTTCTGATTTTCCCTGTCAATCTTGAAGGCATGCTGGCTGGCAAGAAATTTCTTTACCTGGTCGTCAAACTGCGTCGAAAGATTTCGGCCGCGATATGCCTCGTTTCGCAAAGGCGTTCCTGAAATCGAAGCGTATGATATCGCAAAGAATGCCAGGGGCTCGCCGAATTCTTTTTGTAAGAACCGCTGGTCTATTTCCAGCAGCGTGAATTCTTCGTCCATTATGATAAACTTGTGCTCATCCCATATTCCTTTTATGTGCCTGATGCTGTTGGGGGGCCAGAAAAGCCGAAGCATCCTGTTTGACTCTATCGGGTAATTGTCCACGATTATTTTTATGAAGTTCAGGTTATACCCGTTTATCCAGAATGCGAGCTTGTCGTCTCTTGACCAGGAGTTATATTCGTTGCGGTCAAGTTTTTTGAATTGCTCAAGCAGCTTGCCCATCTCCATTTTTTTGTGTGAAAGCGCCTTATAATCGACCATTCCGTCCTTGTCCACGTATTTTTTCAGAAACTCTGTAACCTGGTCGAACAAATGGGTCGCTGTGTTGTTTGTGGCAGGTAATGTTGGCTGTGATTTTGCAGAATCGGTCTCGGCCTGCACCGGTTTCGGCATAACTGCTTGCTGCATATTTGGTTCGACTGGCTGTGCAGCCGGGATGTTTGGCTCAGCTACAAGGGCTGCCGGCGTATTTGGTTCCGGCTGAGCGGCCTGCTCGATTTTTACCGGTTCCGGCTTTGGCTTTACCTCAACCGTATTTGGCTCGATTGCCTTTGCAGGTGCTGTTGCCGGCTGCGGCGTAACGGCTGTGGCATGGGGATTTGATGACGCAGCGACGTTTGTCGATTTCTGCTCGCAACCCCAGCTAATCAGCAATGTTACCGTTAATATTCCCGTCAAAACGATGTTTTTGCTCATATTGAACATTCCATTATTAACACGCAATTTATATACGGGCACCAGCCTAAAACGTCTAATAATAAAGGAATTGGTCGATAAATGCAATAGTCAAATGGGCGTTTTTTCTGTTGTTGGCGCCAAGAACCTTACCCTTTCAGCACCGCCAGCGGGGTCATGCGGGCTACAGGTTTTGCCCAGCCGCATTGGGTTACAATCCTGACTACCTCATCGATATTCTTATAAGCCGCAGGGGCCTCTTCCTTTATACGGCGGTTGTTGCCTGTAATTAGTGTTATCCCGGTCATACTTCTTTTGAATTCAGCGTCGCTAATCAGTGCTGCTCCGGCGTTTTTCCCGTGCCTGCCCATACCTGATGCAGCTGTCCTGCTCATAACCCGGCCCGCGCCGTGATTCACCGAGCAAAGCGACTCCTCCGAATTGCCCGTTCCTACCATAAGATAACTGGCGGTTCCCATTGAGCCGGGTGTGATTATCGGCTGGCCCACCTGTTCAAAGGGGGTTGCTTTCATAAGGGCCGGCCCGAAGGCCCGCGTAGCGCCTTTGCGATGAACCCAAAGTGACTTGCCCTCGTGCGTTTCCAGTTTCGCCATATTATGAGGCACGTCATATACCAACGGCATAGGCGTCGGCCCGAACATCCGCGAAAAACATCGCCTGACTAATAACGCCATAACGTGCCGATTCACGAATGCAAAATTTGCCGCGGCGCCCATCGCGGCAATGTACCTTTTACCCTGCGGACTGTTTGTGTCGAGAAAACTGAGCATTTTGCGCCTGCCCTCCATCTGGGGCTGGTTAGCTGCGATGCTCATATACTCATCCGCTACCTCATAACCGAAACGTCTCGAACCCGAATGTATCATTACTACTATCTGGTTTTCGAAAAGCCCGAAAAACTTTGCCAGTTTTTCATCGAAGATCTTCTGCACAAGCTGAATCTCTATAAAATGATTGCCGCCGCCAAGTGTTCCAATCTGGTCTGCGCCTTTTTCAATTGCCAGTTTCGGTGCCGCTCCCATATCCGCGGGCATTTGACCATTGTTCTCAATCCTTCTTATGTCTTCGGCAAACTCCTGTTCATCAAATGCTTCCCATGCCCTGTGTTTGACTTTTTGAACAAGCTTCGGCAGCCCGGCGACCCCTTCAGTTGTTACGATTTCGAGCTGGTGCTTGTCCAATGACAGATTGCTCATCCCCTCGCCAAGCGGGATGTCTCTGGCAATCGAATTCGCAATATCATCGGTGTTTATCTCACCCTTAATAAATGGCGTTCGCAATAGTCGCATTCCGCAATTTATGTCGTAACCCACCGCGGGCGGCATTATCGCGTCTTCAAGGCCCAGAACCGCCCCGATAGGTATGCCGAACCCGACGTGAATATCCGCAGTTGCCAGGACCTTTCTGGCGGGAGGCAGACACGCCGAATCGTAAAGCTGTCTTACTGCCTCCTGCTCGACGTTGATTTCATTCGACGCGAATATGGTGGCATCGACAACCATTTGGCCGGCTTGCTCCATCCACAGCCGATACGGGTCTATCCGAACGAGTTGTGCTTCTGTTCCAGTCACAAATAAATCCTTATGCCATATTATACGCCGGGCATGTGGAACCAGTTAGCGTAAAACCCGCGAAAAAGGCCGGCCAAAGCACGTTTAATTGGCTTGACAAGCAAGCGTTTGCGTGTTACTCTATTGCATTGTGAACAAAGAGGTTGTAACCCTTTAGGGGCGTTTACGGATGACTATGAAATCATTATCGCTTGTCGTCGGCATCATATCTGTTTTTTGCGTTTTTTCAGCATCTGTCAGGGCGGTTGACAGTTTGGCCATCGAAGCCGTTCGTGCCAAGTCGGTCCTCGATGATGCCGACCTGAAGACCATCGATGATTTTGTTGTTAAGGCAGTCGCCGAGATTCTGATTACCGAGGATTTCTCATCGATTTCAAATGCCCGTGCTATAATAGTAGCCAATAGCGCCAGCACCCAGCCAAATCAAACGCAGTTTGCCGAGCAGTTTTCCAAGTCCGCCCAGAAACATATCTCGACGGCGTTGTTGAAGGCCGAAGGTATGACGCCGGCAGACCGTAGCTTTAAGCTTGTTACAAACCTGCTTATGCTTACAGATGCTCTTGCGGATATTCGCCTGGCCGAGGTGGCTCTTAAATACGTTGACAGCAAAAATGAGGTGATTCGATACTGGGCTGTTCACTGCGTGACAAATCCGGAAATCACCGAAAAGCTGAACAATCCCAAGGCGATTGATACTGCCCGGCAGGTAATTAAGCGTCTTGATGAAGTTGTTGCGACAAGCAGTCCTGATACGCTGGGACTTATCGCTTCTTTTTCCGGCTCGATTAAGATACCAGAAGGCGAATCGCTTCTGCTGAAGGTAGCCGACCGGCGAATCGCGTCTTATGCGGACTGGACCGTTGAGCGAGAGCTTATGGACAGCAAAATTTTGCAAATACTCGGCGACAGAATGGCCTCTTCCAGCGCCAGTAAGGAAGCGGTTGGGAAAAGATTCGGACAGTTGTTATCATACGTTTTTCAGCGATATATAAAAGGTGCTGAAATTCTTGACGCTGGTCAAAAAGGACAGCTCGTTTCCGTTCTTGTCGATACGGAACAGTCCTGCCTGAGCAAAATTACGGGTAAGCCCCGGTTCAACATTAAAAAAGCGATTGAATCCGGGGATATCAGTGCCTTACAACGGGAGCATAACAACCTGCTTGGCGATGGTACAAAAGCGGGGGAGCTGAACCTTAATTACGGCAATGCAACTGACGGCTCCCCATTGAAATCGCCGTTGCCGCTGGCGGACCCGCCGAAAAACTGACATTCAAATGAGTAAAATCAGTAAGTGCTGACGGATGGCCAATATCTTATCGCAAAAGGATTTTGCGTCGCGGGTTTTTTATGCTGCTCTGGCGGCGGTGGTTGTCTTTATCATCGGTTGCGGTAAACGTCCCTCTCAATCCCCAAGCCAGAATGTCCTGCAGCATCGTCTCCAGGACAAAGTCAAGACACTCGACCCCGCCGATATTGGCGACGTTTTTTCAGACGCCGTCGGCAGCGAATTTTTCGAGTTGCTATACGGTTATCATTACCTCAAGCGGCCATACGAAATTGTTCCAGTTTTGGCGCAGGATATGCCTGCCATAAGCGAGGATGGTCTGACCTATACCATTAAAATCAAAAAAGGAGTTTTATTTGCCGATGACCGCTGTTTTAAAAACGGCAAAGGCAGGGAGCTTGATGCCGGCGATTTTGTTTTTGCGTGGAAACGACTCGCAGACATTAAAACGCTAAGCAAAAACTGGTGGATATTCGAAGACAGAATCGTTGGCCTTGATGAGTTCCGCGAATATACCAAGACCTGCAAAAAGCCGCAGGACGTCAATTATTCATGTCCGGTCGAGGGCCTTTATGCGGCAGACGACCAGACGCTGGTTATTAAATTGAAACGTCCCTGGCCTCAGATTCTCTTTCTGCTTACCTATACTCCCACGGCCCCCATTGCCAAAGAAGCCGTAGATTGTTACGGCAAAGACATTGCCAGCCACCCCGTTGGCACGGGTGCTTTTATGCTTAAAATCTGGAACCGCGGTTCATATATAGAGGCCGTCAGAAATCCAACTTACCGGGGCGAGCTGTATCCATCAGAGGGCGAACCTGGCGATCGCGAGGCGGGATTACTCGTCGATGCCGGCAAGCCAATGCCGTTCGTTGATAGAATCATCTGGCGCATCATTCCTGAAGATCAGCCGAGATGGCTGATGTTCGAAAGGGGCGATATCGATATAATCGGTATCCCAAAGGATAATTTCGGCCAGGCAATTGCCTCCGGTCGTGAGCTTACCCCCAAAATGAAGGAGAGAAACATCAAGCTGATTACCATACTGGAAGCCGACACCTTCTATATCGGTTTCAATATGGAACACCCCATCTTAGGTAAAAATAAACCGCTCCGGCTGGCTATATCCTGTGCGTTCGACAGGAAAAAATGGATTGAGCTGTTTTACAACGGCAGGGGGGAAATCGCATACGGATTCATACCTCCCTGTATGCCCGGCTATGACCCCAATATAAAACAATATTCCAAAACCGAATATAATCCTGAAAAGGCCCGTCGATTGCTTGCTGAAGCCGAACAGATTAACGGCGGTCCTTTACCGGAATTCAAGCTGACAATGCAGGGCACAGATACGACATATCATCAGATGGGGCAGTTTTTGAAAATGGCCCTGGATGAAATAGGCCTGAAGGTCGAAACTGAATACCTGGATTTTCCCACATACCTCGAGAAGCTTCGCACAAAAGAGCTTCAGATATATCAATGCGGCTGGATTGCCGATTACCCCGACGCCGAAAGTTTTCTCCAGACCTTCTACAGCAAGCGTGCCCCCTGGCCTAATGACATCTGCTATTCCAATCCGGAATATGACGCCGTTTTTGAGCAGGCCGCCCTGATGCCGGATTGCCCCCAGCGCACCGAACTCTACCGGAAAGCCGAGCGTATCGTTGTGGAAGACGCACCGGGTGCTTTTCTATACCATCGTATGTTTTACGGGATGTATCACGACTGGGTATGCAATCTTAAAATAAACGCGTATAGGCCGGACGGTTTTGGTTACGGTTTTTCAAAATATTATCGAATCAATGTCGCCAAACGCGACGAATACTGGAAAAAGTACAGGTAAATTTGAGGTATGACCATTATGCGGAAAAGATGCGTTATCCTGTTTATGACAATTCTTCCTGTTTTTGTATTTGCCGGCTGCAAGGGCAAAAGTTCCGCCCACGACTCCAACGAAATGGTTCTTCACCAAATGCTCAACTCCAAGATAAAATGTCTCGACCCGGTTTTGATTCAGGATGAATACAGCATGAATGTATGCAATCACATGTTCGAGACCCTTTACCAGTATCATTACCTCAAGCGTCCCTATCAACTTGTGCCTTTACTGGCCGACGGTATGCCCGAATTCAGCGGCGATGGATTGACTTGCACCGTAAGGATTAAAAAAGGCATTCGCTTCCAGGATGACAAATGTTTTCCGAACGGCAAAGGCAGAGAGTTTAAATCAAGCGATTTTGCTTATGGCGTCAGAAGAACGGCTGATGTGAAGAGTTTGAGTCCCAACTGGGCTGTTATCGAAAACAAAATTGCAGGTCTCGATGAATTCAGGGAATATACTAAAACGTGTAAAACCGCTGCAGATGTAAACTATTCGCGTTCAATTGAAGGATTACTTACCCCTGATGATTACACAATAATAATAAAACTAAAAAGGCCTTGGCCGCAATTGGTGGACAATCTTATGGTTGACGTGAGAAATGCGCCAATGGCCAAAGAGGCAGTTGATTATTACGGCAAAGACATTATTGCCCATCCCGTTGGAACAGGCCCGTTTATACTCAAGAATTGGGAAAGGGCAAGCTATATCGAGCTTGTTCGCAATCCCAATTTCAGGGGCGAGCCATACCCAACTGAAGGCGATCCCGGAGATAAAGAAGCCGGTCTTCTCGATGACGCCGGAAAGACGATGCCTTTTGCAGATAAGGTTGTCTGGACAATCATTGAAGAAGACCAGCCGTCATGGCTTTTATTCATGCAAGGCAAGATTGACGCCAGGGCCATTCCCAAGGATAGCTGGAACGAGGCAATGACAGCTACCAACGACCTGACGCCTAAAATGAAACAATTGGAAATCCGCCTGTATGCTTTTAAAGACCCCTCAACGTTTTATCTCGGTTTCAATATGCTCGACCCGGTCCTCAGCAAAAACAAACCTTTGAGGCAGGCGATAAATCATGCCATTGACCGTGAGACGTTTATAAAGTTATTTTTTAATAACACATACGATATTGCTTACGGAGTCATACCTCCCGTGCTGGCATCATATAACCCTGATATTAAAAATAGGGGATATTCGGATTATGACCCAAATAAAAGTAAAGAGCTGCTCGTCGAAGCCGAAAAAATCCAGGGGGGTAAGATACCTCCACTTAAAATCGCGATGCAGGGGACAGATACTTTTTACCGCCAATACGGAAGTTTTGTGCAGCGACAGCTTGAAGTGATTGGCTTGAATGTTGAAGTGGAATATATGGACTGGCCGACTTTTCAGGAAAAAGAAAATAAACGGCAGCATCAGATATTTGCAGGTGGAGGCGGAGCTGGTATTCCTGATGCCCAGGATTCGCTGTCGGAGTATTATAGTAAATATTGGTCTCCCGGGGTTAATCATTTCAATTATAAAAATCCTGAATTTGACCGATTATATGAACAAACTGAAGTGATGATGGATAGCCCCGAGCGAACAAAGCTTTATCAAAAGATGGAGCTTATCGTGCTGGAGGATTGCCCCGCGGCTTTTTTGGACCATCGTGTTCGATATGTTCTTGTTCACGACTGGAACAAAAACTATAAGCCCGATATTTTTGGCTATGGCTTGTCGAAATATTATAAAGTTGATTTGAAAAAACGCGCAGAATATCCCGAACTTCTCAACAAAGTTAAGGATTGATATGGGTGCATATATAATAAGACGCCTGCTTTATACAATCCCGATTGTCTTTGGCGTTTTGCTGCTTACTTTTATTCTTTTCACGGTCGTGGGCGGCGATATATCTTTCGAAATCGCCGGCAAGAACGCCTCCCCTGAAACAATTAAGGAAATCCGTGAGGAATATGGCTTCAACAAGCCGCTGTTCCTTGCCTGGGACAGCCAGCTCGTCAGGCATTTCAAGGATGCGCTTACTTTCGATTTTGGCAGAGCGCTCGACCGTGAACCTGTCATCGACAAAATTAAAAGAGGCGTCGGGCCGTCACTGTCGCTTACTATCCCGATATTTTTCGGCGAGGTAATAATCTCTGTTTCAATTGCGCTTGTTATAGCTTTCCTTCGCGGCAGAATCTGGGATATCCTGGCAGTCATTTTATGCATTGCCGGTATGAGTATTCCCTATCTCAGTTTTATTCTTTTCGGCCAGTATTTCCTCGCCTACAAACTGCGGCTTTTCCCTGTCTTTTTCTCTCCGGACCTTTCCGTGCCCCAATATGTTGCTTTGCCTGTCCTTATCGGCATAGTCACGGGACTTGGCGGCAGCGTGCGTTTTTATCGCACTGTTATGCTCGATGAGATGCGTGCGGATTACGTCCGCACCGCTTTTGCGAAAGGCCTTGACGTAAAAAGCGTCCTTTTCAAGCACGTCCTCAAAAACGCGATGATACCCATCCTGACCCAGGTTGTTCTGGCCATACCGTTTCTCTTTCTCGGTTCTCTTTTACTCGAACGGTTTTTTGGTATTCCTGGCGTGGGTTACCTTATGGTCGAGGCAATCGGTTCCCGTGATTATTTTGTTATTAACGCGATGACATATATCAGCGCCATTCTTTTTGTCATTTTTAATCTTATAACGGACGTTTGTTACGCACTTGTTGATCCGAGGATAACACTTGACTGAAAATACTCGAGAACTTAAGCCGCCAAAGGGCGTCAGTTTCTGGCAGGATGGCCTTCATCGGCTCTTTAGGAGGCCTATCGCAATCGTTTGTTTAATTGTGATACTTCTATATTTTTTCCTCGCCGCATTCATTTATTTGGCCGAATTCTTTCACTGGCAAATAGGACCGGCGATTTGGAGCCAGGCAACGGGCCCATCGTATCAGCAGCCCTGTATGCAGAATATTCTGGGCACTGACATTTTCGGCCAGTCCGTCCTGCGAAAAATGCTCTACGGCGCAAAAATATCCATAACCGTTGCGTTTTCCGCCTCGCTCATTAGTATCGCTATCGGCCTTCCCCTCGGTGCAGTCGCCGGTTACTTTCGCGGAATAGTCGATGAAATAGTCGTCTGGATTTATTCGACTTTAAGCTCTGTCCCTTACATTCTCCTTATCCTTGCATTTGCGGTTGTCCTTCATGATAAGACCATCGCCGGAATCAAGCTGGCGGGCATAACCTCCGTATATCTTGCCATCGGCCTGACGAGCTGGGTTGATCTGTGCCGGCTCATTCGTGGTGAAGTCATCAAACATAAGGAAAGAGAATATATTATCGCAGCCAAAAGCTACGGCTGCTCAAATTCCCGTATCATCTTCAAACACCTGCTTCCAAACGTTTTTCACATCGTCATTATAATTTTTTCCCTTCAATTCGTGTCCTTTATTCACGCGGAAATCATTTTGAGTTTCCTTGGTCTTGGTGAAGCAAACCGGCCAAGCTGGGGCGCGATGATAAACGACGCCAGAATCGAGCTTGCAAGGGGCGTCTGGTGGCAAATGGTCGCAGCAACCGTTGCAGTCTTCTTTATTTCACTGGCGCTTAATATTTTCGGCGACGCACTGCGTGATTCACTCGACCCAAAGCTGAGGGTGCAATAAACGTATGCCTGAAATCGATACATTATTGTCGGTCGAGAACCTGTCGACGCATTTTTTTACTCAGCAGGGTGTCGTTCGCGCGGTGCAGGACGTATCCTTCTCTGTGAAGAAAAGCCGGACATTTGCTGTTGTCGGTGAAAGCGGCTGCGGTAAAAGCATTACGGCTCTTTCTATTATGCGGCTCGTTCCGGAACCCCAGGGCAAAATTGTCGCCGGAAAAATCAATTTCAGCGGACGAAACCTGCTTGACCTCTCCGAAAAACGCATGCGGGCAATCCGCGGCAACCGAATCGCCATGATTTTCCAGGAGCCGATGACCAGCTTGAACCCGGTCTTCACCGTCGGTTACCAAATCGAAGAGGCAATCCGTCTTCATCAGCATAAATCAAAATCCGATGCCCGCGACCTTGCCATACAGGCGCTGCAACATGTCCGCATTTCTGACCCGAAGCGGCGTATAAAAGAATACCCGCACCAGATGTCAGGCGGTATGCGGCAACGGGTAATGATTGCTATGGCAATATCCTGCGAACCCGAGTTGCTCATTGCCGATGAGCCGACCACGGCGCTCGATGTTACCATCCAGGCGCAGATACTCGACCTTCTTGACCAGCTCCAGAAACAAAGCCAAATGAGTGTTTTGCTGATAACCCATAACCTCGGCATAGTTGCCGAACGTGCCCAGGATGTTGCCGTGATGTACGCCTCAAGAATAGCGGAATTGTCCGATTGTAAGTCATTGTTTGACAACCCTTTACATCCTTACACTCAAGGCCTGCTCAAATCGCTTCCGCGCCTCGGCTTTACCGGCAAACGCCTTTACACAATTCCCGGTATCGTTCCAGAGCCGCTGCGTTTTCCCGCGGGCTGCAAATTTCATCCCCGATGTCCCATTGGCTGCAACGATAAAAGATGCCAGACAGTCGAGCCGCAGTTACGCCAGATTTCAGACGGCTTGCCACGGCGTAGCGAAGCGGAGACGGGCAGGGCGGTCGCCTGCTGGTTTGCCCCCGGCTATGAAAGGCCCGATGACCCGAAATGAATACTGACGCCAATACAAACGGTTTCCTGCTCAAGGTTGACGACCTCAAGACCTACTTTCCCGTCAGGAAGGGATTGATGAGACGCACCGTCGGCTACTTAAAGGCTGTCGATGGCGTTTCGCTTGCAGTCAAACCGGCGACGTCTTTTGGCCTGGTCGGTGAAAGCGGCTGCGGGAAAACCACCGCTGCCAGAAGCATTCTTCGCCTGATACCTGTTACATCGGGAAAAATAATCTTTGATAACATCGATATTCTTGCCGCGAATTCCGCTCGTATGCGTGATATCCGTGCGAGCATAACCCTTGTCTTCCAGGACCCGTTCGGCTCACTCAATCCACGTATGACCGTCGCCAATATCGTCGGTGAGCCGCTTAAAATTCACAAAAAAATAACAGGGTCGGAACTCGCTGAACAGGTTCGCCTTATTCTTTCCAAGGTAGGCCTCTCGGCGGACGCTATAAATCGTTACCCGCACGAGTTCTCAGGCGGCCAGAGGCAGCGCATCGGCATCGCACGAGCGCTCATCCTCAAGCCCAAACTTGTCATTTGTGATGAGCCGGTCAGCGCCCTCGACGTCTCCATTCAATCACAGATACTCAATCTTCTTAAAGACCTTCAGCAGGAGTTTTCTTTGACATATCTGTTCATCGCGCACGACCTTGCCGTTGTCCAGTTTACCTGTGATATCGTGGCCGTTATGTATATGGGCAAAATTGTCGAGCAAGCGCCCGTAAACGAGCTTTATAACAATCCTCTTCATCCCTATACGGTTGCACTTATGGCCGCCATTCCCAAAATAAGCGTATCTCCGCAGACCTCGACGCATCGGCTTAAAGGCGAAATTCCAAGCATTTTCAATCCGCCTCCCGGTTGCCCGTTTAACCCGAGATGCCAATTCGCCGGCGAAAACTGTTTCTCCCAGAACCCGCCCCTTGTGCCTGTTGCTGGAAATAATGAACATCTTATTGCCTGTTGGCATATAAAAAAGTGAATTGTTTTATATTGGTGATTGTAAAATCTGCCGAAATAAAGGAAAATGGACTTCGATAATGTCATTTTAAGCGAGTAATTGGATTGCGAGGTTAATATGGTCGAGGAATCGCTTGGCCAAATCACAACTGAAGGCGGTGTTGCCATCGTTACTTTTAAGAAAAGCTCGATAAGTAACGTGGAGGATATTTCTATTACAGCGGGGCATATCGCCAGGTTTATCGCGGACAATCGCCCGAACCGGCTCATCTTCGATTTCAACGGCGTAAAGTTTTTCTCATCGAGGGTTCTCGGTCTGCTGCTCGAAACACGCGCCTCTTTGTCCTCTTATAACGGCGACGTGCTCATTAGCGGCATCAACCCGCAGCTTCACAGGGTATTCAAAATTACCAATCTCGACCAGGTATTTGAGTTTTTTCCGGATACCGAAAGTGCCTTAAAAGCAAAACGTTCTACTTAGGTCTTTTTTTGCAGGAGGCAACACTATGTTTGTTACGACACAGTTCTCAGTGTTTATGGTCAACAAGCCTGGCATCCTTGCTCACATTCTCGCGGAATTTGCCAGGGCCAAAATCAATATCAACGCTATGACCGTGATGGACTCGGTTGAGCACGGGGTGTTGCGGGCCGTGCTCGATAATCCTGAAATGGGTGAAAAGATTCTGACCGCGGCCAACCTGCCTTTTAACAAAACCGAAGTGCTTTGCGTCAACCTCGACAACAGGTCGGGCGCTCTTGCCGGTGTCGCAGAAAAACTTGCCGCCGGCCATATCAACATATCCTACGCGTATTGCACCACGGGTGCCAAAGGCGGCAGAACCACGGGCATTCTCAAGGTCGCCGATGTCAAAAAGGCGATGAAAATTCTCCAAGAAGGCAAAAAAGCGTCCAAATCGCAGCCGATTATTCGACGTCATCAGGCCACCTCGAGAATGTAAAAATCCCGCGGTTAAAACGATTGACACATCCTGTTTGAGCCGCTATATTTATTACCATTCGGGGCCGTAGCTCAATTGGCTAGAGCATCGGACTGTCGATCCGAAGGTTGAGGGTTCGAGCCCCTTCGGCCTCGTTCACCGTCTTGTCAGTGACAATCGCTGACAAGACGTTTTCTTTTGTGCCTAACGTAGTCATTGGCAAGGACTTACGGGTTGTCGATCCGAAGGTTGAGGGTTCGAGCCCCTTCGGTCTTGCTTCCAGAAATAAAACATAGCGACTTTGCGGGGGCGACCTGTTTTGTTGAGCCAATTATCAGGATATCATCTGGGTTTGCTATACCATTCTTTTACGATTTTCTCCGCCGGCTTGCCGTATATGCAAAAGGTGGTATCGGTTTTCGCTTTTTCGAGGGAATAAAGGTCGGTGTGCCAGTCCCACCATGCGTAACCGATGAACCATGGTTCATCCCAGAAGGTTTCCAGCATCACCTGATAAAACCTTGCCTGTTCATCTGCGTCGTAAACCATCGTATTGGGGTCGTTATGTGTCCACGGGATAGCGCTACAACCCTTGGCGCTGCACATCCCAAGCTCGATGAAAAAGACGGGGCGGTTGAATTTCTCGCTTACCTTGCGAAGATTTTCTTTTGCCGGCATCACCCTTCGTCTAAACGCCTCTAATGTGGTATCTGACGGCGAAACATTATTAAGGTCCTTCATTGCCGTCTGCACATCGTCTGTCCCTATCGGATAGTATCCGCTTACGCCTATGACATCTGTCGCGTCCCACCATCTTATTTTGATTTCATCGCCGTGATTAGTGTTGTAAGTAATTGCGCCGGGATAAACCTTTCGTATCTCGGCAATCAAATCCCGCCAGCGGTTAACGAATGGCTCGGTTGTCGTCATCTCGCAGCCCAGGCACAGCATTTCGCAGTTTGTTTCTTTAGCAAGCTGAGCGTAATGCAGAAGAAACCGGTTGAACTCGGCCCACCATTGTGCCCACAATTCCGAGTCGATGGTTTTGCCGTCCGATTTTTTAAATTGAATGTATGCGCGCCATGTTCCGTCCCGCACGTTGACTGTGGGTTTGAGGATGACTTTGAGATTATTCTTGTGGGCAAGCTCAATAGCCCTGCGGATTTCATTGTCCGTTACCATGCAGGGGTCATTCTCGCCCCAGAAGATATTCGGCTCATTTGGCTTGTTCATTTCCGCGGCAAAAGCGATGCAGACCCAGTTGGCGCCCGTGTCGGCCAGCTTCTTCATCGACTCAGCCGGCGCATCGCCGAGATATTGTCCCCGCGTCCCGGGCCAGCCCCAGCTATGACTCTTTATAAACCCCGTTGGCGAATATGTATGGGTGAATTTCGAGGGTTGATTTGCATCTGCTGCAAAGGCAGATGACACAATACATAAGACAGATGTTAGAAAACAGAAGGATATTCTTTTAATCACGGTTACATCTCCAATCAAATAAATCATCAATTGGCTGAAGTGTAACCCATTCCCCCCCGTCTTGCAAGGTTTGCTCGACTGAAGGACATATCACAGAATGTGCGAAAGATTCTTGACGCTGCCAAATTCCGCTATTTTAGCGTTGGTGTTTCTTCTATCAGGTATCAGTAGAGCGAAGTTTTGGATACCCCCAAAATAAACGGGGCCTGCCCCGCCACTCGGCGTTGCAAGCCCCGAAGAAAACACTAACTAATTAACAAGTTGCGTTTGTTACGGCCACAGTTTGAGCTGGTGCCATTGATCTCCCATTACAGACAAATCCTGGAAGTCAATAGTTTCCGTATGCGCGTTTCCGGAACTCTTCAGGTTGGCATTGCTAATCAGCGGTATGAATACGGTGCCCGAGCCGTCGGTTGCCAGCCAGGCAACTTCTTCCGGAGACAGGCAATAGTCATACATCTTGAAGTCCTGGATGTAGCCGTTCCACATACCCCAGTTGCCGCCGCGTGTTCCGATTTTGACGTCCTGTATGCCGGCGGGAGCATTCCATGGGACTAATGGACCATACTCATTTAAATTCGGGTCCCCAGCAAGGCCATTTGAGTCAATATGCCCGACCATGTTGCCGTTGCAATAAACCTTCATGGAGAAGGGGTTCTTGGTGAATGCCCAGTGGTTCCATTTTCCGCCAAAGTTCCCTGCAGTTATTCCGCCTGATGAGGCAGTTGCCCCTGTTCCCGGTTGTCTCTTGATGAAGTTGCAGGCAGGAAGTACTACAGGAGCCGGGCAATGGACTTCTAACAGTTCGCCTGAAGCGTTGCTGTTCGCATTGTCCCAGATGCCGAAGATACCGTTCCACGAAGTCAGCATATTGGGCGCAGTCATGTCCGCATTGATCCAAACGGAGAAGCTTTCGCCGCCGCCGTCTGCTCCGCCATGATTGGCGTCGCCCATGAAGCCCATACAAGTTGGAGGTACTCTAACATAGCTGCTACCACCAGAAGGCAGATATATGCAGCCAAGGTGGCCACTACGGCCTATGGAGGGTTTCCATGTCTGGGCGGTGGTCGGATTGATGACAGTGCCTGCATAGTCGTTTAAATCACCTGTTCCGAAATCAGTAACTGAAGTTGCGTTGACATTGGTTTCGTTGAATTTGTACCAGAGAATCAGGTTCGAATCTGAGGGTGCCGTTACTGCGAAAGTCCTGTCTTCAGCTTTTGCGAGCCAGTCGTTCGCGAAGACGTCCAAATCACAGACGTCAATATCGCAGTCACGGTCCATATCAGCAGTTAAATCAAACGGCGGATTCGGGTTGCATGTCTGAGCATACAGCCGAATGTTGTCAACCATCAAGTTGCCGTCGCCGGTGGAGCCATAACTGTCGGTAGTACAACGCAGACCAACGCCGAGCATGAAACCGTTCACTGCTGCTTTGTTCACCGTGGCGAAGTTGGCGTCATTGAGAGCTATATACCATTGTTGCCAGGTGGTTATCTGTGTGGCCCCGTCGCTATTAGAGTACACGCCGACATGGCCGGCCGTATCTTCAAGAGCTACATACATCGTGTCGTAAATCGGAACGGCCGAGTTAAGCGGTGCCCCGACATAATCTACTCTTAATGCCGCGGGCGGCGTAGAAAACACGCCGGAGGTGGATGTGAATACCGTACCGCCGATGTAGGGGCGGTTTACTTCTGAGAACGGGTTGTTGCCGCTGGTGTTGTTATAGTGGAACATACCGTGTTTCCCAGCAGTGGTATCGATTGCGTAGGTCAACACTCCCCTCATGTTTCTTGGTACTAATGAGTCGGGGCAAGTGGTTGTTTTGCCCATTGTCCAGACGGCGTTTACATCAGCTGTGTTGTTGTAATCTTCAAAGTCCTCGATGGTGATAAACGGTGCGTAAGTAAAGCTCCAGACGGGGCCTTTACCACCCACTACGGTGCTGCCGGCGGTGGCATTGTTAACTTCATCGATGCGCCAGTAATAGGTTTTGCCCGGGATTAAGCTCCAAGATGTCGCATTGACGACCTCTGTTAATCTGGTGAGCGGATAAGCAGGGGCGTTTACCGTGCCTCTGTATTGCACGTTTGTAGTATATCGTATGTCTGCGCTAGAGGTTGATATTGGCGCACTGAGGACGGCGCTGGAATTCGTGCCGAAGAATACCCTGTGTCCGGTGGGTTGGGTAAAGTCGC
>CAIODZ010000008.1 GCA_903857265.1 uncultured Phycisphaerales bacterium
CTCAATCCGCACGCCCTTGAAAACCTTCTTGTCGAAGCCGTCTTTCTCCTTCTTAAATACCGTTACCTCAATCTTTGTTTCCTTCTCGACGACGTGATAATTCGTTATAAGATACCCCTGCTCATTTATAAAAAATCCCGACCCCATTCCCGCCGGGCTGCTCACCTTAACCACCGCCTCCCCAACCTCCGCCACACACTGCTCAATTGTCCTCTTCTGGAATTTACCCGTGTGATACAGCCGACCTGTCGCCGGCTCCGCTTTTATCTCATTCGCTTCCGTCGCCGGCTGCATCGACACCGCATTCGCATCTCCCGTCTTGTCATAGTGATATTCGAGAACATCCTCCCTGGGAACAGCTATCACCGTAACGCCGACGTCCACGTAAATCTGCTCGTGCCTCTCCGCTACAATATCACCCACGAGCTTTTGCCCTCCCTTTAGCACAACGACGTCCGCCCGCGCAAAAGCCGCAAATAAACCGGCAAACACAACACTCAACACGATTGTCCTGTAATATCTCATAAATTACCCGCCAATCAACGATAAATCCTGTTCCTGTTTTACGCCATAACTCCCGCCTTTTCAAGCACAAACCGCCTTGGGAGCGATTTCTGTTGCAAATTTTCGTCTATTGGCTGACAATATCAAATCATAATTCAAAAATCAGAAATCTAATATGGTTTTCACGCTTCACAGATATATTTTTCGCGAGGTCATCAAGGTTTTTATCCTCGCCACCGTGGCTCTGACGTTAATGATGAGCTTGGGCAGCATTCTGCGCCCGGTCCAAGAATTCGGCGTCGGCCCGGGGCAGGTCCTCCGCCTTATGATTTATTTCCTCCCTGTTACCCTCACCTTTGTCCTGCCTATGGCCGCGCTTTTCGCCACCACCCTCGTTTACGGCCGGCTCGCCAACGACAACGAACTCGACGCCTGCAAGGCAAGCGGTATTTCCGTCCTCACACTGGTTTACCCCGGCTTTATTCTCGCCGTCATTGTCGCTACCGCAAACCTGCTCCTCAGCTTTTATGTTATGCCCGCCTTTATACACCAGGCGGAAAATTCACTCAAAAACGACGCCAGGCAAATCCTTTTCAGAAATATCCAGCGAAAGGGTTACTATTCTCTGCCACCCGACGGCCGTTGCAGGATTTACGCCGACAACGCTGACATGCAAAATAATGTGCTCTCAGGCGTGGTCGCCGTTGATATGGCATCCAACGGCTCAATCAAAAGAATCGTTACCGCGGAAACTGCGAAAGTTGTCTTCGACCCTCATCAAAATATTAACGAGGTACGCATTAACGCCCACAACACCTACCAGATAGCCCCCGGTGAAGACGCCGCCTTCTTCGCTGAACAACTCTCGCTCACCGCTGAATTTGGCGCACTGCTCGGCGACAATATCCAGTTCAAAAAAATCGGTGAAATGAAACAAATCCGCCGAAACCCCATGCTCTTCGAACCCGTCGATCGACTTGCCCGCCGCCTCTATGCCACGTTCACAGCCGAGCTCCTCGCCCAGCAGATTAACGACACCTTCTCCTCCAACGCAAAAACACCCTTTAAGCTCTTCAATGACCGTCAGGTTGTCGAATTTTCCGCCAAATCCTGTTCACTCAGGGATGAAGAATGCCTCATTCTCGCCGACGACGTAACTATCACCGAACGGCCGGTCAGCGGCAACACCCCGCCCCGAACCATGCGGTGCCAAAAGGCCTTTCTCAATATCGAAGGCGAGGAGACGGCCCCCACCCTTACTCTCGATATTCAAAACGCCAAATGGACCTCCCCCGACCCGCAACAGACACAGGAGAATATCCTCACAAGACAAATCATCAGGGGACTTGTTATGCCCTCTGCCGTTGCCGACAATTTCAAAACCGACGATATACTTGGCGAAATAACCCCTAAAGCCATATCTGCCGCCCTCCACGACGGCCCCGACAAACGGCTGCTCGCTCTGCAGGACCAGCTTCAAAAAAGAATCACCAGAACACTTACCTCTATAGGTTCCGAAATAAACTCACGCCTCGTCTTCGGCATCGGATGTGTAACACTTATTATGATTGGTATCGGCCTCGGAATCGTCCTCAAAGGCGGCCATCTTCTTACCGCTTTTGCAGCAAGCGCAGCGCCGGCTCTCGTTTTCATATCCTGTATTATTATGGGCAAAAACATCGCCGAAAACCCGTCTTCCAGAATCATATTCGGCATCCCGATGATGTGGGCAGGACTGATTATTCTTTCACTGCTTGGACTTGAATTATATCGACGCTTGCTTCGCCATTAAGCGTTTAATAAACCGGCAAAAAAATGAAAATATTAGACAAATACGTTGCGAAAAACTTCCTCATCGGCTACGTCATTGCCTTTGGCGTCCTCATCGGCATGCGCATAACCATCGACCTCTTCGCCAATCTCGACGAATTCACCGAGCATGCCGACCTGAATACCATGGCCGTAATCGCCAACATCATCACTTATTATTCGCTCCAGAGCACTTTGTATTTCCGCGACTTCGCAGGAATGATTACCGTCGTCGCCGCCGCATTCTCCCTCGGCAAAATGGTGCGATACAACGAGCTAATAGCTATGATGGCTTCGGGCGTCAGCTTAAAAAGAGTCATCACGCCCATTGTCGTCCTCGCCGTAGCGTTCTCCGGCCTTCTCATAATCGACCAGGAAGTGATTATCCCCGCCCTCGGCCCAAAACTTGTCAGGGGCTCAGATGCCGTCCCTGGAAAAGAATCTTACAAAGTATGGTTCATAACCGATGCCAGCGGCTCACTTATATCAGCCAAAAAATTCGACGTGGCTTCCTCCACTTTTGATGACCTCATCGTCGTAACTCGCTCCAAAAAATCCGACGTCCTCCTTTGGGAACCAACAGGCATTATCGAAGCCCGCAAGGCAACCTATGATTCCAAAAGCCAGACCTGGCTTCTCACCGACGGCTTTTCCACCCCCATCCCCAAACCCGGCTTGCACCAGCCAGGCAGACAAAATGCCGCCGCCTCACGAACGCCTCTCTTGGCCTACCGAACCGACTTAACGCCAAACGACATCCCCATCAGGCGAAAAGCCGAGCACAAATCTCTCCTCAGCTCTCTGCAATTATCTCAACTCGCCTCGCAGGGAACACAGCTCAAAGACCTCGCCAACCTCTACAGCCAGAAACATTTCAGAATCACCGATCCCATTATGAATCTCGTTATGCTCCTCGTTTGCCTTCCTGTTCTCGTTTGCCGCGACCCCAAATCAATGAAATCCGCCATCGCAATCAGCTTCGCAATCACCGCTGCCTCGCTTATCGTCGGCTTTGCCTGCAGAATACTCGCTACCGAAGACGTCTTCGGCAGAATCGTTCCCGAACTCTGGGCATGGCTCCCCGTCTTTATCTTCGCTCCTATCGCCTTTCTTGAAATCGACTCAATGAAAACCTGACGAAGCGCAGTAGATCCCCTCTAAGCGTAGCGCGCCGATGGGCTTCCTATTAGGTAGTTGCGAAGTATAAATTAAGCATTTCCCTGATTCTATTTTACCGGCCCGGCCGCTATTCTAAAGGCGCCATATAGCAGGTTTTGATGTGTCCGATTTTGGGCAGTATTCGAATCGACAAAACTCATTACAAGGAGATAAACTTATGAACTATCAGCTAAATAGACGCGATTTTATAAAGGTTGCCGGAATCGCCGGAATCAGTGCAACAATTTTCAGTGTCGATTCATTGGCAGCGGATTCGCCGACGCAAAATTTCACCTTTGTCCAGTTGTCCGACACGCACTGGGGATTCGATAACCCGGCCATAAACCCTGATTTTGCCGGCACATTGAAAAAAGTCATTGCTGGTGTAAACGCACTCGAACAGCAGCCCGACTTTATCGTCTTTACGGGCGACCTGACTCACACCACCGACGACGAAACAATCCGAAGAAAGCGAATGAAGGAGTTTCGCGAAATCATAAAAGAGCTGAAGATTCAGAACCTCTACTTTTTAGCAGGCGAGCACGATGCCTCTCTTGACAACGGCAAGGCCTTCAAAGAATTTTTCTTAGAAACTCACTATGTTTTCGACCACAAGGGCGTTCATTTCATCGCCCTCGACAACGTCTCCGACCCGCACGCGACTCTCGGCGAGGAACAACTCGGCTGGCTCAAGGCCGACCTCGAAAAACTCGACAAAAACGCCCCGATTGTAGTTCTCACTCATCGCCCGCTCTTCGATCTTGCCGCCGACTGGGACTGGAACACAGCCGACGGAGCCAAAGCAATAGAACTTCTGACTCCTTTCAGCAGCGTCGTCGTTCTCTATGGCCACATCCACCAGGTTAATAACCACATGACGGGCCAAATCGCGCACCATTCCGCCATGGGCCTTATGTATCCGCTGCCCGCGCCGCACTCTGTCCCCAAAAAAATTCAGATACCCTGGGATGCCGCTCACCCATACAAAGGCCTGGGTTATCGGCAGGCCCAGCCCAAAATTGCTCCCGTTGATTTTGCGATAACCGACCTGCCGGTGGTTTCAGTCGGCGCAGAACAGGTGATTAAAATTACCGCTAAAAAATTCGAATACTCACCGGACAAGATTACTCTGAAAAAAGGCGTTCCCGTAACGCTTGAGCTGAAATCTCTCGACACATTGCACGGATTTAACTGTCCCGGCCTCAACCTCCGGTCTGACATTTCTCCCGAAAAAGTCAGTACAATCCGCTTCACGCCGGAAAAAACAGGCACTTTCGAGTTTCATTGCGATGTTTTCTGCGGAATCGGCCACGACCAGATGACTGGAACAATCACTGTTACAGAATAATTTCGATTAGCTGATTTATCGTTTAAAACTCAAATTTCAGCCCAGTCCCAAGCACCTCAATATCCTTCCATTCATTCCCCGACCGGCTCGACTGCCATATATAGTAAATGTCGGCATCGATGCCCTTTCGCAGCGGCATTATCACTCCAAAGTAAAGCCGGTTCTTGTCAATATTGTCGTCGTCGAGCGTAATGAACACCTCGTCAGCAGTATATGGCTTCAGTTTCAGAGGTGTAACCTCAATCGGCAGTTTCACCACAAACTTGTTACTGTATCGCCAAACGTCCTTCTTGTCCTCAAAATCCCTGTACTCCATCCTGTTCCTGCTGCTGACCGAACAGTCAAACAAACTGCCCTTCAAGGTCACGTCCAGAAGAGGCCGATTCTCACGACGCCACACATTTTCATCGTCCTTCTCATATACCAGCCGAAATCCCCCGCCGACGTCCAGCCACTTTGCCAGCCCGCTGTACGTGAATATCAAATCCGAATGCTCATAATATAAATTGCCGCCGTCGTCGCCCAATCGAAAGTCCTGCCGAAACGTCGCCTTCCAGTCCTTGGCAATCCCGGTCGACGCCTCCATGTATGACCACCATTGAAAACCCTCGTCCTCAAAGCCCAGACAAATACTGCATAGTAAAATATTCACTCCAACAGCACCCAGAATCCTGTCTCTAACCTGCATTACCGGCCTCCCTGTGCACAATATTTTACTTCTAATGGTTTCCCGCCTTCAATTTTTCGCGAATCTCTTTATTTATTCTTGCGCTGCACCACTGTTTGCCGCACATCGAGCAGTAATCCGCGTTCATTTTACCGTTTTCCTCTATTCCCTTGCACGCCTCCTCGTGCATCCTGACAGCCGTTTCCGGGTCCAGCGACTGCGACAGATGGCTGTCCCAGTCGAGGTTCGCTCTTGCAATACTCAATTTCATGTCCCTGTCCGCCGCACCTGCAAGTCCCCTCGCCACATCGCCCGCGTGCGCCGCAATCCGCGCAGCAATCACGCCCGTCCGCACGTCCTCAGCATTGGGCAAACCCAGATGTTCCCTCGGCGTAACATAACACAAAAACGACGCCCCGTAATAAGCCGCCGCCGTCCCGCCTATCGCCGACGTTATATGGTCATACCCCGGCGCAATATCCGTTACCACAGGCCCAAGAACATAAAACGGCGCATTATGGCAAATCTCCTGCTGAATCTTCATATTGTGCTCTATCTGGTTAAATGGCACGTGCCCAGGCCCCTCAACCATAACCTGGCATCCCGCCTCAACCGCACGCTGCGTCAATTCACCAAGAGTCCGCAGCTCTGCAATTTGCGCCTCATCCGTCGCGTCCGCCAAACTTCCGGGCCGTAACCCGTCCCCCAGCGAAAAACAAACGTCATATTCACGCATCAACGCGCACAATTCATCGAACATCTCGTACAGCGGATTTTGCCTCCCGTGATAAAGCATCCATTCCGCCAATAACGCCCCGCCCCTGCTTACTATCCCCATTACCCGTTTACCTGTCAAAGGCACATACTCCCTCAACACACCCGCGTGAATCGTAAAAAAATCGACCCCCTGCTTCGCCTGCCTCTCAATCACATCAAGAATTATCTTTTCATCAATTTCTTCAACCGTCCTGTCCGAAACCATTTGGTAAATCGGCACCGTCCCAAACGGCACGGGACATTGGGCCAGCAATTCTTCCCTTATCACATCCAAATCACCCCCCGTGCTCAAGTCCATTATCGCGTCCGCCCCCGCTTCTATCGCAACCCGCATCTTCTCAATTTCTTCCCCGACAGTGCTGCGAACGCTGCTCACCCCGATATTCGCGTTAACCTTCGTCGCCAGCACACGACCTATTCCACGGGGCTTCAAATTCCGCTTCAAATGAATCACATTGGCGGGTATCACTAACCGCCCCGCCGCTATCTCATCACGCACTAAACCCGCCTCAACACCTTCGGCCTTCGCCACGTATTCAACCTCTGGACTTATCCGCCCGGCCTTCGCTGTTTCTAACTGTGTCGCCATTTCTTTTACCGCCTTAAAATAAAAAAATCGCTTTCATAAGGAAGCGATTTCAATCTCATATCAACATCTTCGACTGTCTCTATCACTTCCCTACGCAGGCCTCGCCTCTTTCAGCTGTCCTGTTCAGGTTCAAAGGGTTTACTCTCAGGCCATCCAACAGGCCACCCCTAGTGAACAACTGCATTTAAAAACTAAACTCTCAAAACCAACTTTGTGTCTTCGTGGCAAAAATCAATACCAAACCGTAATGATAATATTCGGTTCTGTCTTCTTGGCAACTATATCACCGGTAACAATATTCGTCCGCTTTATGGTAACGCCCGGGTTATCCGTCAGCCATTTGCAAATCTGCTCATCAAGGAACTCAATCGCGCCGGGATGCAGCTTCGTATAAAACGTCTTGATGCCCGTAATCCGGTCGGGCCAGCTCACCTTCTTGCCCGTGTCCTTTATAACAGGCATAGGCATATCTTCTGATGCTTCGCCTGCGCTGCTCGATGTGCCCCCTCCGAGGTCCAATGGCGAATGTGACACCGACAACCCGTCATCAAACGGTATCGGCTTATCTGGGTTCTGTCCGCCCGGCTTGCCTGCTTTAAGCTCATCCATTATACTGCCCTCCAGAAAATTATGGATTCCTCATATTTCAAAAAACATTTTAAGCCGTTATTTAGTATAACAACCTTGTGATAACCGTCAAACACTTTATTATATCAGTCAATGAATACTAAGAAAATTACCGTCGGCTTTATATCGCTCGGCTGTCCCAAAAATATGGTCGATAGCGAACGTATGCTCGCCCAAATCGCCCAGGCCGGCTTCTGCATAACACAGGACCCCGACAACGCTGCCGTCGTCGTCATCAATACCTGCGGCTTCATCGAACCCGCCAAAATCGAAGCCCTCGACGCCATCAATCACGCCCTCAAACGAAAACAAAAGGGCCATATCCAGAAAGTCATCGTCGCCGGCTGCCTCGCCCAGCGAATGGGCAAAAACCTCCTCAACGAAACCGCAGGTATAGACGCCGTACTCGGCCTCGAATCACGCGACAACATCGTCGATATAATTCAATCGACCTTCACCTCCGACAAACCTGTTTCCGCCGTAACTGCCCCTCTCAAAATCCCATACGACGACCGAACCCGACTCCGCATCACCCCGCCCCACTGGGCATACCTCCGAATCAGCGAGGGCTGCAACAAAAAATGCTCCTTCTGCACCATCCCCGCTATCAGGGGCAAAGCACGCAGCAAACCAAAACAACTCATCCTCACCGAAGCACGCCAACTCGTCGCCTCAGGCGCAGTCGAACTCAATATCATCGCACAGGACATCACCGCCTATGGCCGCGATCTCAATATCCAAAACGCCCTGCCAAAACTGCTCTCCGACCTCGCCAAAATCCCGCGACTCCGCTGGATTCGACTGCTTTATCTATATCCCACCGGAATCACCGAACGCCTCATCGAAACCGTCGCTTCCTCCGACAAAATCCTCCCGTATTTCGATGTCCCTCTCCAGCACATCAACCCCCAAATCCTCAAAGCAATGCGCCGCCCTCATTCCAAAGACAAAATCCGCCGGCTAATAGAAACCCTCCGAACCAAAATCCCCGGCTGCGTCCTCCGCACAACCTTCATCGTCGGCTTCCCAGGCGAAACAGACGCTCGCTTCAACGAACTTCTTGATTTCGTCAAATGGGCGCGATTCGACAACCTCGGCTGCTTCCCCTTCTACCCCGAACAGGGAACCCCCGCTGCCAACCTCCCCCATCAGGTTCCCGATAACGTCAAAAAACTTCGCATCGAAAAACTTATGCTCGCCCAGCAGAAAATCGTCTTCGACAAAAATAAATCCCGAATAGGCGCCACACTGACCTGCCTCGTTGACAGCATCGACAAAAATCACACCGCCAAAGCCCGTTTCTTCGGCCAGGCCCCCGATATCGACTCCATCTGCATTATCCGCGATTGCCACGCCTCCCCCGGCTCCTTTATTAATGCCAAAGTAACCTCCTTCAAAAACTACGACCTCCTCTGCAAAAAAGTTTAATGTTGAATTACCCGAATCAATATGTAAACTCTGCCTATGCTAAAACAGGTTCCTAACATATTGACTTTTGGCCGGCTCGTCCTGACCATACTCTTTCTCGGTATGCTTCTCTATATCCCCCATGCCAAAGACAGAACCTTCGCTTTCGACGCCGCCCTCACCGTCTTCATTATCGCCGGCCTTACCGATATTATCGACGGCCCCATCGCCCGAAAACTCAACATCACCAGCAAATTCGGCCGTATGCTCGACCCCCTCGCCGACAAAATCCTCGTCTGCGGCGCATTCATCTGCTTCGCACTTATCCGCGAACCCGCCCTCTTCACCATTTCCGAAACTTATATGAACGTCATCCGCTGGGGTATCGCCGTTATCCTTATTGGCAGAGAGGGATATGTTACCATTCTTCGCCACGCCGCCGAAGCCAAAGGTATCGATTTTCGCGCCGTCGCCTCCGGCAAAATAAAAATGTTCCTCCAGTCCTTAACCGTCGGAGTAGTCATTGTCAAATCCGCCTACTTCCCAGCCGCAACCTGGGCCAGTTGCTTTACCGCCATTACATTCCTGGTTATGCTCATGGCCACAACCATCTCCGGCTTTTCCGCCACCCACCGAACTGCCACAAAACCAGCGTAAAAAATATTTAAAATTTTTTTAAAATTTTACTTGACATCGCATAGTATGTAATACATAATAAGCATAACAATATAGTATGACTAAATACGATGTTTTCTGAAAAGGAGATTGGTATGAAATTTGAAAGTCAGTTACTCAAAGGCATCGCCCCAGTAGTTGTGCTTCAGATTCTCTCACGAGGCGAAATGTATGGCTACGAATTGACCCAGGCAATCGAAAACCGCAGCGACGAAATCCTCACGCTGGGTAAAGGCACCCTCTACCCCCTGCTCTACAACCTCGAAGCCAAACGCCTCGTCAAGGCCCGCGTCGAAACCGCCAAATCAGGCCGCAAAAGACGTTACTACTCAATCACCGGCAAAGGCAAAGAATATCTCTCAAGCCAGACCGAGCAGTTGCGAAAGCTGCGTTCAGGCCTCGATTTCGTCTTCGGCGGCGCGATTACCGCGTAAACGAATAAGCCGTTAACCGAGCATCAATAACTTAGGAGCAACGTTATGGCTGAAAATGATAAAACATTCGAAAACTTGCCCAA
>CAIODZ010000009.1 GCA_903857265.1 uncultured Phycisphaerales bacterium
GCGGAATTGTGCAAAAAGTACAATAATAAAACATTTCATTTGCAAAACTGGGACGAATTTGATAAAAAGCAGGTTTTCGGCTGTCAGGTCGCAGGTGTGACAGCGGGGGCCTCAACGCCCCAGTGGATTATAGATGACTTCGTAGAGCACCTCGAAGCGGTTGATACCGAATGACGAAAGACGATTTTTGGGCGTTTGCTGTGTAGGCAGGCGTTTTTTTTGATTTTGAATTAGAAACTTTTTAGCCGGGCTATGTTGCTCGGTGGTTCGTCGGCGTAAATGTGGGGCGCGGACGGGCGTAAAACGAGACACCACAGGGGAATAGCATAGTTATGGTTGACAGAAATATAATTAACAAGTTGGGTTTGACTGCCGAGCAGGTTGACCAGCAGGTCAATGAGATGTTCGGTGAAAAGGAAAATGAGATGTTCCAAGAGGCCCTCCTGGCCAAGGTGGATTCGCATCAGCCGGGGACGATTCTCAAGGGCAAAATAGTTACCCAAATCGGGAACGATGTTATTGTCGAGGTGGGGCTCAAGAGCGAAGGCGTGATTGACGCGGCTGAGTTCGATGACCCATCGGAAATAGCGGAAGGCAGAGATATAGAGGCGCTGCTGGAAGATGTGGATTCGGAGACGGGGCTGCTTCTGCTGAGCAAACACAAAGCGGACAGAATCAGGGGCTGGGAGAACCTGATTAATACCAAGAAGGAAGGTGACACGGTCAAGGGTAAGGTCGTCCGCCGGATTAAGGGCGGATTGCTGGTTGATATAGGCGTGCCGGTATTTTTGCCGGCGTCGCAGGTCGATATACGCAGGCCCGGCGATATAAGCAGGTTCATAGGCAAGGAAGTTGAGTGCGTAGTTTTGAAGATTGACATCGAAGGCAGGAATATCGTCATATCGAGACGCAAACTTATCGAGGATGAGCGCAAGCAGAGCAAAGAAAAGATTCTTACGGAAATCGAGGTCGGCCAGAGACGAAAAGGTATCGTCAAGAATATCGCGGACTTCGGCGTGTTTGTGGACCTTGGCGGCGTAGATGGATTGCTTCATATTTCAGACCTGAGCTGGGGCCGCGTGAGTCATCCGTCGGAAGTTGTCCGGCTCGATGATGAAATTGAGTGCGTAGTTATCGGCGTTGACAAGGCGAATGAGAAGATATCGCTCGGCCTGAAACAGAAAAGCCCAAGCCCGTGGGAAAACGTCGAGCACGATTACCCGGTCGGCTCGAGAGTCAGGGGCAAAGTCGTCAATATTATGAATTACGGCGTGTTTGTCCGGCTCGAAGACGGGATCGAGGGGCTTGTTCATATCAGCGAGATGAGCTGGACCAAACGGCTCAATCACCCAAGCGAGATGCTGAATCTTAACGACGAAGTCGAGGTGATGGTCCTCAACGTCAACAAGGACAAGCAGGAGATTTCGCTCGGATTGAAGCAGACGGAGACCAACCCGTGGTCGGTAGCGGCACAGAAGTATCCGCCGGGGACATTGGTCAACGCGACGGTCCGCGGCGTTACGAATTACGGGGCGTTTGTGGAGATTGAGGAAGGCATCGACGGGATGATTCATATTTCGGACCTTAGCTGGACGAGGAAGTTCAGCCATCCGAATGAGGCGCTGCAGAAGGGCGACAAGGTAAAGTGTGTCGTTCTGGATATCGACCCGGAAAAGCAGAGAGTATCGCTTGGCGTAAAACAATTGAGCGAGGACCCGTGGGTTCACGCGATACCGGAAAAGTATATTCCCGGCCATATCGTCAAGGGCAAGGTAACGAAGCTGACGAATTTCGGAGCATTTGTGCAGCTTGAAGAGGACCTTGAGGGATTGCTGCATATTTCGGAGCTGTCGGACCAGAAAATCAAGAAGCCGCAGGACATCGTCAAGGTCGATGATGAGCTTGAGGTGAAGATATTGAAGGTTGATAGTGAGGCACGGAAGATTGGCTTGAGTTTGCGAAGGGCACAGTGGGCAGCGGAAGGGCAGTCCTCTGAGGGGCAGGCAGGCGAAGGCACAGACGCGGTTGTAGCAGAAGCCGTCGCGACAGAGGGCGAGCAGCCGGAAAGCACACCAGTGGAACAGCCGCCAGCGGCAGATGAGCCAGGCGGCCCGGAACAGCCAACACTATAAAAGCGGTTTGTAACAGAGATGATAAGGGGTCAGGCCAAAAAGGGACCTGACCCCTTTTTTTTCTTTTTTTGTTACTTTATTTTTATTGAGCCGAAGCTGGTTTTCAGGTCTATTTTGCCTTTGCCTTGTCCGATTGAGCCGTAAAACCTGGTCTTGCCGAAATCGCCCTTAACGGTTATAGGCAGTTCCGTTTTGACGCTGCCGAAGCTCGTTTCAACGGCTACGTCCCCCGCGAAATTCGGCGGGACAGCCACGTCCACTTCGCCGAATGAGGTTTCAATTCTCGCTCGTATATCGGGAGGGCAGGCGGCGGAGAAATCGACATCCATTTTTCCGAAGCTCGATTTTGCCGAAAAATTGCCAGTGGTTATTTTTTCGCAGTCAACCTCGCCGTATGAGGTGTCTAATTGCACTTTGCCTGTGATATTTTCCGCGTCTATTTTCCCGAAACTGGTTTTTGCGTCGATATCTCCCGTGATATTTTTCAGCTCGACATTGCCGAAAGAGGTTTCACACTTTATGCCTGTTCTGGTAGGCACGGTAACATCGAAACTGACCCCGATTGAACGGTTGCTGCTCAAAGTCGGTTTTTCAACCTTGAATACGAGGACCTTGCCCTCGGTAACAAGCGTTATTTTTGTCTGCTCCGCGAGTTGTTTAGCTTCGTCCAAAGTCGGCGCCTGGCCATTGATTTTGGCGGTGACGCTGCATTCCGTCGTGTCGGCGCCTGTGATTTTCACGTTGCCGAAGCTCGTATCAATCTTTATCCGCTCCAATACTGCCATTGAAGCCGACAGTTGCTCTGTCCTTTCAAAGTGCGCCTTTGCGGGCCACCCCCAGCACATACAGCATCCGCAAACAAGTGAGGTTAAAACAAGAAAGCAGGCCAATAGAGTTACAGGTAAATACCTTTTCATTGCTTGTCTCCTGAAATACACAACCATTATGAACATTTGCATCCGGCGTCAGGTCCTTATCTTGACGCGCCGATGTTACGGTTTTATTACGATATTGTCACTTTTTGGAATAATTATGCAAGCTCATTTTTTAGCCACTCCCTAAGGGATGCCTTTCGGCAAGAGGTCACAGAGAACACAGAGATTTTTCAGATACGGATTAACACTGATTTACGCTGTTTATTAGGCCACCAAGACACTAAGGCACAAGGTCATTCCTGATTTGCGATTGCCGATTATTAATTTCTGATTTCAAACGCGGAACTGTTGCGAGATGATATTCTAATCGTGAGAGAATCATACTTTTAGTAATCAACAATTGCTTTCCGTGAAATGCCTTTATAGTTGGATGAAGTTGTTGTATTATAAGAATGTAGTGAGGCGTTTAGTCCGCCCGCGGCAGAGAAATACGGGAAATGTCAAATAAAACAGCTCCAACTCAAGGAAAGGGGAATCTTATGAAACGGGTCCTGTTTTTTATGGTGTGCGTTTTTATGACACTTGCGGTTTTTACGAAAGCCGTCAAACCCGTGCTGGGGAGAGACGCCGAGGTCAAGCAGATAAGTTTGAAAGTTGTCGGGCCGGAGGGGGAAGCATTAGCCGGCGCCAAGGTATATCAATCCTATTCGATGCGAGACGATCGCCAAGGCGGCACAGAATATATATGCGATGGGAACGGTATGGTTGGTTTGGGCGGGCAAAAGATATTCAATGACGACAGACCGAGAGACATGCTGTATGGTCTTTACGAAAATAAACTTGCTGGTTTTTTGGACGTGAATACCCGCGACTTAGGCAAAAAGGTAGAAATGAAACTGACACCCGTATGCCGGGTATATGGCGAAATTAAAAGCACGGATATGAACAATATGGGGCGGAAATTGAACGGGATGGAAATTGTTGTTGGCAATTATTCTGTCCCGTATTTCTCGTTTTCGAGCCAAAAGGAGGAATTTGAGTTTTTATTGCCTGAGGGTGCCTATTTGTTGGAAGTGTATAGTGGGGGGACATATAGCAAGCATAAGGATATCAAGGTGGCGGCCGGGCAAAAGGAGCTGGAAGTAAATTTTGACCTGCGGGCTGACCGGCTGCAATACCTTGTTGGAAAGGATGCCCCGGAACTACAGCAGATAAAAGGGTGGATAAACAGTGAACCGATAAAACTGGCAGACCTTAGAGACAAGACGGTGCTGCTGGATTTTTGGGGGACGTGGTGCGGTCCCTGCGTGGGGTGGATGCCGGAGTTAATGGACCTGTACGAGCAGTATCACGACAAGGGGGTGGTTATTATAGGTATCCACGATGATTCGATGAATTCCGTAAAAGAATTAGAAAAGAAGATTGAGGAACTGAGTAAAGAGTATTGGAATGGCAGAAAAATACCCTTTGCCGTCGCACTGGATGGCGGGGGATATTGCAAAATAGAGGGGTCAGAATTTCCGGTCCGGGGAGCGACAACCGCGGCATACGGGATACCCAGTTGGCCGACGATGGTGCTTATTAAAAAAGGAAAGGTTGTTTATGCTGGTGGTTTCAATCCTTTCATCTTAGGTGTTCCTAAGAAATCGGGCATAACTGCACCGGTAAAAGCGACAAGGCCCGATCCTATCGACGGCGCAACGATGCGTGCCGGCACCGATGTTAAACTCAACTGGCAGACAGGTGCAGGTGTCTCATTTCACAAGGTCTATTTCGGAACGAGCAAAGAGGACCTCTCTCATCTTGGCGATGTCAATAAACCCGATGAGCTTCGGCCGCCGGATATTAAGAATGCCAAATACTACTGGCGTGTTGACGAAGTTATGGCGGACGGCAACATAATAACCGGCGACGTCTGGAGCTTTGATATGATGGGCAAACTCGTCGGCTGGTGGAAGTTTGATGAAACCGAAGGCAATACTGCTGTTGACAGCTCCGGCAATGGCAATGACGGGATACTGGTCGGAAATCCAGTCTGGCGTCCGCAGGGCGGTAAAATCGGCGGGGCGCTCGAGTTTAGCGGCAAAGGTGATTACGTAAAAATCGCCAACAAACCGGCTTTTGATATTACAAACCAGATAACGATTTCGGCGTGGGTCAATATAACTTCCGTACCGCAGGAGTGGACGGGGATTGTAACCAAGGGCGATACCGCATGGCGTATGTCAACCTCTTTCGCCAAAAACGTGTTTCACTTCGGAGTCAGCTCCAATGACTATCTTAACGGTATGACCGAAGTTGGCACAGGCGAGTGGCATCACGTCGCGTGCGTCTATGACGGGAAAAAGATGAGAATCTATGTTGACGGGGTGATAGACGCTTCAGGATGGCGGACAGGCCCCATCGCGACCAATGACTTTCCGGTTTGTATCGGCGAAAATATAGAGTTGACCGGGCGCTGCTGGCACGGTCTGATTGACGACGTTCGCATTTATAATTACTCGCTTTCGGAAAATAAAATTGCAGCGATTGCAGGTTTACAGGTGGAATCGAAGCCGCCGATTACAATTCAGGTGCAAACTCCGGATGGCAGGCCTATATCCAATGAGACGGTTTTTTGTGTTGGCGCTGACTCAAATGTCATCCTGAAAGGCACAACCGTTGAAAGTGACGGAGAACGGCTGCAGACCGACGCCAAGGGCCAGCTTGCGGTCAAGCTGGGAAAAGAGAATCTCGTCTTCGTCATTGCCAACGACAAGGGGTTCGGCATGGCATATAGTTTTGATCTTGTAAGTAATCCGAGAATGGTCGTGCAGTCCTGGGGACGCATTGAGGGCATAAGAACAAACAGGGGGCAACCGTTGGCCAATCAACGCCTCTGGCTTAAAATGGACGAGGATTTGCTGGGATTATCAGCAGATGTGAACAGGGTGTATCTAAGTCGCTGTGTCCAGATAAAGGGAGAGGCAATGACTGATTCGCAGGGACGTTTTGTTTTTGAGCACGTGCCGCCTGTCGGTATTATTCTGCTGGAGAGCCGCAAAATCCCGTCCCGGAGTTCCATTACTCTTGTGCCTCCCATTTGGGTAAAGCCGGGTAAAACGATGAACGTAGAAATCAAAACGCAGGGAAGGACGGTTATCGGCCGGCTGAAATTAGCTCCCGGACTGGCTGCCGATATTAATTTAGCGTCTTGTCACAGTGGCCTTATGTCCGACCGCCAGTTACTCGCTACCTTCCTTCTACTGACGGCCGATAGTAATGCGATTTTTTACGGATATCTCAATCCTGTTTGGCAATGCAAAAAGAAATGGTTCAGACCCGGTTGGTACGATGATATCAAAGAGCCCGAAATGCCAAAAGAATTTGACACTCCTGAAAAGAGAATAAAATGGTGGTTCGATTTTTATGAATCGGACATGGGCAGGGAGTGGCTTAAACTGCTTGCAGAAAGAGCCGACTTTGAGCTTCATTCTGACGGGACTTTCATTGGGGATATGGTAGAGCCGAGGGAAAAGAGGGAAAAATACAGGTTGGACGGTTTCGTTGAGCGAAAAGGCGAAAAAATCGCCAGATTAGATAGTGCTACTATTACTATCCCGCCGGCAAAATCGCGTGGTGATGATAAGCCATTTGATATGGGCGAAGTTGTTCTGAAACCGTCAGTTAACCTGAAGTTCGGTGATGCAGCGCCGGATTTCAATGTCGAGACCCTCGATGGGAAACTGCTGAAGCTTTCTGATTTTCGGGGTAAATACGTGCTGCTGGATTTCTGGTCAATGTGGTGCGGGCCATGTGTCGCTGAGATGCCGAATCTCAAAAAGACATACGAAGAGTTCGGTCAGGACAAGCGATTTGTGATGATAAGTTTAAGCGAGGATTCGGACAGAGAGATAGTGAAGAAGTTTGTCGAGAGCAAAGACATTCGCTGGACGCAAGTATTTATCGGCAAAGGGTCGAAGGGTACGGTAACAGTGGATTATGGTGTTTATAGCATCCCATCGATATTTTTGGTGGGTCCTGACGGCAAAATTATGGATGATGGCTTGACAGGCAACGAAATCAAAAAGGCGGTATCTGCGGCTCTTGCAAAAAAGTAAAACGGTATGCGTCATTTCTATTAAAGAGCATAACTTTTTCGTGTAGTGTCATTCCGGGCTTGTTGCCAAAGCCGAGATTGCATTGTCATGCATGCAACCCTTGGTTAGTGGTGATAATATGGGGGATATTTTCCTTTCTGCGAGGGTTATGTCAGTAAAATTCAGGTAAACCGAGGGGGAAAGTGTGTCGATATTCCTACAGCGTACAGCGTTCAGCGTACTGCGTACAGAGGAGATAAATATGGCTTTTGATGTGACAATAAAAGAGTATCTGCAGGAAATAGACGAGGCACCGCTGCTTTCAGCGGAAGATGAACATGAGCTGGCTTTGCGGATAGCTGAAGATAATGACCCGGAGGCGCGCGAACTGCTCGTTCGGAGCAATCTTCGATTAGTAGTCAGTATCGCCAAGAAATACGCCAACAGGGGCAATATGTCATTGGGCGATTTGATTGAGGAGGGCAACCTCGGATTGATAAGGGCTGTAGATTATTTTGACCCGAATCGCGGGACGCGATTCAGCACATACGCGGCATGGTGGATAAGGCAGGGCATAAAGAGCGCACAACTGGGAGACGTTCGTCCTGTTCATGTACCTGGGTATATGATCGGGCTGATTAACCAGTGGCGTCATACGATGGCGGAGGTTGCGAACAAGCTTGGCAGGAAGCCGACAGTCGAGGAAATGGCGGACGTGACAGGTATGTCCGTGAAGAAGGCAAGGGTTATCGACGAGACGGTGAAGGTCCTCGGCTCGGTAAATGACAATCAGCAAGAAGATTCGGGCGAAGAGAACCAGTCATTCGACACGAACATCAGCAACCGGAGTGTGGGGAGGCCTGAAGAGGAGATGGTTGAAAATGAGGAAGAGGCCAAGGCGGTTGGGCTATTGAGCAGGATGGACCCGAGAGACGCGGAGGTTTTGCGGCTGCATTACGGGCTTGACGGCAAAGCGCCGATGGGGTTAAAGGAAATCGGCGATAAGCTGGGTTTGACCCGCGAACGAATCCGGCAGATTCAGCACGAGGCGTTGACGAAGCTCTATGAGTTTATGGAAGAACTGTAACATTAACCACAGATTCCACAGATTACTCTGATTTTTAATTAGCCACAGAGGTTGTTCATTTCTGATTTATGATTTTAACGGGGAAATTGTCTGTCTGAGAGACGGCGGGGAGGTAATTAATACTGGATACTATAATTTGTAGTGGTAAAATAAAAGGAGGAACATTAGGAAACAATAGCAGGGGCACGGATATTATGAGCAAGGACAGAGTGGATTTGAGAAAGTATATTCGAGATGTGCCTGATTGGCCGAAGAAGGGGGTTTTGTTCCGTGATATAACGCCATTGCTGGGCAATGCGGAGGCCTTCAGGGCGGCAGTTGATGCGATGGCGGCGGATTTTGCCGGCGAGGGGATTCAGTATGTGGTCGGCGTCGAGGCCAGAGGATTTATTTTGGGTGCGGCTATAGCGGCAAAGTTAAACGCAGGATTTGTTCCGGTTCGCAAGAAAGGCAAACTGCCCTTCAGTACCGCGAGCGTCGCATACGACCTCGAATACGGGACAAACACTGTTGAGATACACAAAGACGCGGTGCCTGCGGGGGCGAAGGTTTTGATGGTGGATGATTTGTTAGCGACCGGCGGAACTATAAAGGCGTCGTGCGAACTGATTGAACAGTTAGGCGGCAAGATAGCGGGTGTGGTGTTTCTTATTGAGCTGGCTGAGCTTGGCGGGATAAAAAAGCTCGCGGGGTATAAAGTTAAATCAATTATACGTTATTAGCCACAGAGGACACAGAGAAAAAATGACTGAAGTAACCGTAAAAGTACCTGCGGAGAAGGCGGGTGAATACCGGATAGAAATCGGGATGGGTATCCTGACTTGTGCCTGGTCGAAGATTGAATCGCAATTCGGTGCCGCCGGCAAATTCGTTGTTACTGATGCCAATGTGGTCAAGGCAGGGCATCTCGATAAACTTCTTTCAGGCAAAGACGTTCCCAGCTATGTTATTTCGCCGGGGGAATCGTCGAAGAATATGAATACTCTTGTCTCGATTGTTGAGGCGATGGAGAATGCGTATCTTGGCAGGGATACGGTTGTGATTGCGCTAGGAGGCGGTGTGGTTGGCGACATAGCGGGTTTTGCGGCGGCGGTATTCAAAAGGGGGGTAAGAGTAGTTCAGATTCCGACGACGACGCTGGCACAGGCGGATTCTGCAATAGGAGGCAAGACGGGCGTGGATTCGTCTTTGAGCAAAAACGCCTTTGGTTGTTTCTGGCATCCGTCAGCTGTTTATATCGACGTCGCGACGCTGAAGACGCTCGATGAAAGGCAATACAGGGCGGGGTTAGTCGAATCGGTGAAGCATGCGCTGATAGCGGATGAGAAATACTTCGAGTTTCTGGAAAGCAATATCGACGCGATTTTACGCAGACGGAGCGACGTGCTGGAGCAGGTCGCGTATCATAATTGCAGAATCAAGGCGCAGGTTGTTGAGGCGGACCCGACGGAGAAAAACCAGCGGAGGATGCTCAATTACGGGCACACAATAGGCCACGCGATAGAATGGGGAAGCGGTTTTGAACTGCTGCACGGGGAGGCGGTGGCAATCGGGATTATCGCGGCGGGGATGATTGAAATGGAGACGGGGCTGGGCGATGAGAAACGGCTCGCAAGAATCAGAAAGGTTCTTGCCGGACTGGGTGTGCCTGTCCGGAAACCCGCAAACATAGACGCGGCGGCTTTGACGGACATAATAAAGCGCGATAAAAAGGCGATAAATAAGTGGCCAAGATTTGTTTTAATTGATAGAATAGGTGCAGTCCACCGCAGGGATGGACAGTGGGCGGTCGAAGTAAAGCAAGACGTGGTTGAGAAGGTCTTGGGAAAACTATAATTTTTATTGATTGAGGATTAACGTGTACAGAGAAAGAATAAAGTTGCTGGATTGCACGATACGAGACGGCGGGCTGATGAACAACCATTATTTCACCGACCAGTTTGTCCGGGAGGTTTACAGGGCATTGTCGCAGAGCGGCATAGATTATATGGAGATGGGTTATCGCTGCAGCCGGGAGCTTTCCCCGCCTAAGGATTTCGGGGCGTGGAAATACTGCGATGATGAAAAGATAAAGGAAATCACCGACGGGATAGAATCGGCGATGAAGCTTAGTATTATGGTTGATGCGCATCGCGTCAAAGAGCAGCAGTTTGTTCCAGCGGATGAAAGCCCCATCGATATGGTCCGGGTTGCGACATACGTCAAAGATATGGACAAGGCAATCGAGCTGGTAAACCGCTGCCACGGCCTTGGCTACGAGACGACGGTCAATATAATGGCGATATCGAAGGAGATTGAGCCGGATATAATAGAGGCCCTTGACCAGCTTGCCAAATCGCCGGTAAATGTCGTCTATGTGGTCGATAGTTTCGGCGCCTTGTATTGCGAGCAGATTGAATACCTTGTTAAGCTTTACCGAAAGCATTTGCCGGAGGACAAGGAAGTCGGGATGCACTGTCACAATAACCAGCAGCTTGCGTTTTCCAATACCATCGAGGGCATTATCCATAATGCCAATTTCCTCGACGCGTCGCTGTATGGCATAGGCAGGGGGCCGGGTAACTGCCCACTTGAATTATTGGTCAGTTTTTTGAAGAATCCGAAGTTTAAGCTTAGCCCTATCCTGAGGGTCATCGAGGAGCAGATGCTGCCGATGCAGAAGGATATCGAATGGGGCTATTTGATACCCTATATGATTACGGGTATGCTGAACGAGCATCCTCGCGCGGCGATTGAGATGCGCAAGACCGCGGACAAGGATAAATACGCGAAGTTCTACGAGGAGATACGCGACGTTACTGCTTGAAACTCCGGCGGGTTATCGTCGGGAGATGAAATAAAAAAGCTCACGCAAAATCGCGTGAGCTTTTTGTTTGCTCAAGTATGTCTGCTATATTTACGCTCTTTTCCTTCTGATGACGGATACCGCACCAAGCCCAAGCAGAATAATCGTCGTCGGCTCCGGTGTCGGAATCTGTTGCATGCAGTACGAAATACTTCCGTTGAACGATATCTTGAAACCGAAAGTGCCATCATCACCTATGGCAATCGCATTGCCCGTAGGACCTTTATAGTAGTCGATAGTCCCGACATAGCCATCACCGCCGTCATTCGGTATCTCTCCGGCTGACACAGGACTAACTACCGCTGTCCAACCAGCCGGCGTGAGCAGACCTGAGTTCACAAATGAAAAGGTCTGACTCATACCAATGGTGATATGGTAGTCGGTCCAGGCGAACGTTGTGTCGTTGAACACATCCTCGATGATACGAACAGTCGGATCCTCCAGGGTATCGGTAGAGAAATCACCAGCCACGTGCCCCGGATACCAGTTCTGTATGCCGTGCATCGCAAGCTCGTACTCCCCATCTGTTTCCGCCCAACTTGGTGTACCCATTACGATTGCGCGATCACCGTCATCAGCACAATTCCAGCCGACGATAGACGCATTAACAGTTGATACAGCAAACAACAATAGAAGAACACAAAGAATTGCAATAAAATACTTGCCCATTACCCACCCTCCTTTTTAACTTAACCCTCACCTCGTTTTTCACACACCTAATCTCGTGATGTGTGACCTCTCTTATTGTTAAATAGTTTACCAGAAATGGGCTGCGAAAGCAAGCAAAATCTTTAGGTTTTTGAGGATATGGAGGGCAATGGTCCACTATAACTATTTTATAGATAAGGAGTTATGGAAGTAAAATTTTAGAAGAGCAGCAAAAGCCTTGTTTTTCGGGAGTATCTATGCATGTTTTTGGGGTAATGACGCGGTTTTTTATGGGTCCGTGTTTCCCTGTCCGTTGCCGATGCAGAAGGATATCGAATGGGGCTATTTGATACCCTATATGATTACGGGTATGCTGAACGAGCATCCTCGCGAGGCAATTGGGATGCGCAAGACCGAGGACAAGGATAAATACGCGAAGTTCTACGAGGAGATACGCGACGTTACTGCTTGAAACTCCGGCGGGTTATCGTCGGGA
>CAIODZ010000010.1 GCA_903857265.1 uncultured Phycisphaerales bacterium
AGCATCTCGGCATCGACGAAAAAATCCTCGCAGAGGGCGCAAATATTGAATATGTAAAAGATACAGGTGAAGGAATAGACGATTCCATAAAACAAGTTGACGAAGGCGCCAAACAGGCCGCCTTATTTATGAATCCGACAAAAATGAAACAAATTGAAATGGTCACCGCAACCGGCGAGAGGATGCCTCAGAAATCGACTTTCTTTTATCCGAAGGTCTATACCGGGCTGGTGATAAATAAACACTAACGTTTTATTGTAGAGGAGAAGTATATGGTTGACTGGAGAAAACCCCCAAGATTGTTTATTCCTGGACCCGTCCTGGTCAAGGAAGATGTCCTTCAACAGCTGGCTCGGCCAACGCTGGGACATCGTGGCAAAGAGTATGCCCAACTGCATGGTGAAGTTATTGACATGCTCAAGAAAGTCCTATTCACTAATCAGCATGTCTTCCTTGTTACTTCATCAGCGTCAGGAATGTGGGAGGCCTCCATCCGCAACTGCGTCGATTTCAACGAGACCGTTCTGGCCACCTGCTGCGGCGCCTTCAGCGATAAATGGGCTGATGTCATTAAAAGCTGCGGAAGAAACTGCGACGAGCTGAAGGTTGAGTGGGGTCAGGCCGTTACCGCTGATATGATTGACAAAAAACTTGCGTCCGGCAAATACGCCGCGATTACGCTGGTCTATAACGAGACAAGCACCGGGCTTACAAACCCGCTTTATGAAGTCAGCGAAATGATGAAGAAAAAGTATCCCGACGTTTTGGTATTCGTGGATGCCGTCAGCGGTCTGGTAGGTCTGCCGATGCACTTCGACCAGCTCGGCTGGGATATTGTGTTTGCCTCCGTTCAGAAGGCATTTGCTCTTCCGCCCGGCTTCACTGTAGCCGCTGTCAGCAATCGTGCTATGGAAAAATGCAAGAAGGTCCCGCAGAGGGGTTACTACTTCGACTTCGCGCCTTTTGTCAAATCCAATGAGAAAAACCAGACGCCGACAACTCCGAGCATTCCGCATATCTTCGGGCTGCACTATCAATGCACCAAACTGGTGAAAGAAGGTATGGAAAATGTATGGAAACGCCACAAAGAAATGGGCGATTACACAAGGGCATGGGCAAAGGAAAAATTCGGGCTGTTTTGCGAGGAAAAGTACGCCTCCAACACACTGACGACCGTCAAGAACACAAGGGGCGTTGTTGTCGCAGACATTATCAAGGCAGTTCAGGAAAAGCACCAGACCGCCTTCGGAAACGGCTACAACAAGCTCAAAGAAGTAACCTTCAGAATCGCTCACATGGGCGATATCACTCTGAAAGACCTCAAGGAACTGACCGGCTGGATTGACTCAGAACTGAAATAGCGTTAGCCCGCTAAAACAACTGGGTTCTCACAAAGACCTCCGATTCGTCGGGGGTCTTTTTTTTCACGCCGGCCAATTCACGAGCCGAGGTGGTAGGTGAATTCCAGAATCTTCGGCTTGACAAGCTTGCGGTAGTCATCCATCTTCATCACGATTGCCTTGTCGTGCACGCCCGCCTGGAACATTATATGGTCGTCGCCTTCGAGCGCCTTATCCATAATCGTCGGTATGTCATACAAATTCCCGAAAGGCGGCTCCGCCCCAAGCTCGCAATTGCCAAAGAGCCGTCCAATCTCTTCTTCTTCCGCAAGCTCCACCGATTTGGCCCCAAGCTGCTTTTTCATCGCCCCCAAATCCACTTTATAGCAGGCCGCGAGCACACACATTACGTATTTGCCGTCAACCTTGACAATAACCGGCTTGACGACAAACATCCCCGGCTCATGCTCAACCGCCGCCATTTGCTGTGCGCTGAACGTCGGCTTGTGCTCCCTCGATTCGTATTTTACTCCCGATTTCTTTAAATACTCCAGCACCTGCATTTTATGCCCTCCAAAAAAATTAATAACCTCTAAAATACGTTATCGTCTCGCTTAACGCACGTAAACCTCGTATGTATATCCTATCTCTTTCTGCTCGCCTGCCGCAAGTTCCATAGTCCAGGTCAGACGGACATTGGCATTTACCATTCGCAGGGACTTTGCCAACTTTTCGAGTTTTGCCTCGGGCTGCATCGCCTTCACCTCGCCCGACAGCGACTTTGTGACCTCAAGCGTAATCGGTTTATCCTGATTATTCGTCACTGAAAGCTTCCCCTCAACCGTAACCAAATCCCAATTTGTGTTATACCATTGCACAGCATTGTGTTTCCTGTCTTTTTCAAGCTCTATTTGCTCTGCCTTGATGTTCATCGCACGCGTAATCTTTATCGTCCCCTTTTCCTTGACCGGCGTGAAATTCAGCGTGTCCTGTCCCAGTATCACGCCTTCCTTGACTATCTCCGCGGGCGCAGTCGTCCAGGGCAGCTTCATTACGTTATCCAGCCGGATGCAATGCCAGACTTCCTGCTGCTCCGGCTCACGCTGCTGCCTGCCCTGGTCATAATAGCTCCCTTCCGGATTTATATAATTCGGTATCTCCCAGCGATAGACATGCTTATACGGCGCCGACTCGGTGAACAACGGGAAATATCCAACCTCCCCTTTCGCCAGCCGCACTTTCTCAACAGGGTACAAGAATAAATCCTCAGCCGTCTTACCTACCTCCGCCGCTCCATATGCCGGCATTACCGGCATTTCGCCCGCCATTTCCAGCCGGTCGTCGGCCATACTCTGACTCACAACATTATACATAACTCCTCCCAGTGCTCCTGCTGCGCGTCCCCGTGCGCTTTGACCTCTTATGAGCGATTGCAAAAACTGTGCAAGGTTTTCTTTCATCGCAATGGGGTCGGCAACGTCGGCAAACTGCAAATTTGGAAAGCCCGTAACAAATTTCACATCCACTCCGTTCAAATCGCATACCTCGTCCATAACTTCCGCTTTTGCCGCAAGCCGCGCATTTTCCGGTTCGGTTATATCAATCATATAACTCGGCGCCCACGTCGCCCCCTTGGCCAAGCAGCTTACTATGATTTTTTGTCCCCCTGCTGACTTGTTCAAAGAAACATCCAGCCGGACTTCTTTTGATTTCTTCTCGTATTTCGCCGCCGGGGCTTTGTCTGCAAAATCTACCCTGACAATCCTGTCCGCGCTAACGGCAATCTGTCCCTGGTCCGTGCCCAAAAACACCATATTCCGTATTCCGTAATACCCCGGATTTTCGGCGTTAATTACTCTTCCGGGAGCATAAGGATTAGTGGGTAGATTTTGCTGCTCTTGCGTTACTTTCAGCAGTTTCGCCTCAACATTCGCATCCGGCTTATCATTAAAATATACTTTTACATTCCTCCCGATATTACCTTTGAGTAAATCCACCATTGTCGTTGCCTCAACCTGCTCTTTGCCCTCTATTTCTTTGGCTACCACGCTTTCGACATCTACCTTGGGCAGATATGAAACCCAGAACGTCCCGTGTGACGCTGCCGCATCGGGGACAACATAAAAGGACTTAACTTTTTCAGGGATAGTTACCTCCCAGACAAAAAATCCCAGGCCGTTTTTGAAAAGCGAAACCTGCTTAAGCTCCATTTTCGCTTCTGTCGCCGACTCCTCTGAAAAGGCATATCCCGCAAAACCCAGAACCGCTGCAACGACCAAAACCAGTGAATTTTGTATCCGCCTCATTGTCCAAACCTCCTTTTAAGAACAATATCCCGTTTCGTATCCGTTATCCTTAACCTTTTTCCCGCATATTTGAGCAGCTACCAAAATACGCTTCGTAACCGTAACAGTCAACAATGTTTGTATTAAAGCAAACTGAAACTCGCCCCCTCCAAAAAAGCTTTAGACCAGCCGAACCCAAGGTCTATAAAATCGTATTAAAGCCATGTAACTCCAGCAGCAAAAAAGGTTTTGGGCGCGTATTTCTGAACATCGATTATTTGGATACCAAGAAAATGATTACGATAGCAAAGCCGTCTAAACATCAAACATTATCCCGTATCAGCTTCGTTCTCATCGTTTTTTCGCTAATTTCGCCATTATCAGCCCTTGCCGAGAATTCAAAAAGTATCGATACTCTTCGCCAGCTTGGTAAGGCATTTGCTTCAATCGCCGAAAAGGACTCGCCTGCCGTAGTCAGTATCAAGGCAAACCAGGCCATAACCCAGACATATTCCCTCGAATCGCCCTTTGATGATGAATTCTTCCAGCAATTTTTCGGCAGGCAGTTCCGCCAGCAGCAACAACGGCAACCCCAGCAAAGAAAAATCATCAGGCCCGTTCAGGGTTCCGGCTTTATCGTCTCAAAGGACGGCTACATCCTCACAAATAATCACGTCGTCGAAGACGCCGAGAAAATCATGGTAACACTTATGGACGGCCGGGAATTGCAGGCGAAACTTGTCGGCACTGACCCTTCTACAGAAGTCGCGGTCATCAAAATTGACGCCAACGACCTGCACGTCCTCGAGCTGGCTAACTCCGACACAATTGAAGTTGGCGAATGGGTAATCGCCATAGGCAATCCATTCGGACTTAGCCACACCGTAACTGCCGGCATCGTCAGCGCAAAAGGCAGAAACGGCCTGGGGCTTTCAGCATACGAGGACTTTATACAAACCGACGCGGCAATCAACCCCGGCAACTCAGGCGGCCCGCTGGTTGACCTCGACGGAAAAGTCGTCGGCATCAACACCGCCATAGTCGGGGCAAACATTAACATAGGCATTGGTCTGGCTATCCCAATAAATATGGCAAAGTCCGTTTACGACCAGCTCGTCCAAAAAGGCAAAGTCGTCCGCGGATTCCTTGGCGTTACCATCCAGGACATCACGCCCGACCTGGCGGAATCGTTCAAACTAAAGGACACCAAAGGCGTCATCATTCCCGATGTTTCGCCTGATTCCGCAGCAGCAAAAGCCGGTCTTAAAGCCGGTGACATCATCATCGCGTTTGACGGCAAGCCGGTCGAAAAAGCAGCGGAATTCCAGAGACGCGTCGCAATGAAAAAACCGGGCAGCGAAGTCGAAATCATCGTCCTGCGCGACGGGAAAAAGCAGACGCTTACTGCCAAACTCGAAGAAAAACCATCTGATGAACAGCTCGCCGCAAATACTACAAAAGAGCAGGCATCCGAAAAACTCGGCGTCACCATACAAAATCTTACTGACGATTTAGCCAAACAGTTTGGGTTCGTTGGACAAAAAGGAGTCCTCGTTACCGACGTGGAATCCGACTCTCCGGCAGCAATGGCGGGTATTCAGCCCGGAAGCTTAATTCAGGAAGTAAACCGCAAATCGGTTGAGAACGTCAAGGAATTCAAAGCAGCGGTAGAAACTGCTGCGAAAGAAGGAAAAGTAATGTTGCGCGTCAGATACGAAAAAAACAGCATATTCGTCGTCCTGACAATTCCGAAAGATTAATTACGCCACAAGTGTATATTTGTTGGCCCGATTACAAAAGCCCCGTCCCCGCGGGGCTTTTTTTATTGTCACTTACAAGAAAAAATACTTATACTTGCCCTATATGCTCAATTAGGATACTTGATTTTTACACAAAGTATTTCGCTGTATGGGTGGTAATTTTCGCCGTCGCTGCGTATTTCTATCCCGCCCCTTTCACTGCGTTGCAGCCCTGGAACGGATGGTTTTTCGCCGTTACTATGTTCGGCATAGGCGCAGTGCTTTCAGTCGATGACTTCAAACACATCATCAAAAATCCTGTTATCGTTCTCATTGGCGCCTGCGCGCAATTCATAATAATGCCTTTCGGTGCATTCCTGTTGGCCAAAGCGTTTGGTCTGCCTGCCGAGGCCGCGGCGGGCCTGATTCTTGCCGGGGCCGCACCCGACGCGATGGCAGGCAACGTAATGAGCTATGTCGCCAAAGCCGACACCGCTTATGCTATATCGCTCACTACAGTTACGACGCTGGTATGCCCTGTTGTCACTCCGGGCCTTACTTATCTGCTTGCCGGCTCGCGAATCGAAATCCATTTCTGGGCCATGCTCATCGACGTTCTTCTTACCGTAATAATCCCCCTGCTTGCTGGTTTTGCCATAAGGCATTACTTCAGAAAACCCGTGGAAAAAATTCTTCCTGTCTTCCCCGCCCTGTCCTCAACTTTCATCGTGTTTATTTGCGCTCTTGTTGTGGCGATTAACCGTGAGTTTATCCTTGAGGCAACGGGGCCGATTCTGGCGGCTGTAATCATCCTGAATCTCGGCGGAATGCTTGGCGGCTATGGCGTCGGCGCATTTTTCAAAATGGATTATCGCCAGAAACGCACGCTGGCCCTCCAGGTTGGAATGCAGAACGCTGCCCTCGGCACACGCCTGGCGATTGACTACATCAGCCCAAAAGCCGCCATCCCCACGGCCTTTTTCATCTTCGTCTGCATCATCACCGCCGCCATCGCCGCCGCAATATGGCAAAGGTCTGTGCCCGAAACTCAAAACTAAAAACTTTTATCCGCCTTATGTTTGACGGACAACACTCAAACCTGATATCAATCCTTAATTCCTGAGGCAATAATTGATGAAAAGCGGCTTGCTTTTAAAACCCGGAATTGATATAATTTTCCAAACTTAAGCATGTTCTAAAAGAGGGTCAATAGCGACAAATGAAGGTATTGCTGAACGCCAAACAAATCGACAGCATCCTCAACAAGCTGACAAGCCGAATTATCGCCGATATTCCCGAGGGCGTTGAAATAGCCGTAATAGGAATCCGAAGCAGGGGCGAAATCGTCGCGCAACGGCTGGCGAAACGACTCTCCGAAAAAATCGGCAGCGATATACCCTGCGGGACGCTCGATATCACTCTCTATCGCGACGACCTCAATTCGCCCAAAAGCGGCTCGCAGCCGCGGGTCCGCACCACTGAAATCACCTTCGATATAGACGACAAACTAATAATCCTCGTTGATGACGTTCTGCATACGGGCAGATCAGCGAGAGCGGCTATGGACGCGCTGATTGACCTGGGCAGACCAAAGGCAATTCGTCTGGCGGTGCTCGTTGACAGGGCGGGGCGGGAATTCCCCATTCAAGCCGACTACGCCGGCTATAAGGCGGACGCAAAACCGGAAAAATTAGTCCAGGTATTTTTGAAAGAATCGGACAACAAAGAACAGGTCATAGTCGAATAACCTGATTAAAAATTAAATTAAGGCGGTCGCCAGGTATGGCTGAAAAGGGCAAAACAAAGGAATTTAAATGGCAGCGCAAACATCTGCTCGGCCTTAGAGAATTAACCGCTGAAGAAATTACTTATATCCTCGACACCGCGCAGGGCTTCGAGGAAATAAGCGCAAGAGCAGTAAAAAAAGCCCCCCCCCTGCGAGGCAAGCTCGTGGTCAATCTTTTCTTCGAGGACAGCACCCGAACGCGAAACAGCTTCGCCCTGGCCGCAAATCGGTTAAGCGCCGACGTCGTCGAATTTACCAAAAAAGACAGCTCAGTCAGCAAGGGCGAGACGCTTCTCGACACCGCCCGCAACCTCGAAGCAATGGGCATCGATATCGTCGTCATCCGCCATAACGCGGGCGGCGCACCTACGCTGCTCAGCAAATGCATAAACGCCTGCGTTGTCAACGCCGGCGATGGCTACTGCGAACACCCGACACAAGGTCTGCTCGACGTCTTCACTATCCGCAAACGCAAAGGTTCACTCAAGGGACTCAAAATCGCAATCGTAGGCGATATATCGCATTCACGGGTGGCCCGCAGCGATATGTGGGCAATGACAAAACTCGGGGCAGAAGTAACTTTCGTCGGGCCTCCGACACTGATGCCGCCCAAAGTCGAACAATTGCCCGTCAAAATCAGCTACTCGCTCGATGACGTTATCGAAAAAGTTGACGTAATAAATATGCTCCGAATCCAGTTCGAACGCTTGGGCGGCAACCCGTTCCCATCGGTACGCGAATACTCTCACTACTTCGGCCTGACCGTGGAGCGAATGAAAAGGGCAAAGCCCGACATTATCGTTATGCACCCCGGCCCGATAAACAGGGGACTTGAAATAGAAAGTGAAGTCGCCGACGGCAAAAACAGCGTCATACTCCAGCAGGTAACCAACGGCGTCACCGTAAGAATGGCTGTGCTGTTCCTGGTGAACCAAGCCGCGGCTGAAAAACAGGCAGAAGCGCAAAATGGCTAATAAAGCAAAAAAACTTATGGGCGATGAGCTGCTTATAAAAAACGGTCACGTAATCGACCCGGCAAACAGAATCAACAGAAAATGCGATGTGCTGATTGCCGACGAAAAATTCGTCGAGGTCGGACGCGTCAGGAAACCTGTCGCCAATGTTATCGACGCGACGGGCAAACTCGTTGTGCCGGGCCTGATTGATATACACGTTCATTTCCGCGAACCGGGCGATGAAGAGGAAGAAACAATCGCCAGCGGCTCAGCCGCCGCGGTCGCGGGGGGATTCACATCGGTTGTTTGTATGCCCAATACAACCCCTCCAATAGAAGATGAAACCGACGTCGAATACGTCCATCGAAAAGCGAGAAAAGCCAGGAAAACACACGTTTACACAATGGGTTCCATAACCAAAGGCAGGGAAGGCGTCGAGCTTGCCGAAATGGGCTTTATGTCCCAGGCCGGTGCAGTCGGTTTCACAGACGACGGCTCAGGCGTTCAGGATGCCTCGGTAATGCTGCGTGCGCTCAAGTACGCCCAGATGTTTAACGTCGTCATCGCCCAGCACTGCCAGGATGATAAAATCGCCGGCAAAGGCGTAATGAACTCCGGCTATTACTCGACAATCCTCGGGCTGCCGGGGCTTGACCCGCTTGCCGAAGAAGCAATGCTTTGGCGCGATATCCAGCTCGTCAAAAAAATCAAGGCGGGAACGGTTCGCTATCACGCCCAGCATATCTCGACCGCCGGCTCCGTAGAACTGATTCGAGCAGCAAAAAAACTGGGCCTGCCCGTAACCTGCGAGGTAACACCTCATCATCTGCTGCTTACTGAAAAATGCTGCGCCGAATACGACACCAACTACAAGGTGAACCCGCCCCTCCGGACCGAAAAGGACATCGAGGCCCTGAAAGAGGCGATTGCCAACGGGCTGGTTGACGCATTAGTTACCGACCACGCCCCGCACCTGCAAAGCGAAAAGGAGCTTGAGTTTCTGGCGGCACCATTCGGACTCATCGGGCTGGAGTGCGCTTTGCCTCTGTATATCAAGTCGCTGATTGAGCCGGGCATCCTCGACTGGCCCGGACTGATTCGCCTGATGGCGGAAAAGCCCGCAAAAATCATCGGCGTGGACAAGGGAACAATGTCAAAAGGCAAACAGGCCGACGTAACAATCATCGACCCCAACGCCGAATACAAAATCGACGTAAACACCTTCCGCTCGAAAAGCAAAAACTGCCCATATAACGGCTGGACCGTTAAGGGCAGAGTTGAAAAAACAATCGTCGGCGGAGAAATAAGGTTTTCTGCGGAATCCTGTCCGCCGTAAGTAAGGCGGTATTGAACGATGCCGGTTATTATCGACGGACACAATCTGCTGTGGGCCATTCAAAACCCCGATGAGGACGTATCCATAACCGATGTCGTGATGTGCCAGGCCCTCGATACATACTTCGGCATTACACGCGACAAAGCCGAAATCATCTTCGACGGCATAGGCCCGCCCGACAAAACAGGATTCAACAATTTAAGCAATCTGGAAATTACCTTCTCAGGCCGCAATACCGATTGCGACTCCATCATCGAACAAAGAATACTCGACAGCACCGCTCCCGCGCACCTTACCATAGTCAGCACCGACCGCAAAATTCGAGATGCCGCTTCCGCGCGAAAAGCAACCTCCATCCAATCCGATGAATTCTGGGGCATGGTAACAAAACGGCTCAGTAAACAAAAGCGAGGCAAAGAGCCGGCCGCCAAACGCACGGGCTTGACCGAAAGTGAAACCGAACTCTGGCTCAGGACCTTCGGTCTTGACCGCCAACCCCCGCGAACAAAATAATGAACGATTCAGATAAAACCAAAGAACAGGTTATCCAAGAACTCGACGGCCGAGATTCCGAGACCAGATACAAGGCGATATTCGAATCCGCGAGGGAAGGAATCATAGTCGGAATTGTTGAAACCAGGCGGTTTATGTACGTCAATCCGGCTATCTGCAAAATGTTCGGCTATACCGCCGAAGAATTCACTCATCTGACTGTAAGCGATATACACCTCAAGGAACACTTGCAGTATGTGTCGGGACAATTCGAAGCTCTTATGCGAAATGAAGTCGCATTTACTCAAAATATACCGTGTCTTCGCAAAAACGGAACCGTTTTCTACGCCGATATCAGCGCAACCCGCATCGTCATCAACAACAAGGATTGTTTTGTCGGTTTTTTCACCGACACTACCGAACGCAAACGCACCGAAGAGGCCCTGCGCGAAAGCGAACAAAAATACCGCATGCTCGTTGAGCAATTGCCAGCTATCACTTATACCGCGTTGCTGGACGAGACCAGCACCACGCTCTATGTCAGTCCGCAGACACAGGAAATACTCGGCGTTTCGCCCGAAGAATACACAGCCGACCCCGACCTTTGGCAAAAAATAATACACCCGGATGACCACGACCGCGTTATAGCTGAAATAGCACACTCGCATCAAACAGGCGAGCCGTTCAACTCCGAGTACCGTATGCTCGCAAAAGACGGGCGTATCGTCTGGGTGCGCGATAACGCGAAGATACTAAGAGACGACCGAGGCAAAGCCCTCTATCTGCAGGGTGTTATGTATGACATTACGGCCAGCAAACAAGCAGAGGAGGCCCTGCGGCGGTCCGAAGAAAAATTCAGAGGTATTGCCGAACGAAGCTCAGATATGATTTTTATGACCGACACCCGTGGTTTCATAACATACCTTTCGCCTGCCAGCGAAAGAATATTCGGTTACAAGCCGCAAGATATGGCCGGTAAAAACTTCACAAATTTTCTGGTCGAATCTGAAATACCAAAAGCCGTTAAGAGATTCACCGAAAAACTACAAGGCAGAAAACTCGGTGTCCTCTGCCTCGAAGCCAAAAGGAAAGACGGCTCCCGCGTATTTATCGAACTAAGCTCGTCCCTCATAATACAGGACGGAAAAACCGCCGGGACACAGGGAATCATAAAAGACGTAACTGAACGAAGAAAGGTCGAAGAGCAGCTTCAAAAGGCACACGAAGAGCTTGAAACAAGAGTAAAGAAAAGAACCGCCGAGCTGGCCAAAGCAGTTGAAACTTTACAAAAAGAAGTCGCCGAACGAAAACACGCCGAAGAATCACTCCGCAGCGCCGAAGCAAGATTCAGAACCATCTTCGAAAATACAATCGTCGGACTCTACAGAACCACGCCCGGCGGGCAAATACTGCTTGCCAACCCCGCCCTCGTCAAAATGATGGGGTGTCGGTCTTTCAAAGCGCTGGCCAAATTTAACGTCGAAAAAAACGGCTATGACCCCTTAACCCCTCGCTCCATATTCAAAAAACTCATAAAAAAAGAAGGCAGGGTCATCGGTCTCGAGTCCGTCTGGCGCAGACTCGACGGCACAAAGCTTTTCGTTTCCGAAAGCGCGTTTGCTGTAAAAGACGCCAAAGGCAAAATTCTCTATTACGAAGGCACGGCCCAGGACATCACAAAACGAAAAGAGGCGGAAGAGAAACTCATGCTCTACCAGCAGCAGCTCCGCTCTCTCGCCTCGGAACTTTCGCTGGCCGAGGAACGGCTCAGAAGACGAATCGCCGCCGAGCTCCACGACCACATAGCCCAGAATCTCGCCATCTCTAAAATTAAACTCGAATCGCTGAAAGACGACGTCAAACCGGGCCTGGCTAAATCGCTCAAAGAGGTAACCAACCTAATCTCGCAGACCATCGATGCATCCAGGTCGCTTACTTTCGAAATAAGCCCGCCCGTTCTTTACGAGCTTGGTTTCGAGGCAGCCGTCGGCTGGTTAGTCAGGCAAACCAGGCAGCGATTCGGCCTGGATGTCGAATTCATAAACGACGAAAAACCAAAATCACTCAACGCTGATATCCGGGTGCTGCTGTTCCAGGCGGTGCGAGAGCTGCTGGTAAACGTAGTCAAGCACGCCAAAGCCAAAAAGGCAAAAGTTTACGCATGCGTAGTCGATGATAACATCCAGGTAACCGTAGAGGACGACGGCGTCGGCTTCGACACCACAACACTAAACCCCGCAAAGGATTTCACAAAAGGGGGTTTCGGACTGTTTAATATCCGGGAACGACTTGACCAGATAGGCGGAAGTGTTATCATACAGTCAGGGCGAAAAAAAGGCACGCAAATCATCATGACTGCTCCAATAGAAAAACCAAAGAAACCAAGCATCCGTTTTTCAGGCGCCCGCCCTGAAAAAAACGGCCGGCGGCGGAAAAATAAAAAATTACCGGCGTAACACGATCTGCATCGAAATAATCAGCGGGACAGGGGAACCAAAATGAGCACAAGAATCTTGTTGGCAGATGACCACAAAATCACACGCCAGGGTCTCCGTTCACTGCTCGAAAAACAAAAGGATATGGAGGTTGTAGCCGAGGCGGATAATGGCCGGTCCGCTGTTCGGCTGGCCGCCGAGCTTGCCCCGGACATCGTAATTATGGACGTAACTATGCCCGACCTTAACGGGATCGAAGCCACAAAGCAAATTCTCGCCAAATCGCCCGACATTAAAATTATCGCCCTTTCGATGCATTCCGACGCCCTTTTCGTAACAGAAATGCTCAAAAGCGGCGCAGCCGGATACCTGCTCAAGGATTGCGCCTTCGAGGAGCTTACAAGAGCTATACGAACCGTCGCCGACGACAAAACTTATCTCAGCCCCGCCATATCCGGCGTCGTCATCGAGGATTATCTCCATCGGCTTGCCACAACCGAGTTCACAGGCCCGGACATCCTCACTGACAGAGAAAAAGAGGTCGTCCAACTTATGGCGGAGGGTAATTCCACCAAGCAAATCGCCCTAAAACTGCATATTAGCGTCAAAACAGTCGAAACGCACCGCAGGCAGATAATGAGCAAGCTCGATATTCATAATGTCGCTGAACTGACCAAATACGCCATCCGCAAGGGTATCACCTCCCTCGAAGATTGACCCAAAAACCCAATCAGGTATTTTTACCATCAAAATCAGGGTTGCTCTGATATCAGTTTGCAATAAATCTGTGATATAATACATTATTACAATCAGATATTCTGACTGTTGCGGTCGTCGTATGGCAGCAATCAGTAACGATATAAGGAGTATCGCCGCGCGGCTCTTACAGGGCATTTTGGGTGTGGGTGTCCGTAGGACCCCAGTGATGCTCCTTTTTTTTGCGCATTTTCGCCATTCTTCGTACCCGACCAATACCATTAAAGATTCACTCCCTGCTTCGCCGACACACTAATTATAAGACCCTGATTTGTTAGTCGAATCCATCAAGTGCCGCTTGAAGGGCACGAAGGGGGGTCTGTTCGTTTATTCAAAGAAGGAATCGTATGAAAACCAGGATATTGCTTTACGCCGTGTTAACCGCCATTATTCTTACAGCCGTCGGCTGCCAGAAACCTCTCGCAGTCGTCGCTCCCCAGTATGACAAACCCCTTGCCCCGGGCCAACTCGCCTTGCGAAAAATTACCAATCCCGCTGAAATCCCGGACTTCACCAGTGCCTGTAACAATCTGACCAATCTCTCCGCAGCCATTGATAATTCACTCGACTACATGAAAAAACCGCCGAGCAACCAATCTTATCCATACACAGACATCACCCACGAACAGGTCGTCAAATCCCTAACCGCCTTCAAAAACCTGCTCAAATCAGGTCTCACGGGCAGCCAGCTTAACGACGCTATCCGTCAGAAATTCGACGTTTATATGTCCGTCGGCTGCGATGACGCAGGAACAGTTCTTTTTACCGGATACTACACCCCCATCTTCTCCGGCTCACCCGTTAAAACGGCACAATATCAATACCCCCTGTACAGCCAACCCAAGGACCTGGTCAAAGGCGACAAGGGGCAAATACTCGGCAGAAAAGGCGCCGACGGCCAAATCACCCCGTACCCCACACGCGCTGAAATCGAAAATTCCAATATGCTCGCCGGTAACGAACTCGTCTGGCTCGACGACCCCTTCAAGGTCTATATCGCCCACGTCCAGGGCTCAGCAGTCATTATTCGTATGCCTGACGGCCGGCTTGTAACTTATGGTTACACCGCCAACAATGGCCACGAATATAAAAGCATCATCAAGCAGCTCATCAGCGAAGGGAAAATACCGGCTGACCGCGTAAGTTTGTCATCCCTTATGGATTTCTTCAAAGCCAACCCCTCATTGGTCCGCCAATACACCCAGATTAATCCCCGTTTCGTATTCTTCAGGCAGGCAGAACAAGGCACCCCACACGGCAGTTTGAATGAGCCGGTCACCGCCTACAGAAGCATCGCCACCGACAAATCCGTCTTCCCGCGTGCCGCCCTGACATTTTTCACAACAAATCTCCCCCGCCAGATAGGCAATACCACCTATACCGACCCATTCACCGGCTTCGCACTCGACCAGGATACGGGCGGCGCTATCCGCGCGGCGGGCCGATGTGATATTTACCTCGGAATCGGCGATACGGCAGGCAACCTCGCAGGCCAAACATACCAGGAAGGCAAACTATACTACCTGTTTCTCAAGCCCGGTTATTGAACAGTTGATACGCCTCATTATTCTTTACAATCGCCGGCTCCTTCGGTATAATATCGCGACAATCGCCGCGGAGACCACGGGTATTATCTAAAGATTTTCTCAGCGTCCTCTGCGGTGAATGAGACGCAAATGGCCGGAAAAATTATAATCGATATCGAACGTTGCAAGGGTTGCACCCTTTGTGTTACCGTATGCCCCAACAACGTAATCACCATTTCGGAGAAGTCCAACAGCAAGGGATACTTCCCCGCTGAATCCACAGGGCCAAATTGCACCGGCTGCACCAACTGCGCGATTGTCTGCCCCGATTGTGCTATCGAGGTATATCGAGACAAAACCGGCTCTGAGAAAATAGACATAAAGTCCGTCAACCCAATAAAAAAAAACGAAATAAATAACTTAGCCAGAGAGTCGAAGTGAGTGACAGAGTTTTAATGTGCGGTAATGAAGCGATGGCGGAGGCGGCGATACAGGCCGGACTTGACGCGTATTTCGGCTATCCCATCACGCCACAGAATGAAGTTACCGCCTATATGTCGCAAAGAATGCCCGAAGAAAAACGGGTCTTCGTCCAGAGCGAAAGCGAGCTGGCTGCGATAAATATGGTCTTCGGCGCAGCGGCGACGGGCAAACGCACTATGACCAGCTCTTCCAGCCCAGGCATCAGTTTGATGCAGGAAGGCATAAGCTATCTCGCCGCCGCGGAATTGCCCTGCGTAATCGTAAATGTTATGCGGGGAGGCCCGGGTCTGGGCAATATCGCCCCATCACAAGGCGATTATTTCCAGTCCGTAAAAGGCGGAGGCCACGGCGATTATCATTGCATCGTATTCGGCCCATCGAGCGTCCAGGAATTCGCCGATATTATGCCTCTCGCCTTCGACTTGGCGGACAAATATCGAACACCAGCCATTATTCTCGCTGACGGCATAATCGGTCAGATGATGGAACCTGTCGTGATTCCAACAAACTCAAAACTAACGACTCAAAACTTAAAACTCCCGAAAAAGGACTGGGCATTAACGGGAGCCGATGGCAGAAAGCAAAATATCGTCCGCTCGCTTTGGCTGGGAGACGGCGTTGTCGAGCAACATAATTACGACCTGCAGGCCAAGTATCGTCAAATCGAAAAAAATGAAATACGCTGCGAGCAGTCAGACGTTGATGACGCTGATATTGTTATCGTCGCTTACGGTATCTGCGCCAGAATCGCCAGACGCGCTGCACAACAAGCAAGGGAGCAGGGAATCAAGGTCGGCTGTATAAGGCCGATTACGCTTTGGCCCTTCCCGTCCGAGTCGATAAGTAAGGCGGCGGATAAGTCGCCCATTTTCCTCGTCGTCGAAATGAGCTGTGGCCAAATGGTCGAGGACGTCCGCTTGGCAGTCGCGGGCAAATCGCCCGTTGTATTCTGGGGCAGACCCGGCGGCGGAATAGTAACCGTTGAAAAAGTACTCGAAAAAATCGAGCAATTGATTAAAAAAGCGAAAAAATAAAACCGATGCAGACCGTATTTAAAAGAACGCCGACTCTCAAAGATTGCCCGACGCATTATTGCCCGGGCTGCGGCCACGGCATCGCACATCGACTCGTCTGCGAGGTAATCGACGAACTCGGCATACAGAGCAGGACCATCGGCATCGCACCTGTGGGCTGTGCGGTTCTCGCTTACGATTATTTCGACGTCGATATGGTTGAAGTCGCTCACGGCAGAGCGCCGGCGGTCGCGACCGGAATGAAAAGAACCAACCCCGATAAAATCGTATTCTCGTATCAGGGCGACGGCGACCTCGCGGCAATCGGAACAGCGGAAATTATTCACGCCGCTCACCGCGCAGAACAACTCACCGTCGTTTTCATCAATAACGCTGTCTTCGGCATGACAGGCGGACAAATGGCCCCAACCACAATGCTCGGTCAAATCACCGCTACCACCCAGCAAGGCCGGCAGGCCGACGGCCAGGGCTACCCATTGAACGTCTCGGAATTATTAGCCGTGCTGCCCGGGGCGATTTACGTCGAGCGATGCGGACTTTGCAGCCCCGCTCACATCCGCAAAGCAAAAGCCGCACTCAAACACGCGTTTGAACTCCAGATAAATAACGCCAAAGGTCTCAGCTTGGTCGAGCTTCTCTCCCCCTGCCCGACCTACTGGCGAATGACACCACCCGACTCTATGCTCCATATTCAAAACGAAATGACCAAGGTATTCCCCTTTGGCAGGATAAAGGGCTGACCCATGAAACTATACTGGTCGTGTAAATCGATTCCGGAATTGGCAGGCCTGCCAAAGCAAAAACGGGAAGAAGTATGGACTAATACTTATAAAAAGCATTGGTTCAAAATTAAAATTTTGCCGGCAATAACAGTTGGACTTTGTGTTGTAACGGGAGCTGCTTATGGTGACACTCACTATGGATATCTTGGTAAATATTGGGGTGCATGTATCGGAGGTGGAATTGGCGGGTGCATCGCTTGGCAAATAACAGTTGCTATCATTAGACCTTACATTCGAAAATATTTGAAATCTTATGACCAAAACACAAAGCCATCTTTATGAGCAAATTGTTATTGCGGGATTACCGGCTCACTTGCGATTATCGCCATTTATTGCTATGCTTCACATTCAAAATGAAATGACCAAGGCATTCCCCTTCGGCAGGATAAAGGGCTGACCTATGAAACTATGCTGGTCGTATAATTCGATTCCTGAATTGGCAGACCTGCCAAAAGACAAACGCAAAGAAGTTTGGGCAGCGTGTCACCGAAAAATATTACCTCGTTATATTTGGGTTGCGTGCATAATAGGGGCTGTTTGTGCTCCGGCGGGAAGTATAATCGGCGAATCTTACTTTGGTCGAATTGGTGGTATTATTGGAGCAGGTATAGCAGGAGGAATTGGTGGTCTTATTATCTGGGAAGTTGAAGTTGCTGTGGCCAGGCCTTATATTCGTGAATATCTGAGTTCTCATGAAAAAACAAACTAACCATTTTTATGAGGAAGTTACCATCGCCGGGTTCGGCGGGCAGGGGATTATCCTCGTGGGCAAGCTCCTCGCGCAGGCCGCGATGAAGGCAGGCAAAGAAGTTACCTTTATGCCATCCTATGGCGCGGAAGTCCGGGGCGGGGCGTCCAATTGTATGATTGTCATTTCAGACCAGCCGATTCCTTCGCCTGTAGTGAGCAATCCTCAATGCGTAATCGCTATGAGTAAGGCCGCGCTTGCCAAATTCGAAAAAACCGTAAAAAAAGGCGGAACACTAATAATAAACAGCTCGCAGATAGACGTGCAGCCCAAAGTCGATGAATCCGTCGAGGTCGTGAAAGTGCCAATCGATGAAATCGCGGTAGGATTAGGTAACGCCAAAATCGCAAATATGGTTGCCCTCGGCGCATACCTGCAAAAACGAGGGGTCTTCAGCCCCGATGAGGCGGCCGAATCACTGCCCGACGTGCTGGCGGAAAGATACCACGTTATAATACCGTTAAATAAAAAGGCGATGCAAAAAGGCGCTCAGTTCGTAAAAGAATCCGTCGGCTGATACCGGCGACGCTGACACGGAGGTTAGGCGTGCAAATACTCGGAAACACAAATAAAGGCAAAAGCATACTCAGCAGGACGATCGGTCTGCGCAGGCCAGCCATCGGGCTGCGAATCGCGCCGATGATTGATATGATTTTCCTTCTGCTGATTTTCTTCCTCGTCGCCGCGAAGTGGAGCCCGCAGGAAGATTTCCTTCCGCTCCAACTGCCCGTCGCCAGCGCGGGCATAGTCGCCCAAACCGCCGTAAAACCCGAACCGCTGACGATTCAAATCACGCCGACAAGCGCCGGCTGCCGTGTGCAAATCGGCTCATCCCGTGCCGTCAATATACCCGCCCAAAACCCCGAACAGGGCCTTGCTTTGCTGATGGAGCAAACAAAACAATGCCTGCTCGAACAAAAACGATACGCCACCGACCCAGTCGAAATCGCATGTGCGGGCAAAGTCAAATGGGAAAACCTCGCCCAGATTTACAACGTCCTTTACGGAATGGGCCTGACCGATATCACATTCCAGATGACCGAGTCGCCGAAAAATGACAAGTCCGATTAGCAAAATATATTTCCTGCCGCTTGTGCTGCTAACAATCTCCCTGCCTGCCATTGCCGCCGATTCTCTCCCAACTGCTCAGGACATAAACGACGCCGCTCAAAAAGCAAAACAAACCTACAACTCGTTCTTCACGCAGACCTTCACAATACGAATGCAGTATGAATACTCAGGCCGATTTCTGAATTCGCAGGATAAAGACACGCTTTGCAAAACCGCACAACAGGCGTCAGCCGACCTTGAGCAAATCGCGAACACACAGTCCGCTATGAAACAGGCAATTGAAGCGTATCAGAAAGACGACTGGGAAGCACTCTTCGGCCAAACGGGCCTGTGGCGAAAACTCGCCGCCGACCTGATCAACACACAAACCGGCAAACTCGAAATCGACTGCTACCTCGCACGAATAGCCGGCAGCCGCGAAACCGAACAACAGCTTTTCAAAATATTGGCCAAATCCGACTTGGGCCGCTGCGCTCCCCTCAAGGCCTCACTCGAAAAAATAAAATATCTCGGTCTATCCGGACCAAACGAGCTTGACAATATCGCCGACTCGCTTGCCAAAAGCGATTGTTCCGACAACCCCGAAATGCTCCTCACGCTTGCAATCCTCCGGAATAAATACGCCCCCGCTTCGCTTCAAACTACTTTGTCCCGCTCTCCGCAAACAACAGACCTTCTCGGCAAACTCATCCTTGCAGACCTTGTCTCGGATGCAAATTTAAATTCGCTTAATCCGGCCACCGCCGAACTCGCCGCGTATTCTGCATGGACAACTACCCCGTCCGCGTATAGAGAACTGCTGCCGGCTCTTGCCGATATGGACCAGTTCAAAACGCCGATGGTTCTTTACGCCGCGGGCATTTCAGTTGCCGACTCCGCACCCGAAAAGGCCGTCAAGCTGCTTATAGAAGCAAGTGCACTCCAGCAAAAGAAAAAATATTGGCTTATCGATATCAAAGCCGACCAAACCGCCGAGCAGGCGACCCGACTCGCTTATGACGGCTTCACCCAGAAAAATGTCGATTGCAATCTCGCCCTCGGCACCTTCGATAATTACACGAGGATTGCCGCAGATAAAATAACCGAAGAAATGCAGTATCTTTACGGCACGCTGCTGCTCGATTGCGGCAAAACTCAGGAGGCCTTTGAAACTTTCACAAAACTTGCCGATGTCTCCAAATCCATTTGGCGTGATAAAGCAACTCTTGAACTTCTAAAAATGAAAATCAATACCGACCCCGAAAAAATCCTTCCGCAACTGCGAAACTTTGTTCTCAATTGCGCGGGGCAGGATGAGCAAAAACGCGCCCTTCGCCTCGAAGCAATGGATATCTACTGCCGGGCGATTCTTGGCAGCGATATCAACGATTCCGCAAGACAAGTCCTGAACCTGCTCGATACCGCCGAAAAAACCCCGGGATTGCGATATGACCTGTTCAAAGCACAGGCGTTTTACCAATCAGGCCAGCTTGAAGAATCGGCTCGGTATATGTCGAAAGCCATCTTCGAAGACAGTAACTCATCGGTAATATTAGCTGCTCAAATCGCCTCCGATACAATCGACAAAATCGAACTCTGGCAAAAGGACGCTAACGACTTCAACGAATTACTGCGAAATTGCGCTACCCTTGCTGAGTTTGCCCACAAATCCAACAATAACATCCAAACCAACCTGCTTTTTGCTGAGACGTCAATCTTACAGGGGAAAATTTTCCTGACGCCTTTTTCTCCTGATGAAAATGACATAACCTGGCTGCGTGTGCAGGCCCGATTGTTAATGGCACAGGAAAAATTCGACCAGTCCGCCAAATTTTGGACCAAAATAGCTGAATCAAAGCGCAATGAAACCACAGGGCAAAACCAGAAGAGTTATGGCTGGTGGCAGGCCAAATTTTATGAACTCGACTGCCTCGCCAAATTACCACAGGCAGATAAGCAAAATATCGCCCACGCTATCGACGTGCTTTGCGGCAGTAACCCCCAAATTCCCGCCCCTTGGTCCGAAAAACTCGATATTCTGAAACAACACTGCACAGCCAATTAAGTTGCAACGAACATCCAGCCGATTTACAATATATAACTATAACAACACTCGTCTCGGCGAAGGCCGTGCTGATGCTATAGAAGTAATAATTGTGCCGAGCCGTAGCGGAGTGAAACTTAAATCTGACTTGGAATAACCAATGGCAAAACAAAATGACATCAATAAACCCAGGGCCGTATGCAGTTTCTGCGGCAGGGCAAGCACCCAGCAGGACACCTTCATCGAAGGTCCGAACAAGGTCTATATCTGCCCCGACTGCGTCGGGCTTTGCGGCGACATCATCAGGCAAAACAAAAAGCAGGCCAGCCGGTCGGCCTTCGGCAGCAAAAAACTCCCGAACCCCAGAGGCATAAAAGAATACCTCGACCAGTATGTCATAGGCCAGGAGCACGCCAAAAAATACCTCGCCGTCGCAGTGCATAACCACTACAAACGCCTGCTTCACGTTGACAGCAAAGACAGCGAAGTCGAAGTCGATAAATCAAACGTCCTGCTCATAGGCCCCACCGGCTCAGGCAAAACCCTGCTCGCCAAGACGCTCGCCAAATTCCTCGATGTCCCCTTCGCAATCTGCGACGCCACCACCGTAACCGAAGCCGGCTACGTAGGCGAAGACGTCGAGAACTTCCTCCTGCGCCTTTTGCAAAACGCCGACTTCGACCTCGAAGCCGCCCAGCGAGGAATCGTATATGTCGATGAAATCGACAAAATCGGCAAGACCAACCAGAACGTCTCAATCACACGCGACGTTTCGGGCGAAGGCGTCCAGCAGGCTCTGTTGAAAATGCTCGAAGGCACAATCGCCAATATCCCGCCCCAGGGAGGCAGAAAACATCCCGAACAATCCTACATCCAGCTGGACACCTCGCACATCCTGTTCATTTGCGGCGGAACGTTCGTCGGCCTCGACAACATCATCAAAAAACGTTTAGGCAAAAAAATGATTGGCTTCGGTTCGGAAATGTCGCAGCTGCCCGATGAGCAGGCCGAGCTGACCAACGTTCTCGAGCAGGTCATCCCGGAAGATGTTATCGAATTCGGAATGATTCCCGAATTTGTAGGCCGAGTGCCCGTCATCACAGTCCTTGCGCCTCTCGATGAGAAGGCCCTTATCGATATCCTGACAAAACCCAAGAACGCCCTCATCAGGCAGTACCAGAAATTCTTCGAGATGGAAAACGCCGAATTGCAGTTCACCGAAGATGCCCTGCACGCGCTGGCCAAACAGGCCCTTAAGCACGCCACCGGCGCCCGTGCGCTGCGTTCGCTTGCCGAAACGCTGATGACTGATTTGATGTATCAACTGCCCGAAGAGCCAAAGCCCGCCAAATACGTCATTACAAAAGACATCGTCGAAGGAACAGTGCCGCTCTCCACAGCGAGACAGCTCCCGGCTAAAAAAGAATCCGCGTAAGTTTGGGATCTAACGCCAACTATCTTGCAACGGAAAAATCTTTTATCGCCGCCAAGCGGATATCGGTTGCGGTGCTTTTGGCGACGGCGGCCAATGCGTATTGGGCCTCGGAGTACGGAACATCCTTATCAATCCGCAGCGTAACGACCCTGCTGTTGGCAGGCAGGTCTTTGAGACGGGCATCCAATAGTTCGGCGACTTTCTCCGCTATTTGGTCGTAATTCGACAACACAACTTTCTGAGAACCTACCGCAAAACTGCTTTTGCCCCGCTCATCCTTCATAACTGTAACGGTAGTAATCTGCGCTTCACGCTGGTCATCGGAACTGGCAAAATTGCAGTTGTCGGGAACGTAAACCTGTAGATTCTCCGTCGCGATGAGCTGGCAGGCCAGCGCAAAAAATATAATAAGCTGAAATAAAACATCCACGAACGGTATTACGTTTAGCGTCTGAACCGTGCCGCGGTATCGTTTTGGAACCTCAAAAGCCATAAATACTTTCCGCACTGAAAAAATTATGACGACGGCATCGATGTCCGAATTGTCCCGCCTGATTTTGGCGGAATTTCGGCAATCGGCTGCCCCGGACCCGATTTGGGCTGCTCTGTTCGCTTCTGCTCTCTTAAAGTATAAGCTATTTGCGAAAGGGTTTTTTCCGCCTGCTCAGCCGACTCGCTGGCGAGCATTTCGATTCGATTCTGGAAAACGCCGTGAATAGTCAGCGCCGGTATCGCAATCATCAATCCCCACAACGTCGTTACCAGCGCGATTGAAATACCGCCCGCCAACTGCGAAGGATGCGGCTGTCCGCCCACCGCCGCCATCGCGTTAAACATCTTGATTATCCCCAGGACCGTCCCGAACAGACCCACCATCGGCGAAACATTGCCCATGATGTTCATCCACTCGATTCTGCGTAATAGCGCAAGCGCCTGCTCCTGGAGCGATTCAATAACCATACTCCGCATTCGACTCAAATCGCCGCCGCACTTGCTGACCGCGCCCGAAACAGCAACACTGATAAAATCACTCTTTTCGGCAAGTCGCACCGGCAGTTGAGCCAGGCCCGCCTGGCGCGTAATATCGGCGATTGTCCCGCAGATATCGTCGGGCAAAAGTTTTTTCCGGCGAATAACAAAACAATACTCCGTCGTCAGATAAACCGTAACCATCGACATCGGCAAAAGAACAAACCAGACGACCGGCCCGCCCGCCACAAAAAACTGCTCGAAATACGTCTTCGGCCTAGTCAGCCCCGCCACAGCGCCGTTAAAATCTGTCTTAGCGGCGGTTATCAGTATCATCACAACCACAACAAGTGCTGCCGCCATAAAAAACAGTTTTAACAAAATTCCTTTATTCATTACCGCATCCCCGTCTTAATTGTCCCCGTCCTTTTGTTCGCCCGTATTGCCGACCATCACAAATTTCCCGCCGCTTTCCTTCGCTATTGTTTCGAGCACTGAGCCATCCTGCTCAGTGCACCAGAAACCAATCGTGTTTATCTGCGTCTTTGGCGCAAAACTTCTGTGTATTGTAGCGACCTTGTGCGCAAAACGCGAACCATCCTGCTCGCTCAATTCAAAACCATCCGTAAGAAAATATATCGCCGAGGCCCCGACGCCGGTCCTGTCCTTAATCATAATCGCTCGTTCCAGCGCATCCGCCGCGTTTGTCCCCCCTCTCGGCTGGACTGCCGCGATAAATTCGTATGCTTCTTTTTTCGCCTGCTCAGTTGCCCGCACCATTTTCCCGCCACCCGTCTCCAAGATGCTCCCACCGCCGAAAACAATCACGCAGAAATAATAATCCTGCGGCAGCTTCTCTATCGAATCGACAAGCTCTTCCTGCACACGTTTCCATAATCCCCGCATACTCCCCGAGCAATCAACGACGTAACAAATCCTCCTGCCCTTCGCGGGGCTGTCAAAAAATTCGATATTTACCGCCGATTCCCCGCTGCCGGCCGCATTCGATACCTCCGGCTGAACCGGCGGCTTCACTTCTTCCGCCTGTCGCTGATAATTTTCTTTCGGCGCATCAAATACAGGCCTAACATTCGCCTGTGTCCCTTTTCCTTCTGCTTTAACTATCGGCCTGCCCTTAATGATATCCGCCTTGAGCGCGCCGGAAGAATCGAATGGTTTGCTATCGACGGGATTAACCTTTGGTTTGGGCGTAACCGCCTGCCTGTCAGCAAGCCTGATCGCCTGATTGATGCTCACGGTCGTTGTCGTTTGCAGCGGCACAGGAGCCGACTGCGAAATTTTTACCGCCGCGAAAACCGACAATGCCACGATATGCGCAAAAACAGACACCCCCAGTGCGTATAACTTTATCCTCCGATGGTTTTTTACCGTTCCCTGGCTCACAACGCCGGCTTCCTTTTTCACCGCATTTTTCAGGTTTAAGTTTTAAGTGCTCCGTGTTGAGTTTTTAACAGCTTCACTCAACTTAAAACTCAAAACCAAAAACTAAAAACTATTAATCTACCACGTCCACAAGCGACTGCCCCGGCATCATCAGGTTATACACCAGTATCGCGTCGCCGTTGTGCAGCCGGATACAACCCTGCGAACCGGGCGTCCCGATTTGTTCCGGATTCTTCGTGCCGTGAATCGCAAAACCCTTTTTACCCACTGCATTACCCTCAATTCCCTCAAGTGCTATCCACCGCGAACCAAGCGGATAATCCGGGTCTTCAGGATGATACGTTTTGCCGGTAACAGGGTCCGTCCAAATCGGCTGTATCAGTTTGCCGCCCTCTTTCGCACGCCATCTGCCCGTCGGGGTCTCCATACCCTGCTTACCAAGCCCGACGGAGAAACTCTTCACGTAAGTGTTCTGCAGATACAAATCCATCGTGAACGTCGAGCGATAGACCCTGACGTGGAATGGCCCGTTTATTACCTTTATCGCCACGCCCGCCTGAAGCGCTTCCGGCTTGGCCATATTATTTATCTGCACCAAAATCTCATAAGGCACATTGTGTTTCTTGCCGATTGTCGAAAGCATATCGCCCGGGGCGACCTTGTAACTGGCCGTCAACTTGTCCTCCGGGTAAACAACCTTGCCGAACAGCCACTTGTCCGAAAGCTCCGCGAGCTTGCCCTTGATAAACAAAAGCTCCTGTCCCTGTGCCAGGGGCAAAAGCTCATTAAGCCGGTCTCTCGCCTCGATAATTTTAGGCGTCGGCTGATTCAGCAGATCCATCGCCTGCGCAATCTGAGCCGATACAACCGAGCCGTTGGCGTCCATCGCAACCGGGGACGCCGGCTGTTGCTGCTCCGCTACATTCGCCTGCGACTCCGGCGCAACCTCCTGCGGGCCGCCCCGGCTGCGCTTAAGAATAAATCCCGCTATTGCGACCACGGCCACCACAATCACAATTATCGATATATACAGAACTCTGCGAACCTGAGCCGAACGAGGCTCTCCATAACCACCCGGATTAACAGCCATTTCAATCTCCTTATTTACTGCTCATTCCTGATTTTTTTGTTTTTGCGCCCGCTGCGGGCTTATCTTTGCCAAAATGCAAAACTTCCTCATCGCTAACCAGCATATCAACCGGCACATCGTGCTCCGTAACCGGCACCGTTTCCATTACCTGCTCGGCAAACGCGAAGCCGCATTTCATCGCCTTCAAATCCTTGTTGGAAAAAAACCTGTCGTAATAAGACCCCCCGCGTCCAAGCCGATTGCCCTTCCTGTCGAACCCCAGACCAGGCGCAATCACCAGATGAATATCCTCAAACGGCACAGGCGCACCAGTCGTCGGATTTCGCAAACCGGGAACTTCCTCCGAAAAACCCGTCTCTAATGAATTTATCTGCACGGGTATCATGTGCCTTTGCTGCCAGGACACCTTCGGCACAACCACGGTCTTACCCATCTGCCACGCGCAAAGTATCGCCTCCGACGTATCAAGCTCGTGAGGAAGTGACAGATACATCATCACCGTGGAAGCATTTTGAAATTCAGGCGTCGCAATCAGCTTTCGACACGCCCTTCGGCTTTTTTCCTTCCGCTGCTCATCCGATATACCGGCAAGAATCCTTTGAAGCTCCTGCCGTAACTGCGCCTTGTCCATACTACGGTACTCCATTCAACCGTTACCCTGCTCCGCTTGGCCGCTACTTTCAATCCTTTTGGCCTTGTTATCTTTTATCAGTATTTCGAGCTTTTGTAAATAACCACGTATATTTTTTTCGTATCCTCTGTCTGTTGGCCTGTAGTATTTTTTCCTTATATTACCTGGTAAATATTCCTGTACCACAAATCCCCCCTCAAAACTATGCGGATACTTATATTCCACCCCAAAACCCATCTTTTTCGCCGCGGCATAATGGCTGTCCTTCAAATGCTTGGGAACCGCCACGGTTTTCTCGTTTTGAACGTCGCCAATCGCGCTGCCAATCGCCGATGAGGAAGCATTCGATTTCGGCGCACAAGCCACGTAAATCGCCGCCTGCGCCAACGATAATTGCGCTTCAGGAAGCCCCACAAATTCGCTAATCTGAAACGCCGACGCCGCCAAAACCGTCGCTATCGGGTCCGCGTTACCCACGTCCTCTGCCGCACAAACCGCTATTCTTCTGGCGATAAACCGCACGTCCTCCCCGCCCGCTATCATTCTGGCGAGCCAGTAAACCGTCGCATCGGGGTCGCTTCCACGCATACTTTTCTGAAATGCGCTCGCTAAATCGTAATGCGTATCGCCCGTCTGGTCGTAATCGATTGTTTTACCCTGAATCGAGTCCTTGGCCGTCTGAAAATCGAACTTTATTTTTTTAACTGTCTTCTGCGACAAAATCCCGACTTCCAGGGCATTCAACGCCTTCCTTGCGTCGCCGTCGCATACAGCCGCAAGATACTTCAACGCCTTGTCTTCCGCTTCAATCTCGTATTTGCCAAGCCCTCGCTCTTTGTCCGCTATCGCCCGCTTCAATAATCCGACAATATCATCTTCGCTCAATGGCTCAAAATAAAACACCGTGCTTCTGCTTATCAATGGCGAATTAACCGCGAAAAACGGGTTCTCCGTCGTCGCCCCGATGAATATCACTATCCCCGATTCCACATCATCCAAAAGCACGTCCTGCTGTGCCCGGTTGAAACGGTGTATTTCATCGATAAACAAGACGGTTCGCTTACTTGACGACGCTAATCGGTCTTTCGCCTCGGCTATCACGTCCCGGATATCCTTTACGCTCGCCGCAGGTGCGCTTATGTATCGAAATTCTGCCTTTGTCTGGTTGGCAATAACCATTGCCAGCGACGTTTTTCCCACCCCCGGCGGCCCGTAAAATATCAAGCTGCTCAAAGCATCGGCTTCCAGTATCCTCCGCAACAGTTTCCCTTCGCCGATAAAGTGCTGTTGACCCGCGAATTCATCCAGAGTCCTTGGCCTCATCCGAACCGCCAACGGCGCAGCCGCAGACATCCTCGCTTGCTCGCTCTTGCCAAACAACGTCTTGTCATCTCTGCCAGCACTCATTGAGCTATATTATAGGGTTCCGCCACATACCTGTCGAAGTTATATTCATTATCTACCCCCACACGCGTCATAAAAATCCCGAATAAATTTCCTTGACAGATACGCCATAATATTTTAGCAATAAAGGCCGGATCAGTATTAATAAACGTAACCGCAGTCCGATAGGAGAGTAAAAATGGAAGTTAAAATTCATCTGAAAGAAAAAGACATACCCCGCAAATGGTACAACCTCGCCGCCGACCTGCCCACCCCGCCGCTGCCGCCGCTGGGACCCGATGGAAAACCCATCAGCCCCGAAATGCTGGCACCGGTTTTCCCGATGAACCTCATCGAGCAGGAAGTCAGCACAAAACGCTGGATTGATATCCCCGAGGAAATCCTCGATATTCTCTACAGGTGGCGGCCGGCACCGCTGCGAAGGGCCGTTTACCTCGAAAGGTTCCTGAAAACCCCGGCCCGCATATACTACAAAGACGAAAGCACCAGCCCCCCGGGCAGCCACAAGCCAAATACCGCTGTCCCGCAGGCCTGGTATAACAAGCAGTTCGGCATCAAACGACTCATCACCGAAACAGGCGCAGGACAATGGGGCAGCGCGCTCGCCTTTGCCTGCCAGTTGATTGGCCTCGAATGCAAGGTCTTTATGGTCCGTATCAGCTTCGACCAGAAGCCCTTCAGAAAACTTATGATGCAGGTCTGGGGCGCAAATTGCGTCGCAAGCCCGAGCAATGAAACAAACGCCGGCAGAAAAATTCTCGCAGAAATGCCAGATACCCCCGGCTCGCTCGGTATCGCCATCAGCGAGGCAATCGAGCAAACAGTCACAGATACAACGGGAAAAACCCGCTATTCACTTGGAAGCGTCTTAAACCATGTTATGCTCCATCAGACAATCATCGGCCTCGAAGCCAAAGAACAGCTCAAACTCGCTAACGAAAAGAAAGTCGATATCGTCATCGGTTGCGCGGGCGGCGGTTCCAACTTCGCGGGTCTTTCATTCCCGTTCGTCACCGACAAAATCAACGGCGCAAATATCAAAATTATGCCCATCGAGCCAAGTTCCTGCCCCTCGCTTACTCGCGGGCCTTTCTCATACGACTTCGGCGACACGGCAGGAACTACACCATTGCTTGCGATGTACACAATCGGACATACCTTTATCCCCGCCCCCATTCACGCGGGTGGCCTGCGTTATCACGGTATGTCGCCTCTCGTCAGCCAAGCCGTTGTCGAAGGATTGCTCGAACCAAAGGCATATCCGCAGACCAAGTGTTACCAGGCAGCACTTACCTGGGCGAAAACCGAAGGGTTTATCTGCGCACCTGAGACAAGCCACGCAATCGCGGCCACCATCGACGAAGCCATCAAAGCCAGGGAAGAAGGCAAAGAAAAGGTCATACTGTTCAGCTACAGCGGACACGGCCTTATGGATCTCTCCGGCTACGATGCCTTTTTGTCCGGAAAACTAACCGATTACGAACTGCCAGAAGATGACCTCAGAAAATTCACTGCTCCCTTGAAAAACTTCCCCAAGGCAGAGGCGAAAAAAACCGGAAAATGGTAATTTCCTTGACAGCGTAAACAGCTAAATTAAAGATATTTCAAGGAATAGCCCGATAATATAGTTGTTTGTAAAGCCGTTAGAACAAAATTGCGACTCTTATGGGAATGCAGGCAAAAAAAATGAATTTGTGCTTGCCCCACTTATCAGTGTTGATATACTGCTTTATCGCCCTCGGTGTGGTACCGACGGAACGGACGAAAACATAGTAAAATAAGTGTGTTAGAGGGTATTTTTTAAGGAGACAAATGCAATGAAAATGTATGTCTTGTTAACAGCAGCGATTCTGTTTGGTATGGTAGCCCCGGTGCTCGCCGAGCCAGGCGACCTCCACGGCGATATCGGCTACACATATGACACTATGCATGTCTGGAGAGGTTTCATGACATGGGGGCAACATAGCGGCAGCAATTTATTTGTTGACCTCGACTTCTTTGGTTCCGGCTTTGGTATGAGCATCGAGGAGCATATGGTCAATGGAACCGGCAACAACGGCCCCCTCGGCTATTCGGATGAACAACGAACCGATTACGCCCTGTATTATGCCGGTGCTATTGCCCCCGAAGACACTTTTGCCACTATGTATCAGGTCGGCTACAGATACTTTAACTATCCGGGTATGAGCGCACAGCACTCCGATCAATGTATCGACCTTCAGGAAATGTGGGCAGGACTTGCTTTCCCGAAAATACTTGGCGTCAAGGGGCTTGTTCCGGGATGGGCTATTATCAAGGCGTGGCCAAGCATGCATGATACCGTTGTTGGCGGCGATAATCCCAACGGCGGGTCCTACGAGGGCTGGGCGAACGTATTGACACTCGATTATGCCCTGCCGCTCGAGAACATCTCTTCTGAAATTCCCAAGCAGAACCTCAACTTCCATACAGAGTTGGTCTATAATAACCATGTTGACCCCAGACCATACGGCGGCTATACAAGCAGCGACTGGACCGATTTTGTAATGGGCGTCTCGACCGACTTCGACCTCGGCAGCGGTTTCATCTTCACGCCGGGAATCAATGAGCAGATTACTATGGAAGACAATAATAACAAGGGCGTTTCCCCCAAACACGACATCACCTGGGCAACTTTGACCATAAAGTACAAATTCTAAAAACAACTTATTCAGAAACCAAAAAGGCCGGCTTAAACAAGCCGGCCTTTTTCATTTAATGCAAATAAATATCTCAGGCCGTCCGACTGGTTATAAATCTCGCCGCCTCGACAAGTGACTTGCTGCCCCTGTTATCCCCAACTCCTGCTATTGTCACAATCGCCTGCTCGACAAACTCCTCCGCACGCCTCTTTGCGTATTCGATACTGCCGCAGGTATTCAATCTGGCAACTAACTCCATTCTGCCTGAATCCCCATTTTGCTGCGAAAGAATCCGTTTTGCCTTTTGCTTTTCTGCTTCGCCTGCGGTTTTTAATAAATGAATTAGTGGCAGCGTCAGTTTATCCCGGTCAAGGTCATTGCCCGCCGGCTTACCCGTCTTGTCCTGCTCGCCGACCAAATCAAGCAAATCATCGGTTATCTGAAACGCGATGCCTACGTTGCGTCCATAAGACGCCAATGCCTGCATCGTCGATTCATCCGCCCCCGCAAGAACGGCACCCGCCGCGCACGCCCCCTCAAACAACGCCGCCGTTTTTCCCGCTATTATCTCGATATATTCCGGCTCGCTCAGCAACCAGTTGCCCCTCTGTGATATCTGCCTAAGCTCACCTTCGCAGGTCCGCATCGACGCCACAGCTATTATTTCCGACACCCGGTCTCCCAGCCCCACACACATCCTGATGACCCGGCCAAGCAGAAAATCCCCTAATAAAACCGCCGACTCATTCCCGTGAATACTGTTAACCGTGGGGACTCCGCGTCGGCTTTTGCCCTCATCCACAACGTCGTCATGCAAAAGCGTCGCGTTATGTATAATCTCGAATATCGCCGCCGTCTTTATATGATTCTCTGTCACACCTCCGCACGCAAGACCAGACAGCAACACCAGCCCCGGTCTTATCATCTTGCCCTTACCGGCGTTCGCGTAAGCAACCAGCCCACGAACCGGCTCGCTGCTATCAGACAAATCCCCTTCGATAAGCAGCTTCACCTGCGCAAGCTCGGATTCAATAACTGAAAAAACGCCAGGCCAACGACCTGCAGTGCTTGAACCCTTCGCCAAAGCGCCGCCCGTTTTTGCAGATGATTGCATTGCGCCGACCCGCAGCCCCTGCGTATTGCCCCCTTCTTGCTTTCGCAAGAAAGCAGGGAGCCAGCAAGGACTACTTCTCCTTTCCGTGTGCGTACCGGAAGAACTTATCCCTGAGATGTTTCGTGACAGGACCCGGCTTGCCGTCGCCGATTATCCGGCCGTCTATCTCAACGATGCCGATGACCTCAGCCGCCGTCCCAGTCAAAAACACCTCGTCGCTGATATACAAATCAAACCTCGTCAGGTTCTTCTCGACCACTTCCATACCTTCTTTTTTTGCCAGCCGAATAACAACTTCCCGCGTTATCCCCTCAAGACCGCCTGCCTCTGCGGGTGGCGTATATACAACGCCTTTCCTTACTGTAAACACATTGTCGCCGGTCGCCTCTGCGACATATCCCTCGTGGTTATACATTATCGCTTCAGGAACGTTGCTATCCAGCGCCTCAATCTTGGCCAGGATATTATTCAGGTAATTCAAACTCTTCACTTGCGGCGGTATCGCCAGCGGATGATTGCGCACCGTCGTCGCGCTGATTATCTTCATTCCCTTCTCATATAGCTCCTGCGGATACAGCTGGATATTGTCCGCGATGATGAACACCATTGCTGTCTCGCAGGTAAACGGGTTCAGCCCCAGCGACCCCACGCCGCGGGTAACAACCAGCCGGATGTAGCCATCGATAACCCCGTTGGCCTCAACCGTCTTTTGAGTCGCCTCCATAAGCTTTTCCCGGCTCATCGGTATATCCAGGCGAATCCCCTTGGCGGAGTTGTAAAGACGTGTGATATGCGCCTCGAACTCGAATATCTTCTTGTTATAAATCCGTATCCCCTCGAATACACCGTCTCCGTAAAGCAGCCCGTGGTCGAAAACGGATATCCTCGCATCCTGCTCATCAACAAGTTTATCGCCAAGCCAAATCTTTAATGCCATACGCCTTTTCCCGGTATTTTGCGGCGACCACAATCGCCAAAATCACTTCACTTTGCCGTCAGCCAGCGTTATTGTCCGCCCGGCCCGCTTCGCAACCCTTTCATCGTGCGTTACCATAACTATCGTTTGGCCCGCACGATTCAATCTTTCCAGCAACTCCAGAATACCATTTCCTGTCGCAGAGTCAAGATTACCTGTCGGCTCATCCGCCAATAACAACCTCGGCTCATTGATAAGTGCACGCCCTATCGCCGCCCTTTGCCGTTCTCCACCCGATAACTGATACGGCTTATGCGTCGCCCTTTCTTCAAGGCCAACCGCTTTCAGCAGCTCCAGCCCCCGCTTTTTCACGCCTGTCCGCTTCGACATCCACCCAAATACGCCAGCGGGCACCATCGCGGGCAAAATCACGTTTTCCAACACATTTAATTCGTCCAATAAATGGTAAAACTGAAAGACAAACCCAATCATTTTATTGCGGTATTCGTTCAACTCGCCCCCGCCCATCCCGTTCAGGTCCCGCCCTTCAAACCGCACAACCCCCTTATCGGGCCTGTCAAGAGCGCCGAGGATATGCAGCAGCGTGCTCTTGCCGCTGCCCGACGCGCCGACTATCGCCACAAACTCACCTTTTTTGACCGCGATGTCGGCCCCCTTCAAAACCTGCACCTGCGCCGTTCCCATCCGGTATGATTTATAAACCCCTTGTGCCTCTATTATAAATTCACCTTTACTCATAATTGGCTCACCTGTAAAACATCCGCCGGCCTGGCCCTTGCCGCACCAACACTGGGCAGCACAGCGCCCGCCAGACATGCCAAAATCGCACAACCTGTTACCACCACTAACATCGTCAAATCTAATCGATGCGGTATCTCGCCTATCGCGTAAATCGTCCGGTCCCACAACTGAAAACCGAACCGCTCAAACAGCCAGCCCTCAATCCTGTTTATATTCCACAGGAAAAGCATCCCGCCCGCAACACCGACCGCCGAACCAATAACGCCGAGTCCCGCCGCAAAACCCAAAAACAAAACAATCACGTCACCACACGATGCCCCTATGCTCTTGAGGATGCCGATGTCTTTGGTCTTATGACTGATAATCATATAGAAGACCACATAAACAATAAACACAGTCGTCAGCCCCACAAGCCCGAACATCATCATCAGCATCGCCTGTTCCTTTTCCATCCCAGCGATACTTTCTCTCCTGTGCTCCTTCCAGCCCTGCACGCTCACCTGCGAAAGCAGCTCCGCGTTATCCTTTCCTTTATGCTCATCGTAGAATTTCCCCCACATCTGGCGAATCTTTTGACATCCTTCTTCAATGTTTGTTCCCTGCTTGAACTTGATATGAATCCACGACGCCCTCTTGGCCGGCTCGGTCATCCCGCAAAGTACCTGCGCTTCATCAAATGGCAGATATATAACCGCTCCATCGACCCTCGCCAGCCCGCTTTGCGAACAATCGCTGAAATAAAACGTCTTGGTGTTCGCCATATCCGTCCCCGCCTTGGCGAGCGCACCCTTGGCCGTCAGCGGAAAACAGGTTACAGACAACGCCGTCGCCGCGGGACTCGGGTCATAATAATACTCACCCTTTTCGTTCCGCCCAATCCACATGTCCACGCCGATTACAAAACCGGGAAGATTCGCGTCGCCTTTTATATTAAACGCTTTCGACGGGTCATTTTTATGATAATGCAGCGTTTGCCCAAAACCCGTTACCCTGCTGAAGCCCGCCGCATCAACCCCCATCAATTCCGCACCGATATTCCGCGATGAACTTTCCGCTCCTACAAGAACGTAACTCTTAATCACAGGCGTTACGGCTTCAACGTAATCCGCTTTCTCCGCAATTCTCGCGAAGTCCTCGTAATACGTAAACCCGACAAGCGATTCGGTTCCAACCACACAATCGCCCGTATAATTATGATTCTTCCGTTTGAAATCGCCGACCAGTCCGTCCATCACAGTCATAACTACGACGACTATGAAAACGCATAGTGCAACCGCCGCAAGCGCAAGGAAACTAATCCGCCTGCGATAAAGATAACGAGATGCCAAAACAAGCTTATACAATTCCTAATTCCTATTCGTATCTGAGAACTTTCACGGGCCGCGTTATCGCCGCCGACAACGCTGGGACAACCGCGCCAATCATCGCTCCAAGTATCGCCGATAAAACTATCCACCAGACCGCCTGCCAGTAAACTTCGGCCGGTATTCTGCTGAACATATAAACGCTCGCTTTCCACAGTTTCAGGCCGAACGCAACTCTTATCCAGCCCTCAACCTCGTTGATGTTCTTCGTAACTATGTACCCGGCCGCGGTCCCCAGTAATGTCCCTAATATCCCCACAAACGCGCCGAACCCCACAAAAATAAACGCGATAGACCCGCTGTCGGCCCCGCAGCTTTTCATTATCGCGATGTCTTTGCGGCGCGTCTCGACAATCATATAAAAAATGCAGAATATCAAAAGCACCGCGCTCAAGCTTATCACGCCGAATATCAAAAGCAAAACCCCCATCTGCTTGCGAATTTCCGCAATGTATCGGCTTTGCATTTGCCTGGAGGTCTCTATCATTGTTGTTCGAATATCGTAATCTTCCCACCCGAGTTTCTCCGAGGCGAAAACCTTCCACGCGCCGCGAATCTCCGCTATCGCCAACTCTGCGTCAGCCCCCTTGCGAAGTTTAATCTGAATCCTGCCCGCAACCGGCTCCTGCGAATCCGGGAAAATAGCTCTGCTCAACTGCTCTATTGGCAAATACACCAGCCGGCTGTCAAAATAATAAATCCCCGTAAATACGGCATCTGCCATCGTAAACTGTATGGTCTTGCGCCTGAATTTATGTCCGCCGTCTTTCTCAACAGCAGTCGCGCCCGTCGTAATTACGAACTGTTGTCCAATCATCCTCTCCGCGCCGTTGACATCATACTCATCGGTCTTCTCATTCGGTTCCGCTAATACGCCTATCCCGATATAACCTTCAATTTGGGGGTCTTGCGTCTGGGGTCTTGTGTCTGAGGTCTTTTTTGTTTTCAGCAGCGACTTGTCAAACGCCGTTACCTTGCCGAATTTTGCCGGCTCAATCCCCCAAATCTCCGCCGCCCGAACATTACCTTTGCCTAAATGCAAAAGTCCCTGCGCAGACAGCGTCGCAGTTGCTGCTTCAACCTGCTTTATCTCCTCTAATCGCTTTTCAAGCTCCCCGTATCCCGCGAAATTCTTCTCGGGCGATAAAACAACGTCCCCCATACCGTCAACCGCACTCTGCTCGAATGCGTTTATGAACCCGTTGAATAAGCTGGCTACAACTATCAAAAGTGCGGTAGAAAGCGCAACCGCTGCGATGCTCAGCAGCACCACTCTCCTCTTCCTAAGGTATCGCAGCCACAAAAATATCTTCAGCATCTGTTACCTGCTCAATTAAAAATCCGTGACACGAAGCGAAGCGTAGAACCCGCCTCGGAAATCTGTGGTTTCGCTCACGGCTTCGCTGGTTTTAAAAGAGGGAACAATACTACATCTCTGATGCTCGTCGCGCCTGTCAATATCATTATAAGCCGGTCTATACCGATTCCAAGACCGCCCGCGGGAGGCATCCCGTACCTCAACGCCGTCACAAAATCATGGTCCATCGTCGCCATCGTCTCTTTTTGCCCCCGAAGCTGCTGCCGGAAATTCTCCTCCTGCACCGCCGGGTCATTCAGCTCCGTATAAGCGTTGGCCAGTTCCATCCCCGCGATATACATCTCGAAGCGCTCCGCAATCTCGGGCTGGTCCTTCTTTCGCTTTGTCAGGGGACACAGCGCCGCCGGGTAATCAATCACAAACGTCGGGTTATTCAGATGCTCCTCGACCGTCTGCTCGAATACCTCGTTGATTACCACCGCGTCGTCCATATCCTTATGGTTAATCTTCAGTGCCTCCGCCTTCTTGCGAATGCTCCCGATATCCGCAATATCGCAGCCGGCGTATTCCTTCAAAAGCTCCGCGTATTTCGCCCGCTTCCAGGGCCGCGCAAAATCAACGCTTTTCTCGCCGAATTGCGTCTTGTTCTCTTTGCAGTATTTCTCCACCAGCAGGCAAATCAGTTCTTCCGTCAAATCCATCATAATATTGTAATCGGCGTATGCCTGGTACAATTCCAGCATCGTAAATTCCGGGTTATGCCTCGTGCTCAACCCCTCGTTGCGGAAATTGCGGTTTATCTCGAAAACCTTCTCCATCCCGCCCACCAGCAGCCGCTTCAAAAACAGCTCCGGCGCAATCCGCAGGTATAAGTCCATATCAAGCGAATTATGATGCGTGATAAATGGCTTCGCCGCCGCGCCCCCCGCTATCGTCTGCATCATCGGCGTCTCAACTTCCATAAACCCGCGACCCGTCAAATACTCCCGCACCGTCCGCATTATCGCGCTTCGCTTCTTGAACAGCCCCATCACATCAGGGTTCGCCCACAGGTCAACGTATCGCTGCCTGTATCGCAAATCTATATCCGCAAGACCGTGCCATTTCTCCGGCGGCTGCATCAGCGACTTGCTCAACAGCACTACCTCGTCCGCCCATATCGTTATCTCGCCCGTCTTCGTCTTGCCTAAGCCGCCCGATGCCCCGATAATGTCCCCAAGCTCAAGCAGCTTCATAAAACTCCACTTTGAATCCAGCAAGCTCTTGCTCAAACCAACCTGTATTGGGCCTGAGCTGTCCCTCAATGTAATAAATATCAGCTTGCCGATATCACGCAATAAAACTATCCTGCCCGCGCATTTCGCTTTCTGGCCCTCTTCGCCGTCTTTGTATCTCGCCTTAATTTCAGCCGCCGGCTCCGCGCAATCATACCTGCTGCCGTATGGATCAATACCCATCTCTCTTATGGCGCGTAACTTTCCCTCCCGTGCCTGCTCAATATTCGATACCTTATTTTCTATGTTCTGTTTTCCGTCTTCTGTCATCTGTCCTCTGCTTGCCACGGCGTAGCCCTTAGGCGAAGCCGGGCCATTTGTTTTTACTTTTTCCTTTTTAATTTTTACTTTTATCCGCCTGTTCTCTTATAAGCTTGCTCTTGACCACCAGTATCGCCGTCGTTAACTGCGGGTCAACCTCGATGGTCTGGGCAATTGTGTGTTTCTTCAAAGGCGAATTGGCATCGTCGTGCCCCGCGTTCACAAGAACATCGTTGTCTCGCTGCAACTCGAACATCTTGCGAAACTCATCACTTCGCAGCGACGGCACTGCGACATCCGGCCCAACGCCCCAGTCGTCTTTGTTTTCTTTTTTCGCCTCTTCATGGCTCTTTATCTTCTGGCCCGAAGGCAGATACCAGTTTGCCATCGTGTATTTCAACTGCGAACCCTCGCCCGGATATGTCGATATCCCCTGCACAACACCTTTGCCGTGCGTCCGTTCCCCGACCAGTGTCGCCCGCTTGTGCGACGGGTCAGCAAGAGCGCCCGCGACTATCTCCGATGCGCTCGCCGAGCCGGCGTTTATCAGCACTGCCATCGGGTAGTTCGGATGCGTCCCCCTGCTGCGAGCCGTTTTGTAATCCGGCGTCCCGATCCGCGACCGCGTTATTACTATCAGGCCGCCATCCAGAAATTCATCCGCCACTGCGACGGCGCTGTCGTAATATCCGCCCGGATTGAACCGCAAATCCAGTATCAATCCCCGCATCCCCGCATCCTCTAGCGATTTCAACGCCGCTTCAGTATCGCTGGCAGTCGTCTCCGCAAAACTCGTCAGCCGAACGTATCCTATCTTGTCCTGCTCGTCAACCATCCGCAGCCATTTGCCTTCGCCCGTCCTCTGCAGCCCCCTAAGCGTAGGAACCACAATCTTGGCGCGAGTCAGCGTTATATCATGCGTCTGGCCCTTGCCGTTGCGGCGAATCGTCAGCGTTACTTTGGTCCCCGCCGGCCCTTTTATACGACTGACCACGCACGAAAGCGGAACGTCCTTCGTAGGCATCCCGTCAACCTTTTCTATCACGTCTCCAACGTCAAGCCCCGAGCTATACGCAGGGGTATCAGGCAGCAAACTCCCAATCGTAAGCTGTCCGTTTTGCCTCGATATTTCTACGCCTATCCCGGGAAATTCATTAGTCATCTGCTGTTCAAATTCCGAAACATCTTTCGGCCAGACCAGGACCGTATAAGGGTCAAGCGTCAAAAATGACGCCTCTGAAAACTGGGCGATTACAACCCCCTCAGGCATCTTGGCGGTTGTCAGGTTCAGCTCCAAAACCTTCTCGAATGTCGATATAAAGCTGTCTTTGCTCCCATATTCGGGCCAGCTGTTTATTTCATTTTCCAGCGAAACCATCGCTAGGCCAAACGCCGCTATCGCGTTGGCATCGGGCTTGAAATCCTTAAAACTCTCTCCCAGCGCCGCCACCCGGTTATTCGGTTCGGCTCTGCGCTCTTCAATAATATCAGTGTCGCCTTCAGTGTCGGGGATTAGCGTCCCGGCTGTGTTCGTGTCCCGCACCGACGTCAGCGTCCCTACCACATCCGCAAGCAATCTGCATCGTCGAATCCCCTTTGACGCCATTTCACGGTAGTCAATCTTGCTTATGTAACGGAAACTCAGTTCGTCAACCGCACGCTCAAATATCCGCCTCTTTACGCCCTCCAGCCGCTGCTTGCCCGTCTCGCAGGGACTATCCTGAAACGAACCGGCTATCTCCGTCCGTTCGATAAGATCGTCGGCTTTATCCTTATATGCCTTGTTATTTGGGTCCAGCAATGTAAGCCAGCTATAGCACGTTATATACGCGTCAAGCCACTTGCCCTTCCGCTCATATCCCGTAGCGTCCACTTTGGCTCTTACAATCGCATCCAGCAAACACGGGTCCGACAACAACTCCTTCTTCTGCTCCTCGTCAGCAAACTCAATTGTCCGTGTCACTGCCGCCAGTATAGCCGCAGGGCCGCCGTTCGGCTCTCCCTGCTCATTCGCGTCATTACCTGCCTCCGAACCGACATCCTCCAGCCATCTCTGGGCAAAAACCTCCACATCTTCCAAAACATCCCACCGCAGCGGTACGGGGGGCATTCTCGTCTTAATCCGCTCTAACTCAGCCAGCTGCTTCTTGTATGCCGCCTCCTTCTGCACCTGCCTGCCCTCCTGCATCTGCTGCCACTGTGCCACTATATCATTCAGCTCAGAGACCTGTTCCGACCCTTTTTTTAACCAGCCGGATTCATCTATGCACTTGCCCGCCTCGTCGAACTTGCCCTCGTCAATCAGCCCGCAGACCGCATCGACAACCCCTCGCTCGCTGTTGAAATCAGCCGCCGGGGACGCAATTACGCACGGGTCAGCAACTTCCGCCGGACGATTTATCTCGATTCCGTGCGGCGCAGCCCACAGACATATTGCCGCCGCGCAAAACCCAATTATCATCACGGGCCATAGAACCCGCGACCTTATCCAAAACCCGCGATTCATCCGCATAAAATATCTTTCAATACGACGTGGCGTTTCCCGCACCGTCAATCATAAATTGACGCCTTGCGTCATCCCCGCCAAGCAACTTCCTTGCCCCTGCAAATCGTAGGCAGGGGTTCGGTTCTGCAACAGAGGACCCATTCGCAAAGCATAAACCAAAAACACTTTACAGGCACTCTGCCGCCTTGCCCGCGCAACCCAGAACGTGCAGTTTGTGTTTTACCATCGCTTTGATAGCTTCTCTGGCCGGCCCCAGATACTTCCTCGGGTCAAACTCGCTCGGCTTCTCCGCGAACACCTGACGAATCTTCGCCGTCATCGCCAGCCGCAAATCCGTATCAATATTAACTTTACAGATGGCCAGCTTTGAGGCCTCGGTTATCGCGGACTCGGGCACGCCCATGGCGTTTGGCATCTTGCCGCCGTATTTGTTAATCAGGTCAACGAATTCCTTCAAAACCGTGCTCGACCCGTGCATTACCAGCGGGAAACCGGGCAGTAACCTCTGTATTTCTTTTATACGGTCAATCGCCAGCTTCGGCACGGTCTTAAATTTATATGCCCCGTGGCTGGTTCCGACCGCCACCGCTAATGAATCGACGCCGGTCTTTCCGACGAATTCGACCACCTGCTTGGGGTCTGTCAGGTGCTTTTCAACATCATCCACGCCTACGACGTGCTCCTCGATACCACCAAGCTGCCCAAGTTCCGCCTCAACCACTACCCCGTGTTTGTGTGCGTATTCAACTACTTCCTTTGTCATCCTGATGTTCTCTTCAAAGGGGAACTTTGAAGCATCTATCATAACCGACGTAAACCCGTCATCGACGAACTGCTTGCACGTCTCGAAGTTGTCGCCGTGGTCAAGGTGCGTCGCGATTGGTATATCGGGGTTTTCCTTCACCGCCACATTCATTATCGCGGTAAGATAGCTGTTGCTGGCGTATTCGCGGGCGCCTTTCGACACCTGCAGAATCAGCGGGGCCTTCTCTTCGGCTACCGCCTCTATGATACCCTGTGTGATTTCCATGTTGTTGACGTTGAACGCCCCGACGGCGTAGCCGTGCTTATAGGCCATCTCAAACATCTTCTTCGTTGTTACCAATGGCATAATACTGTTCTCCTTATTCCGTTATATATTTGTTCATTGCTGTTTATTCGGGAAAAACCCCCCAAGGGGCCAACCGTTCAAAAGTTGGTAGTATAACGCCCTCTTATGCGAAATTCAAAGGAATTCATAACCACGAAAAGGCACAAAAGGGCTTACCGCAGAGAACGCAGAGACCGCGGAGATTTTTTTTAGATACAGATTGACACCGCTTTTTAGCCACGAGAATGCACAAAAATCACATAGCCACAGGTTTCACGGTTTTTTAGCCACCGAGGACACAGAGTTCACAGAGAATTGTTTTTTTGACGCTGATTGCGCAGGTTTAGTCAGCCGGAGGGGCATACTCGATAAGGTCTATGCTCCAAACTTGGTTTGTGCGCAAGACCCCTATCTCGTCTGCCGGGCGACTTCGTCACCCACACCTAAGGTGTTTACCGTCTGACTGTAAAAAACACAGATTTTGTCGAAGCTGGCCGAAAGTACTGAATTAAGCCGAGAAAAACACACTGAACGCTGTCGTGGGTCACAATAGTATATAAGTATATGCGTATGTACTTATATAGTGTTCCAACGGTCGAGATTTTTAGGGTGAAGCTTTTTAGACGCTGATTTAACTCGTCGTTAGTATTTAGTCGTTTAGCGGACAGCGTACGGCGTGCAGCGTACAGATAAAGTGGGTCCCCTGTTGCAGAACCAATGGAGTAACCTCCCGGGGATGACACTACGTGTCAATTTAGGGATGCGGATTTTGTGGAATATTTCCGCAAAACAAAGGTTTGACACCTCGTTTGTGAAAATCTATAGTGGGTTTGGCGAAAACAGTTTTTTAAGGCCGAAGATAAACGCACCTTTGTCCGTTAATATCACACCCCGGTAGATGAATTGTTTGCCGTTTCATACAGACCAATTATTGTTGAACGTGGAAAACCCAAATACAAGCAGGGAGTTGTTATGAAGAACGATTTGGCGATTTTTGAAGAGTACAAAATCCGCCGAGTGTATGATGAAAAGACGGAAACATGGTATTTTTCGGTGGTGGATATTATTCAGGCGTTGATACAGCAGCCGGACTATCAAACAGCCAGAAAGTACTGGAATAAGCTGAAAGAACGGTTAGGAAAGGAAGGTAGTGAAACGGTGACAAATTGTCACCAGTTGAAAATGGTTGCTGATGACGGGAAAATGCGGCTTACTGATGCTGCCAATCCCGAAACCCTGTTGCGGCTGATTCAATCCGTTCCAAGCCCAAAAGCCGAGCCGATTAAACTATGGCTTGCCAAGGTTGGCTATGAGCGAATGCAGGAAATGGCTGACCCCGCAAGGTCTATCGACAGAGCACGGGAAAACTGGCGAAAGCACGAACGCAGCGAGAAATGGATACAGCAGCGGATGATGGGGCAGGAAACCCGCAATAAGCTCACCGACTACTGGAAAGATCACGAAATCACAAAAGACGAAGAGTTTGCCATTCTCACCAATATCATTCATCAGGAGTGGTCGGGCGTAACAGTAAAAGAGCATAAAAACATCAAAGGATTGAAAACGCAGAACCTGCGCGACCACATGAGCGAAGCGGAGCTGATATTTACCGCATTGGCGGAACTTTCAACCCGTCAGATTGCAGAAACTATGGAAGCCAGGGGATTGCCTGAAAACGAAGTGGCCGGCAAAAAAGGCGGCGGCATTGCCAAAAAAGCACGCCTCGAACTGGAAGAAAAAACAGGCAAACGTGTTGTTTCCGCTGAAAATTATTTACCCCCTAAATCCGGTAAAAAATTGGGTGGTAAATAATATGAACAAGCAATGGGAACTTCTTATACTGGCAGAAATAGGCGGTGTTTGGCGTTTTATGCAGATTGTGTAATCATTGTTAGGTCATCATTATGTTTATTGGCGAGCCTACAACACTTTGGCAAAACATAGGTCAAACTATCTGGTACTTGCAGACTCTTGAGTTTGCTCTTGGCCATTATCTTGTTCTGACTCAAGTTGTACCTGGAGACAAAGACGAGGCATATAAACAATTAGACAAGTCATTCAAAGTTACTCTTGGGCGGCTAGTATCTAAGCTGAAAGAGAGCATCCATGTTCATCCTGAAATTGAGGGCAAGCTAGAGCATCTCACGAACGAAAGAAACTGGCTCGTGCATAAAATCTACCGCCTGCACCATACCGACATTCATGATATTCAGCGTTTCGCCAAATTGTTGGATCGAATAAATGCTCTTGGCAATGAGGCTTTAAACCTTGCTAAAGAATTTAGCATCCTCTGTGAGCAATGGTGCCTCGCAAATGGAGTAAAAGAAAAAGATATTGATGCAGAATTTAACCGGCGCCTGCAGAAAGGATGGAATACTTGACAGGTGGCTATAGTTAGACGCCGTTAACGTATCGTTCCTGAGTCGTGCCGTTCCGGTAAATTATGAGCAATATTATTGATACCATGAAAGACTACGTCGCAGTCATTGCCGCAATAATTGCAGGTATATCGGCAATGATCTCAGCAATTATTGCATGGAAGCTTAGTGCATTATCAACAGAGAAAGCCAGAGAATTTAGCCTCAAAAAAGAGAAATACGACGAGCTCAAAGATATATATACAAAGTCATTTTCTCTGTTTGAAAACGCAATTAGGCAAGTTCTTAATTTTGATGAATACACTCTTGCCCAAGAGTTCAGTGAGATAAATGCAAAGATTAGGCTTCTTGCGCCAGAAAACATTGCTGAACAATATGAGTTGACATGTTCCATTTTGGAAAGTTGGTCTTCCTTGTATGTCAAAACGTCTCCCAAAAGAATAAAGATTGGTGATAGTAAGTGCGTTATATTGCAATCTCCTGATCCAACCAAAGAGTTCATAGAGCCTGCCAAAAAAGAATATGAACATCTGCAAAAGGAAATGAAGAATCTATTTGACTTAATGCGGGTTGATCTGCAAAAACGCACATAACAATTTAATCCAGCCTATGCCAATGCCCAGTACCCTATTTTCAAGACCTAAAGGGCAAGATTTGTCCGCCGGGTTACCTGCCCTTCGACACAATTCTCGCATAAAAAACAGCGTTAAGGGTACATTAAAAACAGCGTTAACGTTCGTGTTTCTCAACACTTACAAATTTTAACCTCAAAAATTTTACGTTTTTTTGTGCTATTTTTTGGTCATTTTTTAGGCCATTTTTGACGTGTTTTTTTGCGGTCATTTTTGCCATAACTTCTTTGGTTATAACGGCTTAAATTCTGGATACGAACAGTCCTATAAAACACTTGTATCAAACGTTTGTATCAAACAGTTGTTATCCATTTTCGCGCAAGTCGAAAACCCTTAGATACGAAAAAAATAAAAAATTTTTACTCCTTACGCAATAAGGACTTATCGATTTTGACCCCATCAGGAAATCCCTTAGTTTTCGTCAAAAGCGCGCAAGTTCGCGCCATAGGGTAGAGGACGCGCGAAGCGGTTGAGCCGCTTCGCGAGAGATTAGAGAGTAGAGCAGATGAGCAGGTGAAAAAGAATTTGAAATTTAAAATTTAAGATTTCCGAAGCGGGCTCGTCGCTTCGCTCCGTGTTTAGTGTTGAGTTTTGAGTTGGAGACCCGGCTTCGCCTAATCCGGCTACGTTAAGAACTATGCCGAGACGAAGGTGGCTACGCCGTGGCAAGCGATTATGAAGATTAGCAAAGCAAAGGAATTAAACTGGGTGGGACGGATATTACACGCGGTATATCTGGTCTATTACCGCTGGCGATACGGGCACGAGATTCGGCTGATACCGCTGACGAGATACAAGTTCGCGATTGTTGACGCGGAGGATTACGAGCGGCTGAAAAATTACCACTGGAGCACCAGATACAGCTGTCGAACGTGGTACGCGGTGCGATGCGCACGGGTGAGCGACCAGACAAAGAAAAAACTGGTATGGATGCACAACGCAATAATGGGGAATCCGAAGGGAAAGATGATTGACCATTTCAATCATAACGGATTAGACAACAGAAGGGAGAATCTTCGGGCGGCGACGAGAGGGCAGAATACGGTCAATTGCAGGAAACGCAAAGGATGCACGTCGAGATTCAAAGGGGTGTGCTTTCATAAAAATTCGCGCAGATATAAGCCGTGGGACAGCTATATCAACGTCAACGGGCGACGAATAAGTTTAGGGTGCTTTGCGACGGAGGTCGAGGCGGCGAGAGTTTACGACGCAGCAGCGAGGAAGTATCACGGAGAATTCGCGACGCTGAACTTCCCGTAAACACCCAATAATACTCGTATTACCTGATACTACTTGCCATCACATTATTTGCCGGCCAGCCAGTTATCGCACAGGATATCTAAATCTTTAATATCGACGATGCCGTCGCCTTGGGGCGGCGGGGCAATATCCACTAAAGGATTATTTTGCAGCCAGGAATCAGCGAGGATAGCAAAATCGATAAAGTCCACTTCGCAGTCGCCATCGAAATCGCCTGCATAGGCGTAAGAAAACTCATAAGCGCCCATATCCACAACACTATTGCCGTCACAATTGCCGTCGGCGAACCTGGGCCGGAGGTCAAGGTCTAACGGCGTTTTTTCTATAGTGTTACCATCGCCATCGAGGTCTGCGATATCAGCCGGGACGCCGGCGTTAGTGCCTTTGTCGATACATGGCGAATTCGACAACAGGCGCAGATTGTCGTCGAGCGTGCCGATAACTTTGTCCGAGCCATTAGCATCCACAAATCGCGGGTCAGCGTTGATGTTGCCGAGGCCTGCTCCGCTCCAGCCGCCCTGCACATCAGAGTAATTAACGGTTGCCGCGCTGCCTGAGATATCCCATATCTCCGGAGGGGTGTCACCCCAGAAGATACAATTGGTGACCGTCGGGGCGGCATTATTGTAGTCATCTATGCCACCGATGCCACCGCTTGCAAAATTACCTCTGAAGGTGCAATTGGTTATCGTCGGACAACTAACGTGTATGTTGGCTACAGCCCCGCCATACTGTGCCGAGTTATTGACGAATAAGCAGTTTATAACCGCCGGATTGCAGTCCTGAATGTTATATAAGCCGCCGCCGCTATTTCCGGCGCCACTGCCTTTGTTCGAGATGAAACTGCAGTTGACTATTGTCGGGCTGCTTATGTAATTCACTATTCCGCCGCCGCCGGATGTTCCCGCGTTTCTGAAGAAGGTGCAGTTGCTTACCTGCAAATTGCTGTAGTTGTTGAACATTGCACCGCCGCCGCCTGAGGAGTTTTCGGCAAACGTGCAGTTGTTAACTATGCAATTCGTGTCATAGTCATTCAACATCCCGCCGCCATTACCGTTGGGCCAGGCACCGGAATTTGCGTTTCCGGCTTTTATGGTAAAGCCGTCGAGAATAGCCGTTCTATCGGTACTGCCGCCCTTTACGACGTGATAACTATTTTCCGCTCGTGTCGGCTCAGTAAGTAAATTGCAGGGGTCGGCAACATAGGCATCATTGCCTGCGAGGTCGCCGCTGAGAATTGTCTCGTAGAGTTTGATATCCCGTGCGTCGGGGTTAGGCGCTCCAAAGCCGGCGAAACCGCCGTAAATGGCCACACCATTTTTAAGGACAAAGCCTGCGTTTCTATCGCCTGCAGTGTTGCCTCCGCCCCGGTCAGGTTTATATGTCCCATCGGCAACCAAAATCAAACGAGCATTGGAGTCGGCCAAGGCGTCCTGAAGGCAATGGTAAGCATCGGTCCAGCTCGAACCGTCATTATTGCCCGGTGCGTTTGCGTCAACATAGTAGGGAAATACCGTGTTAGAGGTGTAAATGCCGAATGCCAAATCAATTAAGTGATTATAGTCGGGATGCCCCGACGGATATCGCAGCTCATTCCACTGATTCCACTGCGGGTTGAACCAAACGCCGGCATCGTTCCAGTGCTGGGAGGATGTTTCCCAGCCGAACTGGGCATTCGGGAAATTGGGGTCCATCGGGTCGAGCTCGACGTAAGCATTGAGCCAGTAAACAATCGGATTAGAGGAATTCCCCTGCTGGATGAATGCGCCGTAGGGGATATTGATATCATACTGCCATATCTGATGTTCACCGGGGTAAGATACCACCATCATTGTGTACGGGTCCCACCACGACTCGGTGATATTGGAATTATAGAGCGTTTCGTTGAAATCAGCCGCGTAGAAATCCTTAGACCAGAGCAAGATGTTCGGCTCACTGTTACCGCCGTTTTCGGCTGGTTTGTCGTTGTGCATGTCCAGATGAATCTTATTGATTCGGCATTTAACATCATTGTGCCAGGAACCCCAAAGCCTGACTTTGTGAATCGGTCCGGTTGTGGTACATTGGAAATCATCCGCAAGGACTCGATTGATGCCGTCGCTTCGGTCGCAGCGGATATTCATACCCGTGCTTTCGCCCTCATATTGGGTTGTATCGGGCTGCTGCTCCCACTTGACGCCACCCGGAGGCAGGGCCAGCGACAGCGACGGGTCGCCGTAGAGATTAAAACCAATCATATTCATCCAGGACATGCCGTCATTCCAGCCGGTGCCGAAATTGGCGCGGCAATAGACAAGGGCCGCTCCGATATCCTCTGCGGAGTTTGCCATCCGGTCGAAACAGTAATATCCGTAAGAGGCATTATCGCCGTAGGTGCTTCCAATGCCTGCGTCCCACGAACCAATTGAATACCACGTGGTTCTGGTGCCGCTGATGGTTCCGATGGCACCTTGCTTGAGAAGGGAATAGCCGAGGTTATCGACGCGTTCCGGCCAGCCGTTATCGCAGGAAATCTGGACAACAAAAGACGGATAGTTATCATCAAGTGACGCACAATCAAATTGTGAGATAAAAGTAGTAAAGGTTGTTTCCGCTGGGTGAATGCCCACAGCGACGGTGGAGCATACGCCGGGGAAGAAAGTATCGGTTGTCCATGTGAAACGAGATGCGCTGGATTGGTCTCCATGTGCCCACCAGGTAACAAACCCGTATTTGTTTTTCCACTCGTTGATGACGTTTGCGTTATTGAGGGCAGCGTTACAGGCAGTAAGGGGATATGCCGAACCATCGCCGTGAACTCCCTGTTTTTCGTAGAGTGTGTAGGGGCTGAATGAAATAACAGAAGCGTGCGATTTTATGGCCTCTCCCCAGTTGTCTCCAAATGTGCGGTCGCCGGTGGTTAAGAATGGCAAGTCCACGACACCGTCGCCGGTTGTGTCTTCAGGGCTGAAATTCGATATGGCTGCCGGAATCAGGACCTTGCTTCGCCAGCCGAGGTTACCGGGGGCATTGCCATAGTTAATGCTCTTCTGCAAAATGGCATCGAGATCCACGCAGTTTATGTTGTACACAGGAATTCTGCCTACCTTCACTTCGCAATATTTGTCGGCTCCGCCAGGACCATAGTCGTTATGGAATTCGCCATAAAATCCGTTTGCGTCGAGGTCCCAATTGCCGCTGAGCTCGGCAAAATACATATCAGTAGGGCAGCTGATATCTTCTGCTAAGCCGCCCTGGCTTCTTCTCGGCCAGCACATCTTCATCGGTACAGACAGGTTAGTAAAATTGACTGGGCTCGGGTCACCAATCAGCAGGACATATTCGATACCGTAAGCAATGTCATGGGCCTGCAGCCAGCCGCGGATATTATTGGCCCGCTCGTCGCAGGTAGCTCCCTGAATGTAACGTGAATCACCCGCTGCGGGCGCCTCCGTGACGGTATTAACAGTGAAGCCGGCGGCCTGTTTGGCAGCAATAAAACTTGCCAATTTGGTACTGTTAGAAACAATCGTGTTGGTAGTAATAATCACATAGTCCGCCGATACATTCGAAGGCGCAGGACCTCCGCTTTGATAATCAGCCGACACCGCTTCTCCCTGGGAGGCCGAACCTCCGCTCTGAGCGGCAGGAGCTGCCGTTTGGCCGTAAAAGGTTTCTATATCCTGCGGGTTAGCGATTTTTGGACGCAGTTGACCTGCGAACTTTTCTGTTTTTGGTATCCGCGGCAAAACAGCCGAATCCAGCCCGACTGCACGACCAGCCGCCAGTTTTTGAACGGCAAGTGCGGCCTGGGCGTTTCTAAGGACGCGTACCTTTTTTTGCACAGGGTTATAAACAGCCAGCCATACCCGCAATTCAACAATCTTGAACTGCCGAAATTTTCCAACAGATACAATCTGCACAGGAACACTGGGAAAATACGCGTCGCTGCCATAAATTGAGATATCTCGTCCATTGATGATACGGGACGGGTCTTTGCCACCCCAGCTCACTACGGCCCTTTCGCCACTCGAAGCCGCTGCGGGTTTTACTGGAGCGATTTCGTATTCACCTGACAGGTCCTCCCAGCTTTCGGAAACCAGGCCGGCACTTAGTTTCTCCAAATCCGCATTAGGCGGCACTACAAGAGTTATCGATTTGTAAGGCAGTAAGGGATCGCCGGGATTGCCGCCCTGAGGGAATTCTCCTATGTTTATTACTGCCTGATTGCCGGTAACCTGCTGAATTTTGGCGGGTTTTATCTCTGTTATGGGTACAGAAATACTGACTGTATTACCCGTGCCGGCCCGGCTGCTGCCGCACAAAACCAGAAATGCGGCCAATAGAGACAATATAACCGCCATTTTGGTAAATAATTTGATCCCCCATTCAGAAATTCTCATAATTCAGTTCCTCCTAATCCAACTTTACAGACATTCTCCTTGGTATTTAAATATCACTGATATTCGAAAAAACACGCGTTTTAAAATTTAATAAAGAACCGTGCTTTTCTCGGAGAAGATAAAAGTGCGGAAGCGTAATAATTAATTCATCAACCGATATGACCCATCTATACTATTCCTCCACATTTTTTCAATGCCTCATATCCCTATAACACAGTAGGATATCAAAGTCAAGAGCTTTTGGTAAAAAATAAGCGATTGTCATGACATTTATCATTGACGTTTCGTAACAACTTTACAAACAAAGAGTTACGTTAATATGTTGGGCGTCAGCAGAACATCATCTAAAAACACCATTTCCAAGAGCAGAATAGGCAGAAGAGGCCTGCCAAATCATGGCTAATGACCCTGTAGCCAGTCCTGAACAAAGAGAGCAAAGTCCGCGAGATTAACTGTACCATCCCCGGTGGGCAAGGGAGCGATATCCACCAAAGGATTATTTTGGCGCCAGGAATTAGCGAGGACAGCAAAATCGAGGAAATCAACATCGCTGTCTGCGTCAAGGTCGCCGAGGAAATTATCGAAAAGGTATGCTGCGCCGGTGGATTTGTCGTTGTTAAAGTTGTTAGGTGCACCAATTATGATATGGCGACCTGATAATGCGAGCGAGGAGCCGAACCTGTCGTTTGTATTGGCGTCGCCTGCCGCGAGCCGGTCGCTTTGAATCCAGTTTGTGTCCGTACAGACAAACTCGAAAACCGACCCGGTCATATTGCTATTAACGAAATCGTAAGGACAACCCACAAGTATTGTGTCATTTTTTATGGCGACCGCGAAGCCGAAGTCGTCGCCGCCGCAGGGGTCATTGGCGTCAAACAGTTTTTGCCGCTCGACCCAGTTAGCGCCAGTTCGAGAAAAGACATAAGCAGCACCGGCGCTTGAAACGACATTGGTATCACCCTCATACGCACCAATGACAGCCCAGTTTTCGTCGAGAGCAACGGAAAATCCGAAGTGATGAGACAGGCCGCCGTCGGATGCCCGCAGGATATTTTGTTCGAGCCACGTTGTGTCCTGTCGCTGATAAAGATAGGCAGAACCGATATCGGCGAGATCGGAATAGTCATCATTGGGCGCACCGATAATAATGATGTTGTTGTCGATTGCAACGCTGTAGCCGAAATGATCCCCTAACAGGGCATCCGATGCGGTAATCTTTTGCTGGAAAACCCAGTTTGAGCCGGCGAGGACAAAAACCGAGGCGCTGCCGGCATAGCTGTTGTCGCCGTAAGCACCTATGACGATGGTATTATTATCGATTGCGACGGAGCAGCCGGATTTGTCGTCGGCGGCAGCGTCGGGTGCGACAAGTTTTTGCTGCTGTGTCCAGACGCCACCCAAACGAGAGAAGACATAAGCGGAACCTTTGTTGTCGTCATAATAACTGCCCACAACAATAGTATTTCCTTCGAGAGCGACCGACCGGCCGAATTTATCGCCGGCCGAACCGTCGGAAGGGACGAGCTTTTGTTTTTCAATCCACTGCGAGCCGGAAAGTTCATAAACATAAGCGGCACCGCAGTCACTGCCATTTGAGTCATTCTGATATGCCCCGGCCACCGCGGTATTGCCGTCGATAGCAACCGAAACGCCGAAATTGTCACCGGCGTTGGCATCGGAAGGGAAAAATTTGGCCTTTTCGAGATGAGCGAGAGCTGAGCAGCTAAATACAATCTGAAGTAAAAACGCTGACACTATGAGATACCTGGTTTTGGGTGTGGTAATCATTTTTTTCCCCTTATTAAATAATATTTTTCTACATATTCAGACCTCGACCTCGCAGCCGGGCCTCAGGAAACAGAGCCATTTGCTCTTTACCTCCAAGCCAAGTATTCTACTTGCCGCCTGGGCGTAAAGGTCTAATTGCTGGCGGTATAATTCGGTTCGCTTTGCCGCACCATCGGCGGACACATCATCAGTTTTGAAATCTATAATTACGAGCCCCTCAGGAGTTTTGATGAGCAAATCTATTATGCCCTGGACGATAATAAAATCGTCGCTCGTTTGGGGAGACGCGGATTCATCCCACTGCGAGGCGGGGACAGCGAAGGTGAAGGGCCATTCCCGCCTGACGACGATTTTTTTATCGAGGACTATTTGGCCAAGTTTGCTTTTGAAAAATTTCATAATCGATTCGGCGTTTATTTGTGACGCTATTTCCTGAACAATAGCGCCGTCTTCTACGAGTTTTTCAATAAGTCGATTTACGGTTTCTTTTGTTACGGATTTAGCCAGGTCAAGTTTTGACATAACAAGGTGCGTGGCTGTGCCGACAGCCCTGCCGTCGATTTGTTTAGTTGTGAAAACGGCTTTCGGTTTTCGGTCGAAGGCAAGTGAATAATCAATTTTCGTGAATTCATCGTCGCGATGCGTCCACTGGGTAACGGTTCTTTTGGCGGGCAGCGCCGGCGCGTTGCCGAACGGGTATTTCCAATCAAGAGATTGCTTTAACGAAGCAATGTCCTTTAGATTTATGATTGATGATTTATGATTTATGATTTTTCCTTGTTTTGAGCTTTGTATCAAAGTTGACAGTTTTTCCAGCTCCGGCTGGTCATAAAAATGAACGCTGAAGAGGTTATCCTGTGTGGTTTGCGTCGGCTGCTCGGTTTGAAATACCTTATGCAGGAGCGGCTCGCTGCCCAGCGCGGATAAAATCCAGTCGAGGTGATTTTGGCGTGTTTCGAGATGCCAGGACGGGATTGATTGACCTGCAAATGAATTGGCCGCTGTGAGAATGTTTCGGCAGCTATCCCGGTCTTTGCAGCCGACGAGGATAAGGCGATTCATCGCCCTTGTCATCGCGACGTAGAGGATTCGCATTTCCTCGGCCAGCGACTTTCGGCGGTTTCGCTCCTCGATTACCTGGTAGGCGAGCGAATCGAGGCGGGAGTTGCTTTCGGTATCGATAATTTTCAGGCCGAGGGTCAATTGTTCGTCGGTTACGCAATCTTTGCTGAAGTCCTTTTTGCTGAACCGGCTGTCAAGGTCGGCAACGAATACGACGGGAAATTCGAGGCCTTTGCTTTTGTGGATGCTCATAACGCGAACCGTATTGCCTGTTCCGGCTTCGGGCTGAGGTTTTGACCAGTCCTCGCCGGCGGCGATGAGCTTCTCGATAAAATCGATGAAGCGGGTAAGCGATGGAACACCCGAATTGCCCGCGAACCCCTCAAACTGGATTGCCCGGTCGTGAAGTTTCAGCAGATTGGCCCTGCGGGCGGGACCATCGGGCAAAGCGCAGACAAATGACAAGAAACCGGTCTGGCGATAGATATGCCAAATCAACTCCGCGAGCCGGCCACGATGAGCTACGGTTCGCCATTCATCGAGCGTATTGAGTGATTTGGCAAGTTTGTCGGCAAGTTCGCGTTCGCCTGCCGATTCGCAAAGCGATATTACACAATCGTAAAAGCCGAGGTTGCGATTAGTTTTTTTGCCATGCAGGCGAATCTTCGCAAGCTCCGTGTCGGTGAACCGGAAAAAGTGGCAACGCAACGTCGCGGCAAATTCTATGTCGCGTCGCGGGTTATCGAGGACCTTAAGCAGGGACAGCATATCGGTGATTTCGGTCGCCTCGAAATAGCCAGCGGCAGCGTCGCAGCTTACGGGAATGCCTGCGAGGCGCAGCGCCTCTATAAAATCGCTTTTGCCCGCCAGTGAGCGCATCAGGACAACAATATCGCGATATTCGACGGGTCGCGGATTTTTTGTTTCTTTATCGATGATTTGCTCATTCGAATCGGCGCCGACGAGCTGCTTTACACGTTGGGCAATCATCGCCGCCTGCAATTGCCTGTCGCTGAAGGGCGACGCATCGGAATCGTCCTGTGCCTCATCGAGTATGTGCAATTCGACAGCGGGAGAAATTTTGGTTCCGGCGGTATTCTGTGAATGGGGCTTAAGTTGTGCCGACTCATCGTAATCGATGCCAGCAAACGGGGCAGTCATTATCCGGCCGAATACCTTGTTGGCGAAATCAAGTATTGGTTTAACGGAGCGGAAATTGACGTTGAGGTCAACCCGCAGGCCGGCAGAATTCGATTTCGGTTCTATCGAGGCTCGGCTAAGATGTTCGATGAATATTTCTGGTCTTGCCCCGCGCCAGCGGTAAATGCTTTGCTTCGGGTCGCCTACCGCGAAGACGTTGCCGGGCGAGCCGACCATATCGATGATTGACTGCTGAACATCGTTGATATCCTGGTATTCATCAACGAAGACGTATTTGTATTTTTTACGCAATTTCAACGCGGTTTGCGACGGCTGGGATTTTTCCGCAGTCAACAGACGCATCGCGTAGTGTTCAAGGTCGGCGAAATCCAGGCAGTTGATTGCCTTTTTGGCCTGGCGATACAAATCATCGAAACGCCCGACCAATTCGACGAGGACCTTTGTTTGTGTGCTGATTGCGCCGGCGAATTTGTTAAGGTATTCGGGATTTAAAATCGCCAAGTTTTTAAGCTCCCTGACGGAATCAAGCGCGTCGCCGACAATTCCGCCGATAAACTCCGCCTGCGGGACATCTGTGGGTTTATAAACTTTTGGCCTGACAAAATCCCACCGGCCAGCGTTGAATTGTTTGATACATTGCCGGACAGGTTTTATGTACTCGCTTCTGCATTTCGCGGCCCAGGCGCCCGACGGATTCCGGTCATTATAAACTTTCAGCGCGAATTCGAGCCGGTCAATCGCGTCCTGAAGTTTATTTGTTACGATTTGCTTTTGGGCCTGGGCGATATCAGTGGCGAACGGGTTAGCTACCTCGGCTAAAACTTTTGCCCGCTCAAGCCAGTTATCGCGTGATACGACGCCGTCTAAAAAGTCGCTTATCTCGATTATGGTCGCCGGGAAACCATCCGTTATTTGCAGTTTTCTTCGCGTCAAAAGCTGCCTGAGGGCATCAGCTATATTGTTTTGTTTCCAGGCCCAGTCGATTGTTTTTTCGAGTATCTCGGTCTTGAGAAGTTTCGCCTCGTCGGCGTCGATTATATGGAAGGTCGGGTCAAGCCCGATTTCGTAAAAATGTTCGGTAATAATGCGTTTGCAGAATGCGTGAATGGTGCTTATGTCCGCGGCGCCGAGCAAAATCAACTGCCTGCGAAGATGCCTGCGAAGAACAGCGTCGGAGGTCGTTTCCATCGCGGAGCTTAACTGCCTTGCGATTCGGGAGCGCATTTCCTCGGCAGCCATTTCGGTAAAAGTAACGACGAGAACGCTCCAGACATCGGGGCAGGCGGACGGGTTAGTTACGACGTTTACGCAACTGCCCGAAAGCACAGCGGTCTTGCCCGTTCCGGCTGAAGCGGAGACAAAAACATTCCTGCCGTGCTCTTCAATTGCCCGGGTCTGCTGTGTCGTCCATATAACTTTACTTTGACTCATCTATAGTTTTTAATCAAATCAAGGACCTGCTCTTTATTGACACGGGTAAGCAGGTTGTAATTATTTATCTGCCAGTCGAATCGGCAGACGGGTTTATATTCACACTGTTTGCAGGGCGAATCTGTGCCGAGGCGATAGGGCAAAGCGGTGATTTTGCCCGACGTGATTTGTCCGGCAATGTCGGTTATCTTGCGCGAGCCGAAATTCATAAACGCCTCGAAATCCGCCGGTCGAAGAGAACCGAGGTAATTGTATTTTCCGTATGGGTCGCCCTCTTTTGTGACGAAGAAATTATAATAATGACTGTCTTTTGCGGCTGTGCCGTCGAGTGAAGATGCGTAATCGCCGTTGAATATCCCTCTTGCCTTGCGGGCGAATTTGGGAGTGTTGTCGATGGTTTTGCCAAGCTCTATATTTTCCGGGCCGACCTCAATTGGCATATAAAACGCGCCGGCGATATTGTCGGCAAATTTCCCGCTGGCGTTGCAGACAGCGAGCATATAAACCGCGAGCTGAATATCGAGGCCATAATAAAATTCCGTCCAGCTAAACGAATTTTGGAAACGTTTTTTGTAATCGAAGACAACGGCGACTTTTCGCCCGTCAATCTTCGCGATATCCAGCCGGTCGATTCGGCCATTGAGGGTGAGTCGTCTGCCATCGGGAAGCGTTAACGTCAATTCGCCGATTGAATCGCCCTCAGATTTGGGTTTGCCAAATGAAATCTCGGACATCGCAGGCCTGAAAGCACCTGCACGAACCATCTGCGACACAGCCATCACGCAATCACACAGATATTGGCGTGCGGAGCTAATCATAAAGGCATTGTGCGGGCTGTGGGCGGCGAATTTCGATATAAACGAATCCTCGCCGCATATTCGCTCGGTTTCCTCATCGAGGATTTTAATCAGGGCCTCGTCGGCGATTGTCTCGAAATTGATTTTGTCGGCGACGGCCCTTTTGGTAAACCTGTCGAGGACACGGTGATAAAAATCGCCGAGGTCGGGCGGCTCAAGTTTGAACTCTTCGCGTTTATTCAGGCCGAGTATGTATCTTGAGAAATGCCTGTAGGGACATTCGGCGAAGGTGCTGAGTCGGGACGCTGAACTGGATAACTGCTTATCGAAAAGCTCCCCGACAACAGTTTTATCCAGCGTCGCTTCGTTTTTATAACTGAGCGCATCGGCCGCTCTCGAACCAATCGCCGCAAGCCGGTCATCGCGGGTAATATCATCCAACAACGCGTTTGGTTGCGGCAAAGAACAAAGGATATCCTCAAGCTCGTATGTGGTGCAAACATCTTCAATAGCAACCGGCGAGGAATCGATCGATTCTTCTTTGAGGTCGTCAAACAACCCGCAAAGGTTATCTATGAAGGGCGAACGGGCAACCTCGTTCGATTTCTGGTCGGCAGCAGGATAAGTAACGCATAGAAATTCCGAAGGCCTTGTGAACGCGATATAGGCAAGGTATGGTCTGTTGGCAAGCTCCTGTCGGACGCCCGGCGCAAGGTCAACGCCGCAGGATTGCGCGGCGAGGCGGTCTTCCTCGCTTAAGATGCTATCGAAAGCCACGGGCGAGGGAAATTGTCTTTCGGTTGTACCAATCAAAAAAACTGCCTTCAAATCTGGATGTCGGCTGCGCTCAATCGAGCCGACGAGCACCTGGTCAAGATTAGGAGGAATAAACGCCAGCGTTATCTGCGAAAACGCGCTTCTAAGAATCGCAAGATAATCCTCACAGCCAAGGGACACGCCCTCAAACGCCTCGACCATTTCGTCGAAGATGTCGATTAGCCGGTCATAAAACTGGCGATGCTCGTCCGCGGCCGCGTAGTCGCCCTTCTGCATCGCCCGCTCAACCCATGACGATAACTGTTTGCGAACTTCCGCTGCTTCAAGAAAATCGAAAATTATCTTTGTGAACTGCTCCGGCCCAATTGTCCCTTTATCGCCGGCGGCGTTATCAAGCTGCTTTTTCAATTCACACAGCGGAGCAATTGCTTTTTTGTGGACCCGGTTTACACGCTCTTCGTCGAACTGTTCGGCGTTCCGGGCAGCGTATTGCCAGGGTTTGTCGCTTTTCCAGTCGCTGGCAGTGATACCAAAGGCGAGACAATAATTTTCCAGCAGGTTAATTTCGTCCCACTTGACGGCAGGCAGGTCGGTCTTGAGATACGCGAAGATTTCGCCTGCGGGAAAATCATTTGTTGCCGCATTCATCGCCGAGCAAATCAGCTCAATTACAGGATGCTGATTGAGAGGCCTTCGTTTGTCTATAAAAGCGGGGATGCTGTAATCCTCGAAACAGGTCTTTATGTAGTTTTCATAAGAATCGAGGTCGGACGCGATGACGGCTATGTCGCGATACCGTAAACCGTTTTGTCTGACTAATTTTGTTATCTGCCTCGCGACAAACTGCACCTCGGCGCGGGTATTCGGCACTGATACGACACGGATATCGCTGCCGGCGGAAACTGGAGCGGAATCCTGATTAAAAATACCCTGCTCGATATGAGCGAGCGGCGGACTGTCCGAAAAACGAACCGGCTTATTCAAAATTAACGGCGGTGAAAGTTTTAGTTTGCATTTCTTTATCCGCTCGACAAGCTCGGCGTACGTCTCGGCGGTATGACCGAATAAATCCATCGGGTCAATTTTATTTTTGTCCGGGTTGGCTATATCGATAGTCGCGGGGTCGAGGCAAAGGGCAATCTGGGCATCTTCGACTACCTTGAGTAATTCGGTAAGCAGGGCAAGCTCGGCCGTGGTGAAACCCGCGAAACCATCGACCCACAATTTCGCCCCGCGCACCAAATCCGCACCCGCGACGGCCTTACAGGCCGAGGCCAACTGGATATCAGGGTCAAGAAATTTACCCGCGATAAACTTCTGGTATTCCTCGAAAACGATTCCCAAATCAGCGAACTTCGCCGCCGCCAGGGCGTCGCCCTGCTGTTTTCGCAGATTGCTCACGAGATTTTTAATGTCATCAGGCGTATTGGCGTATTGCTGCAACTGGTTAATCGTGTCTGCCAAACGCTGCCCCAAACCGGGGAGTTTTGCGGAATCGGCGAATACGCTCAGTTTGCCCGCGCATTCGCGCAGTATCCTCTGGACTACCATCGACCTGCCCAGGCGTGAAATCGCGGGTCTGGCGATATTTTTGCCGAGGACAAGATAAACTAAGCGGTCAAAAGACAGGATGTGCAGCCGATTATACCCGGTTACCCGCAGGTCGCTCAGGATTGCCTCACTTGCCTGATAGGTCGCCTGTTCCGGAACAAGAAGCACTAAATGCTGATTATCTGCCCCCTCGACCCCGCTCGGGGCGGGCTGCGACAATGCATCCACTATTGCTTTTAAGCAATGGTGTGTCTTGCTCGTGCCGCTCCTGCCAAGTATAAACCTAACCGCCATACCAGATTCCTGTGTAAAAAGGTGAATCGTCCGGCTACGGCGCGGCATTCCAGATTTTTGCCAACGGAGCTATAAACCTTCGCCGCGACGAGAGGCAATGAATCTTTTACCACAGTACCGGTTTTTTGCAAGCCCCTGCGTGCGGCACCAAAGCGTATATTTATTTTGGATTACCTATGATATAATAACGGCATTATAAAATGGCAGGGTATATATGATGAAAAATCTAAAAACTGTAGCTGCTTTAACATCGGCATTGCTAATCCTGTTTGCCGGAGTTTGTCTGGCAGATACCTTTACCAATCGCCAGACAAACGAAACGCTTCACGGCTATATCACGTCTCGGCTGCCCGGCTCCGCCCAAAGCACCCGCCGAGATGATGGTCTCCCGAAAGCCACCGAAGCCGAAAATGGCCCAACGAGCGTATTTACACAGGAAAAAGGACTGCTCAAGCTGGATCCCAAAGAATGGGAAATAAAACGAGACAATCTCGGCAGGAACAATAAGGTAATCGTTGTGCCGGTGGACGATGCGATACAATACGAGATAGAAACTGACGCCTTCGAGAAAGCGATAGCCGAAAGTTCGCAGGAAGGTCCTTTGTTCATACTTGTTGAAATCGATACGCCCGGCGGGCGGGTATCCTTAGCACAGCGGATATGCGCGGCCATCACACAAAACGCTGAATGCAACGTAATCGCCTTCGTCAAAGGCGGCAAATACGGCGGCGCAATATCCGCCGGCGCGGCGGTAGCGCTATCCTGCAACAAAATCTATATGACGGACAACACCATTATTGGAGCGGCCACCTTAGTGACTATGCAGAAAGACAAAGAACAGCTCAAAGACCAAAAATATGAAGACGTAGTCAACGAAAAGTACAGTTCCGCCTGGCGGGCGTATCTTGCCTCACTGGCACAGCAGAACGACCGGCCCGGGCTTCTGGCAAGAGCAATGGTTGACAGAACTATCGAGGTCATCGAGGTAAACCAGGGGGCGAAACGGCTGTTTATCGACCCGGTAAACAAAAGGCCTGACCAGCAAGTCACGCGAACCTGGAACAAACCGGGGTCGCTTTTGACCCTGACCGCCAGGGAGGCCGTCGATTGCATGATAGCGGACGGGCTTGTCGGCTCGCGAGAACAACTGCTGCGGCAATTGCAGGCCGGCGACGCAAATGTTGTTACAGACAAGAAAGTCGCAAATGCCAGAAAAGACCTGCAAATAGCACAGCGAAAAATGGATGAAGCACTCAAGGATTTCGGCCTTAAGGTCGAACAATCGAAATACTCGCAGCCGGTGCCGAAATTTATGGGTATGCTGCGCGAGGCCAGGACCGATGTCGAAATCCTCAAGACGCTTGGGAAAAAATATCCCGACCTGCACCTGGATACTGAATCCGTTGAGAAGGAATTGACTTCGATAAACGCTGCCTACGAAAACGCGGTAAGGGAAACAAGGAAACGCAATTAACCCTTTGTTAAGCGAACGACTATGAGAGTGCTCGGAATATCAACCAGCCCGCGGGAAAACAGCAACAGCGATATGCTTTTGCGCCAGGTGCTGTCCGGCGCAAGCTCCACGGGCGCCGAGGCGGAATACCTGCGACTTTGCAAATTCAATATCTCGCCCTGCCTGGCGTGCGGCGCGTGCTATGCGACGGGCGAATGTCCCGTACAGGACGATTTCGCGGTCGTACTTGCGAAAATCCTCGCCGCTGACCGCATCGTTTTTGCGACGCCGGTATTTTTTATGAGCGTCTGCGCGCAGGCAAAAATACTCATCGACCGCTGCCAGTGCCTGTGGGCAGCCAAATATATCCTTAAGCGTCCCATCATTGGGCCGCGAGAGATAAGCCGGCTCGCTATGGTCATTGCCGTCGGAGGGAAAAAAGGGGGCAAAGCATTCGATTGCATCCGGCTGATGATGAAATACTACTTAGACGCAATCGATATGGGATATTTTGCCAATCTGTTTATCAGCAACGCCGACGAGGCAGGCAAAATCGCTGACAACGCCGAGGCAATGCAGGAGGCGGTCCAACTTGGAAAGGAACTTGTCCTTGCCGCAGGCCCCGCGACGGGAAAAACAATCGATGTGGAGCTTATAGGATAAAATATTTTTGAGCAAACACGAAAAACCACCCCATTCAAGGAGATAAAAAGATGAAAACAGAACAACCGAAGGCAATCATTTATATTTTAATTGCAGTTATGGGTTTATTGCTAAGCGTGCCTGCGTTTGGCGAGCCGAACGAACCAAACAAAGCCCCAAAAACCACCAAACCATCGAAAGAAGCACAAATCGAAGAGATAAAGGCGGGCAAAAATTACATCGCGACAAAGGTTTACACCGCAGCGGAAGACGAAGAGATGCTGAATCTGTATAAAGGATTGCGCGTAGCAGACGTCGTGGATGGGATGGACAAAGTCGGCTTGAAGAACATAGGAACGATGTCGCCCGATATCCACCCCTTGTGGAAAGACACGGAACATTATACGCATCGCATCCAGGGTATCGCGGTTACAGTCAGATACGTTCCGACGAACAAACCTCAGGCGCCGGCTATGGAGGCGAAGCCCTACGACGCATGGAGAGACAACTGGTACACCAATCTTTCCGGCGAGCCGTTTATACCTCTTATCCGCAAGGGGACCGTTCTGGTCATAGAAGAGGCAGGCGACAGCGACACAGGTTCTATCGGGTCCAACAACATAATGGTCTGGAAAATGGCCGGCTGCATCGGCGTAGTTACCAGCAACACATCACGCGATACCGATGAAATCACAACTGAAAAGATGCCGCTGTATCTCAAGAAAGTGGGCAGAGGAATCCGCCCGGGCAGAAACGAACTGGAATCGGTGAACCGTCCCGTAGTTTGCGGCAACGTCCTCGTTGAGCCGGGCGATATCATCGTCGCCGACGGCGAAGGCGTTGTGGTCGTCCCAAGGGCAAAGGCAAAAGAAGTCGCCGAATACGCAAGAGTAATTCTGGAAAAGGACAAGGCCGCAAGACAGGGCATCTACAAACAACTCGGTATGCCGATGGATGACTCGGTAAAATAATGTCGAACCACATCACCGCCCCGAGAAATTCAAAGAATTTCCGGGACTAAGTCCTCGGAATCTTTTTAAGATTCCAGAGGGCACCGAGGCCGAAAAGTAAAAGCGTGGCGGGTGCGGTAAAGGTTAACCACATAATATAAACGTGAGAAGATAATAAAGTTAACCTTGTAAATTGGCCGATTTATATTGTGACAGGTCGTAATTTGTAAATACCTATTTTTTAGTTTTTAAGGAAAATACAAAATGGCAAGCAGAAAAGGTTTTACGCTTATAGAGCCAATGGTGGCCATATTTATCGTCGGCATCCTTGCGGGGACCATACCGATTATGCGTGGCCGAATCGATACAGCCAAGTGGTCGGAAGGCAAGGCCACGATGGGCAGTATTCGGACTGCGGCTCGTTCGTTAATCGCCGAGAAGGGCAACAGCTACGACTTCGCTTCTCATAACAACCTGACCACAGACCTGGGCTTCGCCGCCGGCGACCTTGACGGCAAATACTTCACCACAGCATGCTATGCGATTACTTTCACGAATGCTGCACCTAACCCACCCACTTATGTCATCACATGCACGGCAGCCTGTTCTACGAGCACCGACAAACCGACAACGCCCAGTAAGGTAACACTGGACCAGACCGGGCTATTTACTGAGACACCGTAAGCTTAACGCTGGTTTGTGTGGCTTAACTGCCACAGTTTTGATTATGCGGTCAAAAGGTGGGGGCCTCAATGTCCCCCACCTTCAATGTTCGATGAGAGGTGAATTGTTCATTCTATCAAACCCCGGAGTTCCACATCGTCAATGTTCCAGCCCGAATAAGGATAAGCCCTGTCGCTAAGGATTTGATAACTCCACCTTATATAAACTTGCGAGTGTCCTGCTGCAATTTGACTGATGTCGTACTGAACTACCTGCCACTGGTTGTCTGTAATCGTTGCCGTGGTAGGATTTAACCAAACAGTTTGCCAAGTGCTTCCGTCATTTGATGCTTCAACTTTGCATTGGACGTAATCTGCTGTATCGGTATTCAACCATCTGGCAAAACTTACTTTGACTGTTTCATAACTATTGCAGTCAAACGGCCCGGCTGTTAGCCGGTATGGCCCGCCGACAGCCAAAGCGTAATCGCCGTTAAGATTGACACCATATACATTCAGGCCCGTGTATGCTGCGTTAGGGTCAGGATACCCGTGTGAACTGCCGCCCATTCCCATTGGTGTTCCGAACTGCCATTGCCCTTCTGTTGTCCAGCCGGGGTCACTGTCGAGCGTAATTTTTACAGAGGGGACATTAACGCTACTACTATTTTTCAGCCAGTTTGAAGCAAGGATTGCAAAATCCTGGAAATCAACTTTACAATCTCCATTTAAATCGCCAGAAATTTGTTCGGAACAAAAGAAGAAACCATGCAACCTGAAGTTGGTATCTTCGTAACTTCCAACAATTTTGCTGCCGCTAATACCGTTAGCGTATGTATTACTTGCCCCAGGATAGTCCAGAGTAGTCCACGTTGTCCCGTCGTAGAGAAAACCAAGGCCGTGCAGACCAACAATTCTGCTGATGTTAATGCCATACGCCTCTGTAGCAAAAGCCCCAGGATAGTCCAGAGTAGTCCATGTTGTCCCATTGTAGAGAAAACCGTGCCCATTACCGGAACTGTCGTAGTAACCTCCAACAATGCTGCTGCCGCTGATACCATTAACGGTTGTATTACTTGCCCCAGGATAGTCCAGAGTAGTCCACGTTGCCCCGTCGTAGAGAAAACCGTGGACAACACCGCCGTCGCTGTTATGGTACACTCCAACAATGCTGCTGCCGCTAATGCCGCGAGCCTCTGTAGTAAGTGCCCCAGGATAATCCAGGGTAGTCCATGTTGTCCCGTCGTAGAGAAAACCGTGGCTACCGCCGTGGCTGTTCTGGTACACTCCAACAATGCTGCTACCGCTAATACTATTTATGATTGTCACAGATGCCCCAGGATAGTTCAGAGTAGTCCATGTTGTCCCGTCGTAGAGAAAACCGTGTATCCCTAATCTGTCCATGTACCATCCAACAACGTTGCTGCCGCTAATGTCATACGCCTCTGTAATTTTTGCCCCAGGATAGTCCAGAGTAGTCCAAGTGCCAGCCCTTGCATAACCTGAACTAAAAAGCACTATTACCGAACAAATTGTTATTGACATTTTCATTTTCTTCTCCTTTTCAGCCGCTTGCCGTCGCCAAACGGCAATGCTGCATATTATTCCACTCCTAAATAGGACTAAATGAATTATCGGCTTTTTCGTTATTTGAACCACAGCGAAAGCGGGCCAATTATTGCCATTTAATACACTGTAAGATATACTTTTAGGTAATGGAAAAAGCGGAAAAAAGAAAAGTACTCGGAGGGAATGAATTCCCTGAGTTTTGTTACAAGGCATACCACAACGAAGATTATGCAAAACAATTCATAGATAGCGGCAAATTTCGCTTGAACTGCCTCGGTTACTGTCGAAATATGGAAGACGCATCGCGTCGCGATCCGACTGAGGGCCGAGGGCATACAAAAGAACCGGGTATCGTAACTGAGGCTTGGGTCTCCCCGAATCCTGCGGAAAAAACTATATGGACGAAAAAACAGGGCTACCAAGAACATCATATTGAGTTTGGCAACGCAACTTTTTGTTTTTGTACATGTTTGCCTAAGGTAGATTTCAATCATATGTCCACCACTTTTGGCAAATACATCGTTAAAATCGACGAGCCTCAGAAATTAGCTGAGGATATCAATGACTTCTTTATTAGCAAAGGTCAGAGGTTTCAGATTGAGGGCTGTAGGGTTATTTATAACAAAGGACAAGAACTGGAGAGGAAACTTACAAACAATGAAAGAATAGATTTATCCTACAAACAAAAACCAGTAAGTTTTGGGCCAGATTGCGAGTTTCGTATTGTTGCTATAAAATTTGGAGAACCATGCCCGGACGAATGTAAATATCTCGGTGGGCAATTCGAAGCAGTAGAACCGGCGTGCAAATTTATCGAGGTTAACCTAAATAAACCATTGAAATATCTAAACCTGATGAAGTAAAAAAGGGGTCAGGAGTCGTTTTTTTAACTATCTTTTCTGAACGCTGAAAGCCACTTTTTGTTAATTTAGGTAACTTGCCTTTCGACTGACACACACAAAAAGGTGGGGCAAGTAGGGGCAAGTACCGTTTTCAGCGTAAAATGAACGGTTTAATCAAAAGCGACGGATTTTCTCAACTGTTTAATTTCACTTCGGCGGCGCTTGCGGAGAAGGCGTTTCCTTTTTTCGCCGTGCGGAACGTCGGTTTCCTTTCTAACAGGTATATCTCTCAAGGCGAATTTGAGCAGCTCGACGAGACGGTTTTGTGCGGATTTACGGTTTGCGCTTTGGGTCCTGTGCATCTGTGAGACAACCGTCAAAAATCCATCATCCGAAATTCGTGATGAAAGCCGGTCAAACAGGAGTCCTTTTTGCTCAGCCGACAGGCCTCGGCTGTGGTCTATATTGAAAAGAAGCGTAACGCGGGTATTGAGTTTGTTGACGTTCTGCCCGCCGGGACCGGCGCTGCGGGAGAATCTGTAAACGATATCACCCTCACTGATGACCGTATCAGCGGTTATCCGAATCATAACTTGCTTTTCCGCACTGTTTAGGCCAGTTTGGCTGCCGCGTCCGCGATGAGTTTGCCTATCTGCATACGGTTCGGGCAGACGTGTTCCGCAGCGCTGTAATCGACGCTCAGCAGACGCTGTTTTACGTCAGCCGGAATCTCAGCGAACACCGCTTTGGCGTGGGCAATATCGCCGTAGCTGTCGTGATACATCAATGCCCGCATAATATCGCCGACCGGAACGCCCAAAGCTACCGGCTCGCAAATATGCGCGCAGCCCGCGCAATATCCGCTGCAAGTCGCCTGTGCGTATTGTTTGAGCACATCCATATCTTCGGCGGCAAGTTTGGTTTTATCGTGTGCGACGGCGATATTACTCATCAGCATCGTTGTGCTGGTCATCGCCGAGCAAACACTGCTGAACCGCTGGTCATCCATAACCGCCTTAATTTTCGCCTGGCCTTCGGTGAAGCCCTTTTCGAGGAAATGAGCGAGCATTTTTCTGTCAGCTTCTGCTTCAGCCGCAACAGCATTGGGGTCCGTATTCGGGCCTCGTTGTCGCATCGCCTGCGTCTTCATCGCGATAAGGCCGATACCCGCCTTGTTGCATGCATCTATTGCGTCCTGCATCTGCTTGTCCTGCGAAAGCCGGAAATTGTATGACGTCATTATGGCGTCAATCCAGTCGAGCTTCGAGGCGGCCATAAGACACTGAGGCATATTCTGGTGGGTGGTAAAGCCGAAGTGTTTTATCACGCCTCGCTTCTTGGCGTCCTCGGCCCATTTCTTAATGTCATCGGTGAATCGCACCATATCATTTACCATATAAACGCCGAAATACAGGTCGATGCAATTCGTATTAAGCTGCTTCAGTGACGTTTGCAGGCATTTTTCCAAATCGTCGGGCGTTTTCGATTTGTTTTCCTTTGTAACGAGGAATATATCTTTTCTGAGTTCGGGATTTTTGGCGATAAATTCGCCGATGCTTCGTTCACTCGTCCCGTTTCCTGCCGCAAGCGACGTGTCCCAGTAATTCACGCCCCAGTCGAGCGACTGCCTCAAAACCGCCGGCTCACCTGGCCTGCCCAGCCCCAGCGACAGTACGGGGACCTCGACGCCCGTTTTACCGAGTTTTCGTTTCGGCACTTTTTGAATTGTGGGCTGCGCCGCCGGCACATTCGGCCCATTGGCGTCAGCGGCTTTTACTTTGGCCGCTGTGATTACGCTGCCCACGCCAACCAGTCCCGCTGTCTTCAGAAAATTCCTGCGATTGATTCTTTTATCATCTTGTCTCGACATGTCCTTATACCTCCAAATCGATAACAACTGTTTTGTCTGACCGCGCGGTTACTGCCGCGTAATGGCACAAGCCATCCCTTACGGGAGCCGGTCATCCTGTCCTAAGTTAATATATTCGGGCGGTATTGTCAAATCGGGCGGCCTTTGAGCAAGCATTGTCAGGTAGATTGCCTGCTGCTTTTCACTGTTTGCGCCGGAGAAAATGAAAAGGCCAATCAGCGCAAGCCACGGATTGTAGAAAAACCCGAGAACGACAAAAAGCACGGCTATCGCTTTGCCGATTGTTACCGCCCACAACGTGGCTCGCAGAAAACCAAATTTCAGCGCGAGGATGCTTCTAAAAACCCTACCCCCGTCCATAGGCAGCGCCGGAATAAGGTTGAATATCGCCAGCATTATATTGGCAGCAATAAGGTCAAAGATAAACATCTCGGAAGCGGTCAGATTGGAGTGATTTTTAAGAGCGACAGCCATTGACGAGCCACCAACCAGAGCAAGCAAAATCGCTATCACGATATTGGTGGCCGGGCCCACGATTGATATCACTATTTCCTGCAACGGCTTGTTCGGCATCATATCGATTGTCGCTACGCCACCAATGGGCAGCAGCATAATGCTCTTCGGCTCTCTGCCAAAACGGCGGGCGACCAAACTGTGCGAAAGCTCGTGAATGACCACGCAGGCGAATATGGCGCACACAAACAGCACCGATAACCCGGCCTGCCCAAAGCCCTCCTTTATATCCGAGAAGAACACAAACAGCGGAAGCAGAAAGAACGTCAGGTGAATGCGGAGTTTTATGCCGAATATCCGGCCTGCACTTATCGACCATTTCATAAAGCAACGGTTTCCATATAAATAAAATTTTACCGATTATACGAGCGATTGCCGCAACGGGTGCTAAAGTTTGTGGGTAACAATCGGTTAATCCGCCAGCCGTTTGCCCAGCTCATACGCTTCATTCAGCCGGTCCGGCTTTTTGAGAATATCGCCCTTCTCGCCCACCCCGCCCGCAACTACGCTGCCGACCAATCGCATCTCAAGATAGTCGAATGACTTTTCAAAAAGCTCGACAAGGGGTCTTGCTGTGTCGAGGTCGTCGTCTTCGAAAGGTATTATTGTGGCCGCGTTTTTGCCTTTTATTTTTACCCTGTTTTCGGGGCAGTTGAAATATACGAACCGGTCGATAAATGCCTTCATAATCGCCGTAGGCCCAAACCAGTAAACGGGCGTGCCAAATACAATCGCGTCGCTTTCGCTTATTTTCTGATACAGGCCGAGCATATCGTCGCGTTTACAGCAGGATTTGCCCTTCCAGCAGACGTGACAGCCATCGCACTCGCGGATATTCAGGTCGGCAAGAAAAATCGTATCAACTTGTGCGCCTTTCGACGCTGCCCCTTCCGCCAGTTTACGAACAAGCAAATCGGTATTGCCTCCCTTGCGGGGACTTCCCATAACAACCAAGATTTTTTTCATTGTCGTATGTTTCCTTTACTCTTCATTTCAGATTTAACTGCTTTGCTGCCGCCGACAGATTCTGGCGGTTATAATCAGGTATAACACCGGTTATATCCGGGCCTGCATTGAGCAGCAGATTTGCCTGCGTCTTTCTCGCCCTCTGATACCAGTCACAGATTGTCGCTACCGACGGCTGTTTCGCATCGTCGCCTTTTTTCCAGAACCAGCCCGGCGCAAGAGAATCGCAGTATTCCAGCGGCAAATATACCTTTCGGCCGTTGGCCCCGGTAAAAATTTGGTCTGTAATCGGCTCACAGATTTTCCCATTCCGGACAAAGTCAAAACGTTCCGCCGTGCGAACATCCAAGGGAAGATATTTCACCCGGCCCGGACTGTCGCTGCTGGAATTGTTCAGGACGAGGCAATCCGGCTGCAATTTATGAACGAGCTTATAAAGCTCATTCCACTCCCATCTTTCTCCGTGCTTTAGCCCGCTGCTGGGGTTCTTTTCCCAATTCGGATCCCAGGGCCAATCTCTCGTTGGGTGGTCCTTCACCCATGCCCCATCAAACCAGAGCTCCAGCACGTCACCGTAATCGGTAAGCAGCTCGGTGACCTGGTTTCGTACGTATTCATTATAGACCTGGTCATCTCTAAACTGTCGAAAATTATTGTCAATCAGGCAATAATAGAATCCGGTTTCGAGTCCCGCTTTTCTAAATTCATCGACAAACAGGCGAGCGATGTCCTTTTTTACGGAAGAGTTCTTTACCGAATATTCGGTGTGTTTGCTTGGCCAGAGGCAGAAGCCATCGACGTGCTTGGACGTAAGCACGGCGTATTTCATACCGGCTTCGGCTGCGACGCCCGCCCACTGCGCGACATCCAGCTTTTCAAATACGACTTTTTCGGGCGGAAATCGGCCGTCCCCATAGCTGACGCCTCTGATTGTGTTGGGGCCAAAATGAATGAACATCCCGTAACCTAATTTCATCCAGGCCGCCTGCGGCTTTGTCGGTTTCACATCTGTATTGCTTTCTTCGGCCGTGGCATATTCGGCGGCAAGAGCGGTTGCGACCGCGGCATAACCGGTGAGCCGGAGGAAATTTCTTCTTGAAATATTTCTCCATCTCATAAAATGCTCCAAGCCGCTTTTCGCCCTATACTGAGCCGTCACCCTCACGGGTTATTTTTGCGCCTACGGGATTTAGCCGCTCCTCGATTTTTTCGTAGCCGCGGTCGATGTGATAAACCCTGTTGATAATAGTCGTCCCTTCTGCTGCCAGCGCCGCGATGACAAGGGCCGCCGACGCGCGCAGGTCCGACGCCATAACAGGCGCAGCGACAAGTTTCTTGACCCCCGATACAATTACAGCCGCGCCCTCTTTTCGCAGGTCGGCTGCCATTCTCGCAAGCTCCGCGACGTGCATAAACCTGTCCGGGAAAATCTTCTCAATTATAATGCTGTTTCCCTCCGCCAACGCGAGCAACGCCATAAACTGTGCCTGAAGGTCGGTAGGAAAACCGGGATAGGGCTGGGTCGTGATATCCGTCGGCCTGACATGCCCTGAGCAGGCGACGATACAGCCGGAATTTTCGGCCTCGACGGTAACACCGATATTGCGAAGTTTGTCAACCACCGCCATCAGGTCTCCGAGCCGGCAGTTTTGTATGTGCAGACAACCCTTTGTAATCGCTGCCGCCGCCATAAATGTCCCCGCCTCAATCCGGTCAGGTATAACATCGTATTCGAATGGCTTAAGCTGCTTGACTCCCTCGATTATCAGACGAGGGCTTCCGATACCGGTAATTTTTGCGCCCATTTTATTGAGGCAGTTCGCTAAATCCGTAACTTCCGGTTCACAGGCAGCGGATTCAATCACCGTCGTGCCTTTGGCCAACGTCGCCGCCATCATCACGTTTGCCGTGCCCAGAACGGTCGAGCCGAAAGGCCCGCCCAGAAATATCTCCCTGCCCCGTAAGCCCTTGGTCGCATCCGCGACGATGTAGCCATTTTCGAGGTCAATCTGAACCCCCAGCTCGCGCAGTCCGCGAATGTGAATATCGACCGGGCGATAACCGATTGCGCATCCGCCGGGCATCGAGACCTGCGCCTTGCCGCATCTCGCCAAAAGCGGGCCGAGGATGCAGATTCCCGCGCGCATCTTGCGGACGATGTCGTATTCGCCCACGGGTTTGCCTATTGATGTTGAGTCGATAGTTATATCACCATTGGCTGCTGTTGTGACCTTGCAGCCGATGTCCACGAGCAATTGTCCGAAGACCGATATATCCGAAAGACGGGGAGCGCCCCTCAGGACTGATTTGCCCGGCGCCAGTATCGCCGCAGCCATAATCGGCAGCGCAGCGTTCTTCGACCCGTTGACGGATACCGTGCCCGAAAGACGAACCGGTCCTTCGATTCGAAATATGTCCATATCTATTTTCCTTGAAAAGCTAAATCGACTTCGTATATGGTAATACAAACGGCTGTTTTTATCAATACTTGTACACCTAAGGTAGTGAGGCAATGGCAATTGTAGGTATCGCAAAGATAACAGAGATTCTCGAAGAGCTTGGCGGCCAGACCACCACAGCCAACCTGGTTGTATGTATAGGCGGCATACTGGTGCTGTCGGTCTGGGCAATCAGAACATCCCTGGGCACAAAGTCGCTCGACAACGCGCCAGTACGGGAAAATATTATGCCCCCCCTTTGGGCGCTTATACCGTTTTTCCTGTGGTTTGGGACGGTATCGGTATTATATTTCATCAAGGAAAAATTACTGGCGGGCCTGCCCGACTGGCAGGATGCTATAGCGGACAACCTGGCGATTTGCCTCGGCGTAATCCCCGCAATCGTAATAAGCATTATGATAGCACGGATAACTTTTGCCCGCGGACTAAAGGGCCTGGGGCTTAATCTGAAAACCATTCCACGCGATTTTGCAGCCGCGATACTCAATCTATTTGCGATTATGCCGGTTGTCCTCGGTGCGATTGTCCTGACGACCATCATTGGCAAATTAATCTTCGGCGACAAATTTCAAATGCCGCAGCACGAGGAATTAAAACAGATAATCGCTTATTCCCAGTGGCAGGTGCGCGCACTGATTGTCTTTACCGCGATTGTGGTCGTGCCGTTTGTGGAGGAGCTTATTTTCCGCGGGATGATTCAAACTGCGCTGCGGTCATATATCGTCAGACCCTGGCCCGCGATTTTCATTGCTTCGCTTGTCTTCATTGTTTTCCACGCAAATCCAGAGCACTGGCTCGCCCTGTTCGCCCTGTCGCTTTGCCTCGGCTATACTTACGAAAAAAGCGGCTCCCTTTTCCGCTCCATTTTCGTCCACGCCCTCTTCAACGCTATGAGCGTCCTCGCCGCGCTAAATCAGTAAACAAGCCGTTTGCTGCAAAAAATTTGTGCTTTAGGAGAGAAAAGGTATAATCGGGCCATCCGGTGTATAATTGCCGAGGGTGATCGGATTCGCACAATCTGAAAGGACTCATTAACAAATATGCTCCACCCATGTTACAAAGACCAAAGAGCAGCTATTGATTGGGCGAGGATGGTTCTTGCAAACAAGGAACGGTTCGTAATCTTAGATACTGAGACAACTGGCATCGGTAGAAATGATGAAATCATCCAGATAGGAATTATAGATCTTGATGGCAATACTCTTCTAAACCAGAACATTCGTCCTCAGAAAAGAAAAGCTATCCCGAAAGATGCGACTAATGTTCATGGGCTCACTATGGACGAACTTATTAATTGCCCTGTCTTTTCGGAACTCAAGGACATACTGAAGCAGACTATCGGCCACAGGGGTATTATTGCTTACAACGCCGAATTTGACCTTCGATTATACAAACAAAGCTATAAAGTCAGTGGCGGATTCTTTCCTAACGGAAACTGGCACTGTGCCATGCGTGAATATGCTCAGTTTGTAGGCGAATGGGATGATTATCATGGGAATTATAGGTGGCACAAACTGGAAAGTGGAGATCACACCGCTATTGGTGACTGCCTCGCTACTTTGGCTATTATCCAGCAAATGGCTCAAACCAAGAAATTGAAGCGGTGGTATGCGTTTTGGATTGGAGAATAATTTTTATAGATAGTAATAACCATAACCGGGGACAGCTACTATTTTTCGATAAGCAATCAGAATACCAGCCGTTTTTTGAGGCGTTTGACCGCGAAAAAGCCAACGACAGAAATGAATACTATTATGTAAAGCATATCGAGCAGAAGATACCAGTGATATTGGCCTGCGCAGACGGCGCGTGTAAGCCGGACGGAATGCGTCAGGGGTATAATTTCGGCAAACGGGCGAATATAGGCGGGCAGATTGGAAATCGGAAAGACCACGCCCGAAAAGAAAAACATCGGCGAGATAAAACCCGTGAAGTAAAAATTGAAATGGTTAATCGTCCTGACAAATGACGTAACTAATAACGCCATAACAGAAAACATCAGCCCGGTGAAAAACCCTATAAATGGAGCGAGCAAACCACGCGGCAAAGATATGATGCCGAAACAGGTCAGCACACACAATACGGCAAACGAGAAGAAAAATCCCTTTGTCCCCGCCCAGATAATTTCCCCGATAATCAGATTATTGGCGGTCAAGGGCGCTGCTAACATGCCGTCATAGACCTTCTCGAACTCCATCCTGATAAATGTGCCGAACGTGCATTCGAATGATGCGGTAAACATCGCCGAGGTCATAAGAAGTCCGGTCCCGAGAAACTCGATATAAGTCAGGCCTTCCATCGACTGGGTGATGTATTTGGCCAGACCTAAGCCGACGCCCGCCAGAAACAACAACGGCTCAAGAAACGGAGGCAAACCGTTGCTGAAGATATTCTTCGTATAGACCCGCGTATGCCGGAACCAGACGCTGAACAATCGGCTGGCAAGCGGCGGATATAAATATGACCTATTGTCTTTCATTTAGTGCCCTGCCCGTCGCCTTCAAAAATACATCCTCAAGATTCGACTGTCTCAAAAAGTAACGTGCGCCCTCTAATCGACCCGCCAAATTACTTAAAAGCTGGTCATCATCGCAATACACCCGTGTTGTCTCCTGCGTGCGGTCTATTCTGACTTTCTGCAGCGTCGCGTCGTCTGCTATCGCTTCAAGCGTCTGGCTGCCCGTAATTTCAAGGACGTATTTCTCGACATTTTTCGTAAGCAGCTCAGCGGGCGACCCGCGAAGTATGCCCGCCCCTTTATCCATAATCAAAATCGTATCGCAAAGCGCAAACGCCTCTTCCATATAGTGCGTCGTCAGCAGAATCGTTGTCCCGTGTCTTTTGAGCTGCCGCAGTTTGTCCCATATCAGGTGTCGCACCTGCGGGTCAAGGCCTGTCGTCGGCTCATCGAGTATCAATAACTTCGGATTATTCATCAGCGCACGTGCGATTACCAGGCGCCGCTGCATACCGCCCGAAAGCTCCCTGATTCTGGCGGCGCGCTTGTCCGACAATTCCATAAACCCAAGCAAATAATCAATCCTGCTCGTCGCCGCCTTGCGCGGCAAAGCGTAAAACCGCGAATAAACCATCAGGTTGCTTATTACGTCAAGCTCCTCGTCGAGATTGTTGTCCTGCGGGACGACGCCTGAGAGATATTTGATTGCAAGCTCATTGTTCGCGGGGTCATAGCCCAAAACGTTTATCGAGCCGCCGCCATTTTCCCCCCTCGTGCATTTGCCATAGAGCATCTTCATCATCGTTGTCTTGCCCGCGCCGTTTGGGCCGAGGAAACCATAGCAGGCATTGGCCTCAACCTCGAAACTCAGGTCGCGGACGGCATTCACCTTGCCGAAGCTCTTGCTTATATTTTTAACTGTAATCGCAAATTGTGTCATAGTTATTATCCGGAGGGAATTTTATCACGCCGGCGCAGTTTTGGAAACCTCAAACGCCCCGCAATCAGGCACGCAAACGGGCTAATATCTTTTTGTTTGTCAGTTCCCGAATCGCGTCGGCGGCTATCCAGCGAGCCGCGGGCGAATCCATCTTCCGGATTTCCTTTGCGACAGCCACCGCTTTTTTATTGAGCCGTGTATTCCGCTTGCCAATCTGCCGCAACGCCCAGTTTACGGCTTTTTTGACGAAGTTACGCTCGTCATCGGCATGATGTTTGATGATATCGAAGAACTGGAGGAATTTTTTATCCGGTGCTCTTTTATCGTGGACAGCCAAAGCAGCCATCAACGCAAAACCCGCTCGTCTGACAAACTCTTCTTTGCGCCCGGACCATTCGATTGCCTTGTCCCAGGCAAATGGCGTCTTGTCGAACAGCACACCGCAACAAACATCGCACACGGCCCAGTTATCGAATTGACGCACCCAGTTATTCATCTGGGATTTGGTTACCTGCCTCGGGTCATCAATAAGCACAGCTACTATCCTCGCTTCGTGGATATTGCTTTCCCAAAGTTCCAACGCGAGTTTATGGTCGGTCCCTATTTCTTTGGCAAGTTTGCGCATGCGCGGCGCCGATACGCCCAGCGCGTGGTCTGTCTTGATTGCAAAATGGGTCATTCCCGCCAGGTAGTCCGGCTCCGCCAAAGATTTGAGCGCATCGATAACCTGATTACAATTCATCTCGCGACAATGGGACAATCCGCTGCCGTCTCCCGCTATCAATCGATTATTTGACTATGAGAAAATATACTCCGAAAGCGACCACAACAGGGCCTAAAATTTTGGCTATCTTGCCGAATTTCCTGTGCCAGGCCTCTGCCTCATCGGGGCTTATAAACTTATCCAACTGCACCTTTTTATATGCAATCAGCGACAACAGTCCGCCCCCAACTATCGCTATCAATGAAAATACAATATTCATATCTCACTTCCTTCCTTATGTTTGATACCAAACTTCGGGGCATCCCTGCCATCTCGTTATTTCAATCCTAATACGTCGGCCATTGAGTAAAGGCCGGGTTTTTTATTTATTAGCCAGCCCGCCGCGAGAAGAGCGCCGCGAACAAATGTGTCTCTGCTGTGAGCGGTATGATTCAGCGTTACTGTCTCGCCGAGCGTCGAGAAAATCACCGAATGAATCCCGACTATATCGCCCGCGCGAACCGCGTGCATACCGATTGTGCCTTTATCACGCAAAGCATCTTTGCCGCTCCTGCCATTGGTGAGGCAGTCGGGGAATTCCTTACCCGTCGCCTTTGCGATATTTTCCGCAAGCGTCAAAGCCGAGCCGCTCGGTGCGTCTTTTTTGAAGCGATGGTGCTGCTCGACAATCTCAATATCGTAATCAGGTCCCAGCATCAACGCCACTTTGCCGACGATGGCAAACAGGGTATTCATCCCCACACTCATATTGGTCGCGCAGACGATTGGGATTTTCGAGGATGCTGTTTCGATTTTCTTCCGCTGGCTGTCGCTCAAGCCCGTTGTGCCCAGAACTAAACCTGTTTTATTGCCCGAACAATAATCAATCGACTTGTCCGCCGCCTCAGGCAACGAAAAATCAATTACAACATCCGCCCTTGCGGGAAAACCGTCCGCTACCTTAACATTAAGTTGGGCAACGCCCGCCAGAACGCCCGCATCTTTGCCCAAGTCGGGATGGCCCGTTTTTTCAACCGCTCCCGCGATTTCAAACACGCCTTCTTCCGTCGCCAAGGCCACAATACGCCTGCCCATTCGACCCGCAGCGCCGCAAACTATCAGTTTTGGTTTCATTTAGCTAACCTCTTATTATTCCCTAATATGCTGTCCATCAATGATAGCTGTTTTCAACGCAATTAGCAAGAGTTACGAACTATTCGCTTGATGTTAAAAGAGGCAAGTGGTAAAAATGGGCAATGGTCTGAACCGATAATTTTTAGGAGGCATCGCAATGAACCGAAGGGCATTTGTAGCAGCAGGTCTTGCCGCCGGGATGGCGGCGATATCAAGTTCTCACGCAGAAGACAAACCGGCAGCAAAACCATCAGGCAAATTCAAGCTCAAATACGCCCCGGAGCTTGGGAAGTATGAGGCAAGCGCAGGTAAAGACCCCATCGACCAGTTGAAGTTCTTCGCCGACGAGGGGTTCTCGGCGATGTTCGATAACGAGCTTTATAAAAAGCCGCCCGAACTGCAGGAGGCAATCGCCAAACAATGCCAGCAGCTTAATCTTGCTATGGGGCCGTTTATCGCCTATGCGGAATTCAGCAAGCCGACATTTGTCCTGAAAGACAATACCGTCCGTGAATCTGCTATCGCTAAAATCAAGGCGGCAATCGAGGTTTCAAAACGCACCGGCTGCAAAATGGGTATCGTCGTGCCTGGGCAATATGACAACAAACAGGAATGGGCTTACCAGACTGCCAACGTTATCGATAACCTCAAGGCCTGCGCCGAGGTCTGCGAAAAAGACGGCTTCATTATGGTTATCGAGCCGCTTAATAACTGGATAAACCACCCCGGGATGTTCCTCTCCAAAATCCCTCAAGCCTACCAGATTTGCAGGGCGGTCAACAGCCCATCCTGTAAAATCTTAGACGATATGTATCATCAGCAGATTACCGAGGGCAACCTCATCCCCAATATGGACCACGCCTGGGAAGAAATAGCCGTATTTCACATAGGCGACACGCCCGGACGAAACGAGCCGACAACAGGCGAAATCAACTATCGAAACGTCTTCAAACATATTCACGAAAAAGGATACCAGGGCGTCCTTTGTATGGAGCACGGCAAAAGCAAACCCGGCAAAGAAGGCGAACGGGCGGTAATCGACGCATATCGCTGGTGCGATACCTATTGAAACAATCCTTAACCGAAAGCTGAAAGGGTGATACTTATGCACGAAATGAATAGAAGGTCGTTTATGAAAACAACCGCGGCGGTTTCGCTCGGAGCAATCGCCTCGCAAATCGGCACAAGGGCTTTCGCCGCGGGTGACGATAAAATTCGTATCGGCGTCATCGGCTGCGGCGGACGCGGAACTGATGCCGTGCGCAACTGCGTCGAATCCTCCGAATCGGTCGAGCTGGTGGCAATGGCAGACCTCTTTAAGAACCGCCTCGACGACTCATTCAAGAATTTGAAAGAGGGCATCCCCGATAAGAAAGTCGCTCCTTTGAAAGGATTCAATGTGTCGCCCGACCAGTGTTTCGTCGGCTTCGACGCATACCAGAAACTTCTCGCCTGCAAACTCGACATGGTCCTGCTGACCGCCCCGCCATATACAAGACCGATGCACCTCAAGGCCGCGGTCGAGGCGGGCAAACACGTCTTTATGGAAAAGCCGGCGGGCGTTGACCCCATCGGCATCAGGTCGGTAATCCAAACGGCTGAGCTGGCAGACCAGAAGAAACTCTCAATCGTCGCGGGCACTCAGCGCAGACATCAGAAACACTATCTCGACTTGATGAAAAAAATACAGGATGGCGCAATAGGTGAAATAATGTCCGCGCAATGCTATTGGTGTGGCGGCGATATGCTTAACTACTGGAAATGGTTCGACAGGGACAAAATGCCAAATGATATGGAATGGCAGTGCAGAAACTGGCCCTGGTTCCTCTGGACTTCGGGCGACCATATCGTCGAGCAGCACGTTCATAATATCGACGTTATTAACTGGGCGCTCGATGCGCACCCGGTCAAGGCATACGGCATGGGCGGCAGAGCCGCGAGAAAGAACGGCAACATATATGACCACTTCGCCGTCGAATTCGAATACCCCAAAGCAATCAGGGTAACCAGTATGTGCCGGCAGATGCCCGGCTGCTCTGAACGCATCTCGGAAAACGTCAAGGGAACCAAAGGAATCTGCTATACCGACGGCACAACCGGCTACATTAGAGACGAAACCACCCACAAATACGAAGGCCCCAACCCGAATGCGTATGTTGTGGAGCACACCGACCTGATACAAAGTATCAGGGATGGCAAGCCGCTCAACGAGGCCAAACGCGTCGCCGAAAGCACCCTCACCGGCATTATGGGCAGGATGAGCACATATACCGGAAGGGAAATTTCCTGGGACTGGGTTATGAAAGCCTCAAAGCTCGACCTGATGCCGGCCAAATTGGATTTCGCAGGCGAACTGCCCGCTGAACCCGTCGCAGTACCCGGCAAAATACAGCTTATCTGACAAAACGGTTTTGAGATTTATCAACTGAACCATCGGGGCGCTGTCCGACAGCGCCCTTTTTTTTGCGCAGCCGGTGTTACAACTATTAAATCGAGATTACCAGATACAGGGTATGAGTCGGAAGCGGACTTGTTTTGCGTAGTCGGTATAGCCGGGAAGCTCTTTTTGAAGGGTGAGGTCTTCGAGGTACGTGCGAATGATAAGCAGGAAAATATCTATCGCTACCGGAATAAGAGCATAGATTGAGCCGAGAAGCAGGGCCAAGGCAGGCATGAAAATGATTATTCCGACGTAGCCGGGATGACGAACGTAATGGTATGGTCCTTCGGTAATAACATAATGGCCACGGTCGGTCTGGATGCGGACCCCGCTGGAAAAAAAGTTATTTGTCCACATCGCCCAATAGATAATACAAGAGCTGGTCAGAATCAAAACAAACATCACCGGATACAGGACAATGGGTAACTGGGGCGACCAGTGAAACCGGCCCGCGTCGAGAGCGGCAAGCAAACTAACGGATAAAGACAAGGGAACGTGGATAGCTAAAAAGATTTTATCCCACCATTTGACACCGGGGCCGGGCCTGACGCGTTCCTGCATAAGTTCCTGTTTTTTGGTGAAGAAAACGCCGAATCCCGTCATAAAAATCAGGAGAGTCGAAAAGAAAAGCCAGCCCTGCCAGTAATCCAGCCGGCCCGCCAATACGAAGATTGCAACTCCAATCGCAATAATACTGATAAAGGAGCGCATCATCGTCCTTCGGTATGAGAACTTCTTTTTTGTCCCGGTTTTTACATCTTGCATTTTATTTTCTCAGGGCTTCCCAAACAGCCGCCAAACAGGTAAACTCATTGTCAAAAGTATATCCTTTAACGAAATTTATTGAAAGGAGAAGATATGTACTGCACCAATATGCCCCATGACGGTATGTTACCTGTTTGTATTGTTACTATTGTGGCCCTGGCGATACTTCTTTCCCTGGTTGTGCTCCTGGTAAAAACCTGGATTAACTGCATGATTTTCCACAAGGCGGGCTATAGCTGGGCTTGGGGATTGCTGACTTTAGTGCCGATTGCAAACATAATTCTGCCGTTTGTTCTTGCGCTTGGCGACTGGCCCGTACGCAGAGAGCTTCGCCGGCTGAAAGACGCCGCCAAGACACAGGCAACCTAACTCCATCTCTTAAAAAATAGTTAAAGGAGTTACCTTATGGGATTAGAGAATCCACAACGCATCAGCGTAATCGACCCCATCAGCCCGGCCATTGAACATGTCCGGCTGATGCTTTTCAAACCGTTTGATTTATCAAAATGGCTGACAATTGGTTTTTGCGCCTGGCTGGCGCAACTCGGCCATGGAGGCGGTGGCGGCGGCGGGGGCAACGGATGGAGAGCAGATGGTCACGACCCCGTCTTTCACGCAATAAAAGACGGCATACTCGCTCATCTGGCCGTCATAATCTTTGTGGGGGCGATAGTCATTCCGATAATCATAATTATTATGGTGGCCCTTTGCTGGCTGCGCAGCCGCGGGCAGTTCATGTTCGTCCATTGCGTTGCGGGCAATAAGGCCGAAGTCGCTGTTCCCTGGAACAAGTTTGCCCGACACGGCAACTCGCTCTTCCTGTTCCGTATCGTGCTCGGGTTTATTGGATTCCTTGCAATAGGACTTCCGGTTGCGGCCTCCGTCTTCGCCGGTTTTGTTATGTGCGCAACAGGTTTTAACCCGGCAGCTATAATTGGTTTGACCGGGGCTGTTTTTGTTACTGTTGTTGTCGCGGTTTTAGTTGGCCTAATCGCCAAATTCACCACTGATTTTGTCGTGCCGATTATGTTTTTGAATACCGAAAGCTGCGTCGCCGGCTGGAAACAATGCCTCGCACTCATAGGCAGCAATAAAGCACAAATGCTTCTGTATATCCTGTTTCAGATTGTTATATGTTTGGTTATAGCATTTATCGCTTTGGCTATTTGCCTGATTGGCTGCTGCTGTTGCTGCGCGAGCATACTTTTATTGATACCGTATATAGGAACTGTGATTCTATTGCCTCTTATCGCTTTCAAACGGGCATATTCGCTCTTTTACCTTCGCCAGTTCGGGACGCAATTTGACGTCTTCAGCGTGCAGCCAGCATAGGCGGTTATGACAGGCCAGGGCAGGAAACAGACTATTTTTATCAGCGCTGCCGAACCCAGCGCCGACAGGCATTGCGCCGCCCTGATACGCACTATGCGACAGGCAAATCGGGATTTGGAATTTGTCGGCATAGGCGGCCCCAAAATGGCCCAGGCCGGCTGCACACTAATCGAAGATGCCGTCGGCCGGGCAGCAATGACTTATAACGCCTTTGCGCATATCTCTCATTATTACCGGCTCATAAAACAAGTAGCGAAGTTCATAGCCGCCAATAAACCGAATCTCGTCATTGTCTGTGATTCGCCCGCCTTCAATTTTCATATCGCAAAAGCCGCCAAAAAATCAGGAATAAAAACGCTTTTCTATGTTGCGCCTCAGCTCTGGGCCTGGGCTCCCTGGCGAATCCGCAAACTTCGAAAATGCTGCGATAAACTATGTTGTCTTTTGCCCTTCGAGCAGGAATGGTTCACAAGCCGGGGTGTCCCCGCGGAATTCGTCGGCAACCCCCTGCTCGACGAGCTGACCCAGTCTGATTTGAACAGGGCTAAACGTGATTACCGCAAGTTCAATCCCGCCAACGCCAAAATAGCAATTGTCCCCGGCTCAAGGACCGCCGAAGTCGGAACGCTTTGGCGACCAATGCAGCAAATCGCGATTGCCCTGCGAAAAATATATCCCCATGCCACATTTACGACGGTGGCCGTCGATGAGGCAACCAGTGGCGCACTGGATTCGACCCGCCTGATGGGATTTCGAACCGACTACTCGATTGACTCCGTATATCAGACGACAAGAAATTCCGATTTCGCTCTTGTCGCGAGCGGCAGCGCAACTTTGCAGGTGGCTTCCGCGGGCTGCCCAATGGTGATTATGTATCAGACCAGCCCCATGCTCTGGCATCTCGTCGGTCGATGGTTAGTTACCACTAAATACCTGTCGCTGGTCAATATCCTCGCGGGCCGCGAGCTTGTGCCGGAATATATGCCTTATTTCCGTTCGATTGAGCCGATTATCGAAACAGTACGAAACCTGCTCGAAGATAAAACCCGGCTGGCGCAAATCAATTCCGACCTGCTTGCGCTCGTCGGGCCGTTGACCTCCAAAAAAGCAGGCAGTACCGTCGCCCAAATCGCCGCATCGATGCTGGCGTTCGATAATTACAATAAAACTGCCGAAACCGGCTTATAGCCCGTAGCCGGAATTACAAATCTACAGCAAAATCAGGGTTTTTTGAACAGCGTAGAGCCGGCGACCGTAACGCCTTTGTCTACAAGCACTTAGCGTGTGCAAAAATTTTGGCAAAACCAGCCATAATCTATTGCAATAAACAGGCCCAAAGGTGTATAATGAATAGTGAAAAGTGAATAGTTCTTTTCTTCCAATTAAGGTTTTGGGTTCTGTAGGGCAGCGGAAATCCGAATAACTGTGTAATATTTTAACCACTGTCTTACAATGGCCGGAGTGAATAACTCCGGCCTTTTTATTTATGTAAAAACACTTCCCGTCCCCCACAGCACACTCAAGGACCGAAATGACCTGTCACAGAAAATCCAAAAGACATTTATGCCGACTATCCTACGGCCAGAGTATTATTTACCTCCACTGCTGCCCCAGTATAGCGAAATCACCAAAGTTGACAATTTGGTTCGCATCTGTTGACAATCCCCCGTCCGTGTTGATGTTAGCCGGGGAAATCAGCGGGATAAAGATTGAGCCTATGCCGTCAGTTGCCAGATAAGCCACTTCTGCATCCGACAGACAATAGTCGTATACCTGGAAGTCATCGATTCTGCCGTTCCACATGCCCCAGTTGCTGCCGCTTGTGCCAATGCGGAATGCTCCGACGTTCGAGTCAAACAATGGTCCATAAGCATTCGCATTCGGATCGCCAGGTTGACCATTAGCGTCGCAATGACCTATCAGAGTACCATTATAATAAACTTTCAGACTATAGTCGGACTTTGTGAACGCCCAGTGGTTCCATTTTCCGCCATAGTCGCCTTCGTGCATGTTGAATGCCGACGCAATCGCCAAAGGTGACGTCTTCATGAAGATAGTGCCAGGACCGGTCGGGGCGGTCGGCGGGAACGGACTCGGGCAATGAGCTACCAGTGTTTCCATACTTAAAGTCCCGTTCCAGACGCTAAACAGACCGTTCCAGGAGCTTCGCATGTTGTTTGCGGTCGTATCTGCATTAACCCAGACCGCGAAGCTTATGCCGCCTCCGCCGGGGGTGGTATGATTAGCGTCGCTCATAAAGCTCAACGCCTTTACATTCACATCCACATAGCACCCAGCACCTGGAGGCAGGTAGAGACAGCCGCTACCATCGCGGCCACCGTCAACGTCCCAGTTTAGCGATATAAAGTTTGTAACTGTACCTGTATAGAGGTTCGGGTCGCCTGTTCCTGAGTCGGCGCAGGTTGAGCCGGCGCTATCATTAAACTCGTACCATAGGATGGGAGCTTTTGCGGGCTGCGTTACAACGAAGGTGAGGGTTTCAGCTTTCATGAGCCAGTCGTTCGCGAAGATAACCAAATCATAGATGTCCACATCACAATCCCCGTCCAGGTCGGCAGTTGGACCTCTACTCGGATCGCACGTCGGGGCGTATAGCCGGATATTGTCGAACATCACATTGCCATCGCCGCCGCCGAAATACCAGTTGTTGCATCTGATACCAAAACCTATGGCGAAGCCGCTTATCGCTTCCAGTTTTACAGGAAGTGGAGTGCCTGTGGCGTTGATGTCGGTGAGCTCGCTGTACCACGATGTCCAGCTACTAACCTGCGCAGCATTGCCATCTGGATTATCGTAAAAGCTTACATTACCCGCTGTATCTTCAATTGCCACGTACATCCTGTCATAAAGGGGGTCAACCGAGTTAAGAGCAGCGCCGAGATAATCGATTCGCAATGTCGTAAGCGAGGGAGAGAGAACGCCACCGCCTGCAAAACTGGCGCCACCGCTGTACGAACGCCTGGTCTCTGAGAAGGCCATGACCCCGCTGCCGCCATTGTGATAGGTGCATCGCAGATGCTTTCCGGTTGCATCTCGTATCAAAGCGCGTCCAGCATTGCCGGTGATAAAAGGGCTGCCGCAACCGGTAGCCACATAACCATCTGTCCAGCTGGCGGTCAACTCAGCCGAAGAATTGTAATCCTCAAAGTCGTCGATATTGACATAATCAGCAGGAATAAAGCTCCAAGTGGGGCCTTTAAATACTGTGGTGCCGTTAACTTCATCAACGCACCAGTAATAGGTGTTTCCGGCAACTAAAGTCCAGGCGCCAGCTAAGTTCGCAAGCGAATACGTTGTGCCGGTCTGCGAACCTCTGTACTGGCTGTCAGTAGGCCGATTAGAGTCCGGATTGAGATTGGCTGAGTTTGTGCTGAAGTAAACTTTGTGTCCGTTGGTACTGGCTACCCAGTCGCCCGCCGTCCAGCTTAACTGTAGCGGCTCGCTTAGGCCGACCTGTGTGTTTGCCGGCTTGGGATTGTAGGCCTTACCGTTATGGGTTGTAAACTTCCAAACTTGGCCTTTGTATAGCACATTACCCTCGTTTGTCTCGTCGATTCTCCAATAATAATTGGCTCCTGCAGTAAAGGGGTCTGTAATAGTCCAGTTGTGCGGGTCGCCATTTGCGTCATATCTCGAACCTTTATATTCCGCTGATGCTGTTGTCGCGGAATTGACGTCCGCGAAAGATGTCCCAAAATACACATCGTGCTGTTTCGCCAAATCACCAGGCTGCCAGCTAAGCGTAATGCTATTGCCATCGGGTGTCTTGTAATGAACGTTTGTTGCGTTGTTGGCCGGCTGGGGACCCCAGGCGACATTGAAGTTGACATCGGCTACGAGTGTTGTACAGTTGCTTATTATCAGAAGGCATACAAAAACAATGATTGAACGAATTGGGCGCGTGGTTGATATTGGTAATCTCCTCAAAATCCTCATATATAAAACCTCTCCAAAGCAAATCCGGCTCTCACCAGATGCCTCCTTGCATCCGGTATCAATTGTCTTACTATATACTTTATAGACATGGGTTGGGTTTGTCAAGAAAATCGGGGTTTTTTGATTTGAGATTGGATTTGCCTAAATACTTCTAAATGCAGAGGTTGCGAGCGATAAAAATGTGAGAAAAATGACCGGTGTCCTGGCAGATTTTAGCAGGAACCGCTTGTGCTGATGTGAGCGGCAAGGAGAATGTGCCTTAGCCGGTCAATATTGAGCTGATTGAGATAGTCCTCGGTAAAATCCAGTTTGAAGCGTCCGTGGAAATTTTTGATACGTCTTTTAAGCTCATCCCTGTCGAGGGCGGCTATCGAGGTCGCCGTTTGTTCAAAAAATTCTTTTGACGTCATTGCATCACCTCTTAATATACGACGCTTTTGCGAAACCGGGCCAACAATTTCCCTATCGACGCGGAAATGACGCCGCTTTTGTAATAATCTGGTCTTTTACGCCCAAAGCGTCAAAATCATACTGAGATTGCGAAAAAAATTATTTTGCGATTTGAGTATGGTCTGATAAGTTTCTTGTATGAAGACCAAAGAACTGGATTATAGTTTGCCCCCGGAGCTGATTGCGCAGCAGCCGGCGAAAAACCGCAGCCGGTCCCGACTGCTGGTTTTAGAGCGGCAAAAGGGGCTGTTAACCGACACCCGGTTTGACAAAATCGGAGAATTTTTGCGCAAGGGCGATTGCCTCGTTCTCAACGACACAAAAGTATTGCCCGCGAAGTTTTTCGCGAAACGCCGGACAGGGGGCTCGCTCGAAGGATTGTTTTTGCATCAGCAGGATAACGCCTTCTGGGAGGTAATGCTCAAAGGTCTCGGCAAAATCAAAACGGGAGAACGTATCCAGTTGATGGATATCGCGGGCGAGAAATTTTGCTGCGCAGAGCTTATGGAGAAAAAAACCGAGGGCAAGTGCCTCCTGAAAGTCGAGGCCGAGGAGCCGGCACAAAAAACTCTTGAGAAGATTGGTTTCCCGCCTTTGCCTCCTTATATAAGGAGAGATACCGATTTAGACCAGGCCGCCGAGGATAGATTAAGATACCAGACGGTTTACGCGAGTAACCCGGGTGCGGTTGCAGCGCCTACAGCCGGGTTACATTTCACCAAAAAGCTGATTGAGGAGCTTAAACATAAGGGGATTGAATTCGCCTATGTTACGCTTGCCGTTGGCGAGGGGACATTTAAGCCGGTAACTACTGAAACGCTCGAAGAGCATCAAATACACCAGGAACAGTTCAGCATCGACGAAACAAACGCAGGAATAATAAATCGCGTCAAAAAAACCGGCGGCAGAATTATTGCTGTCGGGACTACCTCGGTCCGCGTTCTGGAAACCGCGGGCAAGCAGGGACAATTGTCGGCAACTGACGACTCAACCCGCCTGTTTATCAGGCCGGGCTATAAATTCAAAATAGTCGATGCGATGATTACCAACTTTCATCTCCCGCAATCCACACTAATTGCGCTCGTCGGGGCATTCGCGGGCCTTGATACGATACTTGCTGCCTACCGGCACGCCATCGAGAATCACTACCGCTTTTACTCCTACGGCGACGCGATGCTAATAATTTGACATTCGATGCTGATGGGGTTATATATTTCGGGTAAGAGAATATCGAACAATGGCTTATCGTATAAACAGGAGTTTAAAAATGAACAAGAAAATTATGGTTGGCGCGGTTTTGATGGCAGTTGTGGTTTATGTGAGCAGTTGCTGCGAAATGAAATGCTGTGCTAAAAAATGTAAGGAGCCGGGAAAAATGAGCGTTAAAACGGAACCATTCGGGAAAACCACTGACGGGCAGCAGGTTGATATTGTAACACTGACGAACGGTAAAGGGCTTACTGCCAGGATAATGACCTACGGCGGAATCATCGTCTCGTTTGAGGCCCCAGACAGAAACGGAAAACCGGGAGATATTGTCCTCGGATTTGATAACCTGGACGGGTATCTCAAGGGGAATCCGTATTTCGGCGCGATAATCGGGCGATATGGCAACCGTATCGGCGGGGCAAAGTTCACGCTGGACGGCAAGGAATATAAGCTTGCGAAAAACGAGGGAGAGAACATTTTGCACGGCGGAGCCGGGGGGTTCGACAAGGTTGTCTGGAAGATTGAAAAAGCGGAAGTAAAGGGCAACAAGGCCGAATTGAAACTCAGCTACACGAGCAAAGACGGCGAGGAAGGTTTCCCCGGCAATCTCAAGTGCCTCGTTACTTATGCCCTTACATCGGATAATAAGCTGGAAATGAAATATGAGGCGACAACAGATAAGCCCACCGTAGTGAATATGACGAACCACGCTTACTGGAATCTCGCGGGCGCAGGCAGCGGCGACGTTCTTGGCCACGAGCTGACGATAAACGCTGACAAATACACCCCGGTCGATAAAGGCCTGATACCGACGGGAGAGTTGAAAGATGTTAAGGATACGCCGCTGGATTTCACAAAACCGATGACGATTGGCGCGAGGATAAAACAAATCGATATCGGCGGCTACGACCATAACTTTGCGCTCAACGGCAAAGCGGGCAAAATGAAATTCGCCGCGAAAGTTTATGAGCCGACAAGCGGGCGGGTGATGGAGATACAGACGACCGAGCCGGGAATACAGTTCTACAGCAGCATCGGGCTTAATGGTTCGCTTAAGGGCAAGGACGGCAAGGCCTATATCAAATACGGCGCGTTATGCCTCGAAACACAGCATTATCCCGATTCGCCCAACAAGCCGATGTTCCCATCGACTGTTTTAAGACCGGGCGAAAAAGAAAAATACGAGACAACTACAATACACACGTTCTCGACAAAATAAACCGTCAGCCGGCGTTTACTTCGACTCGTAGTTGCCGAACTCGTGGAAAATCGATTCCGTCAATTCTGTTTTCTGCTGAGCACGTGACAGGTCGTTATTCACAAACAGCCGCCCGTCATTTACATCAACGGCCTGTAGGAAAACACCCGTTCCCTCAGCCGCCCTGCAGTTTCGGATTGTCGCGCCATTCACTTTTTCGAGGACGATAGCGGCTCGACTGTCACCAAGATGTGCCTGTCTGCCGATAAAGCCGTCGATTTCGACGTCGCTTACGTTCTCGCACCATATACTATTGCTGAAAAAGTCAGGCAATCCTTCATCCCATTCTGTTTCAAACCCGCTTATTTTCAATCCGGCAACATCTCTACAGTAAATCGCCGGAATATCGTGCTTGAATTGCGCGGTCGCCAGATTGCCGTTGGTCCGCAAATCGAAATTCCCACCGTATGACTCGCTTAACGGCCCCTTTTTAATTTTCACTTTAACGTTATCGAATGAGAGGTCTTTTATGATGCTGCCCTTACAGCCCCAAACGACGACGCCGCTCTCGGATTCCGCGATGATGTTTGAAAAGCGAACGCCCTTTATCAGACCGAGTTTTTTAATATCAGCCGAATTAGCCAAAGCGGAAACCTGAATCGGCTCACCGTGTCCCCACCAGTGGCCCGTGTGTAATCGTGTTTGAATAATAATGTTCGAGAACAGGATGTTTTCAACCGAGGCCTCGTCGCGGACGTTAACCAGCAGCCCTCGATTGGATTCGCGGATGATAATATTTGAAAAGGCGCAGTTTTTAATGTCCCCGCCCGTATAGCCGACGCGAAGCGCGGTTGACCGCGATTGCAGCGTGCAATTGGTCACCGTTATATTTTCGGTCTTGCCCGGCCCGAGCGGGTCGCCGCCGAGAATCTGGTGATGGCGCGGGTCGCCTATCGAGGTAATCGCAATCCCGTCGTCGCCCGCCCAGATAACGCAATCGCTAATATGAACGTTGGCACACGAGGTGCAGTGAATCCCGTCGTTATTGGGCACTCCAAGCGGATTATCTATGTGAATGCCAGAAACAACGACATCCCTGCATCTATCTAAATGAACCGTCCAGAGCGGGGCGTCTGCGATTGTAACATCCCGAATCAGCACATTCTTGCAGAGTGAAAAGGCGACAAGCCGGCCGGGCCTTTCGTAAGGAATAACCGGACCATCCGCTGTGCCGAACTTCGGGTCCATATATTCCCTGCCCTGTCGCGTAAATTTCGGGTCAAAATCACCGAACCTCTCGGCCCCGGTGCGAGTGCTCTTCATATCCATAAAACTTGTTCCGCTGCCGTCAATTATGCCCCTGCCTGTGATTGCGATGTTGTCTGCGTTTGCAGCAGATATGAGACCGTATCTTTGACCATTGATGATGTAGTCGTTGAGGTCATCGCTGCCTTTAATAACTGCCCCTGCTTCGAGATGCAAAGTTGTATTGCCTGATATTCTTATCGGCCCCGTGCGAAACACCCCCGCCGGAATCGTAACCGTGCCCCCGCCCGCTCTCGCACAATCAACAAACGCCTTATTTATCGCGGCGGTGTTGAGCGCCTTCGCGTCGCCAATCGCCCCATACTCGGTAACGACAAAAGTTTTGCTCGTGTTTTTTGCGCAGGAGCTCAATCCCAGAACAGCCGCTATTGCCGCTGACACCAGAATAATTTTGCTAAGGCGCATATTCTCTCACCCAAGATAAACTTTGTCGCCGGGTTTGATGGCGGGTATCTTATCTCGCTTTTTAGCAACGTCTTCTCTTGTAAGGGCAAAGCCCGGCGAAATCTCGATAACACAATCAGGTGAGCCGTCGGCCTTTCGCGGGACCTTCACGCCCGCCGATTCGAGCCAGACAGCCGAACGGTCAACCATCATTTGCCTCGCGGTCTGGGCGCTGTCAACGCCTGTCGCGTTTTTCGCCGGCGCAAATTCCTCGCTGCGGACAGTTTGAAGGATAATCGACTTCCCGGCGAGAGGCAGTGCGTCAAAAACAAAACTCTCCAGCTTAATGCCGTTCGGCTCTTTCGATTCGATTCGCTGCCCCTTGTCGTCGATGTGCGAGATTTTCTTTACCGCCCTGTGCAAAGGCAATACGAAACCGTGCTTGTTGAGCCGCTCAATAAAACTGACGCTGATAATATGAATGGCGATACTACCAAGCTCAAACGCAAGCGAGCCGTCAGGATTCCTCTTCTCCGCAAGCTCATCCGGCAAATCGCTGTATTCGATAACGGTTACTTTTCCGTCAGCCAGACAAAAGTTGCCGAGTTTCTCAAACGGCCCCGTTTTGCTCAGCCCCTTCGACGACATCTCCGCCCCGTCAAATGCGTGCAGCCCGATGAACAGCGGGTCAAAGATATTGATGAGAGAATTATCAACCTGCCAGTAGCTGACGAACTCGATGCCGCGTTTTTGCATATCAGCCATCGCGCCCGAATTGTAAAGCGCACGCAAGCTACCGCCGTGACCGTCGGGCGAGGTGGCGATTGTGTCAATGTCGGCCAGCAGTATTTTGCCGTCCAATGAGAAGTTGGGCAGCGTCCCCTGCTGGAATATGAATACATCTTTTTTATCCAGCCCGTAGTAATTGTTGGCGGAAAAAATATCCAGTGTTTGCTGATAATTGAGAGGACTGGTCATAATATACCAGGGACAACTGGTATGGTATTTTTCACGGGCCGCCGAAATACCCTCCGCGAAAATCTGGAAAAGCGTCTTATTCTTAACCGGGCTTATGGGAAAATTCCCTTTCGGCCCGTCGAAACCCAGCCGGGTTCCCTGTCCGCCGGCAACAACAAACGCCGCGACTTTACCCTGAGAAATCAGCTTGTCACCCAGTTGACGCGCCTGGTCGTATTTTTCTCGTTGTCCGGCATCACCCGGCTGCTGAGCGTAAAACGGAGCTGGTACAAACTTGCCAGGCAGCTTAAAAGGCGAGGCCTTCAGGACAAACTCTTCCCGCCAGCGGTCTAACTGGGCAAAATCCAGTTGGTTAATCTGGGCAAGAAGCCAGCCCCGCCTGGCAGGGTCAAGCCGGTCCCAGAAGGCCAAAATGTGGCTTTGACCATATTTTTTTAGGACGGTTTTCAGCTTTTGAAGCTTGTTTTGGTCTGTCATAGGCCTTTTCCCACGCCAAAAACAGCATTTATAAGGTATCGATGCAGAATTTTCAAGAGTTATCACATTTTTTGCCGAAAACCCTCTTGACAACAGTATGGGGCGGCGCTATACTGGATGGTGAAGTTAGGCAGGTACAAAAGTAGTGATTATATAATGTTGGCCGTAATTATAATGTACCCCCCGATATCATAACCTGCCTGTTAGAAGTGGTTTGGTATTGCTTGACTCGAATTAGCGGCGTTTTTGAGTCAGCAAAACCAGCCAACAAGTCCTATAAAACCTGGTTTGAATGTGTTTTTTGCCGGCCGGTTCCGAGCGAAAAAGTTTAACAGAGATTCGCGAAGAATTCGGGCGATAATGTGTGGTTGAGAACAGATTGTAATAATCCGTCTTTTACCATGCCCGTTTGTGCTTAGGACGGCCGGGTAGCGAATCTCAAAAAATGTATAGGAGAAAACAAATGAGAAAGAAAGGTTTTACGTTGGTTGAGTTGCTGGTCGTTATCGCGATCATCGCTCTGCTGATGGGTATCCTGATGCCGGCTCTGGCCAGGGTCAGGATGATTGCCTACCGTATGGTCTGCGGGTCAAACCTGTCAGGCATAGGCAAGGCGCTTTTGCTGTATGCCGGTGATTCACAGGAGTCATATCCAATGCCCGGCTTTAAGGCAGGGCCGATAGTTTACGCCCTGAGTGGAGAAATTGGCACTAACCCTGGTTATTTCGACGGCTACGGCGGCGGTGCTACTGCACTAGCACTCACAGATATCTTCAGTGGCTTTACTAATGGCCAGGCAACTATGGGCTCATTGTTCTATATGCTCGTAAAATACCAGGATGTCTCACCAAAACAGTTTATCTGCAAGGGCGACTCCGGCTCAGAAGTTTTCAAGATCACGAGTTACTCCTCATCAACAGTAACAGACCTGACCAAGATTTATGATTTTGGCAACAGGCCGGGCAAACACGTTAGTTATGCTTACCATTTCCCCTTTGCCAAGGACAGAGTTGCCAATGCAGCAGCAGGGTTCCCGATTTCAGTTAGCAGCGCGCCAAGCAGCCCCCTCGCGGCGGATAGAAACCCGGGCCTGGATAAAAACGCCTCTACTTATATAAAGGGCGGAGATGCTACCGGGACTTTGGTGGTGCCGGCTACACCAGATAATTCACCTTGTAAAAAATGGAGCGATAACAGTTGTCAGTACTCGGACAAAGATTTCGTGTATAACGCCTATGCCCATCAGCGCGAAGGCCAAAACGTCCTGTACAATGACGGCCACGTGAAATTTGAGTCACAAGCCAACGTGGGCATAAATAACGACAACATCTATCAAAGATGGGGGTCTGGAGCTAATGCCGCCCCCGCAACAGTAACAGTGCCGGATAAGATGGGCTTGGAAGCATGCGGGCGACTCCCGAGCATGACTACTACAGGTAGTACTTGGAAGCCAGCCAGTTACTACGACCTCGTGCCGTGGGATGTGACGGATGCACTTTTGATTAATGACGTCCTTGACAACGGCGGCTATTAGTAGCCCAAAACATCATTGTTTAAAACAAGCGGCCTTATCTCGTATAAGGCCGCTTTTCTTTTGCGCCAAGTCCGGAATTTTAACAGACGATATCCGTCTTCGGACTACCATTTCCACGTTGACCAGACAACCGTGTATTCCAGCGTTACCGTCGCGTTCGCGCCAACCTTCACCGGGAACCTCGCCGTATATGCGTCTTTCTTCTCATAATCCTGCGTTGACTTCTCAACCTCCCAGTAAACCCATCTCGCAAACTTCTCATCCACCAAAACCGTTACCTCCTCATTCTTCCTGTTTCGCAGCTCAATCTTGTGCGACTCCCGATGTTTGCCGAATTGCTCCTTGTTGTCAACCAGCGTATGCTCCGCGACAATATCGAACGCGTCGCCGATATAAAGCGACAGCTTCTCGTCCTTCGGCGTATGGTCAATCTCGTCTTCGCCCACAAACTGCAAACTGTTGTCCGCAGGGTCATTCTTGAAAACTCTTATTTTGCCCTTCGGCAAAGCAATCCCTAATTTGTTTTCCTTCTTGTTCTCGAACTCAATCTTGACCATCACCTTTTTATTCTGGTCGCCGCCCCGCGTGTTCCAGTAGTCGCTCCGCTCGTAAACATAAACCTTCTTCGCATTCACTCCCTCCGCCGGCTCAATGAATTCAATCTGCTTGACCTGGTTATTATTTATCGTGCTCTTTCGCCCAAGCGTGTACATATGATATTCCATAAACGACTTTTCCTCAAAAGCCGGCGCTGCCCTTCCCGCCATTGCCCTGACTTCGCCAAATCCTGCTGTAACAATAGACATCGGCGGCTGAATCCTTCGCACGTCTCCGGCAATCAGTTTCAGCGTCGCATCCTTATAGCCCGCACCGCTGTCGTTATTTATTGTCACCCAGCCCGAAAAATCCAGCGCGGTATCGTCCTTGTTCAAAATAGCTGTGTAATCCGCTTTCCACCCAATCGCCGCCGTCGTATAAGTAACCTCGCAAAGCTGCTCACCCGATTTTTCCGCACTCGTCAGCCACACTAATGTTGGCCTTGTCACCAAATCATCGGGCAATTCCTTTAAAGCAATCTCCTCGACATTTTTTCGCTCAATCACCTCGATGCCATTACTGCTCTGCAAAATCAAATCCTGACCCACCGCCGCTGATAGTTTGCCCTCAATAACTTTTTTCGCATCCGACCCGCTGCCCTGGACTACTACCTTGACGTCCTTATCGATATACCGTTTCAGCAAACTGTCCGTATTCACAAGGTCATATTCGTAATTCTGTTCCAGCACAGACACCGCTCCAGGCGCAGATAAACACGTAAACTTCACGCTCGTCGGGTCTATTGCCGATGCCACGTCCGTGAACCGCACCGTGTTTTGTCCCTTCTCGAAATTCATCTTGCGCCCCTCGCGCACCACTGCGAAATTATCGTTGTAAATCGTCAGCCCCACGCTCGGCTTTGATACCTCAACACCAAAAACATAACTGCTGACAATCAACACTAATACCAATGAGTAAAATTTCTCTCGCTTCATTTGATTTCTCCTTAATTGTTTTCCTTTTCTTATATATATGCGTTAACCCGACGAATTACTCAAGCTATCAACTGCTCTACTATCTATTTTTCCGCCGGGCGTGTCAATCGCGAGTAAATAAACAGGTCGATTTTGAATCCTCATTTTTATGCTGAAAACGGTACCTGCCCCTACTTGCCCCAGGTTTTTGTGTATGGGGGTAGAGGAGGGCAAGTTACCTATTTTGACATTTTTCAGACGCTGATTGCGCTGGTTACGCTGTTTTTTACCACTACAGAGAACGGAAGGAACACAAAGAGTATATAAGTATATGCGTATATACTTATATAGTGGTTTAATGGCCAATTCTTTTAGACACGGAGTTAATTCGTCGTTAGTCGATAGTCGTTAGTATTGCCGAAGCGGGCTCGTCGCTTTGCTCCGTGTAGTATGTCATAATTAGGAGGCCGCTGTGCTATGCCTCAAAAAACGTGGGCGAGGCGGATTGAATGCGTCGTTCGTGACTCGTTGCTTGGAGGCGGTCGCACTACACTTCGAAATAAAATTGTGCGGGGTGGCAACACACACAGAGCCAGCCCCGCACGTATTTTAAGCCACATTGCATGGCTTGTTTTGCTATTCTAACGTTTCCCCGTCTCAAATCAAGAGAAGACGGATTTTACGATTTAACGTTTTCTACGCAAGGCGAGGCCGCCGAAGGTTAATAGTAAAAGCGTTGCGGGTTCGGGAACGACGGAGGCGACACGGAACCCTATATCGTCGCCCTCGCTATTCGGGTTGTGGTATTCCAGCCAGAACGAACTGCAGTCGTAGTCGAATCCGTAGTACGAGCCACCACGCATGCCGAAATCGGAACCGTATAGAGTCTCGTTCCATTCAAAGACATTGCCCATCATATCAAAAGTGCCGTTCTGTTCCTGTTCGCCGCTGCCTATATTCCACGGCTGGCCATTATAGTAGTGATGAAATGAATAATAATTCGTTTGCGCGCCGGCAACAGGGGCAATATCTGTGCCGTTGGCATAGAACGAATAGCCGGAGCCATCGGGCTTGAAATAAGCTGCCTTGTACCATTCATCTTCGGTTGGGATTACGTAGGTTGTTCCATAAGCCGAAATTGATGAAGCCCTGTCGATTCCCAGAAAACTACCGGGATTGGTCTTATTCCCGCTGAACTGATATGCACCCTTGCTCTTGTCGCCGCTGGTCAGGTAATTACAGAACTGGGCCGCTTCATACCAGCTTACCATATTGGTCGGCTGCTGAGCGCCGGTCCAATGTGAACTATAGCCATAACCATCGTTCGTGCCTGTGGGAGCACCGGCGACAGTTATAAAGGCATTCCACTGAGCATTGGTTACCTCGTATTTGCCGATACGGTAATTATAACTAACTGCACCACAACCGTACGGATTTGCTAAAAGACGCCCAAACGCGTCTGTTCCGGTTCTTGTATCCCCGGCATTACCGGCGTTGCCGATAGGTACGAAATCAATGCTAATTCCTCGTATGGTGTCAGCCGAAGCAAAATTAGCTACAGCCATCACACACGCAATAATTGCTAAAACTCTTATATTTTTCATTTTCTTACCCTTTCAGATGTGGTTTATATTTGAGGTGTGCGCAGCTCGCACCGATTCCGCCTGATTGAAAACGATTAACGGTGACCCTTCTCTGGTCATTCTCATCTTCTCCTTCTTTGCCTTTTGCCCCCAGACAAAAAGACGATTGTATTATAGTCTTTAAATGGTAACAGTCAAGCGGTTTTGCCCAGAAGGCGGGGAAAATCGTAGCTCGTGACTCGAATTTTGGCGAGGCGGATTTTACGATTTAACGTTTTCTACGCAAGGCGAGGCCGCTGAAGGTTAATAATAAAAGCGTGCAGGGTTCGGGGGCCGGAGCAAATTTAAAATTTGGGCCGAAATAATCATATTGAGGAGAAAACAAATCCGGCTTGGTGAAGTAATCAATTGATATCTCAGAACCAAAGTAATTTATATACGGGCTGATTGTTTTCGAAAGTGGATTTGAAGCTACCCAGTCCGATTGAGGGGCAGGCATAGAAGCACCTATGATATAAGTAGTATTTTTTGCCAGAACAACGGGTGATACTTCCACAAAAACGAAATTGTCAGCATTACCCGACGTTGCCAGGATAGTTGCACTAACCAGCGGCGAAGAATCACTCTCGTCCCAGATCCCGATTTGGTGAGATTTGCTGAATCCGAAAGGCGCCACATCATATAAACCAAGATGGGTTACGGTTATGTCAACATCCCCAACTGAAAACTTCCATCCATACGTGGTCATTGCAAATGGAACATAGTAACATTCCGGGCGTTTATTAATTGTAACAGCAGGCGTAGACGCAGCCTTAAGAACATTATCGTTGAGCAGCAGTACATTCAGAATTATCAGCAAAATATGGAATGGTCTGAGATTCATTTTTTTTCCGCAAAAAGAACATTAGTATTTCTTTCTTAATATTAAACCGCCAAGGCCGAGAAGCAAAAGCGTGGCGGGTTCTGGAATTGGCTGCACTACAACACCTTGCGGTCTATCCACGCCCGATGCTAAATAAGATTTATTTCCGTATGAATCAAATTTCAGGATTGCTCCTGTGCCACTTACGCCTCCAAATAAAGTCATGAAGAGATTCCCACTACTATCAATCGCAATATTTCCAGTGTCAGGCAAGTTATTGGCGAAGATAGCACCGTTTCCTATAGAATCAAACTTCATAATCTTCTTATTTTCTGATGCATAGAGAAAGCCGCTACTATCAAACGCAAGCCCACCGTACCCTCCCGAAGCGAAGGCTGAGCGATTTCCGCTCGAATCTAATTTATAAATAATTCCGTAACTGGAAACAAATAGATTATCGCTGCTGTCAAAGGCGAGCCATGTGGGGAAGTCTAATCCTGATGCGAAGACAGACCTGTTTCCACTTACATCAAATTTATATATCAAGCCCTCATCTGAACTTGTCGCGTAGAAATTTCCGTTTTTATCAAATGCCAATCCTCCTGGATGATATAAATCTGTAGCAAACGTGGTCATATTTCGCTGTGAATCAAATTTATAGACAACATCACCATACCAACTGGCCAAGTAGAGATTGTTATTGCGGTCAAAGGTAAGAGCGCCGGGGGAATATATATTCGAAGCAAAGACAGACACGTTTCCACTTGAATCATACTTTTGAATCTCGCCCGAACCACAAGAAACAAAAATGTTATCGGCGAAAGCAAGGATACTCAGAAAAAGAACCAGAAAAGGAACAGAAATTAGAATGCTATTGGATATGCAGCGTGTGTTCATAAAAACAATCCTTCCCTCTCTTCGCTAATGATTTCTAAATCTCTCCCGAAAACGTTTTATATTATACCCTTTTTCCGGTGACAGTCAAGAGAAATCGGACTCGTAAGACCGGTAGGGCAGGTCGGACGGAGAAGGATTAGAAATTTGAAATTTAAGATTTGAGATTTGAAACTGGATTCCTGCTTGCGCAGGAATGACAACAACAACCCCCCCCCCACCACGCGGGGTGGGGGCTAAATCAAGAACCCTCATTTTGTGGTCAAAAACAGGGGTGGCATTTTACCCAAATTAATATTATTGAAGTTTCGCAACATTGTTGTTGCATAAACATATAACTTTTTATATTGTTCGTTGTTTATGGCTCATTGTTCGTAGTTTGAAAGTAAGGAAAAATAAAAAATGGAAACGGTAAGTGAATGGGTGAAAAGGGCAGAAATAGTTTCGTTAGACAAGGTTACGCCATTAGAGATTGACTGGCTGTGGCCTAACCGTGTGCCGATGGGAATGCTAACGCTCATCGCAGGTGACCCGGGAGTAGGCAAAAGTTTTTTGACACTGTATATGGCGGCAATCGTTTCTTCGGGGCAAGGGTGGCCCGAAGAAACTTCGATACTCGATACTGGATTCTCGATTCTCGATAATGATGCGGAAGCAAATAAAGTAAAAGAACTGGGCCCCAGATCGGAGTCTGGGGTCTCCGTTGCGCTTCGAGGTTCGGTGATAATTTTGAATAATGAAGATTCGGCGGAGAAGGTGATATGTCCGCGATTGGCGGCGTTAAACGCGGACCTGTCCAAGATAAAGACGATTCCTTTCGTATGGCACAGGGACAAAAACGGCAATCAATTCACCAACTATTTCAATATCATAACAGACCTGTTCGAGCTTGAGACGACAATCAGCGAAAACCCGGACACAAAGCTAATCATCCTCGACCCATTGAGCGGATTTTTCGGATGCCTCGATACGCACAATGATTCATACGTCCGCGCTATTTTGACGCCGATAGTTGCGCTTGCGGGCAAATACAACGTCGCAATCGTCGGAGTGATGCACCTTAATAAAGGCAGCTCAACCAAGGCGCTTTATCGAACGATGGGGTCATTAGCTTTTCCGGCGGCAGCACGGACGGTGTGGCTTGTAAGCAAAATACCCAACAGCCCGGACGACCCGAGACGGCTGTTTATACCGGCAAAGCATAATATATTAGAGAAGCCAACGACTTTGGCGTTCGAGATTAAAGACAACCGAATTGTTTTTGAAAAGGGGCCAGTGGATATTCCGGCTGAGGCGGTATTATCATCGAAAAGCAATATTGAAGCTCCTGAACGGAACCGGGCAATCGAATGGCTCAAAAAACTATTGGCGGAGGGGAAAGAAATGCCTGCCAAGGAAATAGCAAAGATGGCAGCGGCGGAAGGTTTTACGGAAAAGACACTAAGAAACGCGAGAGAGGAAATAGAAATCAAATGTTTCCCTGAGTACGATGAGCAAGGCAACAAATTCTGGTGCTGGAAATTAAACGAGCCGATGAAGATACCCGGCATGGCTGAAATGCTTAGAAAGACACGTAAACAAGTGGAAAATATGCAAAAGTCCAAGCATGCAGCCGGAACATTAAGGGAAGGCAAACAGCCGAACTGCCCTGCCTGACATATCCTTGCTCACATAGCATAGTACAGCATCCCAAAATCGACATTCGGCAATTGCCAATGTTTTATCCTTCCAACGCCCGATAACATTGCAAACTCGCCGACCGCACGTTCAGGCCGCATAAATATTCTCAATATTGGGATTCCCAAAATCAGCGAAACCCGCCGCGTCGCCCGTTTATTATCCACGCGCGATTGCGCCTTCTTCCTTGACGGGCCAGCCAAAAACCGTTATTATCGGCTCGTTACGCGGATGTGGCGGAACTGGCAGACGCACAGGCTTCAGGTGCCTGCGGGCTTATGCCCTTGGAGGTTCGACTCCTCTCATCCGCATTACCTCGCCCGCCCCCCTGCGGGCTTCCCCAATCAACTCAGGACTTAACGAAGGGGCCTCATTAGGCCGATAAACACTTGGGCTAAAACCGCATTCTAAGGACGTTTTTTCGAGATACTAAAAACTTATGATGAACTTGTTATTGACATTTCAAAATCGCGTAACGCATTTGCAGCCGGCGCTGCTTTTGACGCTCGCGGCCGTTACTATTGCCTCTGGTCTGTTTATATTGCTCGGCGGACTCGGCTTCAAAAAAGCTATGTTTGTCCTGACGGGCCTCTTTGTCGGAGCATTCTGCACTTTATTTTCTTCCGGCACAAATCTGTTTCTCGCTGCCGCCATAATGGGCATCTTTGCCCTGACTGCATTTAAATTGGAGGAGACGTTTCTTGTGCTGACTGCCTCAGCCATAGCCGTCGTAATCGGCTATTTTCTGCTCATTAGGCCTTACTTCCGCCCCTCAAGCGACATCCTCGCGGTAATCAGAGAGTTGACCATAGGTGTCCCATACTACAACTGGCCCCTGCTGCTCGCGCTAGCTGTCTTGCCCTTCGCGATTATATCCTGGCGGAGCGCCCCGGCGATCTTCACCTCCGCCGCAGGAGCGATACTTGTCCTGGCAGGAACAGTTATGGCTTTGCTGAATTTCGGCTATCCCGCCGTCGGCTATATCACCACACAACAGGGTGTTTTCTTTGCGGCACTCGCCCTGGCAACAATAGCGGGCGCTATCATCCAGTTGTGGCTCTTGCCTGAAATTAATGTGCGATTTGCCGTTGCAAGGAAGGCCGCCAAAACCGCCCAGATTAAAGTTGAAAAAGTCAAAGCCGGCAAAGGCGATGCCGCGGAAACACCAAAAAACACAACTTGGCGCACGGCTTAACCGCCCGGCTTATAGGGCTTGATTTTTGAAAAAGGAGAAGTGTAAATGAGTTTTTCGCTGCTTTTGGCGCGAACAGCGCAACATCTTGACAATCTCAATGTTGAGTACGGCACTAAATACGTCCTGCGTGTCCTCGATTACATCTGGCAGCAGACCTCTCTTCTCACCTGGCTTCAGGCGGTCATTGGTATTGCATTCGGCGTCATCATCCTTATGTATGGCTGGAAAATCTATAAGACGCTCACCGTCATCGGCTTTGGCCTCCTCGGCCTCTTTCTCGGCCAGTGGGTCGGCACTTTGCTCCAAAAACCACTCCCCGGTGCAATCATCGGCTGCGCCCTTCTCGTCATCCTCGCCATCCCACTTATGCGGTGGGCGGTGGCGATTCTTGGCGCCGTGGCCGGCGCGATACTCGCGGCGGGAATATGGCACTCGTGTAACCTTCCGCAGGAATTTGTCTGGGCGGGGGCACTAACCGGCTTTGTCGCAGGCGGGATGATATCCTTCGTGGTCTTTAAACTCTCCGTTATGTTATTCACAAGCTTGGCCGGAACATCGCTTATCGTCATCGGCGTGCTCTCCCTTATTTACCAGTACGAAAACATGCCAGGCAGGCCGGCAACAATGCATCTCAACCATCTCTATTACGATAACCCCTGGTTCCTGCCCCTATTGCTCACTGGGGGGACCATTTTAGGCATACTTATTCAGCTCAGGTCAGGCAAGGGCTCAAAAGAATAGGCCGTCTAATACCGAATTCTGAGTGATTCTTTAATCTCCTGCAAAGAAAACTGTCTAATTTGACATCAAAGGCCCTATAATATTGCAGACCGAATGTTCCTTTTCGGGAAAAGCAAAATTTTTTAAGTAAAGCTCGTAAATTGCCCAAATACTCTAATCATCCCAAATTAACACTGCCGATAGAGATAGGTATCGAAGTCAAATTACTCTAATATGGAGATTAGATTATGAGTGAAGCGACAGTAGCGACTGAACAAAGGAAAAACACACGAACACAGGTTACATGGCCTGTAAGCGTCTGGCTGCCTGAGGCAAACAGCTTTTTTAACGGCAGAAGCAGCAACATAAGCAGCAGCGGCGTGCTGGTTCGAGTTCCGGCAACTACGCCTTTGCGGACCGGACACATTATCGAATTGAATTTCCCGCGCACAATGGCCCTTGCCAAAAGAAAAGGCAGTTTCGCGAGGATAAAGAGCGGAAGAGTTGTGCGAATCGAACGAGGCGAATTGCTTGACGATGCAACGATTGGCATCGGCGTAATCTTCGAAGGTATCGAGGCACAAGCTTAGACATCCCCGCCGTTTTGCAAAGCAGCCACGACCCCTGCCGTTTTGCAAAGCAAAACGAGACGCAGGGGCGGCGGACGCGGGGGCAGGCGGATTAACGTTGAAATAAGAAATGCCGAGGGGCATTTTCTGACAGCACATCCTCGACAGCGCGACCCGATGGGTAGCAGTTGGGGGCAAACAGGGGTATGAGCAAACTATTGGCCGGCGAAGATTTGAGGGTCGCCGGCCAGTTTTTTTTTAACCACAGATTACACAGATTACACTGCCTAATTCAATCAGCCACGACCCCTGCCTACTGCTTGCAGGGGCAGGAAAGGCGCGAAAATCACAGATTCACCCCGTGGCCGCCATCTAACGGGGTCGGCATTAAGTTTGTTTCATCCGGCCAAGTTTATAACCAATATACCCGACCACGGATATGCCAATAATATGTACTAAAAACCATCCGCCGTGAAGAAACTGCAAGGTCTCGGGCAGGGCAACTAAAAGCAGATTCGTATGCGCGACCATTGTTCTACTCCTTTACCTAAACCAGCATTAGTTTCGAACGCATGTTTTTAAGACATGATGCCGGGGGGCATTGTCTCAAAGCCGACACAAAACCGCAACTGTTTTCTGGGTTGCAGTTTCTGGCTTTTTTATTAGCCACTAAGACACTAAGACACAAAATTTTTCAGACACGGATTAGACCCGCCTTTGGTGAGAGTCGAGGCGGACGAAGATATGTTTGCCGTGGGAAAAAAGAAAACCCCGACGTAACAATCGGGGTTTTATTCAGGTTATTAAAATTTAAGCTCCTTCGTGTCTTAGCGGCAACCTCAATAGTCGCATTTCTTGCCAGTAGTACAATTAAGCGAAACACTGCCCCAGGTAGCGTGGCAAAACCATCGCCAGTCACAACGACAAGCATTACCAGCAGCAGTTATCCCCCCCCATGTCGTGGGGTCATCATACGCTGGAGGTCCCGGAGGTCCGTCTACCCATTTATGATATTCGACGTGCTGATCAGCAAAAACAAATGTCGTTCCATGACCATGCCGACACGGGGCGTGGTCGCCAAATGTTCCAGGCGGAGCAGCACCAGTACCATCATAATTCAGAAAAAACCCGCCAGCTTTCAGGTGACCGGCGTCTAAAAAGACAAACCTCTCGGCTGTCCTTCTAATCTGACTTCTGAGAGTTATCATCCGGGCAAGACCGCCAGGACCAGCTGAACTTGTAACAGGACTACCACCAACCCAAGTATTCATAGCTTGAGACATATAATATGTTACACGTTGACCCTTTTCGCCGACGGGGCACTTGTAAACTTTATAATCCTTGATGTATCTCCACATCAACCCCTCTTCCATAACGTGCCACCATATATTATCTGGCGCGGCGGCAGCATCGTCAAAAGAAAGCGTAGGAAGCGTACCTACGTTACAAGTAGCGCCACAACTACACCAATTAGTATGACAGGATGGCACCACGCCAGGATGAAGAATATGTGGCCACTCAACCCAGCCACCCTGGCTCGGATTCATGGTCCAGGAGTATCCTACATCGCCGACAGGAACCTTTTCGTTGTTGTTATCACAATACAGAATCCAGGCGAGCCCCAACTGTTTTAGATTGTTCGTACAGACGGCGCGTTTGCCCAATTCTCTTGCGCGGGCCAGGGCGGGGAGCAATATCGCCATCAACAAAGCGATAATTGAGATTACAACCAGAAGCTCAACCAGGGTAAAGCCCTTTTGTTTATTCATAAAATAACACCTCGAAAACAAAAACGGCAATTCATTTCACAACAATCAACACTAAATATATTATCGGCCTCACAGGGGGGCTGATTACCTATTTTATCATAATTACTGCCCCGCTTCAAGAGATTTTATCGCATCTATAGGGCGCGAAGATATCATACAGTTATTCTTTACAAATGTAAACCCTGAAACAACAAATAATCTCAAACTCTACACTTATGGCGAATAAAGGATATTCGAGCGGATGGCCTGAAGAAAAAAGCTGGGCTGAGGCCAGGAGGGAGGAAGAGGAGGATTTAACCTCAGCCCGTGGTTCATATAAACCCGCATACAGCGGATAATTTTTCAGAGTTCTATCTCACTATACTACAACCTTGACCCCCCCTGTATCGAGGTCAAGTTACCCCTGACGTGCTCTAATATAACAGTTCGTAAAACAATTGCAACAAAAAAATGCCCGTCTGATAAAATTTTTTATCGTCATAATACCCTGAAAAACTTATCAGGGATTCCCTTATAATCGGCTCAGGCAAACCCTTACCGTGAGTCGCAGCAGGATAAAAAACGGCGATTACGGGCGTCAAAACACTTTGACAAACCGCGAGGCATTGGCCATACTATGAAAACAAATCAGTTATGAGAAAAATCCTTCACAATATAACTCCGTGGTTGAGCGTTATCCTGTTCGGGACAGCGGCGGTAATAATCCATCACAAGCTGCGGCTGTATCATTATCACGACATCGCGGCGGAGCTTAGGAATATGCCGGCGCGATACGTGCTCGCGGCGATTGCGTTAACGTTCCTCGACTATTTTATTCTGACCGGCTATGACACGCTTGCGCTTTTCTACATCGGGCATCGATTGCCTTACCGCAAAATAGCGGTTGCGTCATTTGTCGGATACGTGTTCAGCCACAACGCGACAATCCTCGGCGGCAGCGCGGCCCGCTACCGGATATACTCAGGTTTGGGTCTTTCGGCGGGCCAGGTCGCACGACTGATTTTATTCTGCTCAATCACCTTCTGGCTGGGCTTTCTGGCGCTGGGCGGGTTCACCTTCGTGCTTCACCCGCAGGCCATCGAGCATGGCACTCACCTGCCCTTTAAGACAACCTGGCCAATAGGCGTCATATTTCTTATCCTGCTCGCGACATACCTCATCGTAACAGCGGTGCGAAAAAAATCTGTTACAATTCGCGGCTGGGACCTCGCTATACCATCACCGGGCCTGTCGCTTTGCCAGATTGCGCTGGCCTCAATCGACTGGGCGGTTGCCGGAAGCGTCCTGTATGTTTTACTGTCCAATATCATACAGATGGACTACCCGGAATTTATCGAGATTTTCCTGCTCGCACAGATTACGGGTCTTGTCAGCTCGGTTCCCGGCGGCTTAGGGGTATTTGAAGGAGTGATGCTGCTGTTGCTCTCCGAGGTGGCGCCGGCTTCATCCTTAATCGGCTCGCTGCTTTTGTACCGGGTGATTTATTATCTCCTGCCTCTCGGTCTTGCCTCAATTATTCTCGGCCTCGAGGAAATGTCTGCGCGCAAAGAAACACTAAAACGATTCGGGGAGTCAATCGGCAAGTGGGCCGCTATGCTCATACCCCAGGTGTTCGCCGTCGGCAGTATGGCCGCGGGTGCAATCCTGCTCGTATCAGGCGCTCTGCCGGCGGAAGGAAGCAGGATGGACATAATACGAGACATACTGCCGCTGTCGGCGGTGGAAATATCGCACTTCCTCGGCAGTGTCGTCGGAGCGGGACTGATTATTCTCGCAAGAGGTCTGCAGCGCCGGCTGGATGCCGCGTATCACCTTACAATAATACTGTTCGCCGCGGGCATTGTATTTTCACTTGCCAAGGGCTTCAATTATGAAGAGGCGATTATTCTTGCCGTTATGTTGGCCGCTCTTATCCCCTGTAAGAATCGTTTTTATCGCAAGACATCGCTGCTTCGGGACAGATTTTCATTACCCTGGGCGGTTTTGGTAGTAGCCGTAGCGGCAAGCTCTATCTGGCTCGGGTTTTTCACATACAGGCATATCGGGCAGGCAGACCAGTTGTGGTGGAAGTTTGCGTTCGACGCCAACGCGCCGAGATTTCTGCGTGCAAGCACGGGCGTCATTGTTGTTATCCTGCTTTTCGGTCTTGCCCGGCTGCTTGTCCCGGCGAAACCCGTCTTTTTGCCGCCGCCTGATACCGAAATTAAAATCGTTGAAAATATTGTCCGGAACAGTCCGCGGACTTACGCGTGGCTTGCGCTTCTCGGCGACAAAAGATTCCTTCTGGACGATAACAAAGACGCGTTTTTGATGTTCAGCGTCCATGGCAGAAGCTGGATATGTATGGGCGACCCCGTAGGCCCGGAAGACGATGCAAGAGAGCTTGCCTGGGAATTCCGCGAACTCTGCGACGAATATGACGCATGGCCCGTCTTCTACCAGGTCGATACCGAGCACCTCGATATCTACCTCGACCTGGGTTTGACGTTCCTCAAATTCGGCGAGGAAGCCAGGGTGGAGCTTACCGGGTTCTCGCTCGAAGGCCAGGAACGCAGAGACCTTCGCTACGCGTATAACAAAATGACAAAACTCGGATTAACTTTCTCCGTCATCGAGCCCGCACAGGTTGAGACGGCTCTCGTCGAGATGAAACATGTTTCCGACGCCTGGCTTGAAACCAAAAACACAAGGGAAAAGAAATTTTCGCTCGGCTCGTTTGAACCGGAATACATCAGAAAAATGCCCGCCGCATTAATTACTCAGCAGAATAAAATCCTCGCTTTCGCCAATATCTGGCAGGGAGCAAACAAAGAAGAACTGTCGGTAGACCTTATGCGTTATATGCCGGACAGTCCTGAAGGAATTATGGATTATCTATTCACCGAGCTTCTGCTGTGGGGCAAATCGCAGGGCTATAAGTGGTTTAATTTCGGAATGGCGCCGTTTTCGGGATTTGAAGACAGGCAGCTTGCGCCATTATGGTCACAGGCGGGGGCATTTTTATTCCGTCACGGCGAACACTTCTATAACTTCCAGGGTCTGCACGAATACAAGGACAAATTCGCTCCGGTCTGGCAGCCGAAATATATCGCCTGTCCCCGCGGGCTTATGCTGCCCAGAATTCTCGCTAACGTCGCCGCGCTGGTCTCCGGCGGCATAAAAGGCGTCGTCGCAAAATAACCGTAACCAACCGGTTAACTGAAAAAATAAGGAACTATACGATGAAAAACAGCGTCACCCTTCAAATCGCTGCGGGACTTTTGGTTCTCGCCGGATTATCGATATCGACCACGTACGGAATTGAGCCGGGCACAAAGACGGAGCTGCTCTGGCCCAATGGTGCTCCGGGAGCGAAAGGTAATGATACAAACGATAAACCGACAATGACGATTTACCTGCCGGCAAAAGAAAAGGCAGCCGGCTCGGCGGTCGTTATCTTTCCGGGCGGCGGATACCAGCATGTCGCAATCGACCACGAGGGACACCAGGTCGCGCGCTGGTTAAACGAATTGGGCATCGCTGCGTTTGTTGTCGATTACCGCCATCGAGGCAGGGGCTACGGACACCCCGCTCCTATCCAGGACGCGCAACGGGCGATAAGAACCGTGCGAAGCAGGTCGACGGAATTCAGCATCGAGCCGAACAAAATAGGCATCATCGGTTTTTCCGCCGGAGGCCATTTGGCATCAACCGCTGGCACTCACTTCAATGAGAAATTCTACGAGCCGGTTGACGCAAACGACAGAGCAAGCGCAAGACCCGATTTTATGATTCTGATTTACCCGGTCATTTCGATGGGACCGCTCTCGCACAGCGGCTCTCGCAGCGCACTGCTGGGCGGGAACGCGTCGCAGGAGCTGGCAGATAAATTCTCGAACGAAAAACAGGTGGATTCCAACACCCCGCCGACTTTCCTGGTTCATGCGACAGACGACAAAACCGTGCCGGCAGAAAACAGCATCTTATTTTATCTGGCCTGCAAAAAAGCCCATGTGCCTGCCGAAATGCATATCTGGCAAAAAGGCGAGCACGGATTCGGCCTGGGAAAATCCGGAACCCCCGTTTCCCGCTGGCCCGTCTTATGCGCTGACTGGATGGATAAAATGGGCCTTTGCAGCAAATAAGGCCGACCTAAACCCTGGCCCGGTCAAAAAACAATTACTTTTTTTGTACGCTACCAGGACCACCGGCTGGTCCCCCCGAAAACACTGAAAGCCGGCCTTAGGTCCTGTAATGCTCATATTTTACGCGATTTATGGGGTTTCCGGCCTGTTGCTATTGCTCTAAATACTCAAAACTGCTATAATAAATAGCCACATCCCAAAAGGGGTCTAAAATTGAGAGGTAGATGAAAATAATGATGACCAGCCGCAAGGGATATTGTTTTTTGCTTCCCGCTGTTATCTGCATATTAACTGCAACTGCGTTTGCGGGCCGCTGCCCCTCAGCCGACCTGAACGGTAACTGCTTGGTCAACATCTACGATTTGGAGATATTCGCAGACCAGTGGCTTGATGCGGAGTCATGCGAAGAAACAACCACCTGTGCGGACTTCGACGGCCTGAACGGCATTGATTTCGCCGATTTCTCAATCCTGGCAGGCCAGTGGCAAACACACGGCAGCATGCTTTTTATCAACGAGTTTATGGCCTCCAACAACAGCTCAAGCGGCTACCACGACCCAAATGGCAACTACGACGACTGGATTGAAATCTATAATCTTGGCGACACATCGGTCAATATGGCGGGAATGTATCTGACAGACAACCTCGCCAACACAACTAAATTCCATATTCCCGCCGGCTATTCCTCGCAAACCACTATCCCTGCCCGTGGATTTCTCGTATTCTGGGCCGATGATGAAACAATACAAGGCCCGCTTCACACCAATTTTAAACTCTCAGCCGACGGCGAGGAAATAGGGCTTTACGATACCGATGGCGTTACACAGATTGACGCCGTTGCTTTTCTTGAGCAGACAGCCAACGTCTCTTATGGACGTTACCCGGACGCAGAAGAAAACTGGCGTTTCTTCTCTACCGCAACGCCCGGCGCTTCTAACAGCAACGCCTATCTCGGCGATATAGATAACGTTGATTTCAGCAAAGAACGCGGCTTCTACGACTCTAATTTTATGCTCACTTTGGCCTGCACCACCTCAGGCGCCAATATCTACTATACCACCGACGGTCGAGATCCAATTGCAGGCGAGGTAAATACTCCAACCAGTGTCCGTTATACCTCACCCATATTCATCAGCGCCACAAAATGTATCAGGGCAGCCGCCATCAAAACCAGCTACAAACCCTCACCCATAGAAACGCATACTTACATCTTCGGGGCAAGTGCCGCCGCCAAAGCAATGCCTCTCGTCTCGCTTGTCGGCGACCCCAACAAGACCTTTTATGAGCCAAACGGCATCATGGCAATCGTCGGCGGCTACTACAACAGTGATGGCGTCTGGACATCGGGCGGCACAGGAACTTACAACAATATGATTATGCAGGGAAGCGCCTATGAACGGCCCGTCTCACTTGAAATCATAGACCCCCAAACAAGCTCCAACATCCAAGTCAACTGCGGCATTCGCGTCCACGGCAGCGGCTATACACGACCGCGCTACACCAGAGGCAATGACTGGAACACCTGCTGGATAAACTGGTGGCCGAACTGGAACAGCAACAAAATAAGCTTCAATCTCTTCTTCGACAGCGACTACGGCAGCAGCCGGCTCGAATACCCATTCTTCCCGTTCATTGATGTCGCACGTTTCAAAAGTATCTGCCTGCGGGCGGGCCATAACGATTCCTGCACCCCGTTTATCAAGGACGAATGGATGAGACGGCTATTCCAGGAAATGGGCGGAACCCAGGAAACAGGCACGTATGCCAATCTCTATATCAACGGCGATTTCAAGGCATATTACAACCCGACAGGGAGAGCCGATAATGGATTTTATCAGGAATGGTACGGTACTGATAATGACTTCGATATTATTACCCAGGGCGGACTCCGGAACGGCGACTTGACTGCCTTGAACAACCTTATTAATTATGTTAACACCCACAACCTGTCCAACACAACCTATTATAATTATGTCGCCGGCCAGTTCGATATAACACAGTTCGTAGATTATCTCATTCTCCAAATCTACTCTTCCAATTTCGACTGGCCAGGCAATAATTACACTATCCACCGCGAGAGGTCATCCACAGGAAAATTCCGGTTCTCCGTCTGGGATGCCGAAGGCATTGAAACCTGGGTAGCTGAAAACCACATGGACGTAAACGCCTTTGAGGACCTCCCCAGCTGGACAAGCCCCACAGGATTGAACCATTTACAGTGGGATTACATCTCGCAATTTTATCGCGCCCTCAAGGCGAACCCGGACTTCCAACTGCTTTTCGCAGACCGTATCCACAAATACTTCCGCAACAGCGGTATATTGACGAAACCACATTTACTGGCGAAGTGGTGGGAGGTATTCAGCGAAGTATCACCCGTCCTGCCTTATATAGATTACCCAGCGTCGTTCATTCCCAATACCTTCATACCGAACCGTGAAGACCCGATACTGGGCGTATTTGAACAACAGGGTCTGTTCACCCGCGCCTTCGGCGCACCGGTCTTTAACGTCAACGGCTCGTATAAATTCGGCGGCTATGTATCATCCACCGACTCGTTCACCCTCACTGACCCCTGCAGTTCGGGCGGCACAATTTATTACACCATCGACGGCAATGACCCGCGAACCCCATTTACCGGGACAATTTCATCGAGCGCAATCCAATATACCGGCACTTTCACTCTCAACAAAAGCACCGACCTCAAATCAAGAATATATAAGAGCAGCACACAAAAATGGAGTCCGCTGAATGAGGCCATTTATGAAGTGGGAAATCTTAAAAATTCTCTGCGAATCACCGAGATTATGTATAATCCGCTGGATACCAGCGACCCCAATGACCCGAACAAGGAATACATCGAATTGAAGAATGTCGGCTCAGGCACAATCAACCTCAACTTAGTCAGATTCGACAAGGGAGTCGATTTCATATTCGGGCCTAATACGCTTACGACTGGTCAACACATTCTCGTTGTCAAAGACATAAGCGCCTTTACGACCAAATACGGCACAGGACGCTATATCGCGGGCCATTATGCCGGCTCATTAGACAACGGCGGCGAAAGATTACGCCTGCTCGACGCGGTAGGCGGGACTATTCTCGACTTCAACTATAGTGACGGCTGGAGAGATATTACCGACGGCGACGGCTACTCGCTTACCATTGTCAACCCATCTGATTCTGATACAAACGACTGGGGTAAAAAAGACAGTTGGCGCGCAAGCGCATATATCAATGGCTCGCCCGGCTGGGATGACTCAAACATCATCCCAAACCCCGGCGCAATCGTCATCAATGAGGTACTGGCGCATTCCCACGATATCACCTCCGACTGGATTGAACTGAAAAACACCACCACAAACGCGATTAACATTGGCAACTGGTATCTCAGCGATAGCGACTCCAATATTATGAAGTATCGCTTCGCCACAGGCACAAGCATACCGGCAAATGGCTATCTGGTCGTTTATGAAGGCAGCAACTTCGGTTCAACCAGCAGCGACCCCGGGCGGCTTATACCATTTGCCCTGAGCGAAAACGGCGAATCCGTATGCCTGACTTCGGCGCTCGACGCCAACAGCAAACTCACCGGCTATCGCGAAAAAGAGGACTTCGGCGCATCCGATACGAACGTGGCATTCGGCAGGTATTACAAGGGCAGCACGAAAACTTACAACTTTGTCCCGATGAGCACAAACACCCCGGGCGCAGCAAATTCTTATCCAAAAGTCGGCCCGATTATCTTCTCCGAGATTATGTATCACCCCGACTGGCCAGCGAGCGGCTCATATTCAAACAACGAATACGAATACATCGAGCTTTTAAACGCATCATCTTCAGCGGTAACGCTCTATGATTCCAATGTAAGCACCCCCTGGAAATTCACCAACGGCATCGATTACACGTTCCCGACCTCGCCAAGCACTGTTACAATCGCCGCCGGCTCCAAAATTCTGGTCGTCAAGAATGTCGCAGCTTTCGAGGCAAGGTATCCGTCCGTACCTACCGGCATTATTTACGGGCCTTACAGCGGAAAGCTCGCCAACGAAGGCGAACAGCTCGAATTATCGAAGCCGGGCGACGTTAACGACATGGGCATAAGACAATATATTCGTGTTGAGCGGGTTGATTATAGCGACGGCTCGCATCCAAGCGGTGAGCCGTGCGACGTTGACCTCTGGCCAACGGGGGCTAATGGTTCGGGCAAATCGTTGATACGAACAAACACAACGCAATACGGCAACGACCCAAACAACTGGACCGCCGCTACGCCTACGCCTGGCTCATAAAGGCCGAAATCTTCTGAAACAGGCAAATCACGCGCAAAGCCGGTTATTGACTATTTAACCGCGACAAGGTATCCTCAACCACCTGTAAATACAGGTTTTGCAATATTCAACAGCTTTTAGGCGGATTTTCAATGCTCAAAAGGACAGTCAATTGCGGCCAGCTTCGTCTGGTGGATAAGGATAAAAGGGTCATTCTGGCCGGCTGGGTAAGGTCATCCCGCGACCACGGCGGACTTATATTCTTTGACCTGCGCGACAGGGAAGGCATCACGCAACTGGTCTTCAATCCCGAAAAGTTTCCCGATGCCCATAAACTTGCACAGACAGTGCGCAGCGAATGGGTTGTGGCAATTGAAGGTGTAGTAGAGCCGAGGGGCGAAGGACTGGAAAACCCCAAACTCGCCACGGGCCAGATTGAAGTGGCGGTCGAGAAACTTGAAATCCTCAATACCGCAAAGACGCCGCCCTTCGAGATTGACACAGCCGAAAAGACAGGCGAAGAGGTCCGGCTGCAATATCGATATATCGACCTGCGCAGGCCCGCGATGCAGGAAAAGCTCAAGGTTCGTCATCGCGTTACAAAAATCGCACGCGATTATCTCGATTCGCTGGGCTTCTGGGAAATTGAGACGCCTATGCTGGGCAAAAGCACCCCGGAAGGGGCACGCGACTTCCTTGTCCCCAGCCGATTGGTGCCGGGAACGTTTTACGCATTGCCCCAGTCGCCCCAGTTATTCAAACAGATACTTATGGTCAGCGGCACAGACAAATATTTCCAGATTGTCCGCTGCTTCCGTGACGAGGACCCGCGAGCCGACAGGCAGGCAGAATTCACCCAAATCGATGTGGAGATGAGTTTCGTCGAGGCAGACGACGTTATCAAGGTTCACGAAGTGCTGGTTGCCAAAATTTTCAACGAGGTGCTCGGCCTTAATATCAAGACGCCGATTCGACGAATGACTTATAAAGAAGCGCAGGATGATTATGGCATCGACAGGCCCGACCTGCGATTCGATATGAAACTCAAAGACGTGTCCGATATTGCCAGTAAAAGCACGTTCAAGGTATTTACATCGGCTATACAATCAGGCGGCATCGTCAAGGGACTTTGCGCTCCCGGTGGCGGCAACAAATACTCACGTAACGATGTTGAAAAGACGCTGACGAGTTTTGCAGCCGACTACGGGGCGAAAGGACTTGCCTGGTTCAAGGCGAAAAACGAAAACGGCAAAATGACCCTTGTCAGCAACCTGTCAAAATTTTTCAGCCCCGAGCAACTCGAAGAAATGGCCAATCGCTTCGGCGCAAAGGACGGCGACCTGGTCCTGCTGGTGGCAGCCGACGAAAAAGGTGTCAATAAGGCCCTTGCACCGCTTAGATGTAAAATCGCGAAGGAACTCAAACTCTACGACGAAAGTAAATTTGAATTCGTCTGGATTGTTGATTTTCCGCTGTTCGAATGGAACGCCGACGAAAAACGATACGACTCGATGCATCACCCGTTTACCGCGCCGATTCCGGCAGACATCCCGAAGCTGGAAACCGACCCGGGGCATATTATAGCCCAGGCATACGACATCGTCGTCAACGGCTCGGAAATAGGCGGGGGCAGCGTCCGTATCCACAGGCCTGAAATGCAGGCGAAGGTATTCGACCTGCTGAATATTACCAGAGAACAGGCACAGTTACGATTCGGCTTCTTCCTGCGTGCGCTGGAGCACGGGGCACCGCCCCACGGCGGAATCGCGCTGGGATTGGACCGGATGATTATGCTGCTGACGGGTACCGACAATATCCGCGACGTCATCGCCTTCCCGAAGACGCAGCGGGGCCAGTGCCTGCTCACCGACGCACCGAGCGAGGTCGAGCAAAAACAACTCGATGAGCTGAACCTGCGAACACAGAAACATTCGCACGAGCTTGCAGACAAGGCAGAAGAGCAGAAACCAAAGCATTCATAATAACGAGGCGGTAGTGCTTAATCAGCATAGTGAATGCAAAGATATACCAACCGTTGTGCCCCGCGGCTGGATGGAAAGACAGTCATGGGCGTTCCAGACCGGGCTGCTTATCGGCGTCACACATATGCTTTTTATGCTCATGAGCATCATCTATATAATTAACCATCATGAGGGGCAATGGCATTTGTTCTGGATTGTATGCGGCTACATCGATTATCCTGTGTCGCTGTTGCTGCCAAAGGTCATACTGCCTGCTTTGTCGCATTTTTTTACACGCGGCGACTCGTATCTTGCCTCCGCCCGCAGCTTGCAGATTTTCTTAATCTTTTCGCTTTTCTATATACTTGTCGGTTCGGCATGGTATTTTGCCCTGCCCATTCTCGTTCACAAGGTCTCTAAGAAAATCGCAGCCACAACGACAGGGGCCTGGGCTGCCGCAACAATGACGATTATTCCCATTCCATCGCACTGGTTACAATTGCTGAGGTTCATCGGCGGTAACACCAAGCCAACCGCAATCGGATTAAACAGCGCTTTGCCGGCTGTGTGGATTATTTTATTTGTCTGGCTGTTTTTCACAAATGTCAAACAAAAGGCAATGTTGTGGCTGCTCTGCCTTGTGCCTGGGGTTTTTTACTACTTAATTCTGGATTTATATTATTATATGTTGCGGGCCGGTCGCTGACTTATCAAAATAAGTAAGCCATAACAGCCACAATTTTATGCTGAAAAGAATAGGTAAAATTTATCACAGGATTCTGGTTTTCGTGCACTTATCGCCTTTATCGCTGGCGGAAAAGTGCAGAATCGCGTTCGGCACGGCGGTGGTGCTGATACTGGCTTTGGCGCTGCTCATCCCATACGGCTGGATGCGCCAACTCACCAGGCAGAATCGGCTTGACGCCAGCAGGGCCTGGGCGGAAACGCTGGTTCGGAATCATTTTCAGACGCGTCCACCAGCCGACACAAAACTGGCGATGCTCGATGACCGGGGCAACGTGCTGGACCCGAACAAAACCGACATTCGCTGGGTCCGCTTCAAAAAAGACGATAAAAAAATAGCAGGATTGACTGTCCAGCAGCGGCTTATGGTTGAGGACCTGCGCAACGACGAGGATTCCTCCGACCAGATACGCTTTGAGACCAGGAAAAACACGCTTTATTCCAGCTATGTGCGCGTCTTCCGGGCGACCGAGGGCTGCATAACCTGCCACAACCCACAGGGCTCCGCGGGCGCATTTAATCGCAACGAGGCAATAGGCGCAGTGGTAGTCGAAAGGCCGGCCGCCGAAATACGCAGGGCGGTTCTCTTGAACCGTGTCTGGATTATCGTCGCCGGCTTAATCAGCGGAACAGGCGCAATCGTGGCATTTTACATCATAACGCAACGGGTCATTCTGAGTCCTATTCGCCAGCTGCGCGCGCTTGCCAACAATGTTGCAGAAGGCAACCTCGACATCAGAAGCTCGATAAATACCCGCGACGAATACGAGAAGCTTGCCGAGGCATTCAACCACATGCTCGACGGGCTTCAGGCAGCCCAGGAAAAGCTGCGCCAGGCAAACAGGCAGCTCGACGACAAAATCATCGAACTTTCGGAGCGCAACATCGAGCTTTTCAAGGCAAACAAAATCAAAGGCGAATTCCTCGCGAATATCTCGCACGAATTCAGAACGCCGCTTAATTCCATTATGGGTTTTGCCCAGGTGCTGCGCGACAAGCCGGAGCTGCTCAGGGAAGACAAGGGAAAACGCTACGCCGAAAACATCATCGTCGGAGGTCAGCGGTTGCTTAATATGATTAACGACCTGTTGTACCTGGCAAAAGCCGAGGCCAATAAGATTCAATTGCATATCGAGCAGATAAAAGTCGATGAAATATGCGACGCCGTTATGTCTTCGTTTTCTGAAATGACACGGGAAAAGGACATCAAGGTTGAGCTTGAAGTGCAGCGGGACATACCGATCCTTGTAACCGACGCGGGAAAAATCCAGCAGATTCTCGAAAACTATATGAGCAACGCGGTAAAGTTCACGCCCGCGCAGGGCAAAATAACACTAAGCGTTGTGATACTCGACGATAAAACAATCCGGTTTTCCGTAACCGATACCGGCTGCGGAATAGCCGAGGCCGACAAGGAAAAACTGTTCCAGAAATTCGGCCAGCTTGGTAATCCTCTTACGCGGGAATCTGGCGGCACAGGATTGGGGCTTGCAATCAGTAAAGAGCTTGCAGATATGCTCGCCGGACAAGTCGGCTTCGAAAGTCAACTCGACAAGGGTTCTACCTTTTGGCTCGATATACCGCCATCCCTCATTAAAGACCAGCCACAGTCGTAACACACGCTCCAATATAGAGTTACGTATTGCATAGGGTTCAATTTCGGAAGTTTTTTCATATCGACCGACTAAACATGTGGAAAATGCCGCAGAAAATGTTAAAATGGGAAAGATTATTGGAAATTCACCCCTAATATTGGACGATTATCGTATTATTGAAGATGTTAGCGAAAAAATTTTCAATATTATATAAAACCGCGATAACACTCGGCTTACTGGTGGCGATGTGCCTGCTCAGCTCGTGCACCGAGCCGGAGGCAACTGATAAGCAGGATTATATAGGACCTTCCGATTCGCAATCAGCTATTCAGCCGCCTCTGGAAAATAAAAAAACACAGGAACCCAATTCTTCGCCTATAGTGAAAATCGAACAGAATGGGCCTATTGATATAACGATAAATGAGGCGGTCCTTATATCTCTGCAGAAAAACAAATCGCTGGCAGTTGAAAAACTAAGCCCGCAGATAAAAAGAACCTTCGAGCAGCAGGCGTTAGCGGTATTCGACCCGGACTTGAAAGGAACAGTTTCGGGAGGCCAAACACGATTAGAGTCGCCCCCGGCACCAGGCGCTGGACCTCTTAAATCAATTGAAAAGACATTCGGCGCAGACGCTTCGTTAAACGAGTTTTTGCCTACAGGTACAACCTTGTCGCTTGACGGCAGCGTAAATCGGCTCGATGAGTCATATGCCGACCCGTTCGTATCAAGCCGGCTGGGTGGGAGCGTAACGCAATCACTTTTGAGAGGTTTTGGTACCGCAGTAAATCTTGTCTCGGTAAACCAGGCCAGGATAGATACGAAGATATCGCAATATGAACTTCGCGGATTCGTCGAGTCGCTTGTGGCGCAGATTGAGGAAGCATACTGGAATTATTCGCTGGCGGAAAAGAGCATAGAGATATACGAACAATCGCTGCTAGTGGCGGAATAGCAGCAACAGGAAACCGAGGAGCGGATTAATATTGGTTCGCTGGCTCGGAGCGAGCTTGCCGCGGCCAAGGCGGAAACAGCGCTTAGGCAACAGGACCTCATCGTCGCGGAAAACACGCTTGCCCAGAGCCGGCTCAATCTTTTGCGGCTGCTGAACCCCAGCGGCAACGAAATCTGGGACAGAAAAATCATTCTCAAAAGCGAGCCGACGACGCCGGCAATCGAGCTTAGCCCCGTGGAGACATACGTCCTGCGCGGTTGGCAGATGAGGCCGGAGCTGAACCAGGCGCGACTCCAGATAGACCGCGATGAGCTTGAAATTGTAAGGACTCGCAACGGCCTGCTGCCGCAGCTCGATTTTTTCATTACTCTCGGCAAGACGGGATATTCCGACTCATTCGATGCTTCGGCCCAGAACATTTTTAAGAAAAATGATTATGACATCGCAGCCGGGATAACTTTCGAGTACCCGCCGATGAACCGCTCGGCGCAGGCGAAAAACCAGCAGGCCACACTGTCGCGCCAACAGGCGCAGGAGGCGCTCGGCAATCTCGAACAATTAGTCGAGGTTGATATAAGAGGCGCTTATTTGCAGATTACAAGCGTTCAGCAGCAGGTTGTCGCGGCAAAAGCGAGCAGAGAGCTGCTGGAGGAAAAACTCAAGGTCGAAACCGGCAAATTCGAAGTCGGCAAATCAACGTCGATTCTCGTCGCGCAGGCGCAAAGAGATTTTCTGCAGAGCCAGATAGCCGAGCTTACAGCCGCAATAAATTATCAGATAGCGATAGTGGAGCTTCATCGGCTTGAGGGAACGCTCTTGATGCGAAGCGGGATTGCCAGTCCGGGCAGTGAACCGGTAAAAACGTCTAAAATCACGTCGAGCTAATTTGGGTTGGTAAATTATTTATGAATAAAAACAACAGTAAAATAAAAATATGGTCGGCGGCAGCGCTGGCGGTTGCAGCCCTGCTTACCGGCTGTTCACGGAAAACGCCCCCTGCCTCCCCGGTAGTGCCGGTATTGGTGGCGCAGGTAACACAACAAACCCTGCCTCTTGAGCTGAGCAGCTTCGGGACGGTCGAAGCAAATATGAGCGCCACGATAAAATCGCAGGTGGCCGGCATTCTTACAGAAGTCCATTTCAAAGAAGGCCAGGAGGTTAAAAAGGGCGATTTGCTGGTGACGATTGATTCGCGGTCTTTCGAGGCGGAGCTCAAAGCGGCACAGGCAAACCTTGAAAAAGACGAGGCGCAACTGAAGAACGCCGAAAAAGAGGCGTCCAGGCAAACGGAATTGCTGAAGAAGGGCTATGCCTCGCAGAACGATTATGACAACAGCGTAACGGCAGTGGGTGTGCTCAAGGCCACCGTGGATTCCGATAAAGCGGCGGTGGAGAACGCGGCGGTACAGCTTGATTATTGTTTAATCCGCTCGCCCATCAGCGGCGTCATCGGGGCAATTTCCATCGACCAGGGCAATTTGATTAAGGAAAAAGACGTCCCCATCGCGAGCATAAACCAGGTAAGCCCCATCAGGATAAGTTTCACACTGCCTCAGCAGTATCTGCCCCTGATACGCAAGTATATGGCAAGCAGCACACTCGAGGTAATCGCTAAAATTCCCGGCGCAGAGGGACAGGAGCCGGTGCGGGGGGCTTTGCTTTTCATCGATAACTCGGTAGATACCGGCACGGGAACAATTCGGCTGTGGAGCATATTTCAGAACGAAAAACGCGTGCTCTGGCCCGGGCTGTTTGTAAACGTTGTTCTTAACCTTGCGCAGGAACCTAACGTCATAGTTGTGCCTTCACAGGCGGTCCAAAACGGCCAACAGGGCCAGTTTGTTTACGTGGTGAAGGAGGACAACACTGCTGAAGTCCGGCCCGTTACCGTGCAGCGCACAGCAAACAACAGTTCTGTTGTCGATGGAGTCAAGCCGGGCGAAACAGTGGTAACGGACGGACAGCTCCGGCTGGTGGCCGGCACAAAAGTTCAAATAAAGGAAACTACAGGTAATAAAAACCAAGCGGATAAAAAATGAACTTTACAGCTCTGTTTATAAGTCGCCCCGTAATGACAACCCTTGTGATGCTGGGGATATTAATCTTCGGCATCACGGCTTTTTTGCAGCTTCCCGTAAGCGATTTGCCAAACGTGGATTTCCCGACAATACAGGTTTCCGTCTCGCTTCCCGGGGCAAGCCCGGAGACAATGGCCTCGGCGGTGGCGACGCCTCTCGAAAAGCAATTCTCCACGATTGCCGGCATCGACTCAATGACATCAACAAGCGTGCTTGGAAACACACAAATAATCATTCAGTTCAGCCTAAGCCGCAATATTGACGGGGCAGCACAAGACGTCCAGGCGGCAATCACACAGGCACAAAGACAACTGCCCCAGAATCTGCCGAGCCCTCCCACTTACCAGAAGGTCAACCCGGCGGACCAGCCGATTCTATATATTGCTTTGACCGGACCGACGATACCTATGTATTCGCTGGATGAATATGGCGAGACCCTTATGGCGCAGCGAATTTCGATGGTCAGCGGCGTGGCGCAGGTGCTGGTATATGGCGCGCAAAAATACGCTGTCCGTATATGGCCTAATCCGACGGCGCTGGCCAGCAGAGGTCTCGGAATCGACGAGGTCGCGAACGCTGTCGCAAACGGCAACGTGAATCTGCCCACAGGGATACTTTACGGACCGGATAAAGCCGTAACGGTGGAGGCAAGCGGACAACTAAACGACGCTGCCGCATACAAACCGCTGATTGTAGCGTATCGCAACGGCTCGCCGGTTCGGCTTGGAGACCTGGGTAAAGTTGTGGACAGCGTTGAAAACAGCAAGACCGCCGCATGGTATATTACTTCGAACGAAGCGCGGCGAGGGATTATTCTGGCAATACTGAGGCAGCCCGGAACAAATACGGTGGCGGTAACAGATGCGGTGAAGAAACTCTTGCCGAGCTTCCGGCAGCAGATGCCTGCGTCGGTTTCGCTGGACATTCTTTTTGACAGGTCGATGTTTATCAGAGAATCGGTCAAAGACGTCGAATTTACGCTTGTTTTGACGCTGATACTGGTAGTTCTGGTAATATTCCTTTTCCTGCGGAATATGTCGGCGACGGTAATACCGAGCTTGACGCTGCCGATGTCGATAGTCGCGACTTTTGCCATAATGTATATTGGAGGATTCAGCTTAAACAACCTGTCGCTGATGGCACTTACGCTGTCGGTGGGATTTGTGGTCGATGACGCGATTGTTATGCTGGAAAACATATTCCGGCACATGGAAATGGGCAAAAGCGCTATCAAGGCGGCGGTTGACGGGGCGAAGGAAATTGCGTTTACGATTGTAAGCATGACGCTGTCGCTGAGCGCTGTTTTCATCCCGATTGTTTTTATGGGCGGCCTGATAGGACGGCTGTTCAGAGAATTTTCCATAACAATCGGAGTGGCCGTACTGGCGTCCGGGTTTATCGCGCTTAGTTTGACGCCGATGCTATCGAGCAGATTTTTGAAAAAACCTGAAACCGTCAAGCACGGCCATGCCTATGCGTTTACTGACTTGATGTATAACAAAATGACCGCATTTTATGAACGAAGCCTGAAATGGGTCCTTCTGCACAGACGCGGCGCGATGGTTTTTTCGGCGATTATTCTGGCGGGGACATTTTATCTGTTCGTGGCCATCCCCAAAGGTTTTTTACCCAGCGAGGACCGCGCACAGATATTCGGGTTTACAGAAGGAATAGAGGGAATATCGTTCGACTCGATTACGGCTCATCAAAGGACGATAAACGCCATTTTACAAAAAGAACCGGAGATAGGTTCGTTTATGTCAAGCGTCGGCAGGGGCGGGGGCAACATGGGAACGGTGTTTATCCGTCTGAAGCCGAAGTCCGAACGCAAACTTTCCGCCGACCAGCTTATCCAGAAATGGCGCGGTCTTCTGAGTAATATACCTGGAATGAGGGTTTATCTGCAGAATCCGCCGTCTATCCAGCTTGGCGGAAGAATGTCGAAGAGCCAGTATCAATACACGCTTCAAAGCTATAACCTCGATGAGTTATACAAATACGCCGGGATAATGGAGCAGAAGATAAGACAAATGCCCGGCTTACTTGACGTAACCAGCGATTTGCAAATAAAAAATCCGCAGGTTAATGTTGATATAGACAGGGATAAGGCGTCGAGTTTGGGTGTAACAGCCCAGCAAATCGAAGATGCTTTGTATTACGCATACGGCTCACGCCAGATATCAACAATACTGGCACCGAACAACGAGTACGAGGTCATACTTGAGCTTGAACCGAAATACCAACTTGACCCCGCATCGCTGGGTATGCTTTACGTAAGGTCGAGCAGCGGGCAGCTCGTTCCGTTGAAATCCGTGGCCAACCTGAGTAACAGCGTCGGGCCGCTGAGCGTAAATCACCAGGGGCAATTGCCTGCCGTAACGATTTCATTCAATCTTCCGCCGAATTTCCCTCTTGGAAACGCGGTCGATGCAATAAATCGCCTGGCAAAAGATACTCTGCCTGATACGGTAACGGCAAGCTTCCAGGGAACGGCGCAAGCATTCGCGGCGTCGATGCGCGGTCTTGGGCTTCTGCTGACACTTGCCATACTGGTGATTTACCTTGTCCTGGGTATTTTGTATGAGAGCTTCATTCACCCGCTGACGATATTGTCGGCCCTTCCGTTCGCGGGTTTCGGGGCGCTGATTACGCTGATAATTTTCGGCGAAGACCTTTCGATATATGCGTTCGTGGGCATAATTATGCTCGTGGGTCTGGTCAAAAAGAACGGTATAATGATGATAGATTTTGCCATCGATGCGCAAAAACACGGCAAAAGTCCTTATGACGCGATAGTCGAGGCAAGCATAATACGTTTTAGGCCTATAATGATGACGACAATGGCGGCGCTTATGGCGGGTCTTCCCATCGCTATCGGGTTCGGCGCAGGCGCCGAATCGCGAAGACCGCTGGGTCTTGCCGTAGTCGGGGGCTTGCTGTTCTCGCAAAGTATTACGCTTTATGTCACACCGGTATTTTATCTTTATATGGAATCACTGCAGAAAAAGACCCGCACATGGTTCAAAAGAGAACAGAGTGCCGCTAACGGCGAGAATGCTCGACAATAAACTCCTTTTGGGGGCCCGGCGTAACGTTATCGCTCGTAAAAAATCAGCGGATAAATCCTGTTAGTGATTATTGTGTTGCTCGTGCTGTTCGATGAATTTTGAGCCAGCGCGGATATAGACAAGCGTTGCAAGGACCGCCGCCCCTGCCGCTGACCACCATAAGACCTGCACAAAATAAACCCACCAATGAAAAACTGTTGAGACCTCCGGCGCAATTAGTATCGCCGCCACCATCGAAAGCTGTAATGCCGTTGATGCCTTGCCCGCAAAAACCGGAACAACGAGGACTTTATCCGTAAGAAAATAGACAATCAAAAAACCGAGGAATATGAGGACGTCTTTGCCGATAATCAGCACGACCACGGTTGGCGGCAGTATGAAGCCGGCGACACCGGCGTGGTGCGAGGCAAGAAGCAGGGAAGCCGAAGTAATGAGCAGTTTGTCGGCTGTCGGGTCAAGAAACGTCCCTAACCTGGTCGTCTGCCCGTTTTTACGCGCCAGATACCCGTCGATACCGTCGCTTATCGCCATTAGGAAAAATATCGTCACAGCCGAATAACGAATCAGGTGCCGGATATGCTCACTCATCTCAGCATCGTTTATCTGGAGCATACAACTGACAAACGGCGCTATCAGCAGTATCCTCAGAATGGTTATTCTGTTTGCCCAGCTTAATGTCATCTCTTATTTCCGATGGATTATTTATTATTTTTTAATATCCGCTTGCGCGGGGATTATACAAATTCAAATCGCAAACTGCCAACTTATAATCTTGCCGATAGCGTGGGAAGCGTTATAATTGACCCGCTTTTAAGGTAAATAATATGGCAGTTCTAAATGTAAATATCGACCACATAGCGACAGTGAGACAGGCCAGGCACGCCGATGAACCGGACCCTGTCTGGGCGGCGGCGGAATGTGAATTGGCCGGGGCTAACGGGATAACTACCCACCTTCGACAGGACAGGCGACATATCAACGACCGCGACGTGCAGGTGCTTAAAGAGACGATTGTTTCCAAATTCAATCTCGAAATGTCGATGGAAGAAGAGATTGTCCGCATCGCAGAAGGTATTGAGCCCCAGCAGGTAACGCTTGTGCCTGAAAAAAGAGCGGAATTGACCACCGAAGGCGGACTCGATTGCGTATCCTGCGGCGCACGCCTGAAAGAGGTCGTCAGAAGAATGCACGCAAGGGGCATCCTCGTCAGTGCGTTTATCGTGCCGGAAAAAGAGCAGATAGCCGCCGCGGCAAGATTCGGCTGCGACGCCATCGAGCTTCACACCGGCCAATACGCCAACGCGAAAACCGAAAAAGATATTTATCAGCATCTCAAGTGGCTGGAGGCGGGCAGAGACCTGGGTATAAAAAAGGGAATGATTGTGCACGCCGGGCATGGATTAACATATCGCAATATTGGCCCAATTGCCGCGATGGAAGACCTGAGTGAATTAAATATTGGGCACAGCATCATCGCAAGAAGTATGTTTGTAGGGATAAGAGAAGCAACAATCGAAATGATTCGGCTGATTGATAAATTCGGCAAACACTGATAATAAAAAGACGCTAAGTTTGTTTTGAATTGATGAAGATGCGGTGGGATAAAACCTGTCGCATTTTTTATTGTCTGGAACGAACGATGTAATCGGCGGTGAGACGTTTTCCTGAGGGGCAAATAACGGTAACCTGGAGGATGCAGTTTTCGGCGGAGGCTTTTTGCAGGGGCAGGGAAAAAAGATAAGCACGGAGGAAGTCCTGCCAGAGATTGCTGTTAATAGCCGGGTCGGTGAGGTCAATATCGGGCCAGACGATTAGGCGTTTGCCTTTTGGGTCAGCGGAACGCTGTAGTCGCTGAAAGAGTTCGAAGCGGAAGATAACAGGGGCCTTAATTTGAGAGTCGAAGGCGTCGATAAGGCAGACGTAGGCGTTAATAGTAGCGTCGCGGTCGTCGGCAGGGGCGATGGAGGTGATGGGGAGGACGTCGATTCGAGCGGGGCCGAAACGGGAGCAGGAAGTGGAATCATGGAATAGTGCGGGTGAGGAATCGGCGCCTAGCGGCTGGGTTGAGCAGCCGGCGTAAAGCGTGATTGCGAAAACAAAAAACAGTTTTGTCAGAAACGATATAGTTTTCATAAATATGGGCGGTATTAACGACGCCTACTATATTATTTCGGCGAGAGTTTTAGTTTTAGTTGAATCAAAAACGGGTTCAGCGCTTGTCGTTTTCGGAGAGTGTTTCATTTAATGAGCCGGAACGGAAGCCCTGGAGGTCGATGGTAACATATTTGAAGCCAAGGGATTTGAGTTTTTTGATGATTCGGGAGCAGTTCGGCTCGGCGGTAATCTTTTTGAAATCTTCCTGGTGAACCTCGATTCGGGCGATTACGTCGTGATGGCGGACGCGGAACTCAACGAGGCTAAGTGTTCTGAGAAAATCTTCCGCTTTTTCGATTTGAGTCAGGCGTTTTTCGCTTATCTGTAATCCGTAAGCAAGTCGAGACGCGAGACAGGGCGATGAGGGAACATCGGCGGTTTCGAGACGGAGTTTTCTGCTGAGCGCCCGGACGTCGTTTTTGGTGAGTTTTGCTTCTGCGAGCGGCGAGCGTATGCCGAAAAGTTTCGTCGCGCGGTTGCCTGGGCGAAAATCGTTGAGGTCATCGAGGTTTGTGCCGAAAATGACCTGCTTCAAACCGTTTTTGGCCGCGACACTCAAAAGCTCCTGACACAAATGACTCTTGCAGTGAAAGCACCTGTCCGCTTTGTTGGCGACAAAATTGGGGTCTTTAAGCTCGTCAGCATCAATGGTTTGCAATCTAACGCCAAAATCCTTTGCGATTTTTTTAGCCCTTTTCAGAACGTTCTTCGGCTCTACGACGCCCGCGCTGATGCAGGCGAGAACATTTTGAGCGCCGAGGGTATCGATGGCGACTTTGAGCAAAAGTGTGCTATCGACACCGCCTGAATAAGCGACGACGACAGAGCCGAGGTCTTTGAGGATTTTTTTGAGTGCATCGTATTTGCGTTGTAAGTCGCCAGCCATATATTTAACCGAGCATCTCGTCCAAAATTTCCGCAGCGGATATCACGTACCTGGGGCAGAGCTGTTTGAAGAGGTCTTTGGTTTTGGCCTCTTCGAAACCTTGTGGGGTGCTGATATTACAGCCAATGAGGTCGGTGCAGGTTATGTTGTGGTGGCGGGCCATGAATTTTTTGGCGAATTCATTTGTCAATTTGGCGACTTTCATTTTGGCTTCGATATCGTCAGCTCTTGTTCTTCCGAATTTGAGACCGAGGACCATAAAAGCGCCAGTTACGGCTCCGCAGGTTTGGTCCAAGTGCATACCTCCGCCGAAGCCGGAGCTGACTTTGTATGCCAGGTTTTTATCCAGGCCGAACTGCTCGCAATAAGCTCCCAGCACCGCCATCGAACACGAAAAGCCCTCTTTGTAAATTCCTGCCGCTTTATCCGCGTTATTCATTTTTGCCTCGCATATAAATCGCTATAGATTTTACTGCGTTTCAGATTCCTAAATTGCTCTGCTTAACTAATTTACTTCCATAAACTTTGCTATAAAGTTCTTCACCTAAATGACGTTTCGCCCAGATATGCCAGACTTGATTATCATCGGCATCTGGATATTGCATTCGAATACCCGCCATCGAAAGAATCTGCCCAGTGCGATACGCGTCGAAAACCAACTCTATTTTTCTTGAGGGACTCATCTTTCTGTAAAGGCCAAACAGAACTTCCCTTGCCTGCGTTGTTGTGTCGCTTACGCTCATAAGCCAAAACTTTCCCAAAATCAATACAGCCGATGACGGGACTTGAACCCATAACCCCGGCTTTACGAAAGCCGTGCTCTACCATTGAGCTACATCGGCGAATGAGGATATGATACAGGGCAGCGGTGAAAAAGTAAAGGCACTTCGGGCGGCAAAGGGGGGTTGGGAAGGCGTAAAAAATGAGGTTGTCGAGGTTGACAAATCGCCGTAAATGTCCTATATTAAATGGTCTATAATACAATGGATGAATGCCCCTCGTTGGGTACAAAAGCCGGTTAGAAGCGGAAAAAAACCGCAAATTTCGGTTTGATTATGGTCGATTCAGGACAAATCGCTGGTCAGGACGCATCGCAAAAGCGAGAGCCGGAGATAAACAAGTTTTTCCGTGTGGCGATAAAGACGCGCGCCAGTGATTTACACCTTAAGGCAGGACAGCCGGCCAGATTGCGGCTACAGGATGAGCTTCGCAGCACGACGGGTGAAACGTTGACGGAAGAGCGTCTCGAGCAGTTGACCTTCGAGATACTAAGCGAGGAGCAGAAGCAACTTTTCGCCAAAAACGGGACGCTGGATTTCGCATACAGTGTGACGGAGGAAGACCGGTTCAGGGTAAATATTTTCCGGCAGCGTGGAATGGTGAGTTTGGTAGCCAGAAGGGTCAATACGGACGTGCCGACGCTTGAGCAGCTTTACCTACCGGCGGCGCTGAAAAAAATAGCGGACGGCAATCAGGGGCTGGTGTTAGTTGTTGGTCCGACGGGCAGCGGCAAGACGACGACGGCGGTTTCGATGATAGATTACATTAACGCCTCGCGTTCGTGTCATATCGTTACAGTCGAGGATCCAATCGAGTATTACATCAAAGATAAAAAGGCGCTGGTTTCGCAGCGAGAGATTGGTATTGACGTGCCTGATTACGATTTGGCGTTGACGTACCTTATGCGAGAGGATCCTGATGTTGTGTTTATCGGAGAATTACGCGACGCCAAGACGGTATCGGCGGGTATGCGGGCATCAGAGACGGGGCATTTGGTGTTCGGGACGGTTCACGCAACCAACGCCGCGCAGGCGGTTCAGCGATTGGTGGACTTGTTCCCGCAGGTTGAGCGAGAACTTGCCAGGCAAACGCTGAGCGTAACGCTGCGGGCTATTATCAGCCAGGTATTGCTGCCGTGCGTCAAGCAAGGCGTTGACCGGATGCCCGCCAACGAGATACTTCTTGCTAATTCCGAGGCGCGCAAGCTGATAAGCGAGAAGCGTGAGGCGGAGATACCGAACCTGATTCGCTCATGTATCCAGGACGGGATGCAGGACCTCTCCGACAGCTTGGTGAAACTGATAATGGATGGCTTCGTTGAGCCGAAGGACGCATATAAATACGCACCCAATCCGGATGAGCTGAAAATGGCCCTCAAAGGTATTCGCACGGAAAAAGGCGGCATCCTGTGAGGACAGAATTTATACCGCAATGGAGTATGTTATGCCTGACATTTTAGCAGCTATTGTTTATGGCGGATACGTATCGCCGATAAAGTTTGCCGTATTTTTAATTTTATATTTCGGCTGGTTGTTCATTATCAACTGGGTCCATAAGGACGCCGAGGCGATAGGGACAAAATATACGTTCTGGACGGGAGTCGTTTTCGGGGTATGGGCCGCAGCCGGGCTTATCTGGCTTCTGATTCCGATTTTCGCCATAGGTCTTGCGTTTTATATTATCGCGACAGGCGCAGCAACCATCAGTTATGTTATGCACCGCAACGCGGCGGTTCCCGAGTTTCAACGCGTGCTTACGGCAGACCACATCAAGGACATGCTCCTGGGCAGCTTAAAAAAGAAAGAGCCGGTCGCGGCTTACGTGTTTATCACTGCCAACAACAACGAGGTTTCTGTGCCCGAGGCGAAGACGCCGGACTATTTCGGATACAAGGCGGCATACGCTTTGTTTGACGACGCATTGTATCGCAGGGCGTATGACGTCGTTTGCACGCCGACGCCGCAAAATTATGACGTCGCATATTACATCGACGGGACAGCTATGAAGCAGCCGGCTGTCGCCAAGGACCAGATGGACTACCTGCTTCGCTTCGTGAAAAATTTGGCCAACCTGGATATGGAGGAAAAGCGAAAACCCCAGAAGGGCAAGTTCACGATTTTCAAACAGGGCAAGAGAATTGACTGGGAGCTGATGACCGCCGGGTCAAACGCCGGCGAGCAAATGCGAGCGAAACTGGTAACCCAGCAAAATATCACCAAGCTCAGCGACCTAGGCCTGACTGCCGACCAGCTCGAACAACTCGGGACGCTGCGTGGCATTAAAAAAGGAGTGTTTATCATTTCGGGACCCAAGAACAGCGGCGTAACGACGACTTTTTATACGCTGCTGCGGAGTCATGATGCGTTTCTCAACGGCATAACGACGCTGGAGAGACAGCCGTCGGGCAAATTGCCCAACGTAACGCAAAATGTCTATGTTCTGGGCGACAGCGGCATAACTACATACGGCAGGAAGCTTCAGTCGATGGTGCGTATGGACCCGGACATTGTTGGTGTCGCGGATTGTGAGGACGTCGAAACAGCTCAAATCGCCTGCGGGGCAGCGGAAAGCAAACTTGTTTACGTCGTCATCGAAGAGGAAAATGCCCTCAAGGCGCTGGCCAAATGGATTAAGCTCGTCGGCGACAAGAATAAGGCAATTGAGCATCTTCTGGGAATGTGCAACCAGCGTCTGCTTCGAAAGCTCTGCGAGAAGTGCAAACAGGCATACGAGCCGAACAGCGACCTTCTGCACAAGTTCAACATCCCGGCAGAGAGAGCAAAGGTCCTTTATCGCACCGGCAAAGTGGTTTACGACAAGCGGGGAAAACCATTCCCCTGTGAAACCTGCCAGGAAACAGGATACTTCGGCAGAATGTGCATTTTTGAGACCATTATGTTGAACGACCATCTGCGAAACGCGATTAAGCAGGCAAGGTCGCTTTCAGACGTTGGAACCGAGCTGAGGCGGGCTAAAATGCTGTATCTCCAGGAGCAGGGGCTGCTTAAGGTCATTGCGGGGATTACATCGATAAACGAGACGGTGAGAGTTCTTTCGAAATCGAAGGACCAGAAACCGACAGCCGAACAATAGAACGACGCCGGGTGATGAACGCTCGGCACAAAAGTTAATGTTAAAATGAGGTTGTAATGATAATTGCAGTGATATTAATAATTATGGCGGGATGCGCCGTGGCCCAGTATCTCAAGGGTACTTTGGTAAAATCATTCGAGGCGTTTATTGTGGCGTTGTGTGCGAGCTTTGTGGCGTTGTGGTGGTATGAGCAGTTGTCGGAAATAGTAATAAAGCAGGAAATGATTGTTGATTTTGCACAGCCGGTTTGCTTTGGGATGTTGTTTTTGATAAGTTTCGCGATTTTGCAGACGGCCGCCATATCGCTTACGAAGCAAAAAATTGATTTCGGCGTTATGCCCGAGCGAGTCGGGCGGATAGTATTCGGTCTTTTGCTTGGTTACGTGATTTCAGGCGTGCTGTTAATCGGCGCGGCAATGTCACCGCTGCCCGAAGGTTATCCTTATCAGCGATTCGACGCCTCCAGGCCCGACCTCAAAAAACCGGCCAAGGCGCTACTTAATCCTGACGGTTTTGTTGCAGGATTGTTCGGACTTATCAGCGGTGGCAGCGCAAGCGGAACGCAGAGTTTCGCGGTTCTGCACGCCGGGTTCGTTGACGAATTATACCTCAACCGGCTCAATCCTAAAGCGAAAGTCAGGGCCGACGCCAGCACTATAACCACACCGGCCAAAGCGGCGGCCTGGCCCGCACCAGCCGGACTTAAGTACAGCAGCGGTGATGCAATACAACCAATCGCCGACTGCGAATTGATTATCACTCGCGTCGGGTTCACCGGTAAAATAACGATGGAAGGTTCTTTGGCATCAAATCAACTGCGTTTTATGTGCAAAAAAAAGGGCGAGAAACAGCGACTGGGCGGCAGCGCTGTTACCGCTGACTTAATCGGCTATCTCACGGGAGACCAGGTCAAGAAGATCGGGCCAAAAGAAGAAATATCGCTTAATTCCAAGGATGTAAAAGATGGCGTGTTATGGATTGACTTCGTGTTATCTGTGCCAAAGGATTCTGAGCCCGTGGCGGTAGGCCTAAGGACGAACGCGATTGCGGAAGTGCCTCCGATGGTTTCCGCTGAGCAGGCCCCAAAGTAATGATTTTATGGCGCGAGTACAAGAAACCTGTGGTTTTTGTGGTCAATTGATTTGGTGTTTTATAGCCCCCTCCAAGGGAATATTTAGTCGGAAAGCCCTCTCCTCCGCCAGCCAGTTGGGCCTGTCAGGCGCAGACGAGCAGTTCTTCAAGGTCCAGTTCCATCAGGTGTTCGAGGTAGGACTTTAGCTCATCTTCTGAGAATTTTGACAGGAAATCCGGCCTTGCGGACTTGTTTATCTCGCAGATGCAATCAATCAATTCTCTTTTGCTCATATCACAGGTCCTTCAAAAAAGTTCTTAATGGCTGTTCGCAGTATCGACACAGGAGTCGAATTTTCTTGAGCCACTCCTGAAAAGGCGATATCAACGCCCCATAACTAAAACCCCGACATACAGTAAACCGAAGGGCTGATACACAATATATGGGATAGGGGCATTTTGGGGGCAGTGAATGTCCAATAAAAACATCGTGAAGGGTCTGCTTAGGGGGCGCAGGAAAAATTTGCAATGGCGGAAAAATTTTCCGTTTGAGACAACAATATTCGAGAACGGCATTTGATGAGAAACGGCTGGTTTTGGGGCGTGTCAGCCGGGTGGATTTTTTCCTCACAGGGGGCTTGTTCTACGCGGGGTTTTTTCCTATACTGGCTTGTCTTAGAGCTTTTATGGCGGACAGGCGCGTAAACCATTTATTGGAGAACCGAAAGTGGCAAATACCGGCGATATACGCAATATAGTGATAATGGGCCACGGTGGGGCGGGCAAAACCTCGCTCGTCGAGGCGATACTGCACAAGACAGGGGCAACCAATCGATTAGGCAGCGTGGATGACAAGACCAGTATCTGCGATTACTATGATGAGGAGAAGGCGCACGGCCATTCGATAAAGTCGTCGGTGGCTCACACGCAGTATGGGGGCAAGCAGATAAACATAATCGATACGCCGGGGTTCCCTGATTTCATAGGGCCTTCGATAAAGGCGATTGTCGGCGCGGAGACGGCTGTGATAGTCATCAACGCGGCGTCCGGCGTTGAGACGATTACTCGCAAGGTATTTGAGACGGCGACAAAAACCGGCAAGGCCAAGCTGATAGTCATCAACAAGATGGACGCGGAAAACGCGGACCTGCCCCGATTGATTAAGGACATACAGGAGTTTTTCGGAACGCAGTGCCGATGCGCTAATCTGCCCGCTGCGGACAAAGCATCGGTAATCGACTGCATAGAAAACAGCACGGGCACATCGCCCGTTATGGATGTTGCTCAGGCGCATACGGAGCTTATCGAAAGCGTAATCGAAGCGGACGACAAGCTTATGGAAAGTTACTTAGGCGGCGAGCAGATACCGGTCGAGAAGGTTTCGGCGGTTTTTGTCCAGGCGCTGCGGGCGGGAAACGTTGTTCCGATTGTTTTCACCAACGCCAGAAAAGAAATTGGCGTTGAGGGGCTTTTGAATCTTATCGTGAAATATACCCCGTCGCCGTTACAGGCGGAGCCGGCAAAATTAAAGGCAGGAGATAAGGAGACGGTGCTTCAGGCGGACCCCTCGGGACCGTTAGCGGGAGTAGTATTCCGCGTTTCATTTGACCCCAGGTCGAATATGAAATTTTCATCCATACGCATATTCAGCGGGACGCTGAAATCCGACACGAATATGATTCGCAACGACGACAAAAAAGGCGTTCGACCGGGCCACATTTTGAAATCTCAGGGCGGCGAAACACAGGAAATACCCGTGGGCGTTGCGGGCGACATCATAACGCTTGGCAAGATTGAGGACCTTAGGGTCGGGGATGTAATTCACGATGATAAAATAACAGGCAAATTCGAAATGCCCGAGGCCCCTTCGCCGATGTTCGCGCTGGCGCTTGAGCCGGCGACGAGAGGCGATGAGCAGAAAATCGGCACGTCACTGGAAAAACTTTGCGAGGAAGACCCCTGCCTGAAGGTTACAAGGGATGCCCAAACCAAAGAGCTTGTTCTCAACGGTCTCGGCGATTTGCATCTTCGGGTTATGCTCGAAAAGATGGAAAGCCGTTCGAAGCTCAAGGTCAATACCAAAGAGCCCAAGATTCCGTACCGCGAAACGATTACCCTTAAGGCGGAAGGTCATTATCGACACAAGAAGCAGACGGGCGGAGCGGGACAGTTCGGCGAGGTTTATCTTCGTATTGAACCGGCGCCGCGAAATTCCGACCCGCCATTAGTATATAGCTGGGACATTTTCGGCGGGTCGATTCCGGGCCAGTACGAGCCGGCTGTGCTTAAAGGCGTCAACGAGATTATGGAAAACGGTTTCGTCGCGGGTTTCCCGCTGCAGGATGTGAAGGTTTCCGTTTATGACGGCAAGTATCACCCGGTCGATTCAAAAGAAGTGGCGTTCCGCGCGGCGGGCAAAGGTGCGTTTCTTGAAGCGCTCGAAAAAGCAAGGCCCGTCCTGCTCGAACCCATAGTCATTATCGAAGTAACCGCCCCTGCTGAGAACATCGGCGATATCGCCGGCGACCTCGCGGGCAAGCGAGGCAGGGTGCTGGGGCAGGATATGCTGCCCGGCAATATGCTGCTGATTAAGGCGCAGGTGCCGTTGTCTGAAGTAACGCAGTATAACAGCCAGTTGAAATCGGTTACGGGCGGCAGGGGCAGCTACTCAATGACATTGAGTCATTACGAACCAGTCCCGCCGAATATCCAGGCGCAGGTCGTTGCTCAATACGCCAGGCCGAAACATACCGCGGAATAAAGAAACTTATTTGTGCTTGAGCATTGCCCCCGGTTTGGTTTAGCCGGGGGTTTTTGTTTGCGGATTTTTCAAATTAGATTGAATGTTGAACCTTCAATCGTATAAACTATTAGCGTTATTGACGCTTAAAACGCATAACCGATAATTAACAAATGAGTGAAAAGAGGAAGATTATGAGGATATTTATCTCTCTTGCGTTATCGCTGGTGTTTGTTGTGCCTTGTGCGGGCCAACCCAGTTGTGACAAGAGCTCCGACAAAGGCATACTTTTTGAGGCGTATAACGTATTCGTAGCAAAAAGGCCCCACGATATCAATGATATTAACAATCTGCTTGCCAACAGCGCGGATTACAATTGTGCCGAGCTTGAAGAGGCCAACGGGCTTAACAGGCAAAGCATCTTCGGCAAACCGGACGAGGATGTCGCTTATGTAATAACCTTTTCGTTCAACGCGGAAACGTCCGGTCAATGGGAGTTTGCTCTTTCTTACGACGCGGGTATCGCGTCGGCGCTGATTATCGATGAAAAGGTCGTTATGTTCAGCGACCTCGATATCTGGGCCTCATACGACAAGCCCATTATAACAGCCGTCGAATTGAAAAAAGGATTGCATAATTTCAAATTCGTCGCCCTTGAGAACTGCTGCGGCTCACCAATCCGTTTGGGTATCAAAGGCCCGTCTGAGGCCGACTTCAAAGTAATCTCCACAACCAATCTTGCTATTGGTCACACAACGGCCGGGATGCCTTAGAAAACAAAAATAGTCGCAGAAAATAGCGGTCATCATATTTTTTGATTTTGTATAAGATCGCGATACCAAAAACCGCTATCTTTAATTATGCGGTTCTGTGTATTATAATCTACATAAACAATCCCGAATCGCTTACTGAAACCAACAGCCCATTCGAAGTTATCCAATAAGGACCAGACAAAATAGCCCTTAACGTTGGCGTTTTCTTGGATAGCTTTATATACCATATCAACATGTTTTCTGAGGAAATCTATTCGCTTAATATCGTGAATGGCACCGTTATCGACAATGTCATCAAACGCCGCGCCATTTTCGGTAATATACACCGAAGGATTGCCATAATCTTTCTTTATTCGCATCAAGACATTATAAATACATTTAGGATATACTTCCCACCCCATGCTGGTGTATTGAATTCCATCCTTCATAAATTCGGTATCAGGAATTCGAGAACCTGTCATCCATGCATGAAAAAAAGGAACATACCACTTATGATATGCCCGTGCAGAGGTATAACAGTTTACTCCTAGAAAGTCTAGATGGGAAGAGATCAATTTCATATCGCCGGGTTGTACTCTTGGGCGAAAAAGGCGTAGTTTGTTCCACAATAAATTCGGATATTGTCCTTTTAATAGGGGGTCAAGTTGAATTCCGTTGAAAAATAGATCCGCAATATAAGTAGCATCTCTATCCTTCTGGGAATCAGTCATACGGCGTATGGACGTCAGATTAAGCGATATACCAACCAAACATTTATTATTAATACTCTTAATTGCCTCCATTGCTGTTGCATGCGCCAGCAAAAGATTATGAATAGTTCTAAAAGCGGCCCAGGGATTTCTTTTACCGGGGGCGTGTACGCCGATAAGTGCTCCAAATACAGCATAAATCCATGGTTCATTTATAGTGATCCAGTGATTAACTCTGTCTCCTAATTTTTTTGCAACCTTTATTGCGAATTCTGTGAAGTATTTGACGCATTCTCGGTTGCTAAAACCACCTATTTTGTACTGCAAAGCTTGGGGTAAGTCCCAGTGAAAAAGTGTGACAAAAGGGTTTATTCCGGCTTCTAGCAAACCATCCACTAAGCGGTCATAGAAATCCAAGCCTTTTTGATTTGCCTCGCCTTCCCCCGTGGGCAAAATCCTCGGCCACGATACCGAAAAACGGTATGCGTTCAATCCAAGCGATTTCATTAGTAGAATGTCATCTTTCCATCGATGATAATGATCGCATGCTACATTACCCATGTGACCAAATCGTATTTTACCTCGGGTATGACAAAATCTATCCCATATAGATTCACCTTTCCCATCCTCCTGCCATGCGCCTTCGATCTGATAAGCGGATGTCGATGAACCAAAAACAAAACTTGGGGGAAACGTCACATGGCTTTCCACTTTACAACCCTCTAAAAAATATATTCAGTGGCCATTCTACCTTGCTGATTACATAAACTATTAACAATATCTGAACTTATAGCTATTTCTTAACATAATACGGTAAGGCTAAATTGTATTATTTGCAAGAAAAAACAACCATTTTAGAAAGGTGCCCCCCACTAAAGATGTCTCTTGTCTAATAACCTTTTCATTCAACGTGGAAACATCCGGGCAATGGGAGTTTGCTCTTTCTTATGACGCCCGCATCGCATCTGCTAGGGCAGGGCACATCATGGCGGCACAGGCTATAGAAAAGGCCTTTTGCGGCTTGCTTAAAGCCGCTAACGAACCGGTTGACTTTTGAGCTAAATAATATAATATCATACCATTCTATAGTTAATGTTTGGGCATCCAAATATAAAGATAAAGATTAAGAACTCTTATGTGTCCGTTGCGAAACTTATCTGATGAATACCATTATGTGATAGAGATAAATAATCATGGAAACCATAGGGGCAAAAGAAGAAAATCGACGGAAAGAGAATGGTGATGCACACAAACATAGCTCCTCTGATGTTTTGGTTTCAGAATTACTGAACGAAACCTACAACAAAACCAAACTTGATGATCTCCTTCAAAAGAACAACACGGCTGAAATATATCGCCACATGGAAAAATTTGGTATAAACCTGATTAATCCAGGTACGGGTGACAAATTGGCTTCATTTTTATTTGGTCTCAAGGGAATTAAAATCTTTTACGCTACCATCATTGCAATCGCATTGGGTTGTCTTCCAGTTCTCATTTCGGCGTTTGAAGGAAACTTTTGGAACCATGGCCTAAAACTTGACGCATCACACGATATAGGGTTTATGAATATCATACTTGCGATATCTTCTTTGGTATTGCTTTCTCCAATGTACTTTGGAGCAGTTCCTCTTACCCTATTTCAATTAACCGTTTCCAACGCCGTACCCTTAACGCTAAGAGAATGGAAGGATTTCCGAACAAATGCAGACGCGATATTTCATAAGAAGATAATTACACTGACGCCTTATATAATTGGAGTAATACTGGCACTGTTCGTTCCTCCGTTTTATTTACTGAGCCCAGAGATGACATGGTATAGAATATCTTTTACAAAAGCCCAAAATGCCCATATGGCGGGATGGTTTGTCATACCGCTGAACTTTTGCCTATTTTATCTAATCGCCATGTGTTTACTTAGAATAATAGGCACTTTCATAGTACTTAATAACTATTTCAAGCATCCACCTAATATTCAGCCGCTACATCCAGATTGCTGCGGCGGATTATCGCCCTTGGGGAAGCTATCGATGAAACCCACTCTTGGTGTTTTCATATTTGGCATGGTCGTTGTTATCTCTATTATAGTCGATATAAGACCTCCTAACAACATGCCAATACTCCATCCTTTAAATTTATTGCTAATCATAGGATATTTAGTTGGAGCTTCAATAGCTTTCTTTCTCCCTTCTTTTGCCGCACATCCTGCAATGAAAGAGTCAAAATACCATACCATTCAAATCATAAATCAAAACTACCAACGAGTTAACAATGAACTAATGAAAGTATTGCAATCAAACAAAAATGTTGATAGCAAAACTATTGACGAACTTGATTCACTCAAGAAGCTTCACGACATTGCCTTCCGTATGCCGGTATACCCATTCAACTTCCAGACAATTTCATCTTTTTTTGGAAGCGTTTTCGCGCCTCTTCTGGTATTAGCTCTTGAGATTTTGATCAAACTTTTTAGTAATATATAAAGATTAAATACTTTATGATTTTGAAAGACAAAATAAATTCTATAGTCGAGGGCATAGCGACAAGCAGAGCATCAGATATTGTCAAGAAAATACAACCTTTACTGCAATCAGATGGAAAAATATTAGATTTCGGTTCCGGAGTGGGATACATTGGTTACTTAATTTCCCAGATGACTGGACATGATATCATCTACCTTGACGTTAAACAGTATCCATTTACGCATCCCAAAGCGAAACCATTACTCTATAACGGGACTTCAATTCCACTCAACGATAAATCATGTGATACAGCATTAATAATGTTCGTCCTTCATCACACAAAATACCCAATCGAAGCTCTCAAGGAGGTTATAAGGGTCACCAATCGTAGAATTATTATCTGCGAAGACCTGCTTACATCTAAAAGGGATGTGCCTATAGAAGTTGTGAAAGACATTATTTCAAACTACTTCTTTACTCATATTACATTCAGCTACAAGACGGAAGCAGAATGGGAAGCTATATTTGATACTCTGCAGTTAAAAATTAACAAGAAAATACATTTCGAGACCAACCCACTATTTTTCAGTATGAAACATATTGCATGGCAACTCCAGATATAATGCCCTTTTGCTGCGGAACGCTTAAAATGGCTTTTACGACTCAATAGCCGCGGTGAGGATTTTGCGGTTATCGTTAATCCAGTGTGCTTTGCGAACAATCATATTCAGAAAATCCGTTCCCTTAAGATTGACGAAAAATCCAGTCGCGGCGATTGGCAAAACCGCCTCGGCTATCATTGTCTCAATCATTAAATCCAGAAGCGATTCGAGATGATCTTTATCCAGCTTGATAACCTCACGATAACCTTCCAGTACCTGGACTAATTTGGCCTGGTCAAGATAATCGGGCCATTCGGCGGGGTTGGGGCGATAGCCGACGAGGGAGAACTGAAGCATAGCGTTGGCTAAATCAGTAACCGGCTGGGCGATTTTAATGGAATCGAAATCAAGCACGGCGACGATCTTGTCTTTGTTGAAAAGCATATTTCCCGGGTGCCAGTCGCCGTGGACGACCTGTTTGGGCCAGGAGTCGAAATTAAGCTGGTTAACCTGCACGCTGGCGCTGTTGTAAAGAGACATCAGCTCTTCCCCGCAGCGGTGAATCTTCCTTTCGCTGCTTTGTAAAATGTCCGAGGCGATGGTTTTAAGATGCCTCCTCACCATTGTCGAATTGTGGCAACTCGCCTTGACCGGCTCCCACTCGAATTTGAAATCGGTAAGGTACTGGTGGAACTTCGCGAGCTGCCTTCCCGTGTCGATTGTCGCTTCGGCTGAGCCGGAATAACGGGCGCCGCCCACGAATTTGAAAAGCTCATATACATTATTGCTAAGCTGCAGTATGGTTCCAAATTCATCCCGTGTAGCGACCAGCGGCGCGACTGGGAAATATCGTTTGGCCAGATGTGACTGCACGGCGTGTGCGAATGCGACCCGATATACGTCGTCTTTATCCCGCAGGCGGCGTTTGAGGAGAAACCTGCCCTGCGTGGTTGTTACGACGATTTTGGGGGCGTGTTTGCTCCCCCCTACAAGGCGCATCACCTTTCGGATTTTGCCGATATCATACCGGCTCAGGACTTCTGCCACCTCTTCTGACGTAAAACGCGCACCTGTCGCCATAGATAAATACGATTAGTGATTAAGGGTTAACCGGAAATTCAAATTTGCCCGGAATCGGTTCATTTGCGGAACAGCAGGAGAAGAACAATCAGCAGCAGAAAACCTGCCATGGCCCCAAGAATAAGAACGGTTGTCTTGTATCGCGTGACGGACTGTGCGAGGTCAACGTTTTCCGATTCCTCGACCACCTCGCCGTCCTCCAGTTTTTCGAGCTCAGAGACGCTCATTCGTTTGTGTGCCCGCATGGGGGATCCGCCGTCGCGGACTGCTTTCAAATCAACCAGAAGCTCCTCGATGCTGTTGTACCGGTTTTTTTTGTCTTTGGCCATCATAACTTCGATGATTTCCGACACGCCCGCGGAAAGCGAAGTATTGATGTGGTCGGGCGGGATAAGCTCGTCCTTCAAATGCTTTCGCATTACTTCCATCGGGTCGTCGGCCATAAAAGGAACGCGCCCTGTTACCAGATGATAGAACGTCGCGCCCAGGCCATAAATGTCCGCCCTGCCGTCAACGTCTATTTCGCCGCGTATTTGTTCCGGGGAAATATAATAAGGTGTCCCGTATGCCTTGCCCTTCTCCATCTTGGCCGCTTCGAAGTCAGTCGTCTGCCTGGCAAGACCCATATCGGCCAGTTTTACTATCCCCTCCTTGTTAATCATTATGTTCTTGGGCTTTACGTCGCGGTGAATAAGACCAACTGAATGAGCGTGCCTGAGGGCCTCGGCTACTTGTATAATGACGTCCAGCGCCTCTCTCTCGCCGTAAACTTTGCCTGCCGCCAAATCATCGTAAAGGGTTTTCCCTTCGACGTATTCCATTACGAAGTAATGGTGTCCGCCCGATTCGCCGACGTCCACTGCCTGGACGATATTCGGATGATTGAGCTTGCCTGCGGCCTTACCCTCTTTATAAAATCGTTCCACGTATTCTTTGTTTTCGGAGAAGCGTTTTGGCAGGACTTTTACAGCTACGATTCTATCCAAGCTCAACTGCCTGGCTTTGTAAACCACTGCCATTGCGCCTGCACCTAATTTACCCAGTATCATATAGCCGGGTATCTGATGGGTCGCAGTGGATCCGCGTGCCTCTTTGATGGTGCTGATGACTCGGCTTGCCTGTGACTTTGTAAGGTAGCCCCTTTCGACAAGAAGGTCTCTAAGCAGGGCGGGGCTGGTTTGGGAGCGGTTATCGATTTCATCGATGCACCGTTTTAGCTCCTCATTGGTGCAAAGTCCCTGGTCGAGGGCTATTTTGCCGAACATCGTATCGTAGTTAGTACTGTCGTTTACCATTTATCCATTTACCTGTTTGGAAGGAGGTATTCTTCCAGTTTAATCCTGTTATTATTAGTTATACCAGACCATTGTCAAAATAAAAATAGAATCTAACTATGGTCCAATAACAAATCGGCTGTTTTGCCTTCCCAGTTTAACGCTTTCTGGGCCATTGACTTAGCTGAAAATCCTGCTACACTGCCCTCCTTTGACTACGGCTGCGGCCATTGACCCAAGCCGGTAAGGAGACCAAAAGTGGCGTATAACTGCGTAGTATTGGTAAAACAGGTGCCCGACACCAAAAGGGTAACGGGCAAGGCAATGAACGATGACGGAACGGTTAATCGTGCGGCACTGCCTGCGATATTCAACCCCGAAGACCTCAACGCCCTTGAAATGGCCTTGGATATCAAAGACCGGTTCGGCGGGACGGTTACCGTTATAACGATGGGCCTCCCGGCAGCGGTAGCGATACTAAAGGACGCCCTTTACCGCGGGGCTGACGAGGCAATCCTGGTTACGGACGCCCGTTGTGCCGCAAGTGATACTCTGGCAACGAGTTACATACTCAGTTGCGCGGTAAAACGGATTAAATATGATATTGTCCTTTGCGGCAGGCAGGCGATTGATGGCGATACCGCACAGGTTGGGCCTCAATTGGCGGAAAAACTGGGAATACCGCAAATCACCTATGTTGAAAAGCCCGTCGAAATCGAAGGGCAAACAATAACTGCTCAGCGCAACATTGGCAACGGCTGGCAAAAGGTCAAAACGCAGTTGCCCGTCCTGCTGACAGTAACGGGTGAGGCCAATGTGCCAAGGGTTGCGGCAGCGAAAAAGATGATGAAATACAAAGCCGCAATGACACCCGCCGGGGTTGAGCAAAAGATAAAAGCCGATAATTCTCACGCCAGCGACGACGAGATAAAAGAGATGGCCGTGCAAAAATGCAGCGAGATGGACAAGAAGGGGCTGCTCATAGAGCAGTGGAACCTTGATTTTCTGAAAGCCGATTTGACGTGGTGCGGCAGGAGCGGCTCGCCTACGAAGGTTCATCGGATTCAAAGCGTGGTGCTGGCCTCGAAAGATACAAAATCGATTGAGCCGACCGATGACGGGCTGGCTGGTATGATTCACGAACTTCTCGAAGATAAAATCATCGCATAACTAATTACGAAATACGAGATACGAAATATGATTGACGTAAACAGACAGGGTGAAGTTTGGGTATTCGCGGAACAGCACGGCGGCCTGTTGGAAGATACGCCTATTGAGCTGATGAGCAAGGGTCGGCATCTGGCGGACATTCTTGGCGTCCAACTTGGTGCGATGCTGCTGGGCGATAACGTAAAAGGGCTTGCGAAAAAGCTGATTCAGTATGGTGCGGACAAGGTTTACCTTGCGGAGCATCCGCTGCTCGAACATTATCAGACGAACAGCTACGCCAAAATAATCTATGACTTGATTCATAAATACAAGCCGCAGATTGTGATTTACGGCGCGACGGCTGTGGGCAGGGATTTGGGGCCGAGAATCGCCAGCGTAATCAAGGCGGGTCTGACAGCGGACTGCACCGATTTGCAAATCGGCGACCACAAGACAACCGACGGGCAAATGCACAAAAACCTGCTCTTCCAAATCAGGCCCGCGTTTGGCGGCAACATCATCGCAACGATTATCAATTATGACCGCTGGCCTCAGATGGCGACCGTACGCGAAGGCGTAATGGTAATGGCGACGCCCGATACGGCGAGAAAAGGTCAGGTAATAACTGAAAAGGTTCAATTGTCTCCGCAGGAACTGCCAATCGAGATTCTTGAAGAGCATACCAGGGCAAAGAAGGTTGACCTCAAGGCAGCGAGGATTATCGTGGCGGGCGGCGCGGGTCTGGGAAGCAAGGATAATTTCCGGCTAATCTGGGACTTGGCGAATTGCCTGGGCGGAGCGCCCGCAGCAACAAGGGCGGCGGTTGACCTGGGTTTCATCGACCACGACCACCAGGTGGGGCAGACTGGCACGACCGTCAGACCATCTCTTTACATCGCGGTCGGAATCAGCGGAGCTATACAGCACCAGTCGGGTATGAACCAGAGCCAGAAAATCGTCGCAATAAACAACGACCCGCAGGCGCCGATTTTTGACGTGGCGCATTACAAAATCGTCGGCGACCTCAACGATGTCGTCCCGAAAATGATAAAGGCAATCAAGGAAAAAGGATTCAAGGAAGCTATAGGCGAAGGTAAATAACGATGCCAAATTTTTACGCTGATAACGACGACATACGATTTTTGTTTAAACACATGGACCTGGGCGCTCTTGCCAGATTGTGCGAAGAGGATTTCAAGTTCGCTCCGCAGTTCGATTCCGCGCCCGCCGGCGCCGATGAAGCGATACGTAATTATGAGATGGTTCTTGATTCGATAGGCCAGTTGAGCGGCGACCTTATCGCACCGCGTGCCGAATCGGTTGACAGGGAAGGCAGTACCCTCAACGCCGATGGTTCAGTGAGTTATGCCAAGGGAATCGCGGAGTCATTAGATAACTTAGCCAAGGCCGAGGTGATGGGCTTTACATTGCCTCATCGTTTCGGCGGGCTGAATTTTCCGAATCTTGTCTATTCGATGGCGACCGAAATCGTCTCGCGTGCCGACGCCTCGCTTATGAATATATTCGGCTTGCAGGGTATCGCAGGGACAATCGAGGCATTCGCGTCCGAGGAAATCAAACAAAAATACCTGCATGATTTTGCCGCGGGCAAGATTACAGGCGCAATGGTGCTTACTGAGCCGGATGCCGGTTCGGATTTGCAGGCCGTCAAGCTACGCGCGTTCCAGGATAACAAAGACAACTGGTTGTTGCACGGCGTTAAGAGATTTATCACCAATGGCTGCGGCGAGGTCCTTCTTGTGCTTTCTCGCAGCGAGCCGGACCGCTCGGGCGGACTGGGACTTAGCTTGTTCGTATGCGAAAGAGGCCCGACCGTGCATATCCGCCGGCTCGAAGACAAGTTAGGCATTCACGGCAGCCCCACCTGCGAAATATTCTTCGACAACACCCCCTGCCAGTTGATAGGCGAAAGACAGCGAGGATTAGTTACCTATGTTATGGCGCTGATGAATGGCGCGCGTATCGGAATCGCCGGGCAGTCATTGGGTATCGCCGAGGCAGCGTATCGCATAGCGAGAGATTACGCGTCGAGCAGGAAACAATTCGGCATGGCAATCCAAAAGCTGCCCGCCGTCCGCGACCTGCTTATTGATATGAAAATCGCGATTGAGGCGGGACGAGCGATGCTCTATGAAACGTCCCGTGTCGTCGATATAAATATTTGCTTTGAAAGGCAGCTCGAATTAAACCCGCCCGCAGACAAAGACAAACTAAAATCGCTGAAAGAGCAGACACGCCGATTTGACCGGCTCGCATCGATGCTGACGCCGATGAGCAAATATTTATGCTCGGAGATGGCAAACCGCGTCAGTTATGACTCAATCCAGGTCCTCGGAGGTTCTGGTTATATGCGTGATTACGCGGTCGAGCGGCACACACGCGACGCGAGAATCACAACAATTTACGAAGGCACTTCTCAGTTGCAAATTGTCGCGGCGGTACGAGGAGTTTGCAGCGGCACAGCGGAAAAATATCTTGCGGAACTGGCGCAGAAAGAATATGACCCCGAATTGAAAGACCTGCTCGATAAATTAGCCGAAGGGACAAAACAACTGTTCTCCGCCGTCGCGTTTGTCAAACAGCAGGGTGCCGATTACATGGATCTTTATGGCAGGCCACTGGTCGATATCGCGATGGATTTAATCGTCGGGTATTTGTTCTGCGATTACGCAAGCACCAAGATCGAGATGGACGTCGCCGTCGAGGACTCAGACGAAGCAAAAGAGCAGACGATGCCGATGAAAAAACGCAAGGCCCTTGTGGCTCGTCGGTTCATAACCAGAAACTCGCCGAAAAACGCGGCGCTTATCCAGTTAATATGTTCGGGCGACAAATCCTCGTTCACGGACTTTGCCGCCCTGATTGGCCCCGTCCCCGTTGAATAAGGACGAGCTATGCTCGAAGCTGTTATATTTGATTTCGATGGCGTCCTCGTGGATTCCGAAAAACTGCACTATGAGGCGTTCAACCGCGTCCTGACCAAATTCAATTATCAGTTATCGATACGCGATTATTATGACAGGTTCCTCGGGCTTTCTGACCTGGAGCTTCTGCGCGTCGTTGACAAAGAGGGAAAGCTGTCTTTATCAAATCAGCAGTTCGAAAAATTGCTCAGCGAAAAGGCGAATCTCTTCAAAGAAATGGCGGCCACCGAGGCGGGCCCCGTTAGAAAAAATCGTAATACAAAAGTTTCCGATAAATCGCAGGTTTCTAACGGGGCGGGCATAATCGAGGGCGTGCCTCAGTTTCTTAATATGCTCGCCGACAATAAAATACCGATTGGGATATGCTCCGGCGCGTTGCTGCCCGAAATAGAAATGATTCTCAAGGGCGCGTTGTTGCGAGAGTTTTTTGAGGTGATTGTTTCAGCCGAGCAGGTTGAGAGGGGCAAGCCCGACCCTGAAGGTTTCTCGCTGGCTTTGAAACTGCTAAACAAAAAGCTGCACAAATCAATCAAGCCGGAAAATTGCGTTGTGATTGAGGATTCACGCTGGGGCCTTGAGGCCGCAAAGGCCGCCGGCATGCGAGCGGTCGCCATTACCAACACTTACGCCGCCGAACACTTAAAGCCGGCGGATAAAGTGATTGTTCATCTGGGCGACTTATCCCTATCCGAGCTTAACTCCATTTGCTCCTGACCGCCGCTATCTTATCGCACCGGGGCCTTTGAGGCGTGTATTCCACTTGCCGGATTTCGTATCGTAGCGCACGGCGTCGATGATTGCGCCGTTGAAATTGCAGGGATGGACTTTGTCGCCTCTGATATCGATGGAGGCGGTGTTGGCATCGTAGATAAATTCGTTGCCTATGACCTGCGTGTCCTTGTCTTCGTAAGTAACAGCGCCTTTTGCCCGCATGTCTTTAAGCTCCATTCGCCCGGTTGGTATTTCAGCGATATCCGCTTCGACATGCGATGCGGTTATGGAGACCTTTTCGTTGCCGCGACCTTCGACGAGCGGAAAATAATCAACTAAAAGCGAGCCGCTTTTCGAGTCGGCGGTCAAGTGTTTGCTTTGGCCCGCGTAGGCAAGCGAATCGAAGTTTCGCAGGAAGGCGTAGCATTTTCGCCGCAAGCTGAACCTGCCCAGTTTGCCCTGCGGCTCATCGGTCTGCGAGTTATCCACTTTTATCAGGCCAGGCCCTGTCGCGAAGAAATTGCCGTCGATTGTATCGTAATCGAGCGAGGCGCATTTAAGCTCCATACCCGTCAGCAGCTTGTTGCTTATTTTTTTCGTGCTGGCCAGATGCACGCCGGGGCCTGTAGCTATCATGCGATTGACATCCATTGAAGGCCCGTAGTCCTTGTTTGTATTTTTCTTCACCAGGTCGATTTCGAGCTTGTCTGCCATGACTATATACTGTTGAAGTATTGCGTCCTGTTCCTGTGATATGATGCAGCGGCAATCGCCTTCGAATGTGCTTTTGTTCGAGGCGGGCGAGAAAGCGGCCCGTCGGCGGGAGGTCATTCTGACGGTCCCCGGTCTTCCTGCGCCGTCGCCGGTTTTTTCGTTCACGTCAAACGCAATACTTGAAGGCCCGATTGCGACTGCCTCGCCCGTTATCGCGCTGTAGGTAACATTTGCACCCCTGAAGGTAGTTTTGCCCACGGGAGTGGCGTTGACATCCTGCTGGGCGATAATCTCGGCGTAAGTAGTTCGCTGTTTGGGCGATTTTTTCTCATTTGAGGCGCTCATCGGGGTGACTATGATGCCGCCGTCGCAGGTGATTGTGATATCGCTCGGCGATTCATCCGAAACGGCAGCCTGCGGTTTGTTGCTGCTCTGGACAGGGATAGTGTTGTCGTCGGGTGATGCTTCTTTTCCGGCCTCGCCGGCCGAGCCGTCCGCTGCGAAGATATCAATTATCGAAAGGGCGTCGGCAAGCAATCGTTCATTAGGTGTTTCAATCCTGACATTTTTGTCGAGCGTGCATTGGTAGTATTTACCGCGTTTGGATGTTTGTTCGCTTTCGCCTTTCTGGTTATTTGCGCTGGTGTCCGGCGTTGACCGCAAAACCGTTCCCTGTGACCATTTTTTTATACGCAAGCTCTGCAGATTTGTTATTTGCAGCCGTTCGAGACGCTCGTCGTCGCCGTTATAAACAATTTCCACGCCTGTGCCGGTCATCCGGACGTTTCCCGAGACAAGCTCGATTCGGCCTGGCGTCGAAAAAAGCGACTTGTCCGCGGAAAAAGCAATGTCATCGAGATAAAGAGTTATTTCGCCGGCGGCATCTTTTTGCCTGGGCAAAATCCGGATAGTGACATTGCCCATCAGCATACCTTGTCTGGGTGTTATCCTGCCTCCCGCGACTTCCACGGCGACCTTTGCCCGCTCGCCCGTAATCGAGCAGTTGAAGCTTCGGCGGTAGATATTCATATAGGGCTTTTCGATTTCCCAGTCGTTGCCGTCCTGGTGCAGCAGCTCCTCGAATCCGAATTCTCTTTCGACCTGTTTTTGGGCGTTAAGCGTGGTATAGCGGGCGTTTTTAATGCCGCCGACGCCGACGCCTCCGATTTTTCCAACACTTGTATCTGAATCTCGCACGTCGGCAAGCTGTCCGGCCGGGGTCAACATTGTGTCGGTTGGTATAGTCGGGGTCCTGCTCAGACGGTTGTAGATAAAATATACGACAAGCACCGCCAGAAACGAAACGAGCCAGATTGTGAACCTTCTCGAATGCAGCAGCATTTTATTTTTTGCTCTTTCCCAAAATTACTTTTTTGGCCGGCTTGCGCCGCGTTTGGACAATGGGTCAGCCGTATATTTTTTCACAAGGGCGTCCCATCTGCCGGTTTTTTTCAGGATATACTCGATAATTTCCCGGACGGCCCCTTCGCCGCCTTTTCGTTTTGTAACGTAATCAGCGGCCTGTTTGATTTCATCGACCGCGTTGGCTACCGCTGCCGCGAAACCCACGCGGCTAATCACCGGCAAATCGGGCAAATCGTCGCCGACGTAAGCAATCTGTGCGGCAGACATTTTGCTCATTTTAATCAACTCTTCTAAACCCTTCAATTTATCTCGTCGGCCATTAAGACAAAAATCCACGGCCAGCTCTTTGGCCTGATATTTTGTGGTGGCTGACGCCCGCCCGCTCAAAAACGCTATTTTCAGGCCCGCCCGTTTCCACATTTTGATTCCGTGCCCGTCGATAATGCTGAATGATTTGCTTTCCCTGCCTCGTGAATCCACGAGGATGGTCCCGTCGGTAAGCACGCCGTCAACGTCAAGGGCAAGCATTTTTATTGCGTCGAGTTTTTTCTGCACGGCTCACCCCGTTAGAAATCTGCGATTTATTGAAAAGTTATGTATTACCATTTTTTCTAACGGGGCTCACCCGACAACTTTGATTGTTACAATGTCCTGCACGTCGATAAGCCCCACCGGCTTGTCGTCCGCGTCCACGACGGGCAGCTCATCAATCCTGTGTTTATGGAAAATCGCCGTTGCTTCCGCCGCCAGTGCGTCAAGGCGAACTCTTTTGCAGTTTTTGGTCATAACGTCGGAGGCCTTCATATCGAAACCGGCAGGGCCGTCTTTTGTCATCAGCCGGCGAATGTCACCGTCTGTGATTATCCCGGCAAGCTTGCCCTGTTTATCAACGACCATTATCGCGCCGTGTCGTTTCACGTCGCTGGTATTTTTAAGAATCTTTCCAATTGTGTCCGAACCGGCGGCAAGAGGCAGTTTCTCGCCTGGCCTGAACATCATCGATTGCTCAACGGTCATCAGCTTTGTGCCGAGTGAGCCGCCCGGATGAAACCTCGCGAAATCCTCAACGCTGAAATTCCTGGCTTTCATTACCGTTAACGCAAGGGCGTCGCCCAGCGCGAGCATACAAGTCGTCGAGACGCTCGGCGCGATTCCAAGCGGGCAGGCCTCGGTGAGCTTGCCCATACAGAGAACCACGTCGCTGTATTTGGCGAGGGTGGAATCATTTTCGCCGGTAATCGCAATGAGCGGAATCTGGGATTGTTTGACGAGGTTAATCAGGCGGACAACCTCTTCGGTTTCGCCGCCGTAGCTGAGAACGAGAATTATATCTTCTTTTCGCAGCCGGCCGAGGTCGCCGTGTACCGCTTCCGCTGGGTGCAGGAAATGGCTTGGCGTGCCGGTCGATGCAAGTGTCGCGCTGATTTTTCGGCCTATGATGCCCGCCTTGCCGATTCCGCTGACGATTGCTGAGCCGGAGCAGTTGTAAATCATCTCCGCCGCCCGCTCAAAGTCCGGACCGACTACCTCCGCGAGGCCTTTTATGGCCTTACTCTCGCTGTCTATTACCTGCCGAGCGTAATCAAGGTCAAATTTCATTTTATGCCTGTTCCAGAAGCCCTTTTAGCAAAGATATCCAACCGGGCTATAAGTATCGCTGAAATACCGCTCACCGTCAAGATTTACCGCAGTGCCGGGTATTCAGCGGCGTTATAGTTTGACCACGCTTCCTCTGTCGTTATAACAGACAATCTCAGACCGTTCGCCTGCATATTCGGGCGATGAATGAATAATCACCCGTTTATTGCTGGCCTGTTCAATATGCGCAATCGCGACCCTTTTTTCGTTCTGGAGATAATCCGCCACTTCGTTTGAGACAAACAGCTCAACTTTTTTGACCGTTTCTTTTGAGGAAGCCAGGTGAAGCAGCCGGATAAGCTCAATCGCGCAGGATTCGTGGCTTTTGACGTAGCCGCTGCCGCCGCAGTTCGGACAGGCCAGATACGTGCTGGATTGCAGCGAAGGCCGCATCCTTTGCCTTGTCATTTCGATGAGGCCGAAACTGCTTATGTGCAGAACCCGGGACCTTGCGCGGTCGGGCTTGGTTGCGATTCTGAAGACCTTTTCCACTTCCCTGCGATGCTTTGGGCTTCGCATATCGATGAAGTCGCAGATAATCAGGCCGCCCAGGTCGCGCAATCTTAATTGTCTTGCGATCTCTTCGGCCGCATCGATATTGGTTTTGAAAGCGGTTTCCTCGGCTTCTGAGTGTTTGCGGAATTTGCCGCTGTTGACGTCGATTGCGACCAGCGCCTCGGTCTGCTCGATAACAATCGACCCGCCTGTTTTGAGGGGCACGACGCGCGAGTGGACCTTGGCGATTTCCTGCTCGATTTTGTATTTGTGGAACAACGGCTCTTTACCGTCATAATATGCCACTCGCTGTTTGAGACGAGGCGACGCTATCGACAGAAAGTCACGAATCCGCTTAACCATACTTTCGGAATCGCACATTATCCTGACGATGTCGTTATTAAAAATATCACGCAGCGTCCTGATGACCAGGTCCGATTCCTGATACAATTCGGAGGGCGTCTTTGCGCCTGAAATTCTTTTTTCAATCGCGGCCCAGAGACGCCGCAGATACTTCATATCATTTTGTATGTCCCGCTTTGAGCTTCCCTGTGCGGCTGTCCGTATAATGAAGCCGATATCTTTCGGGGGATTGCTCTGCTCGAAGAGGGTTCGCAGCCGAATCCGTTCCTGCTCGTCCTCGATTTTGTGGGAGACGCCCGACTTTTCCATCCAGGGCATCATAACTAAGTATTTACCGGGCAGCGCAAGATAGGTGCTCAGCGTTGGCCCCTTGGTGTTAATTCCTTCCTTTGTAACCTGCACCACTACCTCATCACCCTTGTGCAGGCAGGACTGAATCGGTCTGCGCTCGTTGAGCGAACGTCGTTTGCCGATTTCCTCGGTATCGATAGCGGATTTGCCCGCGAAGTAACGCGGGTGCAGGTCACTGATATGCAGGAAGCCGTTTTTGCCGGTCCCGAAATCCACGAAGGCCGCCTGAATCGCCGACTCGACGTTGACGACCCTGCCCTTGTATATGTTGCCCACGTATCTTGTGGAGCTTGCCCGCTCCACGTATAGTTCTTCGAGCGAGCCGTTTTCCATGACCGCTATGCGGCATTCTTCACTCTCGGCCACATTAATAAGCATTTCTCTTGGCATTTGTCTTGTCTTTCTCTTTCACAAACTTTTTTTAATAAAAATAATCTATTTCGTAATCGCTGTTAAATACCTTTCCACTGCACGCTTGTGCGCCTGACCGGCCCGATCAAATCCGCGGTTTTCAATTGCAACAAACCGAGAATTTCATCAACGCGTATTGTCCCCTTGGGGATGATTTTGCAGTCAACGGTAAACCCTTCCGGTTCGGCTTGGATTGCTTCCAGAAAAGGCCTTACATCAACGGGTTTGGTTCTTGAATCCTCGCCTGCGCGACGGTTCACAACAAATTTATCGCTTGCCAGCACATCCGCAATACGTTTCTTCACTCCGTCATAGATTTTCTGCCCTTGCACCTTCATTACATATCTTGCTGAAATCGGCTCAGGGATATTTTTTGCCTCGCTGGTTTCTGCTGAAATGATTTCGATGCCGCCCGGCAGCACACTTTTCAGTGCTTCGGCGTCAATCGCTGTCTGGCCCTCCTTAAGCCACAGGCACAGCAGGTCATCGTCTGATTCGACACCGACGCTTCGAGGCGGGACAAGCGACATTCGCTGATGCGGATTAAACCCCTGGCTATACGCGATTTGCACCCCCGCCCGCACACAGGCCCGCTGGAAAACGCGTATCGTCTCCGCGTGCGACAAAAATCGCAAAGCTCCTCCTATTCGGAATCTGACGAACACACATACTCGTTCGGTGCCGCTAACGTCCTGCTTGTTCGGGCCGGTTATGGTTTCATCTCCTTATTAACGTTGATAACACAAAAAGGGCGCTACAACCCTTCCATTATCCCCCAATTGTGGTTGAAAACAAGGATTTTTCAGACGAACCGCCGTGTCAGGAACCGGCTTATGCTCGCCCCATTTTCGCCTTCGCAACCGACCTTAAAGGCATACGAACGGATTTTTGCTCCCCCGAAATGATATTTCCCCAATCCCCCCGGCGAAATGAAACCAAAACCCAGATAAAGAAGGTGATTATGAAAGAAGTAGTCAAGGGATTCGTAACAAGATGGCAAACTGTATTGACAACATCCATCCATAATGGGCTTAAAATCAACAGAGAAATCGGTTCACTACTGAAAAGCTCGAGTATCATAAGCGCAATTTTGAAAACGACAAACACGTACATCAAGAGCAATCCCCAAACAAGCGCCCGTCCTCTGCGTCTCAAAGACAGCGGGGTAGCCGCTATCAAGGCCGCCAGGAAAGCCGTATACATATAATCGCCATAGCGGATATTATGGTGGAACCGCACTTCACTCACTTTCCCGTTCTCATCTATGCGGTATTGGTTAAAAGTGACAATATGTATATCGTCCCTGCTGTTTTCCGATTGATAGAATCGGACAATAACCCCATGTCCGAAAGAGCTAAACAGAACCTCCCCCGTTGCCCGGTAGAATTTTGAATAAACGGCGCCCACTGCCGGCCAGGCAGCCATCAGCAGGCCATAAACTAATACAAACAGGCAGAAAAATTTTATGGCCGCCTTAGTGTTAATCAGCCCTAATGATTTTGTACGGGTACTTGACTTTTCCCTGTCCATAATAGCCAGGAGCCCCATAAGAAAATAGCGAAAAATATGAATAATCCCTGCCACACATCGGCGTGCATCAATTCAAAAGCTGAAGGCAAATAAACGCCAACTAAAAATAAACTGACAATCCTTATAAGATTAAGAACTGCCAGAAGCAGCGTCCCGGCGATAATGCCGGGAACCTTTTTTGAAAAAGGCACCGGGAATGCCAGGACGGCACAAATAAACAAAGCGGTTGGCTCGATGGCATCACAGCCTTGTTCGATGGTGATGGAAAAAACCGGCGAAGAAATTGATGCGCCTCCGACCGTTATATCCTGGCCGAGATACTTCAATATATGTCCTGACATTCTGGCGTTAACGCCAAGATAATAAGGAAAGTGCCGCTCATAAAATGGCGTGAATAGGGCAAGGGCATAAAAACCGCCCATTAAAACACCGAAAATCAGCAAAAAAACAAACACACCCTTGTGCTCGGAAAACCATTCGCCAATCCCAGTTTTTACCAGGTTTCTTCTCGCACGGTGTTCCCGCCGTTGGTTGTATCGGTTTATCCTCAACTGTCTCATCCGGGCTTTCACCTCCTGAATAGTTCACCCGTTATGCGCATACCACCACTTTCACCGAGGGCTCCCCATCAGCAAACCTATTTCTTTCGCCCCTTCACAATCCTATACCGCCACTTGCCTGCGCCTAACAATCACAATCGCACCTGCTATTAACATTGCGCCCGCCATCACAATCAGACCCCATTCGGAAACTGTGGGAATTTGTGTAGGACCACCAGGTGCTGCCAGAACAAATTCGTTTGAATCATAGTGAGGAGAATTCGTGAATGTCCGGGTGTTCATCGGTGCCCTCGGGCTGGTGATCTGAAACGCCCTGATTTGACCAGGCATGATACCAAAGTTTGGGTCGGGCGTCCAGAAAGTCAGTATTGCAGGCATTAAACCTTCTTCCGTGTCTGTGGGCTTGCCTCCGCTGGCTCCACGGTCGGCGGGTTCTCCCTGAAAAAATGCCCACTGCCATCCAGGCGGCATTTGCGTGACAGCGAAATCAAAAGAACTGACGCCCTCAGGTAGGTCCAAGGTGAATCGAGTCACCGGATCAACCAAACCGGGTCCGACAAGACCTTCCAATGAATAGTCGTATTTCCATGACTTATCTGTTGCTTTATCAGCTGTACCGCTGGCATTTGACTTGCTCTTAACCGTCGCCATTCCATAAAGCTTTTTCTTGAGCGCCATATCGTCATCGTTTGGCGTCTCAAAGGGGTCGGTTCTGTTCCAATCGGCCGCTTTAGCCGCGTCGTTTGTACTGCTGGGATAGTTCCACTTCATGATAGTCGACAAATCGGAATGCCCAAGACCTTCCACATGTCCTAACTCGTGCTTCAGGAGCCGCGTAAGCCCTCGGGCGTTCAACCCATCGTCGGATTCGATAGTAACCTTAACCGGTCCAGTTCCAGGGTCGGTTGTTCCCCAAGATTCGTACTTCTCATGCCAGCTTATTTGTACGTCACAGTTCTCTGTAGCATATTCGAAGGTCAAGCCATTGATGTCGGGATTGGCCTGAGCAACGTTCCATTCGGCCATGGCCTCGAAAACGGCCTCATAGAATTCCGCTTGCGTGATCGTGATATTCCCACCCAGAGGTGGTGGCGTATCTACGCAGACCTTTATTGTCTGCCCTTTCGTCCAGGTTCCGGCGTGATTGCCGGGTGTCCCAGCGTAACTTAATGCCGGCAAAAATAGGAGTATAACCATCGCAGCACTCACTGCGGGCAGACGACGCCTTATCACGGCCACCCCCACCGTCAACAGCAGCAATGCCATAACAATCAGGCTCCATTGTGAGACCGTAGGAACGGCCTCCGGAACTTGGTCGATTACCGCCACCTGAGCCCATTCTCCACCGGTGCCGACACCGAAATCGTCGTATCGATTGCCTGCTGAAGCGCCTGTAAAGGTAACCGTAGCGTAGGTAATGGCGAACATCGTTGGTTCAACGTTTGGAATCACGATACTTGATGACTCGCCAACCGCGTATTCTCTGTTTAGTTCGGGCAATGATATGAATGATTCTGGTGGCAACACATTTCGATTCAAATCCTCAATCGGCCGTTCCACATAGTTAAGTAAGTACCCAACACCACTGAACGTCACGGTGTCGTCGGATATATTCTCAACTGTAATGGTCAACTCCCGAGCGTTTTGGTTGTATGAAAGGTCAAAGTTGGACTTTGGCACCGGGACAATATAGGGACTGGTTGTATATGACCAGGCCTTGAACCGAACCTTGGGCTTCTTACCAGTTCCATATATCCCAAAGTGTTTATTTTTGTTGAGGTCCTGCGAAATAATATTAGAACCTTTGAAAGTAATACACGTGTTTCCAATATCAGTCAGAGTAATGGTGCGTGTCGGATTGTCGAACGGGTTGGTGACGCCTGATTGACCACCACCCGTGATCTGTTTCTGCACATCACCTTTCAGCCAGATCTCAAAGTCTGTTGCTGGCCGGGAATCACGCTGCTGGTAATCCTCGTTGATCATCCAGGCAAACGCCTGGGTTGCCACCATAAGACATACCAATCCGATAAATAAACTGTATTTGACCTTGGCCATATTATTCCTCCTTCAAAAATCAAGAATATCTTTCCTCGTCAAAATGGAACTGCAATTTATCAGCGAATACGGGGTGTGTGATTCGATGGCGCTGCCCCCTGTTATCTTGCCCCGCTCACAAAAACAAAATTATAGCGCCATTTCAGAGTTGTCAAGCATTTTTTGTCTTTAACTCGAAAATAAAATACAAGTAGGTATACTATAAGGACTTATGGGCGCCGATTTATTGTTTTTCGGGGAATATTGGCGACTGATTATGATTACCTCTGACGACAATCGTCAGAACGCTTCGGGCAATATTTTTCTGGCCGCGTCACGAAGGAAGCTGGATATCTGTCTTTCAGAATTCATCCCCAGAACCTTTCTGGCAACCTTATTGCATTCCTCTACCGTGACTGAGCGAATAATCTGTTTTATTTCCGGTATCATCGGCGCCGCCATTGACAGCTTGCGTATGCCCAAACCAAGCAGCAGCATCACTGATTCCGGCTCCGAGGCCATCTCGCCGCATACGTTGACCTCCACCCGTGCCTTGTGCGCATCCTGAATCACTGTCCTGATAAGCCGAATGACCGCGGGGTCAACCGAGGAATAAAGCGTCGAGACAAGCTCGTTACCTCTGTCAACCGCCAGCGTATATTGAGTGAGGTCGTTTGTGCCTATACTGAAAAATTCAACGTCTTTTGCCAGCATTGACGCCGTAAGCGCCGCCGCGGGCGTCTCAATCATAATACCGACCTTGATTTTTCTGTTATACGGGATTCCCTCGTCGTCGAGGTCCTCCATCACGTCGCCAAGTACCATTTTGGCCTGCATCAGCTCCTGAAGGTTAGTTATTAGCGGGAACATTATCCGCAGGTCGCCCAGGACCGACGCCCGCATAATGGCATGAAGCTGTGTTTTGAACATCGTCAGGTTTTGAAGACAATATCGTATCGAACGCAATCCCAGGAACGGGTTCGGCTCGCGGGCATAGCGCCTGCTCTGCGTGTATTTATCCGCTCCAAGGTCCACGGTTCTCAATATAACGGGCCTGGACTTAAAAACCGCAACCGTCTTGGAGTAGGCCTCGTAATGTTCCTGCTCCGTCGGCTCAGTGTCCCGGTTAAGATACAAAAACTCCGTTCGGTAAAGCCCGATGCCTTCGCCGCCTTTTTCAAGAACGCTATGTGCCTCATCGGGGAATTCGATATTACCGAACAACACCACGCGCACCCCATCTCGCGTCTCGGCTGGTTTTTCTCTTATCGCGTCAAGCCGGTGTTCCAGCTCGGTATATTCGACGGCGTATTCAAGGTATTGCTGTATTGTGTTGTCGTCGGGATTTACGATAACAATGCCCCGGTTGCCGTCGATTATAACGGTATCGCCCGCGTTTACGCTTTCGGTGATGTCTTCCACCGCAACCACCGCTGGGATACCCAGCGACCTTGCGACAATCGCCGTATGACTTGTCCTGCCTCCCGCGCCGGTGGCGATGCCCTTGATGTATTCTTTATTGAAACTCGCCGTTTGCGTGGGGCTAAGCTCGCGTGCTACAACAATCGCTTCTTCCTTCAGGGCCGCGATATCCTGCCTCTTGCCTCCCACGAGGAGTCGCAGTAACCGGTGTTCGATGTCATATATATCGGCAGCCCGCTCGCTTATGTAGGCGTCTTTTACTTTGGCAAAATGAGCGGCGATATCACGCAGCGTCTTGGAAACGGCAAACTCGGCCGTAACCGATTCGGTGGTTATCATATCGGTTATTTTCTTGCGAAGGGTGCGGTCCCGAAGATAGCTGAGGTGAACCGCGAAGATGTCTTTCATCTTCTGCCCTTCGATTTCCTCCTGCTCGGCCTGAAGTTTTGTCAGCTCCTCGATGGCGTCTTTGAAAACGTTGCGCACCCGCTGCGTTTCCGTCATTCGCTGCGACGGATCAATAAGTCGCCTTGGAATCCGGTAATCCTCTGCGTCGATAACGAGGCACTTACCGATTGAAATTCCCGGCGAAACAGCTACGCCTTTTTTAATTTCCATTGTTGACCGGGATAATTACGCCTGCCGACTTTTTTCCTCGGGTGTCGGCTCATCGAATTTCTTTACCTCAACAAGCTCTCGAAGCGCCTCAACCGCCTCAGCCGCGTCCGCGCCCTCGGCTTTTATTTTCAGCCGGGTTCCGCATGTCGCTGCGAGCATGCTCATTTGCATAATGCTCTTGCCGTCCACGTTTGTGTCGTCCTTGCTGACGCTTACCGACGACTGAAACCTGCTGGCCGTATCTACAAACTGCATCGCGGGCCGCATATGAAGCCCATCCGCGTTTTTTATTTCAACTTCAAGTTCGCAAACTGTATTTTGCACTGTTGAGCATCCGTTCAGATATCACCGGCCTGGTTGCATCACAAAATTCACAGGGACGGATTAACGTCCGCCTCTTTCAACAGGTCCTCAATCTGTGCGGTCGTCTGTGACTGCCTCAGGAACTTGCGGAATTTTTCCTGCTGAAGGTGTTTGAAAATCTGTTCCATTGCCTGCAGGTGCTTGTCGGGGTCTTCGGCGGGACTTAACAGCAGAAGGACCGAATACACCGGCTGCTTGTCCAGCGCGGCAAAATCAATGCCTTTGCTGCTCTGGCCCACCGCGGCGACGACGTCCTTGACCGCCTTGTGCTTGACGTGAGGAACGGCTATTCCCTTGCCCATTCCGGTGCTTGCCTCGTTTTCCCTTTTGATTACGGCACGCGTTATTTTGTCGCAGTTGCCTTTCCCGAGCCGGCCCGCCTTGTCAAGCGCCGCCACAAGCTCCGTTATGGCTCCATCCCTGTCCTTTGACTCAAGCTCCGGGATGACCGCCTCAAAACAAACGAAATCCGCAAACTTCATACCATCTTTCCTAAAACGCACCCATAAGTTTTTATCGTCTGCATCATATCGGTTGAAAAACGCAGAACTTTAGCGGGCTCTGTGCTTTTTTTCGTCCCGCTCTTTGGTCTTGGTCTTCTTGAGCTGCTGCTCGAGCTTGTGTGTCGCCAGGTCGATGCAGGCGTAAACGTCGTTGCCTATTTCCTTTACCACGAAGATTTTCTTGCGTTCTCCCCTGGCGATGATTTCCACCGCGATATTACCCGCTTCCTTGCTTCCCTCTTTGCCGTCAACAATGACCTCGATTTGGTTGATGACGTCGTAAAATTTAGGCAGCTTGTCGGTTTTTTCCTCGGCATAGCTTTTTACGCTTTCCGGGATCTCAGTGTGTTTGCCGCTAATCCTGAATAACAAGGCAGTTCTCCTTTTCATTTACAATTAAATCACTTATAGCCCGGCCACCGCCGGCCAGCTTATTATACACAAGCCCTTCCCAATTTCACGCATAATCTACTCACTTCCGGCGGGCGATTTGGCAGCGTTTTGTTCGCCAGGAACTATCACCCCGGCGCTGAGTATGAACCTCAGCGCCTCTTCGATTGACATATCCAAATCCACGACTTCTTCTTTCGGAACAATGATTAGAAAACCGCCAAATGGCGTCGGTGCGGTGGGTATCAGGACCGTAACAAACTCCTTGTTCTGCCCCTCAACGATTTTTTTGATGCCGCTGCCCGTAACATACCCCACCGACCAGATTCCTTTGCGCGGATACTCGACGGCAACCACCCTTGAAAATATCTTTTTGGTTTCTTCCTGCTTAAAGAAGAAATCCGTCATTTGTTTGATATAAGGATATATCTGTTTTAACAGGGGAATGTTCGCCATCAGTCGTTCGATATATTGCCAGATACCCCTGCCCAGCACACTGGCAAACACGATTCCCACTATGTACACGATTCCCAGTGCAAGCAAAAACCCGGCTATCGACAGAAACCAGCCAATCCAGAAATTCGCCAGTATCGCCTCCGACCCCCCGGCCAGCTTTATCCCAAAAATCAGTATCTGTTTTATATGGACGCTGATTTTATCGTTGATAAAGTTAAACCCCCACAAAATCAGCCATATCGTCAGGACCGTCGGCAGCAATACTCCAAGCCCGCGTAAAAAATATCCCCTGAATCGCCCCTTTGTCATGCTTAATGTTACTCCCTTAACCAATAATCAATTATCAATTCTCGCCTGGCTCAATCTGCATCTCTTTCGGCAGATGCCTGCCCGTCCAGTGTATCCACGCACCAGGCAGAGCCGCGACTATCCACACCGCCCGCTGACAAAGCGCAATCGCCAGCGCCTGCTCTGCTCCCACCCCGGCCAGCACAAACAGCCCCGCAAGCCCGCCTTCAACCACCCCAGCTCCGCCAACGCTCACGGGTATCGCCCCCAAACCCCAGGTCAGCGGGAAAAACACGAAATAGTATTTCAATCCCGCTTCTATACCTATCTGTCGGCCAATCAGCCAGAAACCCGTTATGACTATTCCCTGAAGTAAAAACGTAAGCCCGAAAGCCGCGAGTATGGTCAACGGGTTGCTGCCATACAAGACCGCTGCCGTCCAGAGCTTTTTGGCAAATGTTACTAAGTGCTGATATGCTTTTGCCGCCAGTTTTCTCCCAGCCGGTATCGCTGCGACCAAGATTGCTATCGCCGCGATAACAATCACCGCCCATTTTAAAATGCCCGATGCCGCCTTTTGACTTACCCCAAGGTTTACGTCCCGCAGCAAAACGAAATAGCAAAAGCCCGCCATCATCAAAGAGCTTAACAGCCCTATAAATCTGTCAACAAATATGCTCAGCACCGCTTCGAATTTCTTCTCTGTGTGCTTGGTAACATACCACGCCCGAATCAAATCGCCGCCGACTGAGCCGGGCATCGCGTTATTGTAAAAAAGCCCCAGAAAGTGCAGTCGAACCGCCGCCCAGATATTAATATGAATCCCCTGTGTTCGCAGCAGCAACCACCACCGCGACGCTAAAATCACCTGGCTTACGACAAATGCCCCCACAATCCCGGCGAAAAACCACGGCCCCATCTTCGCGAAACTGTTGCCCAGAATCACATAGCGGTTATTCTGCGATACCCAGATTGTTACCGCCACTATCGCGGCTGCTACAAACCCGATTCGCAGAAAAAAGAACAATTTTTGTGTATTGGTCTTTTTTTGCTCGCCCATTTATCTGCTTTCAACGTAAAAAGCTTGTTTTAGAAGATGATAACGGTTAAAACCCTTTCCGGCAAGATTTACATATTGAAGGAGAAATAATCGTGGCTGCCGACAAAACAATAGAACTGGGCACACAACTGACGCCGAAATTCGACGCGAATGGCCTTATTCCCGCCATCGCACAGGACGCCAAAACGGGCGAAATCCTGATGGTCGCCTATATGAACCGCGAGGCCCTCGACTACACCATCAAAACCGGCTGCGGAACCTATTACAGCAGGTCTCGAAAAAAGCTCTGGAAAAAAGGCGAACAATCGGGCCACGTCCAGAAGGTCAGCCAAATCCTCGTCGATTGCGACCAGGATTGTATCATCCTCAAAGTTACCGTCGATTCAGGCCAGTGCCACACCGGCTACCAATCCTGTTTCTACCGCGCTTTGAAAAAAGGAACGACCGAACAGCTCGAATTCGTCGCCGAAAAGGTCTTCGACCCGGCTGATGTTTATAAAAAATAAGGCCCGACCCAGAACCCCTCTGCGTTATCCTTAATCCGGAAAATTCAGGTGGGCGAATTCACCGTGGTATTTCTTCGCGGCTTCGTCATAAGCATGGGCGGCGTCGATTTCGGATTTGAAGCGGCCTAAATATATTTTTTTGCCATGGACTTGGATGTGAGTGACCCAGCGGCTGCTGGTTTTCTCCCAGCAAAGTCCTACAAAGCGCGACGCGGTTTTTGATTTGGTCTTTCGCCTGTTGCAGGTGTTTTGGTAGTGGGTTGCTAACCGAAGGTTGGCCCTTCGATTATCGAGGGTGTTGCCGTTTTCGTGGTCAACTAAAAGACCTTTAGGGGCATTCATAATTTCCCTGTGCAAACGCCTGGTCGTTATCTTGCCTCCTATTTTTGTGCTTCTTACGGCGTAAACAGTCGTGCCCTGTCCGCCCATTATCCATTTGAAAGCACAATAGCGGTAATAATCCTGCACATCCATGATTGTAAATTCGCCCTCACCGAGGAAAATTTTGCGAAAGGAATAGCCGAATTTCCATTTGCGATAAACTATTACCGGCCAGGCACATATTTTGTCCAACCAACTCGGTATCCCAATTGTTATATTGACTTTCATTCCTAATTCCCTCCTCGGAGCGCAGCGCAGATCCCCGAGAACCCGCTCCTTTGGTTCCGCAACAGGGGACCCATTTTCCTTGTCCTCGACTCAAGCTCCGTAGGAGCCGCAATCGGGGATCCACAAACAACTAACGACTAAAAACCAATCACTAACAACTATGGAGAGACCCACGAGGTCTCTCCATATATTGGCGCGAACTTGCGCGCTTTTGACGAAAACTAAGGAATTTCCTGATATGCTCAAAATGGGAATTATGCACTTGACAAAGCAGGAGGGGGTATGATAAAATGTAGGGTATTATGGTCAGACAACTTATTAAAGATTTGCTCAAAGACACGTTCTTATCCCTTTATAGTATTGTTACTACTTGGCTTGGGGTTGCATCTCTTCTATTTTGGTGGTTTATCCCCAAACTTAAGTTGGGGGATAAAGTGAATATATATTTAGAATCAATATGTTGGCAAAGCAAAATACTTATTTCACTTGGTCTTATTCTTATCGGCGCAATAATTGCGGCGAGTAAAGTATATAAAAAGGCAGCAATTACTCACTCGACAAACGAAAGGCGTTTTTCCGAAGCATCCCCCCTCGAAATCATATTTGACCCAAATAACTCAATGGAGCGGTTTTGGTCAATAGAAGGAACGGATTGGGTATATAGATTAGAAATTAAAAATAATTCAGGCAAAACCCTTAAAAATGTTTCGGTTACGGCTGAGCATACGGGGTCAATATCAAAAAGACCAGCCAACCTGATATTTGATAAAACCAAGACCACTAATTGCGATATAAATCCTAATTGCTCTGAATTAGTTCCCATTGTTCGTTGGCCTGTATTTTTTGAAAAACCCAAAAACTCCAAAGGATGGCCACGAGTATCTCCGGCGTACTATGAAACAATAAAAGTTGCGGCGAGTGCCAATGATACCAAAGCAGTTATCAGAAGATTCAAGTTCAATTATAAAAAAGTCCCAATGCTACATCAAATCTGTTATTTGCAAGGAAATTGATTATGAAATTCATTCCACCAAAATTCAGTAAGTTAAGCGAAATGGCCTCAATAGATGTAGGGCGTTTGACTGAGGACGAGGCAAGGGCTATCCTTGAAGGCATACGTTGGCCCAAAGGCCCAGCTTGCCCCCATTGTGGCAGCGTAAACGTGACAAGGATACAGGCCAAGTCGGATAAGGTCAGGGACGGCGTTATACAGTGTAATGATTGCCGGAGTCAATTCACGGTAACAGTCAAGACGGTGATGCACCGCTCGCATATCACTTTGAGGCAATGGGTTCAAGCGTTCTATTCTATGTGTTCCCATAAAAAAAGCATATCGGCCCTTCAACTGCAAAGGAATTTGGGCCTACATTCTTACAAATCCGCCTGGCATTTAGCTCACAGAATACGGGCCGCAATGAAGGAAGGGCCTTTTGCTGGTAAGCTAAACGGCATCGTGGAATGTGACGAAACATACGTCGGCGGCAGGCCAAGAGGAAAATTTAAAGATGATTGTATCGACCGCCGCAAAAAGGGCGTTCGTAAATGCTACACAACAAAAACCCCGGTAATGGTTTTGGTTGAAAGAAATGGCGAAGCGGTATCCAGACCAATAGAGCGGGTTGACGGCAATACTTTAAAATCTGCTATCAGGGAAAACGTCGGGTTGCAATCCACGATAATGACGGACGAATCAAAAATCTATAAGGGTATCGGACGGGAATTCGCTGGCGGTCATCACGTTGTAAAGCACAGTATGGGCGAATACGCCAGAGGTAACGTATCAACCAATACGGCTGAATCGTATTTCGCTTTAATGAAACGCGGCGTTCACGGGACATATCACCATATTTCTAAACAGCATATCGGGCGTTATTGTGATGAGTTTGCTTTCCGCTGGAATCACCGCAAAACAAACGACGGCGAACGTGCCGAACACGCCATAATGGGAGCGGACAATAAACGATTAACCTACAAAAAGGCGGTTTGTTAAATGTGCTTTGTTAAGTGTACAATTCCGCTCAAAATCGATAAGTCCTTATGAAATAAGGAGTAAAAAAATTTTAGAATTTTCGCATCTAAGGGTTTTCGACTTGCGCGAAAATGGATAACAACTGTTTTTGTCCAGAATTTAAAACCTTGGCGCAAAAGAAGTTATGGCAAAAAATGAGCGGAGTAATGTCCCCGCTGTTTTTTGTAAGTGCTGATGGATAAGGACATTAATGCTGCCTTCGTCCCCCATAAAACGCTTTGGCAACGGTTATTTGACGTCAAGAAATTAGTATGGTGTCCACGGATTACCCCGCGGCGAGAACTGCTGAATCCCGGCAATCTTGCCGGCGGCCAAAATCATTCTGATAAGTTTTTTAGTTTCTTTCCCTTGATGTCCGGCAACCCCGCTTCATGGTCGATCGCTGCCGTCACTTCTCCTTCTTTATTCTTGATGAAGATGAATTGCTCATCAGCGGTTTTGAGGAAGAAATTCGTTTCCGATTCGGGATAAATATCGAAAGCGCCTTGGCCGACATTCTTGCCCCAGCATTGCGAGACCAACTGATCTCCTTCTCGCCAGATCGTCAGTTTCATTCCAGTGGGAAACATGGCGTTCGGCGCAAATTCGTAGTGGCCGACACAGGCGTCAAGAAGTTTTGTGTCCAGCTTGATGGCAACGCGCGGTTTGGGCGATTCAGGTACCTTAGGCGGCTCATTGGATATTTTTTTGTAATAAAATACTTTGCCTTGGTAGTCCATTTTCAAGCCGGTCACTTTGCCCCGGGCATTCCGGGAAAAGGTCATGGGCATGCCGCTCAATCTTTCAAAAAAACAGTTTTCCGATTCCGACAATAATTCAACATCGCCAGGCGGCAACAATACATCAACAGGCCATGATTTTGATCCTGTGGCCTGGGCGAAGAGCCGATCTCCTTCACGGCGAATACCGAGGTTGGATTGGGAGGTGGTGCTATCTTCGTGGCGGGAAAATGGCCAGAGCTTGAACCTGCGTGGTGCTGCATCAGATGGCCGGTATTGCCCTACATACGAACCGTAAACCCGGCTGTTGATTTTCATCTCCGTTGGCCGACGATCCGATTGCCATTCGCTTTCGAGTAAAACCTTGCCTGTTCTGGTAATCTTATCCATCGCAAAATCAGATAAGATCACCACACCGCGACGCCGCGTCTTGTCGAAACCAACCCACGCCCTGTAACCGGGAGCGCCTCCGCCGTGGCAGACAATTTTTCTCCCTTGCAGATCGGGTGTGATACCCCAAGCCAGCCCAGTGTCTTCGTTGTCCGGCATCATGTGGGAAAAGTGAACCACATGTGTTTTTTCCATGAGCGGTGTCAGACGAGACGGCATCAGGCCGAGGTTGGCCGACACATATTTCAGCAGGTCATTGACCGTCGAGCGCAGCGCGGCACCGCCCATCAGAGCTCCATAATCCATACTTGATACCGCGTATCCGAGTTGATTGTGTCCCTGTGCAAATCGGGCTTTTAGTTCGGGCGTCAGGGTGATCCGCGTGCTGTCCATCTTTAATGGCCGGCAAATCCGGTCCACCACGAGCGATTCATAGTTCGTCCCGGCTTTCAGGGCGATTGCCTGACCAAGCAATCTCATTCCCAGGCCGGAATATTCGAACTTCGCTCCCGGGTCCCGGGTCATTTTGTAGCCGGACAGGAAGGCATACAACTTCTCGACGGTGTAATCAGCATAGGGATTATCCGCACGTTTGGGGTCAAGGTTGTCAGGGACGCCTGGAAGCCCGGAGGTATGCGTGGCCAGATGGAGCAAGGTGATTTCCTTGCCGTTGCGGGTCGGCATCTTGACCGAGGCGGGCAAATACTTTGCCACGGGGTCATCCAGCTTCATTTCCCCTCGCTCAATCATGTCTTGCAGCAACAGCCCGGTAAATGTCTTCGTGACCGAAGCGATATCGAACAGGGTGTCGCCATTTACATCCTGGTCGGTGCCGTTATCCATTTTCCCGTAACTGACAACGCTGCTGCCATTCTCGTCCACAATGCCGACCACGATGCCGACATTTGCTTTGTGAGCCTCTACGTACTGTTGCAGGTACGCGTGGATGGCATCGGTGAAATCCTCCGCCTCAGCGCAAAAGGGAAACGCGAATAACAGTATCGTGAAACAAACTACTCGGACAGCAGTGATCATTTTTGCCACGCTTTATCAAACTGGGATTTCCCTGATTATTAAAACACGCTGCCTGACATTATGTTAACACCAATTCGAGGGCAGGAGGACGAAAATGGCAGGGCTAATTATTTGAGGAAGAATAAATCTGTGTTAACCCCGTTAGATGGCGGCTTCGCCTATCTCACGGGGTAAATCCGTGATTTATTTCAACAGCCCGTATTCCTGCAAAGTTTTTCGCAATAACGCTTTTTTGCTTTCTTCCATCGGCACTAAGGGCAGCCGCATTTCCTCATCCGACAGGTTCAGCATCGCCATCGCTGCCTTCACCGGTATCGGATTCGACGCCAGTGAAAGCATTCCCCTGCTCAGCGCAAATAGTTTTTTGTGCCATTTCAGCGCGGTTGCAAAATCGCTGTCAAGAATCGCATCCGTCAGCGCTTTTACATCAGCAGGTGCGATATTTGATACGACGCTGATTACGCCTTTGCCTCCCACCGCGGCTATTGGCAGCGTCATCGAGTCATCGCCCGACAAAATCGTCATATTGCATCGCGTCGCGATTTCGCTGACGTGGTCCATCTGGCCCGTCGCGTCTTTTATCCCGACGATATTCTCAATCTCGGAAAGACGCACAATCGTATCAACGGTCATCCCCGCGCCGCATCGGCCCGGAATGTCATACAGAATAATCGGCAAATCCACTTCTTCAGCTATCGCTTTGAAATGCTGGTAAAAACCTTCCTGTGTGGGTTTGTTGTAATACGGGTCAACCTGCAAAGTCGCGTCCGCGCCGATTTTTTTCGCAAAAGCCGTCAGTTCGATTGCCTCAGCCGTCGAGTTCGAGCCGGCCCCCGCGATTACAGGCACCTGCCCTGCCACGGTTTTGACCACGCGCTCGATGACTTTTTTGTGCTCATCGTGTGAGAGCGTCGGGCATTCGCCCGTCGTTCCAACAGGCACAATACCGTCTATCCCGCCTTCGATTTGAAACTCAATCAGCTCATCGAGCGTCTCAAAATCGACCTGCCCATCCCTGAAAGGCGTTATCAGCGCCGTCATCGCACCTGCGAACATTTATCATTCTCCTAAACTAAATCTGAAATCCGAAATCAAAAATCAGCCATACCTTTTACCCTTTTCCTCCGCCTTAATCAAGCGTATTTCAATTCCCCGCCACAAAAGACCGAGCCAAAAGTTTCGTTCTGCCTTATGCAATAGCATTTTCCCAAAAACCACCACTCCATATCGCAGCCCTTTTAAGGAAAATCGAAGTTATCTATTAATAATCCGGCGATGTGGATAACTTGTTGATAATTTTAACCCTATATTCGAGTAGGAAAAACAGTTCCATCATTATTTGTTGCCAAAATAACAAAATATCGAGACAAGGGTTTGCGGGGCAAATGCTAACTATTGCATAAATAAGGGGTTACGATTCAACAGAGGGGGGTCATAATGGGCAAGCTGAGTCCAGATATTTAATCTGGGTAAGATGTTGATTGTTAGAAAGCTTAAACTGTTTTAACAAACCGCTAAAACTAAAGTGGATAACTCCCCGTTTCACAATTACTGCTGCTTGCGGCACTTCCGTTTACAAGTCGGCAAATCGTGGGTACATCGGCAGTTACGAAATTATTATTTATCAAGAACCGCCGCGATTTTTTGTTTCAGCTTTTTACAAACTGCCTTCGGGTCCGGCGAATTTGTAACTGCCGAACTGACTGCGATGGTCCGGGCACCCGCTGCCAATACGGCATCGATATTGCTCTCGGTTATGCCTCCAATAGCAACGTGGCCAACACCCGTATCTGTTAAAATAGGTAACGCCTGCTTAACATAATCGAGGCCTACTGGTTTCGCCTCCGGTTTGGTAGGCGTCGCAAACACAGGCCCAAGTGAAACATACGTCGGCAACTTCGCAACCGCCGCGTTAAGCTGGGTAAGTGAATGCGTGCTCTTGCCAAAAATCATAGGCATCATCTGAAGTTTGCGTGCCTGCTCAATCGGCAAATCATTTTGCCCCAGGTGAACTCCATCAGCGCCGCTGGCGATAGCAATATCAGCTCGGTCATTAATAATGCTAATAACTCCATCGTCTTTGCACATCTTCACAAATTCACAGGCGATGGCAAAATACTTGTCCGCATCAATATCTTTCGCCCGCAACTGAAGACAGTTAACCCCTCCCGCGAGACATTGACCCGCCAAAGTAAAAACCTCCGCCGGCAAATTCGAATTAATCAACACATACAGCCGAACCTTGTTGAACCTGCCCTGGGCATCCGCAAACAGGGCGATATCCTTTTCGAGTGTGTAGCCGGCATATCGCAGGCGTTCCATCTGGTCGGCGATTCCCGGCTCAACGCTTCGTAATGCCTCCGCAATGACCCGAAGCGCCTCAGGCAGCCGTTTGCATGCCGCGGTGAGCGAATCCTTCAAATCCGCCCTGCCAATAGCGCTTTCGATTGTTTGTCCGACGCCGACGTCGCCCGGCGTATCTCTGCTCGCGAGCAATTGGCCTGCGTTAAGATGGGCGATTGCTGATGATAGCTGATGACGCATCTCTTTTGCCCGGCCGCTCAGCGGGGCACAATTGAGACTGAATCGGCAGTAATCCTCAATTACACGCATCGCCTCGCGTGCCCGGTTAAAATTCGCGTCAATTATCCTGTAGCCGGCCCGTTCCATACCCGCCCGATTATAATTTCACAACTTGCCCATAGCTTACCCGGTTGCCAATAGTTTACCTCGGTAGCTTACCTGACTATGGTTCCATAGCTCACCTACAACTATAGTTCCACAACTCGCCCGACTATGTTCCATAGCTTACCTGACTATGGTTTTATAGCTTGCCCGACTATGTTCTATAGCTCACCTACAACTATGGTTCCACAACTCGCCCGACTATGTTCCATAGCCTACATGACTATGGTTCCATAGCTTGCCTGATTATAAGAGATTCCGGCGGACAGGTGTAAAAAAAGCAGGGTCGCCCTCCTCCGGACGACCCCTGCCTATAGGATAACAAAATCGGCCAAGCCGATTTTGGCTATCTTTAAATCGGGCGGACACCACTCCTCCTACTCAATGAGTTTTTGAGCGTCCCGCCCAATTATTTTACAATCAAAGGTAAGATGAAGATGAGAGCAAATGTTATGCCAATGGGCATAAGGATGATGGCTGAGAAAACAGGAAGGACATAACGATTTGGCATAGATAAGGTTACATATCTTTTGCGGCTGGGGGTGTAACACAGCCCACTGACAAGCTTTAGCACTGTGTTGCTTTTTTGCAACATATACTCTGTGGCCGAATTGCCCTATTACGCATTAAGGCCTATAAAATGCCAATTTGGGGTAGATTCTGTGTTTATGTTTACAAAAAACAACAGCGGTATTCCAAAAAGAAACATGAACAACCATCGGACCAGAGAACAATTTTAGGGGAGTAAAAAATATTTTTGAAAAATCTCAAAAATTGTCTTGACTTATTCTACATGTGTCGAATATATTCTATCGTAGTAGAATATATGGAGATCAATATATGGTTAACGAAAAAAGAAATTCAAAAGGTAAGAACGAGACGGCTTTTGGCGAGCTGACGGAGGCGGAGTGGGCAATAATGAAAGTGGTCTGGGAACATCAACCCTGTGCGGCAGGGACAGTGCAGGATGCGCTGGCCACTGAAAGGGGCTGGGCTTACAGCACAGTCAAGACGACGATGGACCGGATGGTCGATAAGGGTTTGCTTAAAATAAACAAGGTCCGCAACCTTCAGCTTTTCAGCTCGCAGATAAACAGGACGCAGGCGGCGAAAGGTGAATTCAGCAAGATGCTGAGCCGGGCATTCGACGGAGCGATTGCGCCGATGGTTCAATTCTTAGTCGAAAACGAAAATATCTCGGAAGAGCATGTGAAAGAGCTCAGGGACATTGTTAGCAAAACAGGAAGGAACAAGTAAGTCCTTACGTCAATTTAATTTGGAAAGGACGTTGCAATGGGCACTATTATCAGCGTTCTCAATAAAAGCGGGGCAATCTTCTGCCAGCACGGGATGACGATGCTGGTGCAATTCGGGCTGCTGACTTCTTTGCTTTTTCTGGCTGACATCTTGATTCGCAAGCGAGTGAAGGCGTCGCTGCGATATTGCCTGTGGTGTCTTGTTCTTATTAAACTTGTTTTGCCTACTACGCTATCGCTGCCGACAGGCATAGGCCAATTATCCGGCGTGAATTTTTCGGTAGCACTAACGCAAGTCGAACCACCAGCGCCACAAATACAAACGGTTTATGCGCCAACCAAATCGACGCCGGTTCAAACGAGCAGCGAATTTGCCCGGCCTATAAACTCACCGCAGGACATTGTTGAAAGTGGCGTCGCCAAGACAGCAGAATCGCCAGCATCCGCGGAAGCAATTCCCCTGAACTGGCAAGGGGGCATATTTATTGCATGGCTATTTGGCGTGCTTGTGCTTTTGGCGGGATTCATCCGGCGAATTGCATCAATAAAAAAACTGATTACTCAGAGTAAGCCGGCGTCAGAGCGATTAGTCGAAATGGTTCATACCTGCCAGAAAAGAATCGGTGTCAAGGGTTTAGTGGAGTTACGACTGTCGAACAATATGGTCAGTCCTGCCGTGTGCGGCCTGTTTAGGCACGTGATTATAGTGCCCACCGGGCTTCTCGAAAAAATGGAACGCTCAAAATTAGCAATGGTGCTGATGCACGAGCTTAGCCACGTCAAACGCGCCGACTTGTGGGTTAATCTTATTCAGACAATCCTCCAGATATTCTATTTTTATAATCCATTTGTGTGGGCGGCGAACGCATATATTCGTCGGGTTCGAGAGCAAGCCGTTGATGAAATGGTCCTGACCCATCTCAACGGCGAGACGGCAGGTTACAGCAACACTCTCATAGACGTTGCCGAGAAGGCATTTTCGCGGCCGCAGTTCAGATTGGCGACGGTAAGTATCATCGAGTCCAAAAGCAAATTGAAAGAAAGGATTAAAATTATGCTGAGCAAACCCATACCCAAAGACACGAAAATAGGTTTTGCCGGACTTGTGCTCGTAATTACCGCAGCGGCGGTGATGCTGCCTATGGCGAAAGCGGCAAAAACCGTAGGAAAGATGGCGGAGGACAGAAAAGCCACAGAGGCATCTTTCACAGCAAAACTTGATAACGGCGTGACGGTGGAACTTGTTGGGATATGTGAGTATCCAACAGAGGGCAAGAAGTGGTGGCGGACTGACGGCAGCGAGGTCGCAGAAACATTCAACGTGAAAGAAACCGGGACAATATCAGCAAAGGGAAAACAATACGCGATACTGTATAAGATAGCCGGCCCGAACGGTATGGCTTATTCGCTGGATATTGAAGGTTCGCAAGGACAAGATTCTCTGCTGGTAACGGATTCGCAGGGACACAGTATATATGATATAAGCGGGATGAAATTTTACGAAGATGAGCAGCGCACTGAAGCAGACATTAAAGTAAATGTTACGGCAGGCCCATGGACGACTACGAGATATAATGGTGTTGGCATAAAAAGTGTATTCAATGGTGAATACGGCACCGTCTTCTCAACTCCACAGCAGACCGATAAAGGGGTAATGCTCGTTGTATCAGACAATTCTATCGGTTGCGATAGCCAAGTCGTTGCGATAGATGATAATAACGATATACATACGTGTCCCAAGAACCAAGGAGGAATAAATATGCTCGGCACGAAAAGCACGCCGATGCACCAAACAACTGCCGTGTTCAGCGATATAGCACTCAATAAAATAAAGGAGTTTCAATTCCAGACACGGCCTTACCAGTTGATTGAATTCAGGAATGTGTCGCTGAGGCCGGGAGTGAAGACAGATGTGCAGATACTACATACACCGCAGCCCATTGAGTTTAAGATAACAAGCAGGGAATTTCAAAATGGGGATTCGATTACAATCACAGATTTATCCGGTCCAGCCGGAATGATTAGGCCGGGCGAGACATACATTGTAAGCGGCAGATACACGTTGAAATCACACGATGATGCGGCGCTGCACGTTTATGCTACGAACGGTGAGACCTCGAGCAGTCAGGGTCCGATTATTAAACACGGCGAGGGACAATTTACCCGGACATTTACATTATTGAAGGAAGGAGACCTGCATTTAAGTTTCTATCCGTCAGATGGCGGCGAGAGCTTCGGTGGGGTTTATTTCGCACAAAGAGGAGCAGATACAGGGACGGCTCCGGGCGGGAAAAAAGTGGTCGGCATAGGACCCGGCTGGCAGAAATTAAAGCGGGTCATCGGAGATAACTACGGAGGTTCAATCGGCGGCTATAGCGACGATGAGTAAAAGTGCGGGGAATACTTCGAGAAAGTTTTATCCTGGGCAAAACCGGGCGACACTTTTGTAATAATGTTTGCCCTTGACGAGGAAAAATTTGGCCACAGCCAAACAGTGCCTAAGGCATACCAGGACCTGCTGCCAAAGCCGTGGCTGGAAATAAAAGAACAGATTAATCGCGGCGAAGTGCTGGAGTTGAAGGGAAAGGCCCGAGGGTTTGATACGATAGTTCTTGCCGCCCCCACTCTTGACCGGCTCAATGAGCTTATACAATCAACCGAACTGCTGAAACCTTTTAAAAACAGCGATAATATACGTTCACCCCGTTAGATGGCGGCTTCGCCTATCTCACGGGGTGAATCCGCGTCTAAAAACAACCCGCGGTAAAACTGGATTCCGAAACAGCATCGGGCGCGCGGATTCCCATGTCACCGGGACTCCTTGGTTCAGCAATCTGGTATCACTTCCAGAATTGCCACCATTTCTTTTTGGATTCAAGTGTGCGGATCGCATTTGTCGCTGCACGCATTGCCGCCATCATACCATCGTCATCCACATTGTCGATGATGATATCGTTGCCTTGTTGGCGCATTTGACACAAAGCGAAGCCACCTGAAGGCTGCCCTGTAGAGCGACAAATACGAGCTTTCTCTCTCCTTTCCGCAAGATCGAACGAAAAGAGTACCGCACAATTCTCACAAACCATCCACGGTGTATCCGACTTTGCCATCCTAGCGACGACCATTAGCAGGTTGTCGCCTAGGGCTTTCCGGGGAAGCATCATTCCTAACATGGGTAGTGATTTTCGCCAGTAGGCTTCGCTGGTAACAACCTCCTTAGTCGTTAACAGGTAACCTTCTGGTTCCTGTATACTCTTGCTGCAAATATCACAAGATCCCATCTTGTTACTCTCCTTCCTACCGTGTTCGAATATTGCTTATATATGGTTTCCATATAAACCGCCTTTAGATATATTTTAGCCGATGGATTCAGCAACCTCACCACAAGGCTTAAAACACATTGCTTTTTTAAGTCATCTGTATATTTTTATATAAAGGTTTAGCGATGGGTTTTAAGTATTTTGAGGTGTTCAGGATTTCTATTCCTATTACTTGGCCTCTATCATCGAGTTCCACGTTTATACCCGGAGCAACCTCTACAAATCCTTCTTCCATGCCCTTTTGGACTACTATGTAAAGGACATCTGACTCGTAATCGTAGTTTATTAAGGATTTATTGCTCACATTTTTCGCCGTCCTGATACTAATTATTAGAGAAACGACATCATTTGTCAAGCACGATGCGTAAACCCCTCGAATAAAACGAGACCTGGATATTGGCCTTATAAGCAGGCGAGGTCGAGGTTTTTGGCGGCGGCGGTGTCGTCGGGTCTGCAGATGGGAGTAGTCGAAGGCGAGGCCTTGATTTTTTCGGGGTTGGTTTTGGCGACTTCAGCGATATCAATCATCGCATCGATGAAGGAGTCGAGAGTTTCTTTGCTCTCGGTTTCGGTCGGCTCAATCATAATCGCATCATGGACGGTCGTGGGGAAATAGACAGTGGGCGGATGAAAGCCGCGGTCAATGAGTGCCTTTGCAACATCCAAGGCGTGAACGCCCGAATCCAACATTCCCTTTGAGGGCGTCAGGACACATTCGTGCATACATATTGCATCAACTGCCAGTGCAAAGTGTTTTTTCAATTTTACGCGGACGTAATTTGCGTTGAGGACGGCGTTTTCAGCGACGCGGACAAGACCTGCTTTACCGAGCATAAGGATATAAACATACGCCTTGAGGATTACGGCGAAATTGCCGTAGAAGGGGGCGATGTAGCCGATGGATTTGGGGCGGTCGTATTCGAGGGCGTAGGTGCCATCGTCGCGTTTGGTAACGATTGAGACGGGGAGGAAATCAACGAGTTTTTTGGTAACGCCGACGGGGCCTGCGCCGGGACCGCCGCCGCCGTGGGGGGTGGCGAAGGTTTTGTGGAGATTGATGTGGACGATGTCGAAGCCGAAATCGCCGGGGCGGGCTTTACCGACAATGGCGTTGAGGTTTGCGCCGTCGTAATAGGCGAGGCCATCGACGCTGTGAATCAAATCGCAAATCTGTTTGATATTGGGATCGAATAATCCAAGCGTATTTGGGCAGGTGAGCATAAGGCCCGCGACTTCGTCGTTGAGGAGTTTTTTAAGGGCGTTGACATCCATAACGCCTTTGTCGGTGCTGGGGACGGAGACGACCTTGTAGCCGGCGATGGCTGCGCTTGCGGGGTTTGTGCCGTGAGCGCTATCAGGGATGAGGACGGTGGTTTTTTTATTACCTTTGCTGCGATGATAAGCAGCCATAATCATTATGCCGGTGAGTTCGCCGTGAGCGCCAGCCATCGGCTGCATGGTGAAACCAGCCATACCGGTGATTTCGCGAAGAAGCATATCCATTTCATAAAGGACTGACAGCGCGCCCTGGGTAAGCATACCGCCTCCGCGCAACTGGGGAAGGAGGGGGTGGAGATGCGCAAAGCCCGGATAGGCGGCTATTCGCTCAGTAACTTTTGGGTTGTATTTCATCGTGCAGGAGCCGAGCGGGTAGAAATTGGTATCGACGCCGAAATTGCGACGCGACAATTCCGTGAAGTGTCTCACCACGTCAAGCTCACTAAGCTCGGGGAGCTGGGCGGGTTTATTACGCAGGAATTCCTTTTTGATATTTACGGTGGTGGCGACGTCGCTTAGCGTTGTTGTAACACCACGTCTGTCGGGCACGCTTTTATCGAATATCAGTTTCATAGAACGCTCTCCAAGGCTTCGGCGAACATACCTATCTGCTGTTTGGTTCTCTTTTCGGTTACGCAAATCAGGATGCAGTTTTTCATATCGGGATAATACCTGCTCAGCGGGAAGCCGGCGGCGAAACCCTTTTCGATAAGCTTGCCTATCACGTCCGCGGCGTCTTTGGGGAGGTCGAGCACAAATTCGTTGAAGAACCATCTTGCCTTGAAATGGGATTTTACGCCCGGTATCGCGGTGAGGCGATTATAGGCGTAGCTGGCCTTGTCGGCGCAAAGCTGCGCCGTTTGGCGCAAGCCCTCTTTGCCTAATAATGACAGATACACAAGCGCGGTCATCGCGCACAGGGCCTCGTTGGAGCATATATTCGACGTAGCTTTTTCTCTGCGTATGTGCTGCTCTCTTGCCTGAAGGGTCATAACGAAGCAATCATTGCCATTGCGGTCTTTGGTTCGGCCTACGATGCGACCGGGCATTTTGCGGACGTGTTCCATTCGAGTCGCCATAAAGCCAAGATATGGTCCGCCGAAAGACATTGGCATACCTAAGGACTGACCCTCGCCTGTTACGATATCGGCGCCCATCGAGCCGGGGGTCTTCAGGATTCCGAGCGATATGGGATAGCTGGACACAACCAGGAGCGCGCCTTTTTTGTGTGCGGCTTCGGCGATGTCACTGAAATCATCTATGCAGCCAAAGAAATTGGGGTTCTGCAAAATCACAGCGGCGGTGTCATTATTCAGTTTGGCTAATATCTGGTCACGGTCAACAAGGCCCGTTTCGCAGTGAGTCGTGACATGTTCTATTTTGAGATTTCGCGTATAGGATTCAATCATAACGCGGTAAATCGGATTGACGCTGTCATCTATGATTACTTTGTTTCTGCCCGTGATGCGAAGGGCCATCATCATCGCCTCGTACATCGCGGTGCCGCCGTCGTAGATTGAGGCGTTGGCGACTTCCATATCGGTAAGGCGGCAAATCGTCGATTGATATTCATATATGGCCTGCAATGTCCCCTGCGAGACCTCGGGCTGATACGGCGTGTAGGCGGTATAAAATTCGCTGCGCGATATAATCGAATAAACAGCGGACGGTATGAAGTGGTCGTAGAAGCCACCTCCCAGAAAAAGCGTGAGGTTTATGGAATTTTTATCCGCGAGGTCGGCAAGCACGTTGCGGACTTCCTGCTCAGGCAGGCCATCGGGCAGATTCAGCGACCCGGCCAAAAGTCCTTTGGGTATATCCGAGAAGAGCTTATCCATCGTGAGGCCCATCTCGGAGAGCATCTGCTTTTGCTGCTCGGCGGTATTTGCAATAAACGGCATATCTTAAAGCCCTTTCAGGTATTCCTCATACTGCGTGGTGTCCATAAGGTTTTTTGTCGTCGCCTTGTCGGTTATCTGGATTTTGCAAATCCAGCCGGAGCCGTAGCACTCGTCGTTTACTATTTCCGGCTTGGCCTGGAGGGCCTTATTGACCTCGATAACCTTTCCTGTTACCGGTGAATAAACATCGCTGGCGGCCTTGGAGCTTTCGACGACGGCGAGTTCGCCTTTCTGTTTGACCTCTTTGCCAACGTCGGGCAATTCAACGAAGGTCAGCTCGCCCAACTGGTTCTGGGCATGGTCGGTTATGCCTATAATTGCGATATCGCCTTCGATTTTTGCCCACTCGTGGTCCTTTGTGTAAAGAAGCCCTTTTGGAACCATAATTTTTCTCCAGTCCTAAAATTTTTCGAATCGGCTTACCACTTTGCCCGTAATGTCCCCGATTATACGTTCGCCTTGTTCCACTGTTTGTTTTCTACCCTTGTTTTTCTGACTTTCGCTGCGTGCCAGGTAATATATAGCAACCGAATTCCCCTCTGTTGCTTTATCCTTGTCCATATATACAATCGCAATCTGTCTTGAGCCGGCGGTTGCGCTGCTGAGGACCCAGCCGACGCAAAGGCCGCCACATATCACGGCGTCGTTCTGGCGGACGGGCCGAACGCCCTTTTCGCCTGAAAGCTCAAGACGGGCGACTTTCATTTTACAGGTTTTCGAGATTTTCTCCATCGCCGCTTTGCCGATGAAGAATTCTTTGTCGAGCTTAACCGCCCAGCCATAGCCCGCCTCAAATGGTGATATATTATACGGTCCATCAAGTTCGTGGCCATAAAGAGGCAGACCGGCTTCGACACGCAAACTATCTCTTGAGCCCAAGCCGCAGGGCAAAGCACCGGCGTCAATTAATTTTTGCCACAACTTCGGGGCATCTTTCGGATGCACGAAAAGCTCGAAACAGACCTTTGCCCCAGTGTAACCCGTGCGGGAGATGATGCAGTCGATATTCGCCAGTTTCGCCTGACAAAATGTAAAGCTTTTGAGATTTTTAATCTGCTGACCGACCGAGGCGTCCGCGAGTTTGCAAAGGACATCGGGCGAGGCAGGCCCCTGAATAGCGATATCGACCCTGCAATCGAAGCCGGTTTGGGTATCACGCATATCACGAACTGGGGCGGTTTTAATTTTCCTGTCGGGTTTTGCCAGGTCTATTTTTGTTTTGCCTGCCTGCAATGCGGCCAGATACGCCTTGGCTTTCGGCTCATTCGAGGCGTTAACGACGACCATAAATTTTTCTTTATCGCGGCGGTAGATGATAATGTCGTCGAGAACATTGCCAGCAGCATCGAGGAGGTAGCTGTAATGTGCCGAGCCGACCTGCAATGCTCGGACGTTATTGGTAGTAACCGCGTCGAGAAAGCTTTCGGCATTCGGGCCTGCGATTTCAAGAGCGCCCATGTGGGTGCAGTCAAAGATACCTGCCCGCTGACGAACGGCGGAATGCTCTTCAGCAATCGAAGAATACCACAGGGGCATCAGATAGCCGGCGAACTCGGCGATATGGGATTTATCGGTGAGCTTGAGGTGCTCGTTATACAACACGCTACCGACCGGCGAATTCGCCAGCGGCTCAAAAACAAATGCTCCTGCTGCCATTTTTTCTGCCAATTCAGGCCTCCTTGCTCAAAACCTATGCAACAATATAAAAATCCGGCGTAAAGTCAAGAGGGGATAATCAAAGACGAGAAGGATTCTTTAGGTAATTTGTATTAGCGGAGGGCCTGACAGAAGATTATCATATAAGCGATAAACGGCATTCGAAAGGAACTTAAAATGAACGGGAAAAAAGGATACCTTCTGGTCGCGACCCTGACGGTGTTGATTATATTTTGCGGGTGCGAGAAGGTCGAAAAAGTATCAACGAACGTCAAGGCCGCGGTTTTCCCCGCAGACAAGAACGCGAAAATAGCGGTCATTCTCGATACCGACATCTGCGACGACATTGACGACACGTGGGCGCTGGCAATGCTGCTTCAATCGCCCGAATTCGACGTCAAGCTTATTACCACGGCGGTGGGCGATACGACGGCCAGAACAAAGGTTGTGGCAAAAATACTGCAAACAGCGGGCAGGACGGACATACCAATCGGGACAGGGGTGGCCATAGGGGACATGAAAACCGGGCACAGGCAGGACAGCTGGGTGAAGGATTTCGATTTGTCGAAGTATCCAGGGAAGATTTATCAGGACGGGGTGCAGGCGATTATAGATACGATTATGAATTCCACGGAGCCGATAACTATTATCTCAACAGGCCCCCTGTCTAACATCGCGGCTGCGCTGGAACGCGAGCCGAATATAGCGAAGAAGGCCCGGTTTGTGGGAATGCAGGGAAGTATTCGCAGGGGCTACGGCGAAAAGTCGAAGCCGCAAAAAGAGTACAACGTTGTTTCGTTTATCAAGGCATCACGGATGGTTTTCACGGCGGACTGGGATATGACAATAACGCCCTTAGACACCTGTGCGATGGTGTCGCTGGACGGAGAGGATTACAAGAAAGTCCTGGACTGCAACAGCCCAATAACAAATGCGGTCATTGAAAACTACCGCGTGTGGGCAAAAAGCGGCAATATAAACGAGGCACAGGTGGGCAGCAGGAGCTCGACGCTGTTCGATACCGTGGCGATTTACCTCGCAATGAAACGTGACTTTGTAGAAATGGAAAAACTCGGCATTCGCGTTACAGATGACGGGCGCACGGTGATAGACGGCAAGGCGAAGAAAATAAACTGCGCGATGAAATGGAAAGACCTCATCGCTTTCGAGAGTTTTCTGGTCGAACGGCTGACAAGCCCGGCGATTCCTGCGCCGACCAGCAACATCGCCGGGCAACCGGCAGTCGCCGCTCCGGCGGACGTCAACGGCAGGTAATCAGTCAGACGCCACAAATCAGGATATACGCGCTTTGCCCGTTGTGGTATAGTGCTTTGGCAAAACTATACGGGAAAGCGTTTAATGAGAACGGGCATATCAAAATTAGTGACATTTCTGGTTATTCTGGCCCTATGTGAAGTCGCAATGGGCGAGCCAAATAATGCCACTCTGCTCGCGATTGTTGAGCCGAACCGGTTTTTGACGCTTAAGGACTACACAAGTTACGCAGAGGCGCACAATGCCGGACTAAAGAGCCGTTATCAGCAATGGGTGACGGCAACGGAGGAGGTTGTTCAGGCGAAAATGCTTCCCGACCCGCAACTGACATACGGGGACTACGTACCGCTATCGTATGCGCCCGAAAAGCAGATAGTCAGCGTAACGCAGTTATTTCCGTGGTTCGGCAAGATAAGCGCGAGGACCGATGCGGCGGCGAAGAAAGCAGAAGCAACGAAACAAAAATATCAGGCGGCCCGGCTTTCGCTTCTCAGTGAAGTCAAGAGCGACTTTTATGAGTATTCTTACTTAGCCAGGGCAATGACCATAGCGAGAGCAAATCTTGATTTATTAAAACGATTCGAGGAAATAACCAGGACAAAATATGTCACGGCGGACACAGGTCATCCGGACGTAAACAGGTCACAGGCCGAGACGGCGAAAATAGAAAATGTGCTCAAAGGGCTTGAGCAGCTGCGCGAGCCGACAGTAAGCCGACTGAAGGCATCGCTGAATCTGCCGGCAGATATAAACCTGCCAGCGCCTGAGCAGGAGGATTTCGAGCCGGCGACGCTGAATTACGAGTTATTCGTAAATCTGCTGAGGCAGAAAAACCCGGAACTTGTGGGCCTTGTCTTCGAGGCAATGGCAGCCAAGAGCAAAGTCAAAAGCGCGGAGAAAAATTTTTATCCCGATATCGGGATTGGTCTGCAATTTGAACAGGTGCGAAGGCCCGGCAATACGCAGGACAGCAGCAGGGACGCGATGTTATTGCTCTCGCTGAACGTGCCCCTTGGGCAAGATAGCTACAAAGGCGGGCAGCGACAGGCGGTGGCAGAGGCGACAAGCATCGAACAGCAAAGGGTGGAAACAGAGAATGATATCTTAGCCAAGGCAGCACAGGCGTATTACGAATACAACAACAGCATCAGAAAAATCAAACTATATTGCAACACGCTGATACCGCAAGCCGAAGAGCAGCTATGGTCATTGGAAAAGGCGTACGGGGAAAGAAACGGCGATTTTAACGCTCTGCTTGACGCGCAACGGGTATTTATGGATTACTGTTTGTCATATCAGCGAGCATTGGCGGACAATCGGCAAAAACTGGCTGAGCTTGAGATGCTGGCGGGAACCGACCTGGACAAACAGCAGTAAAACCTTTCAGCCGCAGTAGATAGAACACCAATTTTTCAAAACCAAACCTCAAAAAAACCGGCATAATCTTAAAAAAATACGTGAACATAGGGTGGGGGGGTATGGTATAATATACAAAGAAAGAAGGGTATAAATATGGGACAGCCGACTACACACGAAGGACAATTGCAGTTTTTGAAGAAAATCGAAGGCCAGGTCGCCGGAATCCAGCGAATGATTAAAGAAAAGAGATACTGCATCGATATCCTGACCCAGATACGTTCCTGTATCGGCGCACTGCACAGGGTCGAAGGGGAGGTATTCAAAAAACATCTCGACGGCTGTGTCGCCGGTGCGATGAAGGGCAAATCCGAGACGGAAAAACAGAAAAAAATAGACGAGGTTATCGAATTACTGAATAAATTTAGAAAATAAGAATTCTCTTGTGTGGCAGGTTTAAACTCGTATAAGATAAAGTTCCCAGATGAATAAATTGAGCGAGAAATTGTATTCGAGGGAATATGCAATGAGAACAGGCATATTAACAATGTCTCTGGTGACTGCCGCCATTATCGTATTACCGTATGCGTGCGCTTTTGGCGAACCTAATGAAACAACTAAGTTCCTGACCCTGAGAGATTATCTGGAATATGCCGAGTCGCACAACGCCGGGCTAAAAAGCAGTTATCAGCAATTGCAGATAGCTTTAGAGCAGGAGCCGCAGGCAAAGGCGCTTCCGGACCCACAGCTTACATACGGCTACTGGACGAAACAATCGGACCTGCAGATGAAGCAAACAGTAGGCGTGATGCAGACGTTCCCGTGGTTTGGCAAGGTTGACGCACGAACCCAGGCGGCAATAAAGGAAACATCGGCGGCGCGACAAAAATACCAGGCGTCGCGATTAGCGTTATTCAAAGAGGTAAAGGATGGTTTTTACGAATTTGCCTATCTCGCCAGGGCGACTGATACGGCAATGGAAAACCTGGAATTGTTCAAACATTTCGAGGAGGTTGCCAGAACCAAACACATGACAACGGAAACCGGGCATCCGGACGTAATCAGGGCACAGGTGGAAATAGCAAAGATGGAGGATGTTTTGAGGGGATTGAACCAGTTGCGAGAGCCGACGGTAAGCCGGCTCAGGACGGCGCTGACGCTGCCTGCGGATACGAATCTGCCGTGGCCAAAGACCGAAGAATTCAACGCGATTGAGCTGGACTCTGAGCGATTAGCGAACATATTAAGACAAAAGAATCCGGAACTGGCGAGCTTGAACTACGAGGCAATTGCTGCGGGGAGTAAAATTACGCTTGCGGAGAAGAATTTTTATCCGGATATAGGCATAGGGGTGAATTGGGAAGATATGGACAGCCGAGGAGGTAGAGACGGAGTTCAATTGGTGTTTTCATTGAACCTTCCGTTGTGGCAAGACAGTTACCGCGGCGGCGTAAGGCAGGCGCAGGCACAAAAGGCGAGCATCGAACAGCAAAAGATTGAAACAGAAAATGTTCTTTTGACAAAGGCGGCACAATCGCTTTATGAATACAGAGACAGCATCCGAAAGATACGATTGTATCGCGACACACTGATACCCAAGGGCAGGGAACTGCTGCAGGCATCGGAGGCGGCGTATCGGGAAGGGACAATAGATTTTTTAAGCTTGATTGACGCCCAGCGAACGCTTCTGGATTATCACCTGTCTTTACAGCGGGCCATTGCGGACAATCAGCAGAAATTAGCTGAATTAGAAATGCTGGCGGGAACAGAACTGGATTCGATATAACACGGGTAATCTGAAAGGGTAGATTTAGCAAAAAACATTCCTATAGGATTAGTATAGAATAGCAAGGCAATAATAAAAAGCGAAGGTGTTATTTCAGAAAGGGAACAAAATTGAAAACTTCAACAATAATTTTATCAGCTCTTGCAGTGGTATTTGCCCTTGGTTTTGTGGGTTGCAAAAAGAAAGAAAGCCCGGCTGCGCCAGCCACAGAGACAACAATGAAAAATATGCAGATGCAGGCGGAAGATACAAATAAAGCAGCAACAGCGACAGCTGAAGATACAAACAAGACAGCGACAACAGCAGCAGCATCAGTTGAGCAGACGACGTGCCCGGTAATGGACGGCAACAAAATCAACAAGAACGTTTTTGTTGAGTATAAGGGCAAGAAGGTTTATTTCTGCTGCGAGGACTGCAAGGCGAAATTTTCGGCAGAGCCGGAGAAATACGTCGCAAAGCTGCCTCAGTTTGCGAAATAAAAACTCACCTTAAGAAGGAATTGAATATGAAAAGGCGGTCAATTATCGTCGGCGTGATTATTGTGGCGGCGGTTATTGGGGTCCTTATACCCGGCCGGCACACTGATAAGCAAAAGACCATCGGCATTTCGCAGTCGGCAAAGGATTTATATTATTGCCCGATGCATCCGAGCTTCACTTCGGACAAGCCGGGCAACTGTGCAATCTGCGGTATGTCCTTAGTGAAAAGGGAAGTCAATCCTCATGAATCCACAAAGCAACCCGGAGAAAGAAAATTACTGTATTATCGCAACCCGATGAATGCGGCAGTTACTTCACCTGTCCCTATGAAAGACCAGATGGGGATGGATTATGTGCCGGTATATGAAGAAGATACGACCTCTGCCCGAACATCCGGTGTTTATATAAGCCCTGAAAAGCAACAGTTAATCGGCGTAAAAAAAGGCAGGGTTGAAAAGAGGAAGCTGTCGGGGCAAATCCTGACGGTGGGAAGGATTGCATACGACCCGTCGCTGTTTACCGCACAGCAGGAATACCTGCAGGCGTTTAAGGGCAGCCGAACGATACACAAGGACGAAGGTTATTTAGATGAACAGTCAGGAGCTCTTACTAAATCGATGAAACAAAAGCTGCTGGCTATGGGAATGAGCGAGGGTGAAATAACCGGGCTGGAAAAACGCGGTAAGCCGCAGCAGAATCTATATCTGCCAACCAGCGAAGACACAAACGTCTGGGTATATGTAACCATTTACGAATATGAGGCGGAACTGGTAAAAGCGGGAACGCCCGTCGAGATCCGGGCGATTGCCTATCCTGGACAAGTGTTTGAGGGCAAGGTCATTGCCGTTACTCCTATAATCGAAACCGCGACGCGGACACTCAAGGTCAGGGCTCTGGTCGATAACCCCGAAAACAAGCTCAAACTCGAGATGTTTGTCAATGTTGTGATAAAGTATGACCTCGGCGACAAGATTGCCGTGCCGGAGGAGGCGGTAATGCACGCAGGGACGCGCGATATTGTTTTCGTCACAGGGGCAAACGGGCATTTCGAGTCGAGGGTTGTAAAGCTCGGCAATAAGGCAGGAGATTATTATGAAGTGCTGGAGGGACTTGCGGAAAATGAGGAGGTCGCGACATCGGGCAACTTCCTTATAGATTCAGAGAGCAAATTGAACGCAGTTTTGGACAAAACAGCGGAACCAAACAAGTGAAGGCGCTGGTGCGGCAATGATTAGCAGGATAATAGAATTTTCCGCTAAAAACAAGTTTATCGTCATATTCTTCGTGATTGCTGCGATAGTCGGGGCGGTATATTGCATAAGGATTATGCCGCTGGACGCGATTCCTGATTTGTCGGACACGCAGGTGATAATCTACTCCCAGTGGGACAGGAGCCCGGACATTATCGAGCAGCAGGTTACGTATCCGATTGTTACCGCACTGCTCGGCGCGCCGAACGTGCGGGCGATCCGGGGTTTTTCGGATTTCGGGTACTCATACGTTTATATAATCTTCAAGGACGGGACGGACATATACTGGGCAAGAAGCCGGGTAGTGGAATACCTGAGCAAAATCACCGCGAAACTGCCTCAGGGCGTGCAAACTGAAATCGGTCCCGACGCGACGGGGCTGGGATGGGTTTATCAATACGCACTGGTTGATAAGACCGGCAACAACAGCTTGGCGGATTTACGGGGTTTTCAGGATTGGCACCTGCGATACTGGCTGCAAAGTGTGCCCGGGGTCTCGGACGTCGCGGCAGTGGGCGGCTTTCAAAAGCAATACCAGGTCAACGTCAATCCAAATGCGCTGCTGGCATACAATATCCCCCTTACCAAGGTCGTCGAGGCGATAAGGCAAAGCAATAACGATGTGGGCGGGCGGCTGCTTGAGATGTCGGGCACGGAATATATGATTCGGGCAAAGGGATATGTAAAATCGCCCGCGGATTTGGAGAACACAGTAATAGGCACAGATGGTTCCGGTACACCCATTTTGGTTAAGAATGTTGCTGATGTTGTTGTTGGGCCTGATATACGGCGAGGGGTAGCCGATTTGGACGGCGAGGGGGACACGGTAGGCGGAATCGTGATAATGAGGCAGGGAGAAAACGCCCTCAACGTAATCAATAACGTCAAAGCCAAAATCGAGGAGATTAGACCGTCACTGCCCAAAGGCGTCGAGATAGTTACGACATACGACCGCTCGGACCTGATTAAGCGGGCCATCGATACGCTGAAACATCAGCTCGTCGAGGAAATGATTATTGTCAGTTTGGTGATACTGATATTTTTATGGCACTTCCCGTCGGCAATCATACCGATAGTTACAATACCCATCGCGGTGCTGTTGTCGTTTATCCCGATGTACGGCATCAAGCTGACATCCAATATTATGTCTCTGTCTGGTATCGCGATATCGATAGGAGTGCTTGTTGACGGCGCGATAGTGGAGGTTGAGAACGCGTATAAAAAACTGCAATTGTGGGAGGCAGGCGGGCGCAAAGGCGATTTTCATATCATCCGGCTGAACGCATTGAAAGAGGTGGGGCCATCGGTGTTCTTTTCGCTGCTGGTTATAGCGGTCGCGTTTTTGCCAATATTTACGCTCGTTGACCAGGAAGGCCGACTGTTCAAGCCGCTGGCATACAGCAAAAACCTGGCGATGGCAATCGCGGCGATACTGGCGATAACGCTCGACCCGGCGATACGGATGCTTTTCACGCGGATGGACTACAAGCATTTTAAGCCGGCGTGGCTCTCGAAGTTGTATAACTCAATTACTGTAGGCAAATATTATCCCGAAGAGCAGCACCCGGTGAGCAGGAGATTATTCGCGATATATGAGCCGGCGTGCAATTTTGTTCTTGAGCATCGCAAGTTTACTATCATCAGCGCGATTGTACTGATGGCAATAACCGTTCCCGTTTATTTTCAGCTTGGGTCGGAGTTTATGCCGCCTTTGAATGAGGGGACGATTCTGTATATGCCTACGACGCTGCCCGGCATATCGGTTACGGAGGCAGCGAACCTTTTGCAGATACAGGACAAAATTTTTATGTCGTTTCCCGAGGTCGAGCGGGTGTTCGGCAAGGCGGGGCGAGCCAATACGCCGACGGACCCCGCGCCGTTTTCGATGATGGAGACGACGGTTGTTCTGAAAGATAAGCGGTATTGGCGGCCCGGATTAACGTGGGAAAAACTGATTGAGGAAATGAACACCAAAATGCAGATACCGGGCGTTACGAACGCCTGGACAATGCCGATAAAGGCGAGAATCGATATGCTCTCGACCGGCATACGCACGCCGATAGGGATTAAAATTTACGGCGCAGAGCTGAGTGAGATTGAAAAAATAGGGACACAGCTTGAGCAAATCATCAAGCCGCTTGAGGGGACACGAAGCGTATATGCGGAACGGGTGTCTGGCGGGTATTTTGTCGATTTCAATTTGAAACGGGAACAATTGGCCCGATACGGATTGACGATACAGGACGCCGAGGAGATTATCACAAGCGCAATCGGCGGGGAAAATGTTACGACGGCAATTGAAGGGACTGAACGATACGGCATAAGCGTGCGATACGCGCGAGATTACCGCGACGACTTGGAAAAGTTACAGCGGGTGCTTGTTCCGACAGCTTCTGGTGCGCAGATACCGCTTGGTGAGCTTGCAGAGATAAGCGTTTCGCTTGGGCCATCTATGATACGCGACGAGAACGGGATGCTGGCGGGTTATGTTTACGTCGATATCGCGGGTAAAGACATAGGCAGCTACGTCGCACAGGCGAAAAAGGCGGTAGCTGCGCAATTGCAACTGCCCGCGGGTTACGCCCTGCAATGGAGCGGGCAATTCGAAAATATGCTGCGCGTGAGAGAACGGCTCAAGGTCGTAATCCCGCTGACGCTTTTAATCATATTCACGCTGCTTTACATAAACACAAAGAACATCGTCAAGACCGGCATCGTAATGCTTGCGGTGCCTTTTTCGCTGATTGGCGCGGTATGGTTCCTTTATATACTGGGCTATAACATCTCGATAGCGGTATGGGTGGGGATGATAGCGCTTATGGGGCTCGATGCGGAGACGGGCGTGTTTATGCTGCTGTTTCTGGACCTCTCTTATAATGATATGGTGGCACAGGGCAGGATGAAGACCTTCGCGGATTTGAAGGAGGCGATTATTCACGGCGCGGTCAAACGGATTCGGCCCAAGATGATGACGGTAATGGCGATGTTTATGGGCCTCATACCTATTATGTGGTCGATGGGGACAGGCGCAGATATGATGAAACGCATAGCCGCGCCGATGATTGGCGGCATACTAACCAGCTTCATACTCGAACTATTAGTTTATCCGCCCCTTTATGCAATGTGGAAACAGCGAGAACTCCGTAAGACGTTACCCTCAAGCAATTGATAACTAATCCTAGTTCCACGAATATCCGCTCCCGCAAACACTTCCTCGGTTTCGCAGAAACCATCTTATTCCAAAAACCATGATAGTAAATTTAGGTTTCTGTGAAGGCGGCGTCCCAGTCCTTCCAGACGGGTTCGAGTCCCTGAGATTTCAGCATAGCGGCGATTTGGGCGGGGGAGCGGGAATCATCGATATCAAATTGGCCTACTGAATCGGCGTGAGTGGAGTAGCCGCCTGGGTTGGTCTTGCTGCCTGCGCTCATTCGAGTAATGCCCAATTTAACGAGCTGGTCGCGAAGATGAGCGGGTTCGCGTGTTGAAATGGTCATTCCCGCGTCGGCGAAACACAGCCGAAGGGCGAGGAGCATCTGGACGAGATTTTTATCGAAAAGAAGATTAAACTGTGCGCGGTCAACATCTTTGGCGGGGCGCAATCGCGGGAAGGAAAACGACACTCGCGATTTCCAGTATTGTTTCATCAGGTAATGGGCATGCTCGGCAAGAGCAAGCGTTTCAAGACGCCAGTCATCAAGGCCAAGCAACGCACCGATTCCGATTTCCCGCATACCGCCCTGCCCCATACTATCAGCCGCTATCAATCGATAATCGTAGTCGGCCTTCGGCCCTACGGGGTGATATTTGCGATATGTTTCGCGGTTGTAGGTCTCCTGATACAGCGTTACGCCTTCGATGCCCGCCGCGAAAAGCTTGGCGTATTTGTCGGCGGACATCTGGTAAATCTCAACGGACAGCGAGCTGAATTTGGGGCGCAGTTTCGACGCTAATTCGATAAGGTAATCGACGGTGATAAATTTTTTGTCTTCACTACTTACAAGCAGCAAATCCCTGAAGCCCTCTTTGGCGATTATATCTGCTTCGGCGAGTGCCTGTTCGATAGTGAGCCGTATTCGGGGAAACTTATGTGATTTATTGAAGCCGCAGTAAACACAATCATTGACGCAGTAATTAGAAACGTAAAGCGGAGCATATAATCGGACGGTTTTGCCAAATCGCTGGAGTGTGAGCTGATGGGCGATTTGCGCCATTTGCTCGATGTAATTTTCGGCAGCGGGCGAGATGAGTATCAATAATCGGTCAAGGACATAATATCCCGGCTTGCGAGACAGCGCCCATTTCGCTTCATCTTCAGTAATCTCACTGAGACGCTTGGCCCAGATTTCTTTGCCGGAGCCATCGAGGCCCCTGTCGGCCAAAATGGTCTTTATATTTGCAACGGTATGTTTTTTAGCATCTGCCATATTGGCTCAACAAAAATCAGCCGAACATTTCTTCTGATATTGTGCCTTCAAACACCTTTGTAACCGGCCCCGTCATTCGCACGGAATAATCTGCGCCTACTTCAATATCGATGTCCCCGCCAGGCATACGCACTGTTATTTTAGAATCGCATAGACCGAGGCGATAAGCAACCGCAGCAGCCGCACAACTACTGCTGCCCGATGCTAAAGTATAACCGGCGCCTCTTTCCCAAATTTCTATTCTTATATTATGGCGGTCCGTCAC
>CAIODZ010000011.1 GCA_903857265.1 uncultured Phycisphaerales bacterium
CTCCTCGCTCGTCTAATTTCTCAATCAGCCGAATCCGGTCGCGAAGCATCCCCGCCTTTTCGTAATCCATCCCCGCCGATGCTTCTTCCATTTCATTTTTAAGCTGCCGCAGCACCGTTGCCCGTTTCGATTGCAGGAACTTAATGAGGTCTTTGATGATTGTTTTGTATTCCGCCTTCTCGATTCTCGCCCCGCACGGTGCGACGCACTGGTTTATGCTGTGTAATAAACACGGTCTGAAAAACTGCCTCTTTTCATCGTCCGCCCTTATATCCAGCGTGCAGCTCCTGAATTTGAATATTTTTTGCAGTTCCACGAATACCGCCCGCAAATCCTTCGCGCTCGCGAAAGGCCCAAACAGGCGTTTCCCCTTCGCCCGCGGCTTGCGCGTTATATACACGCCCGCAAAATCATCGCCCGTCGTAATCTCTAAGTATGGAAACGTCTTGTCGTCAAGCAGGTCGGAATTATACGCGGGCTGTATGTCCTTTATCAGCCGCGCCTCCTTGAGCATCGCGTCAACTTCCGTTTCCGTCTCGATGTAATCCACCGTCTCGACCTTATTGAGCATCTCGACAATCTTTGGCCCGCGCGTCTCCATTATATCGCTGCCTGCTTGGAAGTAGCTCGCCACCCGCGACCGCAGGTTTTTCGCCTTGCCTATATACAAGACCTCCTCCCTGGCCCCTTTCATAAAATACAACCCCGGCCCCGTCGGAAACGTTTGTATTTTTTCCCGTATATTTTTTAGTTTATCATTCATACTTCAATCTGCTTGCCACGGCGTAGCCCCTTGGGCGAAGCCGGGTATCTGTTCGCGTATCGATTTCATTTCACCCATACTTCTAATCATTGTAGTTTTACGCGGCATTATACGAAAGGTTTTTTATGTGGGCTGCCTGCCCTTCGTAGCGCAGCGAAGAAGGGTCATTCCCGCGGAAGCGGGAATCCAGGTTTTCTCAAATCTGAAATTTTAAATCTCAAATCCTTCGCGAGGTACGCTCAACCTTAAACCGCTGCCTTGCCGGTGGCGTGCATATCTGATATTCTGCTCAAATACCTTGAGCCGACAACCACCAAAAAACAAGGCGAAAAGGCAGGCAAAAAAATGAACAACGGAAAACCTAAAATTAGCACTGAAAGGGCCCGTAGAATTCTTAGAATACACCATTGGGTTTACTTTGTCATTCTTGCAGTAGGAGTGCCGGCTATTGTTATAGCCGTTGAGGGCTATCGTAGTGTTTGGGAAGTTATATTTCTCTTTGGATTATGTGCTTTATTAGCTTGGTCATTATATTGGACTAATTGGGTTAACTCTGTCATTCTTGCAGTAGTAGGGCCGGCTATTTTTATAGCCATTGGTGGCTATCGTAGCGTTTGGGAAGTTATAATTCTCTTTGGATGTTTTGGTTTTATCGTTTGGTTGGAGTGGTTTTCTTTGTGGGCTAAAAAAACAATTTCCGAAGAATTTTTTGAAGAGTGTGATGAAGATAAAAAATAGGATGAGCTTAAGGGGGCTTGGTTGCGTAGCCAAGCGTTTAATATGGTAAATGTCGGTCAAGGGATTTTAATGAACATGACAAATACAAACCCACTAAACACGCCGCGAACCCTGGATGAGCAACGCCGCGAATTTGCGCAGCGTCGTTTTCTGGCGATGCCTCTGGCTGGAGCGGTTGCCTGGACGATCGTCGGCGTGGCGGGCGCTTTTCTAACGCCCGGCTTGGAGGTCTGGGTGCTCTTTGGAGCCATCGGTTCCATCCTCTATCTGGGCATGTTCTTCTCCCGCTTTACGGGGGAGAATTTCTTAGACAAGCAGCGGCCCAAAAACGTGTTCGATGGGCTGTTTCTGCGCACCGTCGGCGAGGCGGTGCTGGTTTTCGCCATCGCTATTCCCTTCTTTCGTGCGGACTACACCTCGTTGCCTTTGTCGGTTGGCATCCTCAGTGGTTTGATGTGGCTGCCGTTCTCTTGGATTATCGAACATTGGATCGGCACTTTCCACACCTTGGCGCGCACAGCCCTCGTGACAGCAAGCTGGTATTTGTTCCCAGGTTTCCGCTTCATCGCAGTGCCGGCAGTGATCGTAGCCATTTACGCAGTGACTATCGTTGTCCTTGAAACACGCTGGCGGCGCATCCACCGCGCCTAACAAGTCGCCGGAGCCAACCGTCGTTTCACGGCGGATTGCAATCGCGAGGTATGCTTAATCTTAAACCACTGGCCTTGCCGGTGGCGTGTATATCTGATACTCTGCTCAAATGCTTCGGGCTGACAATCACCAAAAAACAAGGCGAAAAGGCAGGTGAAAAAATGACGAACCAAGAAATTCAGCAAAACAAGCAAAAACTACATAACATTCAAACACAACCTCCGGACGATGAACAAACAAAACAAATAATAACTTTAGCTGAAGAAATTGGAGCTTCTATACCTCATTGGATTGTGAGTGGGGACTCAAGCAGCAGAAATATCATCAACCAAATCAGTTCAAACATTCATACAGTGTTGCAAACTGAATCTATGCTAAATGCTTGTGTTTCTGCCGAACAATCTTGTGAGTTGGCAAAACAATCTTCTATTACTGCAAAATGGGCTTGTATATGGGCGGCGGTAGCGGCAATAGCAGCTTGTATTAGTATTGCTTTATCCTTGTTTATGAAATAAAAAGGCAAGGTGAGCGTATGAGCGAAGGAGAAAAAGACCATTCAGAATCCCCAAAAGATAACGGTGAACTTCGAAAGAAGTGGAAAGAATGGATTGACAAGATAGGGCATGATTTGGGCGACCTTCTAATTAGCCAAGATATTCTAAAAGAAGTTTCTCAGATTGTTGCTTCAAACAAGCGAATTCAATCTTCCCCGTTCTTTTTTACATGGATTCAAAATAACTATGTGGACAGCATAGTAGTCGGTCTTGGACGACTCAACGACCATGATAACAGGACCATTTCATTACACAACTTGATTAAAGAAATAGTGTTAAATCCTGAAGTTATTACTCGTGACTACTTTGTTTCAAGATATCCGAAATGGATGCAAGACGCGGGGATAGCCAACAACGATTTCAATAAATTTGCTGATGAGGATGAGCAGTTTCTGAGCAAAGACAGGTTGCTGACAGACTTAAAACTACTTGATGATGAGACAAAGCAAATAAAGGTTTTTCGAGACCAATGGGTAGCTCATTTTGACAAGATACGAGCAATCGAGCAACTGCCTAAATTTAAAGACGTGGAACATGCTTTGGAGTTATTGGATAATATCTTCTGCCAATACTACATGTTGGTTGATGGAGCTGGTATGTCCACTGCGAAGCCATCACTTAATTTTGACTGGAAAGAAGTCCTAAGGCACCCTTGGATTGATAAGGCTAAAGACGAAAACGATTGTGAGTAGTGGGAATAACCGGGGACAGTTAACTATTATTTATGGTCTAAACATCCTAACGATAACGTTAATCAGCATCTAAACCTTTTGTGCTTTTTTGTGGCGTAATCCCTCAACTCAACACTTAACACTAAAAACTCAACACTCTTAGGATGATCGCCCTGCTCCCAAAGACCTTCGGCCCTTTTTCACACTTGAATCCCATCGATATTGCCGTGGCGATGCTTTCCTCGAATGCCTTTTTACCTACGTGAAAATTCGGCTCTATGATTAAAATCAGGCCTCCCGGCTTCAAAATAGACTTTATCTCCCGTAAAAACCCTTCCTGGCTTGGAACCTCGTGGAGAACATAAAACACCAGGACAAAATCGACCTTTTCATTAACTCCAATCTTGTCCTCTCCGCACTTATGCAGTTTTATTATCGCCTTATTGCTCTCATTGAGTTTGCTTTTGACTTTTTCGAGCATCCCGTCCTGCAAATCCGCCGCGATGACCTTCCCGCTTTTGCCAACCATATCTGCCATCGCGATAGAGAATACCCCTGGCCCGCAGCCGACGTCTAATACGGTCATTCCTTCTTTAACAAGGCCGTTAAAAATTTTCCTCGGATTATGAATCCATCTCCTGAAAAAATTATCAAGGACCCACGTTAATCCGACCGGGCATACCCTGTTAAATAGCAGGAATCCTTTCTGATGTTTTTCCGCCATAATTCATTTGCCTTTCTATTTATGCCTGCTTGGTTAATCGCCCATTTTAATTTAATTAGATGACATCCGCATCCTAATTCATAAATCAGCAATTGACGCGAAGCGTCATCCCCGAGTGCTACTTACTTGACTTGAAACAGGGGACCCATTTTTTAATCCGCAATCTGCAATCCGAAATCCGCAATCAGTGTTTTCTTCTCACTTCTAACTTCTCAATTCTAACTTTGCTCCTTCGCGTCTAAATGTTAAAATCCCCTATATGCCCAACAAGATAGAACTAAGGCCAGGCCAAACCGTTCTTTTCATCGGCGACAGCATCACCGACGCCGACAGAAACAGCCACGTCTATAAGCCCTTCGGCTTCGGCTACGTCAACTTCGTCGCCAATTCCCTCTTAGGCAAATACCCAACATACAACCTTGATATCCTCAACACCGGAATCTCAGGCAATACCATCCGCGACCTCAAATCCCGCTGGCAAAAAGATTGCCTCGACCACAACCCCGACATCCTCAGCATCATGATTGGCGTTAACGACGTCTGGCGGCAGTTCGCCACCGAAGACCAATTGCCTTACGCCGTTCCGCTCGACGAATATGAAACTACTTACCGCCACCTTCTTACACTTGCGAAACAAAAATGTAACAGCCAACTTGTGATATGCGAGCCGTTTATGTTCTGCGATGACTTTAACAACCCTGTGTTCGCTCATCTTCGCACGTTTGTCGAAGTTGTTCGTTGCATTGCCGCCGAATTCAACGCTTGTTTGGTTCCTTTGCAAAAGGCAATCGATGAGCGTATAAAGGAAGTTCCGCCCAAAAACTGGTCGGCTGATTCCGTTCATCCCGAAATTTGGGCGCATGCCTGGCTCGCGCAACAGTGGTTAATCGCTACTGGTCTATAGGAATTTTCTTTTATTTGAAAAATTTTTTCGCCCATAGCTTTCGCTGTAATAAAGAGATATGAAAAGCGCGCAAAAAAATGATGAAAAAATCGTTAATTTGCTCTTTACACCATATCGAAATCCCGTTAACCTGTCGATACTAATTTTGCGGGCGTTACACTATATATGGTATTATTTTGCCCGCCTTAACAACATATTGTATATTTAATAATCCCCGCCTTTTGGGCGGATTTTGCATGGAGGCGTTATAATGGCTGCTTCGTTCAACCCTGATAATCCTTTCAAAAACACTCAATCGAACAGGCCGATGGGCAAAACTGTCCCCGTTTCGTCTAACTTCAATCGCGGTATGAAGATAGAGCAGTGCTTCTCTGCCCCGGGCGTTCACCCGTTCGACGAGTTGCAATGGGAAAAGCGCTCCGCCAAAATTACCAACGACACAGGCGAGGCCGTCTTCGAGCAAAACGATATCGAAGTCCCGACCTCCTGGAGTCAATTGGCCACCAAGGTTGTCTCCAGCAAATATTTTTACGGTGACATCGAATCAGGCCGGCGCGAAAACTCCGTCAAGCAATTAGTCCACCGTGTCTGCCGCACAATAGCGGACCGCGGCAAACACGATGGGTACTTCGCTTCCGACGCTGACGCGGAAATCTTCTATAACGAATTGACCTGGCTCTGCGTCAACCAGTGCGGCGCGTTCAATTCCCCCGTCTGGTTCAACGTGGGCCTTTACGATGTTTATGGCATCGAAGGCGGCTCGCATAACTATCGCTGGGACCCCCGGCACAGCGAGGCCATCCCCTGCGAGAACTCTTACGAATATCCGCAGGCCTCCGCCTGTTTCATCCAGTCCGTCAAGGACTCAATGGAAGACATAATGCGCCTCGCCACGAGCGAAGCGATGCTCTTCAAACACGGCTCAGGGACAGGGACAGACCTTTCAACGCTGCGCAGCTCCAAGGAAAAACTTTCAGGCGGCGGCAAACCTTCAGGACCCCTCAGCTTTATGCGCGTTTACGACCAGATTGCAGCGGTAATCAAATCGGGCGGCAAAACTCGCCGCGCCGCCAAAATGCAGTCAATGAAAGTTACTCATCCTGACATCAAAGAATTTATCACCTGCAAAACCGAGGAAGAAAAAAAGGCATGGGCCCTCATCGAAGCGGGCTACACGGGCGACCACAATGCCGAGGCCTATAATAGCGTAATGTTCCAGAACTCCAATTTCTCGGTTCGCGTAACCGACGAATTTATGGAAGCCGTCGAAAAAGACGCCAAGTGGGCCACCTACGCCGTAACCAATGGCCAGAAAATCGAAGAGCACAACGCCCGTGAGCTTATGACCCTTATCGCCGAAGGCACACGTCTCTGCGGCGACCCCGGCATCCAGTACGACAGCACCATCAACCGCTGGCATACCTGCCCCATTTCGGGGCGTATTAACGCCTCCAATCCGTGCAGCGAATATATGTTCGTCGATGATTCCGCCTGCAACCTCGCCTCGCTCAACCTGATGAAATTCCTCAAAGAAGACGGCACATTCGACATTTCCGCATTCAAAAAGGCAGTCCGCCTGTTCATTATCGCACAGGAAATCCTCGTCGATAACGGCTCATACCCCGATAAGGCAATCGCAATCAACAGTCATCTTTTCCGCCCCCTCGGCCTCGGCTATGCCAATCTTGGCTCGTTGGTTATGGCTTTGGCGCTTCCTTACGACTCCGACCAGGCGAGAGCCCTTGCTGCCGCCATTAGCGCGATTATGACAGGCGCCGCCTATACCGTCAGTGCCGAAATCGCCTCCGTAAAGGGCGCATTCGACGAATTTTCCAAAAACGCCGAATCAATGCTCAAAGTCATAAATATGCACAGGCAGCACGCCTCCTCCATCCCCGAATCGCATTGCTCAGCTTATCTCCGCAATGCCGCGAAGGATGTCTGGGACGAGGCCTTCGACGCCGGCTCAAAAACCGGCTACCGAAATGCCCAGGTTACCGTCCTCGCCCCCACCGGCACAATCGGCTTCCTTATGGATTGCGCCACAACGGGTATCGAGCCGGATATCGCTCTGGTAAAATACAAACTCCTCGCGGGCGGCGGTATGCTCAAACTTGTCAATAACACCGTTGGTATGGCCCTTGAACGACTCGGCTACAGCGCAGACGAAATAAAATCAATCGCCGATTACATCGACGAAAAAGAAACCATCGAAGGCGCCCAAAAGTTCAATACCCAGCATTTAGCCATCTTCGACTGTGCCTTCAAGCCCCGCAACGGCAAACGTTATATTCACTATCTTGCCCATATTAAAATGATGGCCGCCGTCCAGCCCTTCATCACCGGCGCCATCAGCAAGACCATAAATATGCCCAAAGAAGCGACCACCGATGAAATCGCCTCCGCTTATATGCAGGGCTGGAAACTGGGCCTTAAGGCCATCGCCATTTACCGCGATGGTTCCAAGATGCTGCAACCCGTCTCCACCAAAAATCACAAAGATAAAAGCAAGGATAAAGTCGCTGTCGCCCCAGCCAGACCTTACAGGCATCGTCTCGCGGACACTCGCCACAGCATTACTCACAAATTCTCCGTCGCCAACCACGAGGGCTACCTCACCGTCGGCCTCTACGAAGACGGCCAGCCCGGCGAACTCTTCATCACCATGGCAAAAGAGGGCTCCACCGTCGGCGGCCTTATGGACGTCATTGGAACTTGCACGTCGATGGCGCTTCAGTATGGCGTGCCATTGGTTACGCTGGTGGATAAGTTCAGGCACGCTCGTTTCGAGCCGGCGGGAATGACCTCGAACAGGGATATCCCGTTCGCCAAAAGCGTAATCGATTACATCTTCTGCTGGATGGGCTGCCAGTTCATCCCGGGCTACGCGGAACGTAATACCCCGGACCGGACCGCGACAGCAGGGGGCGAGAATAAGAACGTTACTACCGCCCGCCAGGTCGTAGAAAAGACCCGCGACCTTGCCCAGAAAATTGCTGAAGTCAAAGCTGAAGTTAAAGAGGCCAAAATCAAAGCCGACGAGGATGACGAAGATAACTGCGAGGAAACGACAAAGCCCTCGCGTATTGTCGAGATACCTAATAAGCCCGCCAACAGGTTAGAGGGCTTAAGGGCGATGGTAACTGCCGGCTCAACGGAAAAAGCGGACGGCACAAAGGCCGACGCCGCGGTTATGCAGCAGTTTAATGCCCAGTTCCAGCACTTCCAGGACGACGCCCCCGCCTGCGATATTTGCGGCTCAATCACCGTCCGCAACGGAACCTGCTATAAGTGCTTTAACTGCGGTAACTCAATGGGCTGTTCGTAACATTCAGCGTTCAGCGGGCAGCGGATAGCATATAGCGGACAGTTAAAACGCAAGACGATATTGGGAGGTATCGATTTATGTCGGATTTTGATCCTGAACAATTACAAGCGCCGCAGCAGGTTGTTGAAAGGCCGATAGTTGTTGTAGTGTTCGGGGTGCTGGGTTTTGTGCTCGGCGGTTACCCTTTTATAAACACTTATCCGCAGTTATACAGAATAATAGTGCCGGCTTTAACGGGGAAGATGGCCGTGTCAGGGATGCCGTTGTTTTTACTCTCGTGCCTTGTTAGTGTTGGTTTATCGATTTGGCTGATTGTGCTGAGCATAGGCCTTCTAAGAATGAAAAAATGGGCAAGACGCGGCTCGATTATATACGCATGGGTCCGAATAGGATTGGACACTGTTACCCGTGGTTATACCGCTGTTATAATTCTTTTGGGTTTGGCAAGTCCGCCGAAAGACGGCAGGTGGCACTTTTGGGTTACCTACGCAGGCATGACGCTGATTGCTTTTATTTACCCTGTCCTGCTTTTGATTTTTATGAAGACCGAAAAAGTCAAAAGGGCGTTCGCCGCCATAGGCGGGTAAATCCAATGTAGGGGAGGTGCTGTGTCTCCGCCCGTGTTTAGCCCCGTATTTTAACGCGGGGTCATAAAGAGGTTAATAAAAGATGGATGAATTAAATTTAGGACAGGTGCAAATTGCCGAAAGGCCGACGGTTATTACGGTGTTCGGGGTTTTAGATGTTGTGTTTGGAAGTATGGGGTTGATGTCCATACCTATAAGAATACTCGCAAAGGCATTGAGACATCATACTTCGGAGATGACCGCAGAATACAAGGTTTGGTCTTTGTTCTTATCTGTTCTCACTGTTGGTTTTGCCATTTGGCTGGTTTTTCTGGGAATCGGGCTGCTTAATTTCAGGAAATGGGCAAGACGCGGCTCGATTGTGTATGCCTCTGTCAGGATTATTTGGTTTTTTATGGCGTGGGGAATCAATATTATTATGGTATTTCTCGGTTGGCTGAATCTGTCGAAAGGCGGATGGGGCCTTTTTTTCCTCGGCATTGCCATTGGTTCTATCGGCCTGATTTACCCCGTCCTTCTTTTGATTTTTATGCAGACCGAAAAAGTGAAGCGCGCCTTCACCGCGGTAGGGGGATAAATAGTAGTCGTTAGTCGATAGTATTTAGTATATCGTAATGTAGTAGATGTGAAAATATCGCATCAAAGGAGCATGTGTATTATGCAATTAGGACGTTTTGAAGAATTCTTAAAAGAACTCGAGACAAACGGTAACTTAATAATGATGGCGGAGTCTTTCAATGTTTACCGATTTTATTTGGACAAATGGTTTGATCGGACCGGTAAAATAATTGAAGACGCTACCGTGTTAAAATATATCAATAAAACTCGCCAAGAAAAGAAAAATTGGCGGGAAAGACGTTCCCGCCAATGCTATTTTCCCATTGAAGAATTGGATTGTGTTGTTGAAGGTGTCTTTGATTCGCCTCCCCGAAAAAGTACGAGGGAAAAAATTCAAAGACTGCTTCGAGAGGGCTTGGAAGATGCGACAAATGCTTTTAACGCAACACACGATTCATTGACGGGATTGCTGAATAGGGTTTCTTTTGAAAAAATCGAGAATAAAGAACTAAAGGAAGAATCGATTAGCCTTGGTGAAACAGAGAGGAGTAAAGAAACAATTGCATCAGGTCGGGTTGTTGCCCTTTTGGCTTTAGATATTGATTATTTCAAGCAGATAAATGATACCTACGGACATTTATATGGGGATGTTGTACTTTGTTGCTTTGCTATGAGAATGGAGAAAATAGCAAGAAAGATTGAGAACGAAAATAAAGACAGGGTGAAAATATATATTAGTCGCCCCAGTGGAGAGGAGTTTCTCATATTGTTGGCAGGAAGATTGGATATTAAGGAATACCTTAAAATAGCTGAGGAATTTAGCAAGGAGATCGGGGAGAATAGATTGCCATCGGAAGATGAATTGAGAGATTATCCCGATAAGGAAAAGTTAGCTACGATAAAAGTGCCTAGTCTACAAGATAGAATTGTGACGGTAAGTATTGGCGTGGCATCTTTAATCGTGGTTGTAGAAAAGGAATTAGATAGATGTAGAAGCGAGTTGGAGGGGCAGGCGGATATAGCAATGCGCTATGCTAAGGCTGGGGGGCGGAACACATTTCGGCATTACCCTGATATCATTAATAAATATGGGGCTGTTTTAGAACATCATCCTGAGACGAATGTGGTAACGATAGATATTGGACGACGTCTTAGAGTTAAAGTCGGACAAGAGTTTCTTGTTTATCATCCAGATTTTATGGGCAAGAAGGCTTTCATTTACAAAGATGGGCGAACAGAGAAAGTACTCGGAACATATCCACGGTTTCCAATTGGCAGAATCATTGTTTTTGCAGTACAAGAAGACATATCATTTTGCAATCTGGCTGAATACAAAGGGAAAGGGAGTATACCTGTAGGCTCTGGTTTAGAGGCAGTGCCATTGGGTTCAATATCGCACTTGATTGGGCAGGAACATGGTATTATCCCATTTGAAGAGCCAGGTTTCGTGCCAGCAGAAAAGCTCTTAAATATCGTTAGAAGTGACGCTGAGCAAAAAATAGATCCGTTTGTGGCAGTATTTATTTTGAATGAAAGCGATGTTGTTATCAATGAGAGAGGAACGGCTTTTACGAATGAAGCACTGGCTCGCCTGTTTCGAGCTGTGAAAGATGAATTTCCAGTAGATGCCAAGATTAGTCAGATCAGGAATACAGAATTTGCAATTTATTTGCAGAGGATAAAAGGCCCTGAAATAGTGAAGAACATAGAAACCACTTTATCTGTTGTTAATAATAAATACAAAACGTTAGCATCATTTAGTGCGGGATATTTTTGCTATCAACTTATGGACAAAAAGGAAGAAAAGGACGACAAAAGCGAAGTTGAATCTAAATATACATTGGAATACGCAAGATATGGGGCTTTTATTGCTGCAGGAAAATCACTGGGAACAATAAAATTCAAACCGAGCATGGCAAACGATATAATATATATATCTAGAAAAAAAGGGTTGTATTTGCAAGCAGCAGAAGACTATAAAATATTATCAGAAATGGGGATTAGAAATGCTGATATAGAGAATCAGATAGGACTATGCGCAATTGAAATGTCGCCTCCAGATCTTACAAGCGGGAAAGAAGCATTCGAGAGAGCAACAAAGTTAGACTCAAAGTCTTCTATAACATGGATGAATCTGGGTCTTACACACTATGCATTAGGGAATAGGCCTGATGGTGGACTAGCATTTCATAATGGATTAAAGATGGCCACAGAGGGATTTGAGATACCAAAGGTTTACTTTGGATCGATGGCTATATGTTTATATGCAGTATATAAAAAAAATCCAAAGTTTATGGAAATAAAGGAGTTGCATCGCTTGCTTTTAGAAGCCAAAAACAACTTAAAACTATCGTTTGTGAACGTATCCGAGGACGAGATAAACGAGGGTATCGAAACGATCGAAAGGGCAATGAAAGATAACGGTTAATAGTATTCCTATCTGCGGTATTCGCTGGCAAAAATAAAACGATTATAATATTGGAATAATGGGGACAGCCGTTTTTTCCCGCCGCGTTTTAGCTGGCAGCGTTCAGCGTATAGAGAGCAGCGTACAGCGTACAGTCAATTTTCCTCAGGGAAGTTCAGGCGGGCTGGCGGGTAAAAATTTCCATGTGAAACTATTAATTTCCTTGAACTATAATGCCGAAAGCAATATAGTATAATTATGAAGAAACAATACAATTTTTCAAAGATGAAAGGCCGGCGAAATCCTTACGCGAATACCCTCAAAAAGCAGGTTACGCTGCGCCTTGGGGTAGATGTGATTGAGTATTTTAAGCAAATGGCACAAGAAACAGGAATTCCCTATCAAAACTTAGTCAATCTTTACTTGCGTCAGTGTGCTCATTCACACAAGAAACTTACCGTCGCGTAATCAAAAACATAACCTTGCCTGCGCTGGTAGCGTTCAACGTTCAAAATGGACCCCCGACAGAAGAACCAAAGTAGCACCAGTCGAGGGCAGGCGGGCGGATAAGGAAAACCCCGGTGAGATAGGCCACAGTGGGATAACGGAAGCCGTATCGTACGTGGTAAACACATCTCATGGGGTAAAGTTTAACCTTGCGAATTGGCCGCGATACTTTTTGGCGGCGGCATCATAGGCACGGGCGGCGTCGATTTCGGAGTCGAAGGAGCCGAGGTATATTTTTTTGCCTTGGTGAGTGATCCGGCTTTCCCATTTGGATTTTTCTTTGGCGAACCAGACGCCGATGAATTTCGAGGTGGTGTTTTTTCTTTTTTTGCGGTTCAGCATATTTTCGGCCTGAGTGACAATGCGGAGGTTTTCTCTGCGATTATCGAGGGAATCGGTGTTTTGGTGATCGACGACGAGGTCGTCGGGTGGATTCATAATCTCCCTGTGCAGGCGCAGGGTTTTAAGGTCATCGCCATCAACGACGACCCTGACGGCGTAGAATTTAGTGCCGTGGCCGCCGAGGGTCCAATTGAAGTCGCAATAGCGATAGTAATCCCGCTGGTCAAGAATCGTAAAAAGGCCATCGCCGAGGGAAATTTTACGGAAGGAATAACCATATTTGTATTTGCGATAAAGCGTTACGGGCCAGGTGCAGATACGGTCGAGCCAATTCGGTATTGTCAGGTTAATTGTTGACATAAAATCCTCCAGAACAAGAAATTCTAATTTCTAAATCCTAATCTCTAAACAAATCTGAAATTTGAAATCCGAAATGGAACTTCTGTTCCTGTGACCGTGCCCACATAGGGCGAAATGTTTTGCGCTTCTGCGCTACTACGCTGAGCTCCTGACCCAGCGAGTTGCAATTTTATCAAACAACGCCTGCAAGTCAAGTAAAATACAACAATTTTTGAAAAATATGTGTTTGTTTCTATAAGTAATTATTTGTTAAAGGGTTATATGCTGCGCTGCCCGATGTCTTACGCTATCGAGTATCCAGTATCGAGCATCGAGTATAAAGAAGCAGCCCTCCAATAAGATTGGAGGGCTGAAATTCCCAATTCCGGAGCAAGTGCGGAATTACAAACCCCTTCCAACAGAAGGGGGAATCTATTTAAGCATTCCTAAAATTCGACATTCCTTAATTTGTAAGGCAGCGGCAATAACCGGTTAGCAAAGCCGACGCGACTTTCGCTATTGAGCGATAATTGCCGCTGCGCCCTTATACTTCGCTATTTATTATTACTTTTGCAAGCCAACGATAACAATAAGCGAATTGCTTATTTTGTAATAGGAAAAGGCGTACGAAGTAAGAAGTTAGAAGTGAGAAGTGAGAAGATAGAGGACGGAGGACAGAAGCGTGCCCGTCGCTTCGCTTCCGTGTGCTCGGCTTAAACAAAGAAGCCCATTTTGGGGGATTCTGCGGACAAGGCGAAAGGGTATCGCAGATGCTTGTATCGAGAATACCCTTAGCCGAAGAACGCAAGCCGAGCAAAAGCAGTGTTAATCTGTGTCTATCTGTGGCAAAAAATAATTCTCTGTGTCCTCTGTGCTCTCTGGGGCTAAACAAAAAAACAGCGTCCTCTGCGCAATCAGCGTCTAATTTCTCTGTGGCCAGAAATGCGAAAACTATTTTTTTCCAGCAGGGGGTTTGTTCGGTTCTGCCTTTGGCGTTTCCATTTTTGCCGGAGCACGGACGGCGGTTGTTTCCCTTTCGCCGAAGTCGCTGGCGAAAGTGCCCTTTATCGTGTTGCTCATTACAGTGCCTGTGAAGGTCGATGTAAAGTCGTTGCCGCCCATTTTGCTGGTGCGCGTAAATGTCAGTTTGCCATCAGCGAAATTCAAATTCGAGATAGTATTTTCTCCGCCCCGCATCCCTTCCCATTTGCCCGCGAGGTTGCCATCGGCGTTTTTGGTTATGGTCAGTTTGTCAACGATTTATCTGGCGGGTATCTTAATATTCATCTGCCACTCGCCTGCGAGGGGGTCCGCCTTGTCTTTTGTTTCTCCGCGAGTTCCTTCAAAAGTAAACTCACCCCAAGGGCCTTTGGCTGTGCCCTTGAGTTTTTCGCCTTCGAGAGTGCCTTCGTAAGATGTTTTCATATCCTGGCCGCCGAAGTTGCTGGTCTGGGTGAATTTAACTTTGTTGGCATTTACTGTAATATCCAACAGTGTGCTTTCACCCCATTGCGCTGACCATGTTCCGGCGTATTTGCCTTCCGCGTTTTTGGTAATCGTCATTGTCGCGTCCGATGTCATGGCCTCGAACTTGCTTGTGAAATTCCATTCGCCGGTAACCTGTGGTGAGTTTGCCGAATCCACACTTTGGGCCGCTATCACAACCGATGCCGACAAAACGACCGCAACTGCCGCGCTTGCCAGAATTGCCCTGATTGACTTCATAATTCGCTTCTCCTTAAAAAAATGGCTTTTTATTGGATTTTCGTACCGGGTTGAGAATATCTCTGGCAATGGCGTCTGTCCAGCTATTTTTAGATACTGGATGCTGGATGCTCGATACTCGAAATCAGCATATAGCGTACAGCGACGACAAACTGGGCCCCCCGATAGAAGAACCAAAGCGGCACCAGTCGAGGGCAGGCAGGCGGATGCGGATGCCCGGCTTCGCTACGCTTCGCCGTGGCTGGCGGAAAAAAACTTAAAAAAAGGCATTTCAGTATTTGACATACCTGCAAAATTCGCTAAAATAAGGGGCTTTAGAAGATTGTATGGAGTTTGTATGAAGACGTTTATGATGAAAGCAGAAGATGTGCAGGCCCTGCGTAAGTGGTGGCTGATAGATGCCGACGGGTTGGTTCTTGGCCGAATGGCGACCAGGATAGCCCGGATACTGATGGGCAAGAACAGGCCTACATATACGCCTTACGTTGATGGTGGCGATTGTGTAGTCGTCGTTAATGCCGAAAAGGTTCGCGTTACGGGCGCAAAAGCCGAACAGCGCGAATACGATTATTATACGCATTATCCGGGCGGACACAGGTACACGTCGTTCGCGAATATGTTCAAAGACAAGCCGGAAAAGGTAATCGAGATGGCTGTGAAGCGGATGCTGCCTAAGAACACGCTCGGCAGACATATGATTCTTCGGCTGAAAATTGTTCGCGGGCCGGAACATACGTATCAGGCACAAAAACCCGAAGAGATGAAGATATAATTTTTCGGAAAGATAGCAGGTTATGGCAAAGGCAGAGGAAAAAACGGTAAAGACAGAGACGCCGGCACCGGCACCAGCAGCAAAGGGGCCGGACAAGGGCGGTTTCTACTGGGGCACAGGCAGAAGGAAAACATCAGTTGCCCGTGTCCGGATAAGACCCGGCGACGGCAAGCTGCTCATCAATAAGAGGGAGCTTAATAACTTTTTCAGAAGCGAGCAGGACAGAAGCGCAGTGATGGCGCCGCTTGTGGCGGCCAAAGCCGAAAAGACGCTTGATATATTTGTCAACGTAAACGGCGGCGGCACAACGGGCCAGGCGGGCGCGACATTGCTGGGTATTGCAAGGGCGCTGAAGATATACGACCCGGGTCTTGCCCAGATGCTGCGCGACGGCGGATTCCTGACACGCGACCCGAGAATGGTCGAAAGGAAGAAACCCGGACAGTCGGGCGCTCGAAGGAGATTCCAGTTCTCGAAACGTTAAACGAATAACGATTTTAGATTATCGAAGGCCGCTGGAAAACTCCAGCGGCCTTTTTTATTTGCTATGGAGTTAAAAATGTCTAGTTACGATGAAAAATTGAGAGGTACGGTCCTGATGGTTACGGCATGCGCATTTTTCTGCGTGATGGCGTCATTAGTAAAGCTGGTGGCGCATGTCGATGCTTTTAAGATTGGTTTGTGGCGGTTTGTTATCGGTATGGTCATACTGGGTCTCGCGGCGTTCTTCGGTGGGATACAGTTAAAATTCCATAACTGGAAACTGCTGTTTGTACGGGGACTTTTCGGCGGCGCCGGAATCGTGATGGAATATTTCGCGATTGTGAATTTAGGGATAAGTAAAACTATGGTGCTGATAGCGACTTACCCGATATTCGCGTATATTTTCGAAATATTACTGCTCAAGGAAAAACCCAGCGTGCGTGCAACGATAATTATTATGTGGGCGCTGGGTGGAATATACCTTGTAATTGAGGGCAAAAACGGCGGCGCCGGGATTTTCGCGAGCTTTGGGTTTTATGAGATGCTGGCGGTGGGCGTAGCGGTAATGAGCGGAATAGTTGTGGTAACGATACGCAAACTGCATGAGACCGACTCGTCATACGCGATTTATTTTTCGCAGTGCGCGATTGGTTTCTGGATAGCGGTGGTCCCATCGAGCGCAGGCACCGGCCCTGCTTGTTTTGCAGATGGTTTAATACTTGTGTTAATCGGCATAACGGCGGCGGCGGGGCAGCTTTTGATGACTCAAAGCTACAAATACCTGCCGGTGCGGGTCGGCTCAACGTTAGCAATTCTTGAGCCATTGTTCTGCTTTGTTGCCGGGGTGGCCATATTCGGCGAGCCGGTTTCGGGCAAATCCATTTTAGGAACTTTATTAATTATAGGTTCCTGTGCGGCAATGGTTTTGTACGGCAGCCCGGTACATTTATTAAGAAATGTGTTAAAAAAAACGTCGGTCAATTAAATAAGGCAATGCTTGTTTGCAAAGTGTTATTGAGTAAATTACAATTGCGGCAAAGATAAATCATAAGAGTTTTTTGTGTAAGGAGAAAATATGGTACGTGTTGCGATTATCGGGGCAAGCGGATATACGGGTGCGGAGTCAATTGAGATACTGCTTCGGCACAGCGGGGCGAAACTGACGTATTTGAGCGCGCTGCCTGAAGAGTGCGGGATTATCAGCGATATGTTCGGGCGGTTCAAGGGCAGATGCGAAATGATAGTTGAGCCGCTGGATTTGGAAAAGCTGGCTGACGTGGCGGACGTTGCGCTGTGCTGCCTGCCGCATAAGGTGTCGATGAGCTTTGTGCCGAAGATGTTAGAGGCGGGGGTTAAGGTTGTCGATTTCAGCGCGGACTATCGGCTAAAAGACGTTGCGGTTTACGAGAAATTTTACGGCGTCAAGCATACCGATACGGACAATCTCGCCAAGGCGGCGTTCGGGCTGCCAGAATTATTCCGCGAGAAGATTAAGGAGGCGGAGCTGGTTGCCAACCCGGGATGTTTCCCGACGGGTGCGTCGTTAGCGGTTGCGCCTTTGCTGAAAGAGGGGCTGATTGAGGCCGAGCAGGTAATTGTCAATGCTGTTACGGGCGCTTCCGGCGCGGGCAAAAACCCGTCTGCGAAGTTTCATTTTCCGAATATGAACGAGAATATTTTTGCGTACGGCATCGGCGTTCATCGGCACATGCCTGAAATTGAGCAGATTATGAGCGATACTGCGGGCAAACCTGTTACGGTGCTGTTCCAGCCACACGTCGGGCCTTTTGACCGCGGCATCTTATCGACTGTTTATTCGAAGCCGAAGGGCAAGGTTACTAATGAGCAGCTTGTGAAGCTGTATGAGGATTTTTACGCTGGCGAGCCGTTTGTGCAGGTTTGCGAGGGCAGCCCGAACGTCAAGGATGTTGCGGGGACGAATTACTGCCACGTTTTCCCGACGGTTGTGAAGGGGACAGTTGTTTGCTTCTCGGCCATCGATAACCTGATTAAAGGCGCATCGGGCCAGGCGATTCAGAATATGAATATCATATTCGGCCTCGATGAAACATTAGGATTGAAATAGGTGCTAAAATGCCCACAGGGCAATTGAAAATAGCGACGTGTCAGTTTGCTGTGAGCGGTTCGATAAAGCGGAATGCGCAGCAGATTTGCGCTCAAATGCAAAAGGCCAAAAGGGGAGGTGCGGAGATTGCGCATTTTCCGGAGTGTGCTTTGGCCGGCTACATTGGTTTTGATTTTCCCAATTTTGACGGATTTGACTGGGAGCTCCTCGAAAAGGAAACGGCTAATATAACGGCCTTAGCGGGGAAATTAAAACTGTGGGTGGCGCTGGGGAGTGTGCATCGGCTGGGCGGGTCGGGGAAGATAAGCAACTGCCTGTATTTGATTGATTCTAATGGCAAAATCGCGGACCGATATGACAAGCGGTTTTGCACGGCTGGGGAAATACGGCGATTTGCGCCCGGTAATCGATTCGTATTTTTCACAATCAATGGCGTGAAGTGTTCATTGCTGATTTGCTTCGATTTGCGGTTCCCTGAATTATACAGGGCGTTGTATAAGCAGGGGGTTAACTGTGTGATGCAGTCGTTTTATAACGCAAGGCAAAAAGGGGCGAGCGTGCATACGCATATTATGAGGCAGACGATGCAGTGTCACGCGGCGACGAACCATTTCTGGGTGAGTATGTCGAACGCGTCGGGGTATTATGCCCCGTATCCATCGTGCTTTATACAGCCCGATGGGGTGATTGCGAGACAGTTGAAACAGAATAAAGCGGGCGTTATGGTAAACGCCGTTGATTTGAGTAAGAAATTTTACGACCCGATGGCGGGTTTTCGTGAAATCGCCATCGCAGGCAAACTTAGCAACGGGTAAGACAAACAACGAGACAATAAAGAGGTGCGAATGATGAGTGTTGATAATACGGTAACTGCTCCGAAGGGTTTTCTGGCTTCGGGTGTGAAGTGCGGGATAAAAAAATCGGGTAAGCACGATTTGGGATTGATTGTCTGCCCGGCTGGTGCGAAGGCGGCGGCGGTGTTTACGACGAATAAAATCATCTCGGCGGCGGTGCAGATTAGCCAAAAGCACGCCAAGAGCGATACGATTTACGCGGTGGTTGTCAATTCGGGCAACGCCAACGCATGCACGGGCGAAAAGGGAATCAAAACGGCAGTCCGGATGTGCGCGGAAACAGCGGGGTATCTTGTGGTTGACCCGCACGAGGTTTTAGTTGCCTCGACAGGCATCATAGGCGAGCATTTGCCGATGGGAAACGTTACCGCTGGTATCGAAGATGCGATAGGCCAGCTTAGTGATTCAGCGACAGACGGAATGAATTTCACAAAAGCGATAATGACAACGGATATGAAGGCCAAGATTGCCTGCCGGCGGATTGAGATACAGGGGAAGAAAGTTGTAATAGCCGGGACGACCAAGGGCGCGGGGATGATTGGCCCGAATATGGCGACGACCTTGTGCTTTATCACGACCGACGCCGCGATTACAAAGCCATTATTGGCGAAGGCGCTCAAGGCAGCGATAGGCGATTCGCTGAATAAACTAACCGTCGATGGTCATCAAAGTACCAACGATACAGCGATAATTCTTGCGTCGGGTTTAGCGGGGAATAAACTGATAACAAGTCAGGATTCATCTTACAAGAAATTCGCGGCTGCACTGATTGATTTGTGCCAGGATTTGGCCAAGCAAATGGCCCTCGATGCGGAGGGGGCGACGCGGATATTTAAGGTGGTGATTACAGGTGCGGCAAGCAAAGCGGATGCGGCAAAGGCGGCAAGAGCGGTCGCGGATTATGATTTGGTCAAATGCGCCGTTAATGGCGGGGACCCGAACTGGGGCAGAATCATCTGCGCGGTCGGCTCATCGGGCGTTAAGCTGAATCCGCAAAAGGTGTCCTGTAAACTCGACGATTTAGCCGTATTCAAAAACGGCGCACCGACGAATTTCGACCGCAAAAAAGCGAGCAAGATTGTCTCACAGGTCAGCCACACGATAACGGTTGATTTGGGAGTTGGCAAATACAGTGATTTTTGCGTCGGCTGCGACCTCAGCAAGGGTTACGTTACAATCAACGCTGACTACCACACGTAACAGCGTTCAGCGTTCAGCGTACAGCGTATAGCGGACAGGTCAGATTGCCAATTGCTGATTGTCGATTTGCGATTTAAGGGCGGAGAACAGAGGGTGGAAGACGGAAGAGTATTTTCCGAATCAAAGATACCTGCACTTTATAAAAACAAAAGCGAGGATAGCGCCGAGGAAATCGGAGATGAGGTCGAGAGCGGTGTTGACGTAGCCGCCGACGCCTGACTGCGGGAGAGTCGCGGCGACGAGGGCTTCGACGATTTCATTAAATGCGCCGACTCCCAAACCTGCCATTATGACAACTATCGATAGTGCCACGAAATGCTGGAGGTTTTCTTTGAGCAGGGGACGAAGGAGGTCGAACATCGCCAGCGTGGCAGCGGCGAAGCCGAATAAGTGGACGACCTGGTCATATCGCAGGATTGGGTAGGTTTGCGAAAGCGGAATAAGGATTACATCATAGAGACGGACATCTTTTATAAATATCCCGCCTCCCGCCATGTGCATAAGAGACCAGATTGTCAGGCCGAGCAGGGTGATGGTGGAGTAGGCGACCCTGAAAAATGTCATGCTAACCAGGACGAGAAACAACGCGATGACACCCACATAGATGATGAACTCATAATTTTTGCGAAGCAGGAATGAATACCCGAAGCCGACAACGAGGCATATATTGATGATGAGCAGGACAATATGTATGGGGCGGATTTTGTTATTCATCTGGCTGTGGATTCTAACGGGGCTTGCGGCTGCGGTCAAGGGGTGATGGGAGACCCGAGACAATTGACTTATGGAGTGGTTGATTGTATTATTGTGGTCGTTTATTGATATTTTCAGGAAGACAGATTGATAAGAAAATTAAATCGTAAGGCAAAGGCATTATCGGTTGCGGCGGCCAAATTGGCCGGCGAAAGGCATTGCACCGACATCGTCGTCCTCGACATGCGGAAGGTCTCACAGGTCACCGATTATTTCGTTATTCTTACGGGCACAAGCGACAGGCAGATGCGAAGCGTGGCTGACGAGATAACCGACATCGCCAAAAAGCAAAAAACGTCGCTTTTCGGCAGGGCGGGCTACGAGACGTCGCACTGGGTACTGCTCGATTTTGTCGATGTCGTCGTCCACATCTTCGATAAGCAGTCACGCGGCTACTATGATTTGGAGATGCTCTGGGGCGATGCGAAGAAAGTTAAGATTTAGCCACAGAGCACACAGAGGACACAGAGAATAATTAAAATTAAGAGTTGGGAATTTTGCAGGTCGTCGTGGATGCAGTCCGTTCTTAACATACTCGAAACGAGAATCAGCGAAGTGATGGCCAAAGTACCCGGCTCACAAGGGTGTCCTGCTCTCGTCAGGCCCGCCACGGACGCCAGATTCGGCGATTACCAGATAAATGGCGTAATGCCCTTAGCGAAACAGTTAAAGACCAATCCTCGAAAATTAGCCGAGCAAATAGTCGCTAAACTTGACATCAGCGATATTTGCGAGACGCCTGAAATAGCAGGGCCCGGCTTTATAAATCTGCGATTGAAACCAGAATTCGTCGCAAAGACCCTGGTACAAGTCAGCAAGGACGCAACCGGACTCGGTATTGAAAAGGCCGAAAAACCGAAGACGATTGTCGTTGATTTTTCAGGCCCCAACATTGCCAAACAAATGCACGTCGGGCATTTACGCAGCACAATCATAGGCGATAGTATCTGCCGATTGCTTGAACTCCAGGGGAACAAGGTAATACGCCAAAACCATATCGGTGACTGGGGGACTCAATTCGGAATGCTGATCGCTCGAAACCGAAGAACACAATTTGGGATGCTGATTGCTTATCTCTTTGGCGAAAAAACTGCGGAAAGAATGACAAAGGTTTTCGGAAAAAGACCTGATGACGCATCTAATGTTATAGCCAACACAGAACAATTATATAGGGAAGCTAAGAAACAATATGATTCTGACCCCAAATTTGCGAAACGTTCTCGTGAATTTGTGGTTGCTCTCCAGAAGAAGGAACAAGGGGCGTTAAATTATTGGAAGAGGATTGTGGAACTTTCAATAAATGAGTGTCAAGAAATGTACGACAAACTTGGCGTCAAACTTACAAAAGATGATGCTCACGGAGAGAGCGCATACAACGACGATTTGCCGGGTGTTGTCGCGGAGTTAAAGAAAAAGGGATTGGCGGTGGAGTCGGAAGGGGCGGTATGTGTATTTCCGGAGGGGTTTAAGGATAAGGAAGGCAAGCCCTTGCCTGTGATTGTGCAAAAGAGCGATGGTGCTTATTTGTATGCGACGACGGATTTGGCAGCGATTAGGTATCGAGTAGGGGAGCTGAAGGCTGATAAAATAATTTACGTTACCGATGCCCGTCAGGGTTTGCATTTTGAAATGGTTTTTGCGGTAGCGCGAAAAGCTGGTTGGGTAAAGCCGGAGACAGAATTAGTTCACGTTACGTTTGGGTCGGTGCTTGGGGAGGATGGCAAGCCGTTGAAGACGCGGTCGGGCGAGAATGTGAAGCTCAAAGAGCTTTTGGATGAAGCCATCGAGCGGGCGAGGAAAGTAGTCGAAGAGAAAAATCCGGGTTTATCTGAAGATGAGAAGAAAAGCATAGCCAACGCGGTAGGTATAGGCGCGGTGAAATACGCGGACTATACCAATAACCGGACGAGCGATTATATTTTCAGTTTCGACAAGATGCTGGCGATGGAGGGCAACACGGCTCCTTATATGCAGTATGCATACGCCCGGATTAAATCAATTGAACGAAAAGCCGGCGATAAAAAAGTGGATGTTAAGCAAGAGATTGCAAATATCAAAAACCTGAATCTGACTGAGACGAGCGAAATTAACTTGGCCAAACATTTGATTCGCTATGGTGAGGCGATTAGCTCATCGGCGGGCGATTACAGGCCCAATTATCTTACGGCGTATCTTTATGACCTTGCGCAGAAGTTCAGCAGCTTTTATAACGATTGTCCCGTTCTCGATGCATCGGCTGATAAACGGCCAACGCGCCTGCTGCTTTGCGATTTGACCGCGAAGACAATCAAGCATGGACTGCATAACCTTTTGGGTATTGAAGTCATCGAGCAGATGTAGGGGGGCATAATGAAAATCATCACTAAAGATTTTCACATAAGCACGAGGAGCCATTGCGAGTTTGTTGATATAACAAGCGAGGTTGCTTCGGCGGTTAGTAAATCCGGCGTTAAAGAGGGCGACGCGATAATATATTGCCCCCATACCACGGCGGGCATAACAATAAACGAAAACGCGGACCCGTCCGTTACCCACGATATTCTGCTGACGCTGGAGGAATTGATTCCTCATATTCGCGCGGGCTATCGGCACGATGAGGGTAATTCGGACGCACACTGCAAAAGTTCACTTGTCGGGTGCAGCGCAACAGTTTTGATAAAAGATGGTCAACTTGCTCTTGGGACATGGCAGGGGATATACTTTTGCGAGTTCGACGGGCCGAGGAGCAGGTCGTTTATCGTTCAGGTCAGAGGAGAGTAGTAAATGGCATTACAGGAAGTTAAAAAACCAAAAGGCGGATTCCGCAACGTCATAATTCTCAGTATTGTCAGTTTTCTTAATGACCTGAGCAGCGAAATGATAATGCCCATATTGCCTATGTTTTTGGAGTCGCTGGGGGCGACGGGCCAGATTGTCGGACTGGTTGGGGGGATTCGCGACAGCATCTCCGGCATATTGAAGGTATTATGCGGTTACTGGTCGGACAAAACGGGCAAGCGGAAGATATTTGTTTACGCGGGTTACGGTATTTCCTCGGTATTTAAGCTTTTGCTCGGTCTTTCAAAGACGGCCGGCGGGGCGGTTGTTTTCGGTTCGATGGAGCGGGTTGGTAAAGGGCTTCGGACTGCTGCGAGAGATGCCATAATAGCCGAATCGGTGGACGCGGTCCATCGTGGGAAAAGTTTTGGTATTCACAGGGGTATGGATAGCGCGGGGGCTGTTCTCGGTGCTGGAGTAGCGTTTATATTTTTGCAATTCACAAAGCTCGGATTCAGCGCCATAATAATTATCTCTGCGGTAATAGGTCTTGCTTCACTGGTTCCGCTTAGGTTTGTCAGTGAGCCGGAGACAGGTCGGCAAAACGCAAAGTTGAAACTCAGCTTGTCGATTTTGCCAAGGCCGCTAAAGCTTTTCATTTTGGTGGCTGCTATTTTTGCCCTTGGCAATTTCAGCTATATGTTTTTTGTATTGCGGGCACAGCATTTGTTTGAGGGTAACTGGAGGACTACCGCACCGATTCTTTTATATGTGCTTTTCAATATATTTTACAGTGCGCTGTCTATCCCGCTGGGAGTTGTTTCAGACAAGATTGGTAGGCAGAAGGTTCTTGTTTTCGGATTCGGAATGTTTGCGGTTGTGTCGTTTGGCTTCGCGTTTTGCAATTCGCTGGTGTTTTATATTATTCTGTTTGCGTTATACGGCGTGGTGTTCGCAGCAGTTGACGGCACAGAAAGGGCGTTGGTTTCAGACCTGGCGGGACCTGATTACAAGGCGACTGCTCTGGGAACATACTCTACTATTACGGGTCTGGCTGCTTTGCCTGCCGGCATCATTGCGGGTTTCTTATGGGACAAATCGCCTGTTTACACATTTATCTTTGGCGGGGCGACTGCGATTGCGGCTATTGCGGTTTTTGCGGTTTTCAGCCGTCATTTTACAGGCCAAAAGGCGATTAAGAGCTAATAAAAAGGCGAGGTGGTGGGGCCGGCTGGGGGGGAAACCGGTAAACCACGCTGCCTCGCCGAGGTTCAAGAACTGCGACAACACAGTAGTTGTTGATGTAAAATAGCTCTGGCAAAAAGTGAAATCTAACCCGCCCCTGATTGACTATCAAACCAAAAGTATCACTGCCCCCGTTGTTCAGAACTGGGTTTGTTCACAACATTTTGCCTGAACTCCAATTATTATATCCCCGTCGGTCACAAAAAGCAAGTTAAAAATACCCAATAAACACCTTTTTTGGCGACTCAAAACCCATACTCAAATCCACCAAATGTGCTTGCAACAATGGCGATGTTGGCGTAAATTACTCATTTGCGGGGCATTATTCCGCGATGGTTTTATTGGGGTTATTGAAACAGTGTATTTTGCTGTTTATTGTTTATGATAAAGATAGCCGAACGTGTTAAGCGTCTCAGGGAAAACATATCTTCGGTTTGTGCCCGTGTGGGCAGAGACCCTGCCGAGGTCAAGCTCGTTGTCGTAACGAAGTCCGCCTCGCAGGAGGCAATCGAGGAGGTCGTTCGACTGGGGTTCTCCGAGCTTGGCGAAAACAGGGTCCAGCAGCTAAAAAGGGTAGTTACCGAGGTAGATGAATTTATTAAGCATAATGCCGATGAGCCCGGGATGCCGCGCAAGGTGAACTGGCACATGATAGGGCACCTTCAGCGAAACAAGGTCAGACAGGTTTTGCCTATGGTTACGCTTATACACTCCGTTGACACTCTTCGTCTGGCCGAGGAAATCAGCGCCGCAGCCGCCAAAATGAATACCGTCCCGCGTGTGCTGCTCCAGGTCAATACTTCTGAGGAGTCGCAGAAATACGGGGTTCCCGTGGGGGCCGCACTGCACCTGGCTGAGCAGATTGATACCCTGCCTAATATAAAACTGGTGGGGCTGATGACGATGGGGCCCCTGACGCACAACAAAGACGTGATTCGCAAGTGTTTTACCCGTGCCAGGGAGCTTTTCCTCGAAATGCGGGGCGAGAGGGTTGTCGGGCATAATTTTGAAGAGCTGAGTATGGGGATGAGCTCAGATTATGAAATTGCGGTGGAGCAGGGGGCCACAATTTTGCGAATCGGCTCAGCGATTTTTTCCGGCTGACGGCTGTCGGGTAAAACTCATCACAAAATTCAATCACACTGCAACCATCGTTATTCTCGGACCCAAATCAGTATATTTTCGAATAGCACTCTTTTTTTATCGGTCTAAAATCCACAAAACTCCCGTCAGGTACGGCTTATAGTCAGTAATCCATAAAGACACAAAAAAAGAAAAAAACTAACAAAGTGCCGAGGGGAATGAGACGAAAATCATACTTGTCGCCTTATGATTGTTATTCTTTAAGTATTGATATGTATTGATTTGTGTTTGTTGCCGCCTCATTTGGGCTGGTATTAAAGGGGATAAATAAAATGGTCCAGAGCGAATTATTAAGCGCCATCGAACTTCAAAAGCGTTTTATCGATGTGCTTTACCTGACCAACGAAAAGCAGATGCCGCAGGAAATAAAGCACCTGCTTATGGAGAGGAATCTATCTTATAAGCTTCTGCGCATCGATAAGTTCGGCGAAGCAAGAAATGAACTTGGTCTTGTGGGGACGGTAATAGTTGATGCAGTTGATTCCGAGGCCGCACAGCAGCAGAAACTCGCGAGAATAATCGAGACGCTCGAAATGGAGAATATCGGCGTCATTCTTATTACCAACCGCGAAAAAGTACCGGTGAAAAGTTTTTCACTGTCGCCGTCGAAGAGCAGTTTCAGCATGGGCGGGATGACCGAGGCCGTTTCTATCGATGAGCTTTGGACCAGGGTCAGCGTGAATCTTGCCTATCGCAAAAAAAGCGACGGGATAGCGGTTAAGCCGGCCATTCCGCCAAAGCAGATACAAACCATTTACAAAAACAAGCTCGCCGAGCAGCTCAGTATGACAGGCGCACTTGTGGACAACCTTACCGAGCAGCTTCGCCTTGCCGGTCTTGTCCAGCAGGACTTCCTGCCCACCCAATTGCCAAATACCGAGAGAGTCAAATGGGCATCGGTCTTTTTGCCAGCGGAGTGGGTTTCCGGCGATATATATAATGCCGTCAGGATTGATGAAAAACATCTTGGCTTCTATGTAGCCGACGTTGTCGGGCACGGTATGCCCGCGGCGTTGTTGACCATTTTCCTCAAACAGGCGCTGGTTATGAGAACTACCGTTGACAATGCGTATCACATTTTCTCGCCTGCCGAGGTAATGAAGAATCTCAACAAGAAAATGGCCACACAGAAACTTTCCGGCTACCAGTTTGCCACCTGCTGTTATTGCCTCCTGAATACCGAAACGCTCGAGATGACATTCGCCCGCGCGGGGCATCCTTATCCCATACTATTGAGGCGGGGCCAGGAGCCAAAACAGCTCGAAGTACGCGGGTCATTACTCGGCGTATTCAAGGAAGCCGAATATTCCGAGGACAAAATCCAGCTTCAGCAAGGCGACAAAATTCTGCTCTATTCCGACGGCGCTGAGCCGTTCATAGGCAACTACGATGATTTGACGGGCTTTCATTTTATGAAGGAATTCCTCGAGCTTAAAGACCTGCAGATTGTCGAAATGATGGACAGATTTAATATGATGGCGCAGAACCAAAACATTGACCCTTCGGAGGTTGACGATATTACCACCCTTGGTCTGGAAATTCAGTAGCCGTTCAATTAGTTGCCATTACCGTTCGGTAATCGAAAAACAAGCCCCTTTTTGGCTAATCCTTTCAATTTTTCTATCCTTGCGTAGTTGCGGTTAATCGAATTATTATCGGTCGTCTGGCCGATTTTGTGCAGGTCTTTTGATTAACCGTTCGGCTTTATGTGCCGATAGAGGTGATTGGAACGGGATATAACTGTATGGTCTTTTAGGAGAAAAGCGATGGGATTTCAGAACTGGTCTGATGATATTATTCTTGTTGACCTGCCTCGCGAACCGCGGATGAGGAGTGAGCTTAAAACACTTGTCGAAATTGTACGGGACCGCGGTGACTGTGATGTTGTTGTGGATTTTTCGAGCGTGGACATAATGACCTCGACAAGCATATCGGGGCTTTTACGTTTGCGCAAACTGCTCACTGATTGCGGGCATCGCCTGATATTTTGTAATGTTCCTGCTGCTACCAGGAGTGTTTTCAGCGTGGTCGGACTCGACGAGGTATTTGAGTTTGCCGATGACAAGTTTACTGCCCTGGCGGCGATTCAATCCACGAGCGGCAGCAGGCAAAAAGTTTGATACATTTGCCGCGGCTTTAAAAGTATTAAGGTTTCGAATTGCTGTGCCGGTCCCATAAAAGTATCGCCTGGAGGGCGGAGGGCAAATACGAAAGAGGCAGTGTCACCGGATGTGTTTCGCTGGTTTTTTATTAGACCGTTATTTTTGGCAGCACCTGGTTTTTTCTCTATATTTTAAGTGTGTGCGACTGCCTGTTTTAAAGAGGGAAGATAATACCGGCGTTTTTATATGGCTGTGTTGATTTCAATGCCGGGTTTTGTATGGCTGTTAGTGTGAATTATGCTTATGAAAGAATTTATGTGGATTGAGGTGTTGGGATGAAGGCAGCTCCAGAAACCTCTGATATGGAGAAACCTAAAACTACGCATCTTTTTGGTGAGTTTTTGGTTTTCAAGGGAGTGCTTACCCATCTCCAGCTGAGCAAGGTGGTTGATGAGCAGCGCAGGTTCGGCGGCCGGCTCGGCGAGGCCATTGTTCGTCTCAATATGATGACTGAGGAGCAGGTTACACAGGCCCTGGCTGAACATCTTTCTATGGAATATGTGCATTTCGACGACATTTCCAAAATCAATATGAATGTCGCGAGAATGTTCGACGAGGCCATCTCGAAGCGATTTTGCCTCGTTGGCATCGGCGAAGCTGACGGCAGAATTGTCGTTGCTATGGCAGACCCGCTCAATGTTATAGCTATCGATACCATAACGCTTAAAATAAAACGGCCTATCAAGGTCGTCATCGGCTCTGCCCACGAAATTCGCAAGGCCATCGAGATTATCTATCACGGTTCAGACGTGGAGGAACAGCGGCTAAGAGAGCTGGTGCAGACGGAAGGTGACAGGTTTGACCGGGATGCCGACGAAAAAGTAGAGTCGATTCTCGAAGAAGCAGCGGACGGCGACAACGACAGTGAAGAAGAGGCGGGCAAAGCCCCGGTTATTCGATTTGTCGATTTGCTGTTGAGCCAGGCAGTAAAAAGCCGCGCAAGCGACGTGCACATCGAACCGCAGGAAAAAACGATGATGATTCGCATGAGAATCGACGGCATATTGCGAGATATGGTCCCGCCCGCGAGGAATATGCAGGGCGCAGTCCTTGCCAGGATAAAGATTCTTGCGAATCTGAACATTGCCGAACGTCGCCTTCCTCAGGATGGTCGTCTCAAAATCAGGACGTCCAGCAGGGATATCGATGTTCGCGTATCTACGCTTCCAACGATATATGGCGAAAAGATAGTTATGCGTATTCTCGATACTGCCGGGACATCGCACAATATCGATAAGCTCGGCATCGAGCCGGAACTGCTGGCTGTGCTGAAGAACGCACTAAATCAGCCGCACGGTATTATGATTGTAACCGGGCCTACGGGAAGCGGCAAAAGCACCACGCTTTACGCCTGCCTTAATCACCTAAAAGACCCGACAGTGAATATAACCACGGTTGAGGACCCTGTTGAATATCGTCTTGCCGGCATTAACCAGGTCCAGGTCAAGCCGGAAATTGACCTGACGTTCGCGTCCTGCCTGCGTTCTATACTCAGACAGGACCCTGATATTGTCCTGATAGGAGAAATTCGAGACAAAGAGACAGTTGAAATTGCGATAAAGGCGTCATTGACGGGGCACTTAGTACTGAGCACATTCCACACCAACGATGCTCCCAGCGCTATAACTCGTTTGATTAATATGGGAATTGAGCCGTACCTGTTGTCTTCATCGCTTAACCTGGTAGTCGCTCAGCGATTAGTCAGAAAAATTTGTGATAAATGCAAAGAGCCAGCAACGCTCAGCGAACAGGTATTGAAACGGCTGAAAGTTGACCCGGCAAAATTGAAGGACGCGAAGCTTTGTCATGGCAAGGGTTGCCCAGCGTGTGGAAACACCGGATACCACGGACGGCTGCCCATATTCGAGTTTCTGGTTATGGACCACGAACTGCGGGAACTTGTTACCGCTACCGCGACAGAGTCGCAGCTTAGGGCTGTGTCGAGGAAAAAAGGTTATGGCGGGCTGCTCGAAAGCGGCGTGATAAAAATGCTTCAGGGGCTTACAACTGCAGAGGAGGTGCTGGGTGTAACGTTTAGTGAGGATATAGGGGATATAGGGGTGGAGCAGAAGGGGCAGACAGTTGTAATTTCGGAAACGCCTGAAAAATAGAGGACGTAAAAACCGCTGATATTGGTTTAACAGCAGTTAAAACGGGTTTTACTAAAGGTCGGTTTTTTACGGGACGATACATAAACTGCGGAGGGAACTGCAAACCTTAGACGAGCGAGGAGTGGTTTTTCAAGGATTCTTTAATGAAGACCTTCAAATATAGCGCGTGTGATACAACGGGTTCGCGGAAAGAAGGGCTGACACAGGCCAATTCCGCCAATGACGTAATCGGCTGGCTTCGCGAGCGAGGGTTGACGCCGGTATCGATTCAGGAAATTGTTGAAGCCGTTAAACATACGTCCAAAAAACAGAAAAGAAGGAGAATCAAGTCCGCCGAAATCGCGGCCCTTTGCTGGCAGTTGACGACGATGGTCGAGGGCGGTATTCCAATTACCACCGCGATAGAAACGATATCATCCGATATAGAAAACATCCAGCTCCAGGAAGTGCTGCATCGCATTCTCGATAAAATGCGAAAGGGCGAAAACTTCTCCAGCGGTATCGCTGATTTTCCAAAGGTTTTCGACCAGCTCTCCAAAGCCATCGTTCTTGCCGGCGAGACCAGCGGTAATCTTCCCGGCGCGTTAAAAAGGGTCGCGGAGCATTTTGACAGCCGTGACCGCTTAGCCAAAAAGGTCAAGAGCGCGATGACTTACCCCATTTTTGTTCTGATTTTCATAGTCCTGATTGTTACTGGCATAATGACGTTCATTATTCCGAGATTCCGCGCCATATTCGACCAGTTCGGCGGCAAGTTGCCCGCTTTCACACAGGCGTTTATGGATTTCTACGACTTTATTCGTTTTAATTTAATTTACATCATTGGCTCGTGCTTTCTGCTTGCCTTCGTCACCACTTTTATCAACAAGACGCCGAAAGGTCACATTTTCTATTCCAAGCTTGTCCTGCGAATACCTCTAATAGGTAAAATTATCAGCCAGGCCTTTGTTGTCAGTTTTTGTAAAACAATGGCGACGCTGCTTGCGGCGGGCGTTTCCGTCCTCGAGGTATTCGATATTCTTTCCACTATGACCAAAAACGACGTAATTAAAGACGCTATTATTCGAAGCCGCGAACATATCGTTCAGGGGTCAAATGTATCGCTAAGTTTGGCCTCGTCCGGATTTTTCCCGAATATGGTTGTCAAGATGATTCAGGTAGGCGAGGAAAGCGGCTCCCTGCCCCAGGTCCTCGAAAGAACCAGCGATTATTACGAGCGGAAAGTCGATGCCACTATAGGCACGGTACTTGGCCTGCTCGAACCTATTATGATTGTAACGGTCGGAGGGATTGTATTGATTGTCATCCTGGCCTTATACCTGCCTATATTCACGATGGGCGGCAACGGCAACGGCGGCTAACCAGCCATACGGAGGAGGTAATAAAGTTACCCCACAAATTGGCCGATTTGCATCGTAGCAGGTCGGAAACGATAATTAAACCGGTTTACAGTTTTTAAAGGAGAAAGCAAATGATGAACAGAAAAGGTTTTACACTTATAGAGCTGATGGTGGTCATTTTCATCGTCGGCATCTTGGCGGCGGTCGCCATACCGATTATGCGTGGCCGAATTGATGCAGCCAAGTGGTCGGAGGGCAAGTCCGCAATGGGCAGTATTCGGACTGCGGCACGTTCGTTAATCGCCGAGAAGGGCAACAGCTACACCTACGCTGGTCACAACAACCTGACCACAGACCTGGGCTTCGCCGCAGGCGACCTTGACGGCAAGTATTTCACTACGGCGTGCTATGCGATTGCTTTCACGGATGTTGCAGGTAGCTCACCCACGTACGTCATCACCTGCACAGCAGCCAGTTCTACGAGCACCGACAAACCGGCGTCGCCCACTAAGGTGACACTGGACCAGACCGGGCTATTTACTGAGACACCGTAAGCCGAACGCAACGCTGGTTTGTGTGGCTTAGTCCGCATATGTGTCCGCTTAAGCGGACACGCGGCGGATTAACTGCCCACAGTTGCAACTATGCAGTCGAAATGGTGGGGGCATCAAAGGCCCCCACCTTCAATGTTCGCAGAGAGGTGAATTGTTATGATATCCGATAACCGCGGATGGGAAAAGGGCTTCACGCTTATTGAAGTGATGGTAGTCCTTTTCATCATCGGCATATTGTCCGCTGTGGCGATTCCATTGATGAGAGGCCGGTCTGACTCTGCCAAGTGGTCGGAAGGCAAGGCGATAGCCGGCAGTATCCGAGCCGCCGCTCGCGCGTATATCGCCGAGAAAGGCAATGGGGGCACCTTCGCGGGTATGTCACTGGCACAACTGGGCTTTGTCACTGGCGACCTTAGCGGCAAGTATTTCCAGGATGGGGATTACAAAATTGTATTCACGGATGTTGGGAATGGTTCACCGCCCACTTATCTTATCACTGTGACTTCGAGCAAGACCGGCGAAGCGCCGTCAGTGCCCAGCTCAATAACACTGAACCAGGATGGGATACTTACAGAAATTCCCTGACAGGTTTTTCTGTTCAATGTTAGATGTTGGATGTTGGGCATTTTTTCACACCATTTTTTTAATCCGCAATCGATAATCTGTAATCATCGATCATCAATTTCCTCATAATTTGTTTTTGTTGACTTTATTTCCTATGCTTTATCTTAGTGCGGGGAGCTTTCCCGATGTCCTGCGTTGCGCGATACAGCACACACTATCCAAATACGCGGGACAAACCAATTTACGACCGATAACTACGGCGGGGGGCTTTTTGTTTTATGGATATGCCCAAGCCGACTATTTCTCAACTTTGTATTATAACCGCAGAACGACCCCAAAAGGCCCCAAAGACGCATTGGCGATATCAATCATCGTTTCTTATGGGACACACAGAACCCGCAATAACGGATGAATATCAAAAACGCCACATTATTCACTTATCGCAATTTATATCTAAAACACACTATTTCACAGGCCGATGAATGAGTGGCATTTGACATTGAATCGCAATGGCGGTTGTGTAAAAAGACTGCTTTTGCATGGTTTGGCCGAAGAAAGGGCTGAAAGCATTATGAGTTTTAACTGGAAACGATTGCTCGGGTGTAGCCAGGATGATGTTCTTGGGCTTGACATCGGCTCATCCTCTGTCAGGATGATTCAGCTTGCCAAAAACGGCGACGGATACACAGTTGTTGCCGCCCACGTTTGCGATATCAAGCAGGATAACGCCGACGTTGCTGCCAGAGAAGAATCAATTGTTCAGGCGGTTCAGAAGTGTACGGCTTTAGCCAGAAAAAACGCTCGCTGGGCGGTATGCAGCGTCTCGGGGCCTGAAGTAGCAGTGCGGCCATTCAAGTTCCCGCCTCTGCAAACAGAAGAGCTTGACGGCGCTGTTCGGCTTGAAGCGTCGCAGGTCTGCCCCTTCAACGTCGATGAAGGTGTTGTCGATTATCAGATTATCCCGTCAGGCGAGTCCAACAATGCCGCAGCGGGCGTTCTCGTCGCCGCGTCGAATGATGTGATACAACGTAAAATACGAATTGTCGAGAAAGCGAATATGTCCTGTGTAATGATGGACGTCAATGGACTCGCGCTTCTTAATTGTCTTATCGCCGGTAAAAATGCCGACATAAATATCAGCACCTCTGCGGTTCTCGATATCGGCACATCTTGTGCAACCCTGGCCGTAATAGGCGAAAATGGTTTGCCGTTTGTCAGGACCGTCCCTTACGCAGGAAATGATATTGTCGCTCAGATTGCGAAAGAAAACAACGTTAGCTCAAAAATTGTGGAAGATGAGCTTTACGATTCCGCCTCATCAAAGATAGCTCCGGAGAATCTGCAGGCCAGTATGGAAAAGGCGTCCATAAAACTGGTCAGCGACATTGCCGAAACCCTGCGTTATCACAGCACTCAGGCCAAATCTATGCCCGTCGATAAGCTTCTCGTGTGCGGAACTTTCGGAATGGTCAAAGGATTCGTCGATATACTCAACAAACAACTGCCCATCAAAGTAGTTCTCTGGAATCCCTTTGATACTATGAAGTGCAGTGTTGACAGGCAGTGTCTTGAAGTAATTCAGTCAAAAGGCCCGGCTATGGTTGTTGCCGCGGGTCTTGCTATGAGGTCGGTCTGATATGTTTACCATAGATTTACTTAAAGGTCAGGGACGTCCGGTTAGAACAAGACCAAAGGGCATCGCCATTTTTGTTGCCACCTTCGTGGTTCCAATGCTGGTTGCTATACTGATGGCCAGCTACTATTATAGCAATAGAGTCGTCATATCGATTAACAACCAAAATGTTGCCAATTACACCACGCAGATAGAACGACTTGCCGATACCTTGAAGCTCAAGGAGTCATGGGAGAGAGACAAAATCAACCTGAGTAATTGTCTCTCCGACGTAGCAAGCTCTATCGGAACGCATACTCAGTGGTCGCCAATCCTTGTATCGCTGGTCCAAAATCTTCCCAATTCAGCGGTGCTTAACAGTTTGGAGATTAAGCAGACCTTGATAAATAAAAAGGCAAGTGCGATTGCGGACAAGAAAGATAAAACGACCGATACGAGCGTTACCGTTAGAACCTTGCGGATGCGACTCTGCGGAAATCCGAACTCCGATTTCGACCGTGAAATCAAGGCGTTTCGTGACCGGTTGCTTGCTTCGAATGTCATTGGCACAAAGCTCGAAGACGTAGTTATTGCTTCGCAGACAAATGATACCATGGACGGCAGGAATGTTATTTCTTACGACATTGACTGTATATTCAAACCTGGGATATAGCGAGAAATTATGGGTGCTTATAGAAAATATATTATAACGATGGGTATAGTTTGGGGCGTATCGTTCTTTCTGTTTGCGATTGCGTATTATTTCTTTATTACCCCGCAGTTGAAAATCAAGTCGCAGCTCCTGAAGGAAGCGACCGAAAAGAAAGAGCGGCTTAATATAGCTCTTGGCATCTCGCTCGAAGATAACAGGAAAAAGCTGGCTGCTGAGATTGAATCGCTCAAGACCAAGTTGAGCAATTATGTTTTTGAGTATGAAGATTCTCCCAACCTTACTTTCGCCGTCAGTCGTATCGCCGGCGATAGGCAGGTTAGCGCATTTACCGTCAAAACGACGGAGATTAGCAGGCAGCAGGACCAGCCTACAGCCAAGAACTTTCAGGAAAACAAAATAGAAATTTCTTTTGCGTCTGATTTTCTGCAGTTTGCCAATTTTATTAATGACCTTGAAAGGCATCAACCCGTCGTTTTTGTTGACAGATTCAGAGTGCAGCGTGAAGGCCAGGGCGGGACCTCAAGTAAGATTGATATGTCACTGTCATTTTTTGTCAGAAGGAAACAAACCGGTTAAGAGAAACAGGCGACGGCTTGTTATATAAAAAATGAGAGTAATCGTAATAGCAAATCAGAAGGGTGGATGCGGCAAGACGACGACAACCGTCAATCTTGCTGCGGCTCTTGGGCTAAAGGGCAAGAAGGTTCTTGTCGTGGACCTCGACCCGCAGGGGCATACTACGCTCGGCGTCGGCTGCGACCCTGAGTCCTTCACCAAAACGATATACAACGCTATCGTTGACCTCAAAATCCCAATTAGCAGCGTTATCGTACCCAGCAAAACAGAGAACGTCGATATTGCGCCAAGCAATGTTCTGTTGTCTGGCGTTGAGCTTGACCTTGGCTCCATTGAAGGCAGAGAGTTTATGCTTAGCGAGCAGCTCAAGACCATCGATGGCCGTTATGATTTTTGCGTAATAGATTGCCCGCCTTCACTGGGCATTCTTACCCTCAACGCGTTGATAGCCAGCAATGATGTTGTCGTTCCTGTCCAGGTTCACTACTACGCGATGGAAGGTCTCAAGCAATTGTTCGAGACCTGCGAAATCATCCATGAACATTTTCATCCCTACAAGGTAAGAATCTCCGGTTTGCTTCTGACTTTTGTTGAAGACCGGCTGATTTTTACGCGGCAGATTCAGCAGCAGATGAGAGAGTTTTTCGGCGACCTTGTTTTCGATACGGTAATTCACAGGAACATTCGACTGGCCGAGGCCCCAAGCGCGAGCCAAAGCGTCATGACGTATGCTCCGGACAGCAAAGGTGCCAAGGAATATATGGCGCTTGTCGATGAAATCCTGTTTGGCAAGGAATACATTCGTACGGCAAAAGCCCAGGCATCCGATGCAGGGCAGGCAGTTGGGGTTGAAGCAGGAACTCCCGCCTCACAGCCCGAAACAACAGGCCAACCATCCGGTGATGTGGCTGCCCAGCAAACGGATGTATTGACGGAAAATGCCAGGCAGACAACGGATAATGAAAAACAGGCCGACGTGATTGACCAGTTGGCTGTTATTATAAGCGGTGCCGAAGGCACTATGCCCACAGGGGAGTTGAACAATGGCTAAAAGCAAACTGGGATTGCAAAAAGAGGTCTCCAAAATCTTTACGGGTATTCAGATACCCAGGAAGAATGCTGCGGGGCCGGATGCGCGTTCAACCGCGTCGGCTTCTCCGATAGCACCGCATACACAGGTCGCTCCTGCCGCGACACCTGCACCAGTGACGTCTCCTGCCCGGGTGATAACTCCTGCGCCAGTTGCGGTTTCCACCACGGTTATCCAGGCAGTAACTGCACCTGCATCGGCTGTGCCTGCTCCTGTTGCGACTCCTGCGAAGGCCGTAACTCCGAAACCGGCAGTTGTGTCACCCAAACCCAAACCATTCACTATCCCGGAACCTACAACACAAGCAACGTCGCAACCGACAAGGCAGGTTGTTTATGAGCCGCCCAAACCAAGACAGACGACCTTTGAACCATCTGCACCGGCTTCATTGCCCGTTTCGGCCCCGGCAAAACAGTCAAAATCCGAGTTTGTTATTAAACAGTCCAAAGATTCACCTCTGCTGAAAATCATTGAGAAGGTCAAAGCCAAACTGCTTAACTCAAAACATGGCGCTGTATCGGGCAGACAGAAAATTATGCTTCTGCTCTCCCCGGTTTTGGCGATAGTTTTACTTCTTGTTGTTGTGAACGCTGTCAAAACCTCGCCTAAAACTTCGGTCAACCCCTCAAATAAAGCGACCGCTGCTGTTGCCACTTCCTTCGACAGCAAAATCAACTGGGAAATACCGCAGCCGATTCCTGCCGACCTCAGAAACCCAATGGTTTTCGGCGCCATCTCAGCTACGGGAGGTGGAACTGCTGGAGGCCCGATCGTTAAAGGCATTGTTTATAGTGAGGATAAACCATCTGCTATTATTGGCGACCGAATCGTTTTCGCCGGAGACACTGTCGCCGGCGTTACCGTCGTAAAAATCAATCCCAATAGCGTCGATTTTGCGATGGGCGATAAAAAATGGAGCCAAAAAGTCGAACATTAAATGTAACTTGAAATCAAAATGAATTTGTGTAACGCTTAGAAAGGGACAGGGTATAAGAATGCTGACCGACCAGGTAACAAAGTGTTTGCTGGTGATAGCCGTGTTATTGTTGTTGCCGGGAACAGTTGTATTCGCCGCGGTATCGGATGACAATGAAAGCGATGCCAATGCCAACAGCAAGGCGGATATCCTGCCCACCCTCGAACAGCGAATGCAGAAACAAATCAGCGTGGATTTCAGGGATACCGACATTGACGACGTCATAAGGATTATGGCCGAGCAGGCCAACGTCGATGTTATCAAAAGCCCGAAAGTTACTGGAACAGTAACCGCAAAGCTCAGCAACGTACCGCTCGAAGAGGCGCTGCGTAACATACTCGCCTCCCAGGGTTATGGTTATGTTATGAGCAAAAATATTATTAGAGTTGCTCCGACGGGTGAAATTTCAGAGGAAGCGGAAAAGCTGGTGACCAAGATTTATCGGGTCAACTACGCAGATATCAAGGAAGTCGAGAAATCGCTTTCGAAATTCGTATCGCAGCGAGGCGCGATAACGACCAACCAGGGCACAAGCAACATTATCGTCAAGGATACCGAAAGCAATATAAAAGCAATCGGCACGTTCATTGAGGATATAGACCGTGTTACTCCTCAAATACTCGTCGAATCGAGAATATACGATATAACCAGCAAGAATGCGCTTGACCTGGGCGTTGAATGGAACTCAGGAAGCCGCACCCAGTATTTTTCAGATGGTGCAGCAGTCGTTCCTCCCGGCACAATGGGCGAGACCAAGACCGGTAAAACCTACCCGTTCGAAACAGGTCTGTTCAGCGGCGATACAGTCCAGACAACAGGCGTAACAGGCATGCTGAAGTTCGGGTGGTTATCCAACAACCTCGATATCGACGCGACTATCAAGGCGCAAAAGAACATTACTGACGCCAAGCTGCTTGCCAATCCGAGAATACTCGTTCTGGACAATGAGACAGCTACGATAAGCATTATCTCGGAGCTTCCGTATCAGGAGCTGACACAGACCTCCGGCGGCGGCAACATCGGCTCGACCAGCTTCAAGGACGTAGGTGTAAAACTGAAAGTTACCCCTCACCTGGCACGCGGAGATAAAATACGGATGAAAGTTGAGCCGGAATTCAGCATAAAGACCGGCAGCGTAACGTTCTCCAGCGGTGCGCTTAGCTATCCGCAGCCGATTGTTGATTCGCGTACAGCCGCGACAACACTGCTTGTTGACAGCGGCCAGACGGTCGTTCTCGGCGGACTCAGAAAGAAAGACGTTTCCAAGTCCGTCAACAAGATACCGCTCCTCGGCGATATACCAATCATTTGCTATTTGTTCAGGTTTGAGGGCGAATCGACAACCAACAGCGAAATGGTCGTATTCATTACGCCGAGGATTGTCAACGAAGCGTCTCTGACGGAACGCGAGAATAAACAGTACGAGATAACGGAATTCCGGGGTCCGGAACCTCAGCAGACAAGAGCTGAAAAGGACATCGAGGCCGGCAAAACCGACAATTAGTAGTCTTTGACTGACTGAATCCGCCGAAAGCGGATAAAAGCGAAATAGTCCCGAGTGTCGAACAATCGGCCTCGGGACTATTTCTTTTATGTTTTTGCCGCATTACAAAATCATCGCGTCATTTTTTAATCTCAAACGCGGAATGACAGTAGGGAAAATCATACAGCAGAAACAGGCAGTTCGTTTTTTGGTCTGTGTTTCCAACGGCGGTGGAGCCACCAGTACTGAGTCGGGTCTTCGCGGACAAATGTTTCAATCGCCTTGGTGTATTCTGCTGTAATCCAAAGCAGGGGGTCTTTCTTGTTCGCCCATTCTTCAGGCATTATTATCCGCGTAACTCCAATCTCGAAGAAAAACCGGTCGTCTATTCTCCTGGCATATCCGATGACTATCGGCAGATTTTCCGTCAGCGCAAGTAACCCAATGCTCTTATAGGTGCTCGCCTTTCTGCCGAAAAAGTCAACGAATATTCCCTTATCACCTGCGTCTTGATCTGCTATAAAACCCAGTGTCGCCCCCGATGACGCCACCTTGCCAAAAAGTTCCGCTGCGCCTTTTTTATCGATGATTTTTTGCCCTGCGCGTTGCCGCACCCCATACAGGTATTTGCTTATATACGGGTTATCCAACGGCCTTGCGATGCTGTAAACATTAAACCCGAAAAGCCCCATCATATAGCCGATGATTTCGAAGTTGCCGTAATGTGCCCCGACAAGAATCAGCCCCTTTCCCTCCTTGCTAAGCCACTTCGCGCGTTCCGCGTTTTTGAATCTTGAATATTGCTTCCAGTTGTCTTTCTTAACGAGACGCGGCGTAAAAATAACATCTACCGCCAGCATCACAAGCTGCTCGCAACTCTTTCGCCCCGTCTCCTCATACCATTGCTCGTTCTTATCGGGATAGCTTGCGCGAAGATTATCCAATGCCCGTTGTCTTCCCCGGCCGTAGTGCTTCCACAACAATCGACCAAGAAACCGGGCGAATCTCAGGTTTGTTTCAACGCTGGACAGTTGCAGTATGCCGACCAATGCTCGCAGGCCGATATACCCCAGCCAGTCGAGAATGGCATTGCGTTGCTTCTTGGGCTTCTTTCTCTTGACGAATAACGGACTTGTCATAATTGTTTAGCCCCGGCTCCCGTGGCTGGGGTTTTATTTCACATCACGTCAAGCCGTCGCAGTGTCGCCCTTGCCCATCGCATACCCCGCATCTGCGATCCCAGCAGCAGCAGTACGACCAGCGCCCAGTAAACGCTGAATCGGAAAATCATTGACACGTATGCAAGTTTGGTTTTGTCTGCCTGGCACGCGGCCATCATCTCGGATGGTGTGAACATAGCTCCCGCGAATACCGGCGCAAACATCAACTGCCAAGGCAGCAGCAGCACGACAAACAACAGAGACATAAAGAATGCTCTTGCGATATGGTTTATTCCGCCCAATCGCCCAATCAGTGACACTTTCATCGCGAAAAGTATCGTCAGGCAATAAAGCAGCGAACAGGGTATAAGGATAAAATCCAGGAACCGCACGATCGCCGCGATGTGCCTGGCATGCAGCTCGAATCGCACTGTTACCTCCACAGGCGCCGGCTTATTCGGTTCGGCTCCCATATGTAGCGTTTGCTGTAAATTCGGCTCAGCAGCCGCATTAGTATCCGCTGTGATTTGTTTGGCCGCCTCCTTAATCTTGTCCTCTTCCGTCGCCGGCTGTTTCTCTCCTGTCACATCGCCGCCTGCGGGGCCAAGCACAACGTTATCTCCCCTGATTAAGTGAAGATTCATAACCCAGAACGACCCCTGCACAAGAATCAGCGCCAGCAGGATTACTATAAACAAAAAATTCTTCCAGAACTTTATTGCACTTATTGCCTCGAGACAATCTGTCGTATCGACCAGATTACCCATCCTTGATTGTTCCTGGCTCATTTGGTTTCTCCTGTTACCGGATTCCGATTCATTTTCAAATTCAAAATCCATAATGCGCTCTTATTTCAACTGTTTTTATATTTTACCCTTCGTATGCGACCGCTATTATGACCCTCTCTATTCATCAGTTCAAGTATTTTATTGGATGCATTTTGCTGTCTTTCATCTTCAATCCCCCGTCTTCTGTTTTTCAATTGTTTCCAGCCGATGCCGGATTTCCTCGGCCAGATTGTTTGCCCCCTTGGCTTTTGCTATCTCAAAGCCCCTTTGCAAATGCGTTATTGCCTCCTCAATCTTGCCCTGCTTAACTAATACATCAGCCAACAGGTAATGCGCCACCGCGGATTTCTCATCAATTTCGAGCGACAGTTTAAATTGTTCTGCCGCTTCCTGCAGTTTCCCCTTGGCGGAGAATATAAGCCCCTTGCAGTAATAAACGTCCGAATAAGCCATAGGGTGAATCTTCTTCAGGTAAGAGGCAAGTTCAAGCTGCCGGTCAAGGTGAATTAAGGCCTCGTCGAATTTGCCCTGTCCAAAAAGCGACTCGCCTGTTTGGCCGTGTGCCAGCCACGAATCCGGATTTTTCTTCAGCGTGTCAGCCCATAGCGTATCCGAATTTTTATATATCCCGCATTGCCGCCAGGTCAATACCCCAAGCGTTATCAGCAAAACACTCACTGCTGGCACGATTATGAATTTGGCGTTTTCACCCGACCTGCGATAAACCGTTGCTGCGATTCCCGCGACAATAGCTATAGGCCCGATACTCGCCATATACTGGTAGTGGTCCGCGACAAACGTATATACAAACGTGTAAAGGGAGAAAAAGCCGAGCATCGGGAACAGCATCGCAGGGAAAAAAATAATTGCGGTCGGTATCCCGCGTCCTGTTCGTTTTCTCAGCAGCCAGCCGGCGGCCATAACCGCTGCGAAACTTACCGGCCAGGCATATTGCCAAACATCAGTTGCGTCGATGTTCCAGCGGGGATAGCTAAACGTCAGATTAACGGGCCAAACCAGCTTCCACAGGTAAAACCATAAAGCTTTGCTTGCAATCAATACCTTTTCAGTTACGCTCAAGCCAAAATTAACAAAACCTGTGCCCTGATGATGCCTCTCCCACCACATCACCAGAAGCCCATCCCCAATCCCTATTGCGATATAAGGCACAATTTGCAGCCATCTCTTCACGGTAATCGGTGAATTTTTGAGCCACAGTATCAAAACCAGCGCCGCGGGCAGCATACACGCGGTTGCCTTGCTGAATAGCGATAATGCGCAAAATACGAGGGAGCAGGCATACAACAAAATCGCCTTTCGACTGGATTGATTATCGAAGACGAATTTGACCCAGCACAAACTCGATAAGAGCGAAAACAGCAGCATCAGGGTGTTTTTCCGCTCGGTTATCCACGCCACCGATTCGACGTGAACCGGGTGCATCGCAAAAATCGCCGATGCCAGCCACGCCCCCGGTATCGACAGCCGTCTCAAAATCACCCACAACAGCAATGTGTTAATGCAGTGAATTGCCACGTTTACCGTGTGATAACCCGCCGGGTTAAGCCCCCACAACTGATACTCAGCCCGAAAGGTCGTATAGACAAGCGGAAAGTATTGTGAGGGGGAATCCGTTGAAAACCAGATACGGTAAAGCCCGTCGGGAGCGATAAGGAGGGGATTAGCGGTAACGTATTTGTCGTCGTCCCATATAAAGCCAGCTTCTATCGCCGGTATATACGCCGTAAAACAGCCCGTGACTATAACAATCGCACCGGCCCAAACAGCCAATCTTGCTCGCGTCTTGTCAACCATCTGTTTCATAATGCTATAATATATCACACTTGGATGTCACTGTTTAGCTCCCGGAACTGTCGGCTGATTGTTATTTTCCTGCAAAATTGTCTTCACCGCTTCCAGTCGTCGGCGGAATTCCTCTGCAAACTTGTTGTTCTTCTGCTCCATCGCTATTACAAGACCCCGCTGGTAATGTAACTTTGCCTCCTCAATCTTGCCCTGTTTAACAAGTGTATTCGCGAGAAAGTAATGCGCCAGCGCGAAATTCTCTTCGATTTCAAGCTCCATTTTAAATTGTTCGGAAGCGTTTTCCCATTCGCCTTTGTCTGCAAGTATCAATCCTTTGTTGTGATAGGCATTGGCATAAGCCCTCGGGTCCATTTTCTTTACCTCAGCAGCGAGTTCCAGCACCCGGTTAATATGGGACAGTGCTTCATCGAATTTCCCCTGACTGTAGAGCGAATGGCCTATTTGCCCGTGCGCCAGCCACGAATCCGGATTTTTCTTCAGCGTGTCAGCCCATAGCGTATCCAAATTTTTATATGCCCCGCATTGCTGCCAGGTCAATGCCCCAAGCGTTATCAGCAAAACACTCACTGCTGGCACGATTATGAATTTGACGTTTTCACCTGACCTGCGATAAACCATTGCCGTGATTCCCGCGACAATAGCTATAGGCCCGATACTCGCCATATACTGGTAGTGGTCCGCGACAAACGTATATACAAACGTGTAAAGGGAGAAAAAGCCGAGCATCGGGAACAGCATCGCAGGGAAAAACAGCATCGCCGTCACAGCCCCCCGCCCAAGTCGTTTCCGCCATATCCACGCACAAACCAGAACCAGTGCGCTCGCTGCAGGCCAGGCATACTGCCAAACGTCAGTTTCGTCGATATTCCAGCGGGGATAGCTAAACGTCAGATTAACGGGCCAAACCAGTTTCCACAGGTAAAACCATAAGGCCCTGCCCGCAATAAGCGTTTTTTCCGTGCTACTTAAACCGAGATTAACTCCCATACCCTGGTGATGCTTTTCCCACCACATTACCAAAAGCCCTATACCGACCCCCATAGCGATATAAGGCACAATTTGCGCCAAGCGTCTGGGAGTTACAGGCGAATGTTTGAGCCATAATATCAAAAGTAACGCCGCGGGCAGGGTACAGGCCGTCGCTTTGCTGAATAACGCCAGTGCGCAGAATACCAAAGAGCCGGCGTATAATAAAACTGCTTTGCGGTCGGATTGATTATCGAAGACGAATTTGACCCAGCACAAAATCGATAAGAGCGAAAACAGCAGCATCAGGGTATTTTTCCGCTCGGTTATCCACGCCACCGATTCGACCTGCACGGGGTGCAGCGCGAAAATTGCCGATGCCAGCCACGCCCCCGGTATCGACAGCCGTCTCAAAATCACCCACAACAGCAATGCGTTAATGCAGTGAATTGCCACGTTTACCGTGTGATAGCCCGCCGGATTCAGGCCCCAAAGCTGGTATTCCGCCCGGAGCAATGTATAGGTCAGCGGGAAATATTGCGAAGGGGAATCTGTTGAAAACCAAATACGATATAATCCGTCCGGGGCCGTCAAAAGCGGATTTTCAGTTACATATTTGTTGTCATCCCAGATAAACCCGGCTTTTATCGCCGGCATATATGCCGCCAAACAGCCCACGACTATAGCAATCGCACCGGCCAGTAAAACCAATCTTTTTCCTGTTTTATCGGTTTCCCGTTTCATAATTGCATACTATATCAAACCCGACCGCCGCTGTTTAGCTCTATAAGTGGATTTTCGAATATCCTTTTTTTCCAAAAGCATCTTGACGGCTTCTACCTTAAAGTTTATTATTATTTTCATAAATGTCCCTGCAAAGGGGCATTGAGGGGTCTCGCTTAGGGTGTGGGCAGACCCCTCTTTTCTTGTAGTTTTGTCTGAGAATGTCTAAGTAGGTTGTCTACAAGTTAAAATCGACACAATCGCTAATCAGTCAATTGCTTTAAACGCTACTTTTGCCGCCTCAATCGTTTTTTCGATGTCTTTTTTCGAATGTGCTAAGGAGACAAACATCGCCTCGTATGCGCTCGGGGCGATATAAATTTCATTGCTTAACATTGACGCGAAAAACTTTTTGAACTGTCGGATATTAGTTGATTGAACATCCTCAAAATTACATACAGGCCTGTCGGTGAAAAAACAGCTCAGAATCGACCCGACCCGGTTGACAACGATAGGAATGCCCGCCACGCCGGCTGCGTCTTTCAATCCGTCAACCAGCATTGCCGCTTTTGCTTCGAGTTTGCCATAGCAATCACCTTTAACCAGTATGTCCAGCGTCGCGTTTGCGGCAGCCGTGGCAACCGGGTTGCCGCTTAGTGTTCCTGCCTGGTAAACAGGCCCCATTGGCGTAAGCATATCCATAATCTGCGACTGTCCCCCAACAGCCGCCAATGGCAGTCCACCGCCTATTATCTTACCAAGACAAGTTATGTCCGCCTTTATGCCATAAAGCTCCTGTGCCCCGCCATAAGCCACGCGAAAGCCCGTTATCACCTCATCGAAAATCAAAACCGATTTTTCAGCATCGCACAAACCACGCAAAAGCTGCAAATAATCTTCCGCAGGCGGCACAACTCCCATATTCGCCGCTACCGGCTCAACAAGCACCGCTGCGATTCGACCCTGGTGAACTAAGAAACAATTTTTCACCGCCTCAATATCATTATATGGTATGACGACTGTTAGATTTGCTATGGCAGGGGGGATACCCGCACTCGAAGGCACCGCGTGTTCAGCTGCTCCCGACCCAGCCGACACCAATAATGAATCACTATGCCCGTGATAGCATCCCGCCATTTTGATTATCAAATCCTTGTGCGTGTATGCGCGGGCGAGGCGAATCGCGGTCATCACCGCCTCGGTCCCGCTGCTCACCAATCGCACCTTCTCAATCGACGCGAAGGCGTTATGTATTTTTTCCGCCAATTCCGTCTCCGCTAAGGTTGGCGCACCGTAACTTGTTCCTTTTCTTGCCGCTTTATTTATCGCCCTCACAACCGCCGGATGAGCGTGTCCCAATATCATCGGCCCCCACGACCCGACGTAGTCAATATAGGCATTCCCGTCGATATCGTAGATTTTTGCCCCTTTCGCCTTGGCTATGAACAATGGCTTTAAGCCCACGCCTCCGAATGCCCGCACCGGTGAGTTTACTCCCCCCGGAATATACCGTCTTGCCTCCGCGAAGGCCTCCGCCGAGTTTGTGTTAACCTGAGGGCTTTTTATGTTCTTCATACCCGAAATCCTAATCCGCCAATAACCGGACGTCAATCGTTAATCTGTCTTTGTCCCTGCGGTAAGTTTCTGAGAACCACTAAATAGGCAATTTCCTGATAACATCCAAATTTGTCAAACGGTACACTAATACATAAGTGATGCTCATAAAAAACTTAGTATTTAGGAGATTTACAATGTGTCAAGAATGTGGATGCTCACCGTGCAAGAAATGCGGCAAAGAGATTATCGATGGCGTCTGTTCCGGTTGCAACAAGCCAGCCGATAAATGCACCTGTAATAAAAAATCCAAAGAGTAATACCTTCCTCAATACTACAAGCAATGCAGCTCTTCGTCGGAGGAGGGCTGCTTTGCTTTGGTATAATTAAGACGAGTGTTACAGCAGGAACTGCTTCAGCACTTTTTCTTTCATCGGTATTATTTCTGTGTCCGTCGGGGTAACCGTTTCCTCCGCTTCTCCGGGCAAATGATTCACCTGGTATTTCACTAAGCAGATAAAAATTCCGATTTCCCTGCTGCCCGTTTCCCATTGCGGCTCAACGAATTTTTCCTCCTGAAGGACTGTAGCCCTGGCGATTGCCTCGGTCGTAAGCCCTCCGAAGCCGAATATCGCCATACTCATCGTGTCTTTTTCGTTGTCGCGGACAATAATCACTACCCCGCCGTCCTGCTCGTGCAAATGCCACGGAAAGGCCACCCATTTGCCCCTTTCGTTGATGTAATGCAGCCCTGGCACAGAACATTCTTTGCTGCCTCCGGGCCTGATTTTGCCTCCAAAACAGCTCGGCACCATGTGGTCGCTTTCCCGATATACCGTAAACCACGGCACCCGAAGTTGCTCAGCGGAAGCAAAGGGCGTACATTTGAATAAGTCGGCCACAAAATGCTCAAGCAGATAGTTAACCCGCTGGCTGCCGATTAATATCGAGGATGTGTTTTTGTCCGACAGCATCTTCTGGAAGATTTTTCCGCTTCTTTGTATGTCCTGCGCCAAAGGTTCCTGTCTGATATCGTAGCTTTGCAAAGGGTAATGGAATGGTATGTATTCAAAAAACAGTCCGGGCGTCGTGGCATTATCTTCCTGTGGTGTTGATAATTGCTGGGCGAAAAGTCCCAGCGCCGTCGTATCACTCCGGCTGAGCCACTTCCAAAGAACCTCCGGTTCCCGCGGCTCGTGATATTCGCCTATAAAGCAATTGCATTTTTCTTTCTCTGCGAATTCCTGCCATAATTTACCACGCCCTCGCCCGAAAAGCGCGGCTGGCAGCGACTTCGCGGGCACCTCTTTCTCTATTAACCATGAGCAAATCTTGCTTAAAGTGCCGGTTGATATGGTCCCGATTTCGTCGCTGAACATCTTCGAGATTGTCTGCCTGTGCAGCCCGAGGTCCTTGGCCATAACCTGCATAATGCCGCGTTTGTACAAATTATGCTCCTGGAGCAGCTTTTTTAGACGCATTTTTATTATCATTGACGGTTCTCCTTGCTGATTTTTGACGGATTGACCGGCGAAATTACCCCATGGTGATGTTCTAAGACAGAAAAGCGGATTATGTTGAAACCATTCGACATACAATCCCTGCTTATGTTGATTAAATTCGACTTTATACCTTATTGACAGCGTTGTAATTCACGTCGGCGCTGTGTTTTATTCCCTTTCCTATTGCTTTTTAAGGCCATTTAGCCGATTATACTATTGTAATTTGTGCGGTCAACAGTTGCTGCAAAAATTATATATTAGGGTATTGTATATGTCGGTCAGAACAGCCTTGTTTATTAGTCAATTTAGTAAGTTGCCGGTCATCACTCCTGCTTCATTTCCTGTTTTTAATGCCTGTTCTGGTACGGGTTTTGACGCCTGTAACGGTTATTTGCCGTGGGGGATGTTGTGCTAACCAAAAACGAAGAACAAGTCCTGATTAAATCGTATCTTGATGCCAATGAACTGGAGAAGTTCAAGCTTTCTGATGAGGATTTTCGCTTCATTAAAGGGGCCGTGGTCCTGATTATCGGCATAGGCAACCGGATAGGGCGCGAGTTGTTCGGGCTTATAAGGAATAAGGGTGTTGATAGTTTCGTCTTTGTTGACGCCAGTGAAAAGGCGATGTACGACGTTGTTGAGTCCCTCGAAGATAAGCCCCTCGAATCATCAAAAGTCCACTACGAAATCGGGGATATCGCCGACGAGAAGTGGATGCGTTCGATATTCGAAGTTTATAAGCCGACCGTGTGTTTCAGTTTCGCCGCAAGGACCTCTGTAAAACTTTCAGATATCTCTCCTGAAGCTTTCATAGTTACCAATATCCGGGGCAACTACAACATTCTCAAGGCCGCAGCCGATTGTCCGTCGATGCAGGTTTGTATTTTTATCTCTTCAGAAAAGGCCAATACCCCTTCAAGCGTTTACGACGTTACAAAATTCTGTCTCGACTTTCTCGTAAGACAAATGGCGTCGAATTTCCCGAGGATTCGTTTTGGGACCCTTCAATTAGTCAATATCTGCTCCACGGGCGGTTCATATTTCCTGCGTTCATTAATAGACGGCGTAAAAACAGGCAAACCAATTCGTATTCGCGTAATCGACGGCCAAATTCCTAAACGCAGGTTTTCCTGTCCGGCGACGGCCGCAAAACTGTTTTTGAGGTTCGCCGCCTTCTGCCGAGGCGGACACGCCTTTGGTATTTTACCCTCATCTGTTGCCCCCATTGATATTAAGTCGCTTGCGTCGCTTGTTTGTAAGGAGCTTGGCGTGGCGGATGTCGAGGGTTTTGCAAAAGAGCATATGAGTTTTGTTGACGGCAAAGGCGAAAAGGTCGAAGAAGTGCTGCCGGATGGGGCTTATTGCGTCCCGGGTATGCCTTTATATCTTACCCCGCCCGCCAAGGTCGAAGAAAAATGGCTTTGGGAGCAAATCAACAAACTTCTTACCCTTAGTGCGGACATCAAACATCGGGATGAAGTAATGAGTATCATCCACTCTATCAGGGCTGCCGCGATCTGCGGGGCAGCCGCGATCAACGGGGCATCCTCCATATCGCGACAATAAATTGACGCATAGCGTCATCCCCGAGAAATTACTCCTTTGGTTTTACAACAGGTGACCCATTCTTGTCCAAAATCCGCAATCCTAAAGTTTTCCTGGGTCGTCTGGCTTCGGTTCTTTGCCCTCATCTTGCGGCGGCTCATCCTCGTCTATCTTCCACTTGTCGCTCTCATCGATGTCGTTCATTTCCCTATCGACGTATTTCATCATTTTTCGCTGCATCGGCTCCATCTCTTTTTGCCATCGCATCATACTCTGGTAGCTGACTAACAGCATATCAAGCCGAATAAGCTGCCACTTCGCGACGCACTCCGGCTCCTTGATATTCGAGAAGGGGTCGCATTTGAATACCCGCCTGCCGTCAGGCCCGATTTCGCATAATTCGCACTGTGTGCACTGAATCATATAAGTTTCTCCGTTTGCCAGGGGCAAAGATTATTCGCATAAACCAATTTGCACTTTGACATTTCATCGCTTTTCTTATATTATCAAACGCCCGATATAATAAACAGGGTTATTTTTGATTGTATGTTTGTATTGACGGAGTAAGTATAGTATGGCAAAACCAAGACGCAGGCGCAAAATCGGAAGCAAAAAGCGCCACCAGAAGTGGAAAATTCGCCACAAGATAAGCTGGTAAGCTTATAACTATCCGCTTTAGGCAGTTAAACACACTTAGTAGCGGTCTAAAAAATGAAGCATTTTACCGTTACCTTTCAGCCCGACGGCAGGCAGGTTTCCATTCACCCCGGCGCAACGCTGTTGGAAGCCGCGGGGTTGGCGGGTATCGTTCTCAATACTATTTGCGGTGAAAAGGGCACCTGCGGCAAATGTGCCGTCGTCCTTCAGCCGGCGGGCCAAACCGTCCTTGCCTGCCAATATCACGTTACCGAAAATCTTACGGTTCTTGTCCCGCCCGATTCCCGTTTCGTCGAGCACAAAATCCTCACCGAGGGGGCCACTCGCAAAGACGCCGCCGAAGCCGATATTTATAAGAAATACCTTTCTGCCGCCGGTAGTCGTCCGATACTTGGTCTGGCGGTTGATATCGGCACCACAACCGTCGTTGTAAAACTAATAGATATGAAAACAGGCCGGCTCTTAGCGACCTGTGCCACCCTTAATCCGCAAACAAAATTCGGCGATGACGTAATCTCCAGAATCGGCCACGCCCGGACCGACGCAAAATTAAAAGAGCTGAACGAGTTGATTGTCGGCCGGCTAAACGACCTAATCGACGATTGCTGCCGGCAGGCCAATGCTCAAAGTAACGACATATATGAAACCTGCGTCGTTGGCAATACCACGATGCATCACATCTTCCTTAGATTACCCGTAACTCAGCTTGGCGAGGCGCCATATAAGGCATTCTCGCTTGATGCCAGTGATTCCACTCCAGCCGACATCGGCCTTCGTATCAATCCGGCAGGCAATGTTCACACCGTTGCCAATATCGCCGGCTTTGTCGGAGCCGATACTACCGCTGTTGCTCTGGCGACATCCCTCGATTCCGCAGACCAAATGACCCTTGTAATCGATATAGGAACCAACGGCGAAGTTTTACTCGGCACAAAAGACAAGCTCCTTGCCGCAAGCTGTGCCGCGGGGCCTGCTTTTGAAGGCGCAAGAATCGCCTGTGGCTCAAGGGCTGCCGATGGCGCAATCGAGGCCGTCGTTCTCGACAAACACAATATCGCCATCGATGTAATAGGGGGGGGGGAGCCCGTTTCGATTTGCGGTTCAGGCCTTATCGACGCTGTCTCTGTTATGCTTGATTCGGGCGTCATTGATTTTACGGGCCGGTTTAAATCCAAAACATCCCTGCCCTCGTCCATCGCGAAACATATAACCGAAATTAAACACGCACATTCTCATCTCAAAGATGAAGGCCTCGTCTTTGTTCTCGCTTACAAAGGCCATACTCCCGCGGTCTATCTGACCCAGCAGGATATCCGCGAGGTACAGCTTGCCAAATCCGCAATCCGTGCAGGCATCCACATTCTTCAGCATCGCCTCAAGGTCGCCGACGCGGACATAAAAGCGATCTATCTCGCCGGGGCGTTCGGCAATTACATCCGTCGGCAATCAGCCCTTCGCATAGGCCTGCTGCCGAATGTTCCTGTCGAGCGTATCCACTCCGTAGGCAACGCCGCCGCATCCGGGGCTCAATTGATTCTGGTCAGCTCCCGCTTCCGGGCGCTTGCAGCGGATATTGCCCGCCGAATTGAATATGTCGAAATTGCCAATGATCCCTTCTTCCAGTCCACCTTCGCCGACTCGATGCTTTTCTGATTCTGCTCTTTTTGTTTTTCAAGAACACTTGCTAAGTGCTTGTCGTATAAGCAAAACATAAAATAAACCGTTGTTATGCGAAAGGAGTCGAAATGAACGCGATAAGATTTGCCACGGTAATACTGGCGGCGTCATTATTTTTTGCGGGTTGTTCTGTCGCCCCCGAAAAAGCCGAAGGACAGGCCGTCCTAAGCGCACAAGTCAATGAAGCCCTCGTGATATTCAAGGAAAAAGACCCCGGCATTGACAAATTCTTCAATCGGTCCTATGGTTACGCGGTACTGCCAAAGGTCTTCAAAGGGGCAATTTGGCTTGGCGGCGCCTACGGCAAGGGCGAAGTTTACGAAAAAGGCCAAATGGTCGGCTACTGCGATATGAAACAGGCAACACTCGGTTTCTCTTTTGGCGGTGAATATTTTCGTGAAATCGTCTTTTTCAGAGACAAATCCGACTTAGACAGTTTCAAAACCGATGAATACACCTTCTCTGCGCAGGTTACAGGAGTTGCAGCTACCGCGGGAGCGGCAGCCAAGGCCGATTACCAGTCAGGTATGGCCGTGTTCATCACTACCGACAAAGGCCTTATGGTCGATGCCTCGCTTGGCGGCCAGAAATTCAACTACGTTTCCGCTTTCACTCTTGTGGATACGAGCAAAAAATAACGCGACACAAAACCGCGGAGCAGTTGTCAGAAGCGGATGACGTTGGCGCCCCAGGTAAGGCCTGCGCCGAAAGCGACCAGGATGACAATATCTCCACGCTTGATTTTCCCTTCGCGTATGGCCTGGTCAAAGGCAAGCGGCACTGAAGCTGCGGAAGTGTTGCCGTATTCGTTGATATTGATGAAGATTTTATCATCCGGGAGTTCCAGCCGTTTGGCTGCCGATTCGATGATTCGGGCGTTCATCTGGTGCGAGACAATCATTTTAACGTCATCGATGGTGATTTTGCATTTCTCAAGGCACTCCGTTATCGTCTCGACGATTCTTCGCACCGCCTGCTGATAAACTTCTCGTCCCTTGATTTCCATAAAAATCTTTTTGGGGTCGTCCAAAGGTTTGCTTACAGGATTGCGAGAACCATACGCCTGACAATTCAGCGCCTGCCACGAATTGCCGTCGGTGTACATCGTGCTGTAAATAATACCGCTTTGCGTTTTCCCCTTTTCTTTTGGCTTACCCTCGATGACTATAGCCCCCGCGCCGTCGCCGAAGAGAATACAACTCGTGCGGTCCTTGTAGTTGGTGATTTTGGTCAGCGTTTCTGCGCCGACGATAAGGGCGTTATGAACCCTGCCGCTTTCGATGAACTGCTGCGCAATTGAAATCCCGTAAATGAACCCGCTGCACGCCGCCGCCAGGTCGAATGCCCATGCTTTCTTGGAGCCGAGGTTCTGCTGGACGAAGCACGCTGTTGAGGGGAACACCATTTCAGGGGTGATTGTTGCGACGATGATAAGCTCTATTTGCTCCGGAGTTAATCCGGCCTTTGCAATAGCTTTTTTGGCGGCCTCGGTCGCTAATTGCGCTGTGCTTTCATTATCTTTGCAGATGTGCCTGCGTTCAATGCCTGTCCGCGTCTTTATCCATTCATCTGACGTCTCGACCATTTTGGCGAGGTCGGTGTTCGTCAGAATTCCGGGAGGTGCATACGAACCGTGTCCCGTGATTACCGCGTTGAAATCCGAGTGGTGCGACTCAATTTTATTGCTCATCCCTGGCCCTTAATCCTTCTTCCTCCGGTTCGGCGTTTTGTTCTTCTTCGCCGCCTATGTTGCTTGCCGAAAGGTATTCGGCAATTTTACCGTTTATGTTTATGCCGTGATATTTTTTCACCGCCATTATGGCGTTTTTTATCGTCCTGCTTTCGCTTGCCCCGTGGCAAATCAACGCCGTGCCGTTTATGCCCAGAAGCAACGCGCCGCCATATTCGTGATAATCGTGCTTTTTGAAGAACCGTTTCATTAATCCTTTGAACATCGGCCCGATTATCAGCCGGAACTCATGCGTCATAATCTCCTGCTTTATCGCTTTGACAAGCCCTTCGATAAGCCCCTCGGTCAGCTTCAGGATGACGTTTCCCACGAACCCTTCGCATATTGCCACGTCGCAGACGCCCTTGAAGATGTCCCGGCCCTCGATGTTCCCGATGAAGTTGATTTTCGGGTCCTGCTTAATAAGTTCTCTCGCCTTTTTTACTACCTCGTTACCCTTGGCGTCTTCCTCGCCGATGCTGATTAGCCCCACCCTTGGGTTTTGTATCCCGAACAGCTCACGTGCGTATATCGAAGACATAATCGCATACTGGTAAAGATTGATTGGTTTGCAGGCGATATTGGCCCCGACGTCGCAAATGGTAACGGGGCCTTCGAAAGTTGGAAAGACCACGGCTATTCCGGGACGGTTGACGCTTTGTAAATTTCGCATACGCATCTGGAAAGCTGCGACACAGGCGCCCGTGTTGCCCGCTGAAATAACGGCGTCGGCCCGATCCAGCTTGCCTAATTTAGCAAGAATCGATATCGAGCTGCGGGGTTTCTTTCGCAATGAATCGATAGGGGGGTCGTCCATGCCTATAACATCAGGCGCATGAACAACTGTAAGCGTGGCGGGATAGGAGGTCTTTTTGGGCAGCTTTGGCTCAATAACTTCCTTAGGGCCGACGAGAATCACCTCGTCGCCTTTTTCGAGCAGAGCGAGTGCCTCAACTGCGCCTGAAATGATGGCATCCGGTGCATAATCACCACCCATTGCGTCTATAGCGATACGCATCAGGAATTACCTCTTTTTTTCGGTTTTTTCCGCTACTTTCAGGGTGATTTTTGAATTGAGATAGCCGCACTTATCGCATGCAGCGTGGGGCAGCTTTGCCTGGCCGCACTTCGGGCATACGGTGTAATTCACCGGCTTCAGGGCGTGATGCGACCTGCGTGAATGAGTTCTGCTTTTACTAATCTTTTTTATCGGTAGCATTACTGGTACTCCAAAAATCGCTTATGATTTAAGCATCCTCGATTAAAGCGAGTATTGATACTTTACAGCAGAAGGTTTGTCAAGACGAAATTGTGTTTTTTACCGCATATCCCGCCGGATGACTCATCCATGTGGTTCAATTTTGGCGGATTTTGCCCCGTTGAAATATCGGCTCTCTCTTGACACCCACGGCTGTTTCTGCGATAAAACTCGCGGTTTTGAAACCCAAACAACCAACGAGATATTGTTACTAAGGACGAAATGATGAAGGCAGCATTTTTATTTCCAGGCCAAGGCGCACAGTTTATCGGGATGGGCAAAGACGTTGCCGAGGCGTTTCCAGCGGCAAAAGCCATATTTGACAGGGCCAACCAGATTTTAGGATTCGATATCGCCAGGATTTGCTTTGAGGGACCTGCCGAGACGCTGAATACGACGACGATGTCTCAGCCGGCGATTTTTACGGTTTCGGCGGCGATTCTGGAGATATTTAGAACGGGTGAAAAAACGAAAAATATCACCGCCGACGTAACAGCGGGCCTGAGCATGGGCGAATATACCGCTCTTTACGCGGCGGGACTGATTAGTTTTGAGGATGGTTTGAAATTAGTCAAAAAGCGAGGTGAGGCGATGCAGGCCGCAGCCGACAAGAGCAAAGGCGGTATGGTCGCACTCATTGGCCTTGATGAGGAAAAAACCAAAGCGCTTTGCGCCGAGGCGGCCCAGGGCGAACTGCTTGCAGGCGTCAATTTCAATTGCCCGGGTCAAATCGCGATAAGCGGCACAATATCGGCCTGTGAGCGGGCGGAAAAATTAGCGGAAAAATACGGTGCGATGAAGGCAATCCGGCTGGAAGTTGCGGGCGCGTTTCACACGACGATGATGTCCCCGGCGGCGGATGCGCTTGGCAATGCGCTTGCCCAAACCAATATCAAAGACCCAATACAGCCCAAAGTTATCGCCAATATCACAGCCGATTATTACACCAGCGCAAACCAGATTCGCGAATCGCTTGCAAAACAGCTTGTCCAGCCGATATACTGGCAAAAATGCGTCGAACGGCTGATAGCCGACGGCGTAGATACGTTTTACGAAATAGGCCCCGGCAAGGTTCTCACCGGCTTGATGAAGCGCATTCACCGCAGGGCGAACATAATTAACGTTTCTTCCGCGACAGCTATTAACGAATTGTAAGGAGAACGATTATGAAACCGGCAACAACCATCACGGTGATATTACTGCTCATTGTTTCAATAGTGCATTTGCTTCGGCTGATTTTTCAGGTGAATGTTATTACTAATCTTTTTGTGGTGCCGATGTGGATGAGCGTCCCGGGGTGCCTCGTTACAGCTGCTCTGGCAATCTGGCTCTGGATGGAAAATAAAAAGTAGAAATAGGAAGCCGACGGTCTTATGGAAGCTGTGATATTTTCAATCGCGGCGTTTTTCTCGACCTTTATGGGCGGGTTGTTCTCGATTAAATTCAAGAACAAGCTCAACGCCATAATGTGCTTTACGGCGGGCGTTCTGCTTGGCGTTTTCAGCTTCGATATTGTGCCGGAAATCATAGAGCAGGTCAAAGAGCATAATTTTGACCCTACCGGGGCAATGATTGCCTTTGTGCTCGGCTATATGGTTTTCCACGTCCTTGAAAAAACGATTTTAATCCATCATGCCCACGAGGAAGAATACGCCGACCACAAACATCCGCAGGTGGGAATCCTTTCGGCCCTTGCGCTTGCGGGCCACAGCTTTATGGACGGCGTCGGCATAGGACTGGGTTTTCAGGCAGGCACGTCCGTCGGCATTGTGGTCGCAATTGCGGTCATATCGCACGATTTTACAGACGGTATGAATACGGTTACATTACTATTGATTAATAAAAACACTCCCAGAAGGGCAAAATGGTTTTTGTTACTGGATGCACTGACGCCTGTGCTTGGAGCGGCTTCAACGTTACTTTTTAGCGTGCCTCCGTATTTCCTCGTTCTTTACCTGGGCTTTTTCGGCGGGTTCCTTATGTACATCGGGGCAAGCGATATTTTGCCGCAGGCACACAGCAAACAATCCTCTATGAAAATGATCGGCCTGACCGCCCTGGGCCTGTTATTCATCTTCATTGTGTCAAGGGTGGTTTAATCCGCCTGTGTTTTTGCGCCTTTGGCTTTTTTCTTGCAGCAAATTGCGAATTAGATATACTCTCAAAGAAACAATATTTACGGAGGTAACAAGGATGTCAGAAAAACGTTTAGCGGTAGTAACGGGCGCTGCGAGAGGAATCGGCAGGGCAATCGTATTGGAACTTTTGAAGCAGGGGCGTATCGTCGCCGGATTAGACCTTAACGCGGTGCAGCTCGAAGAGCTTGTGGCCGTATGCAAACAGCAGGGGCACGAGGTCATCACCAAGTGCATCGATATCACAAATTCCGAAAAACTCACCGAGCTTCTCGAAGAATTAGCCAACCAGTTTGGCGGTATAGGCATTTTGGTCAATAATGCTGGCATCACGCGCGACAAACTGATGATTCAGATGGACGACGAGGATTTCGACAAGGTCATCAACGTAAATCTTCGCGCGGCCTTCGTCGCAACGCGCGTCGCCGCAAGGTCGATGATTCGCAATAAATTCGGCAGAATCGTCAGTATCAGCTCCGTTGCCGGCGTCATAGGCCAGGCGGGCTCCACAAACTACGCTGCCAGCAAGGCGGGCCTGATTGGTATGAGCAAATCAATCGCACGCGAGGTCGGCAAAAAGAACGTTACTGCCAACTGCATCGCGCCGGGCTTTATACAGACCGATATGACGGCTGTTTTACCAGATGCTGTAAAAGAAGGCGCGATGGCGTTCATACCCGTAAAGCGGTTTGGCAACGTCGAGGATGTTGCCCGCGCAGTGGCATTTCTCTCCAGCGACGACTCCGGCTACATCACAGGCCAGGTATTGGGTGTAGATGGTGGAATGGCGATGTAATCACTTCACTTATCTTATGGCACGTTACTGCGACGGGAGGGTTGCTCATCGTCGAAGGTGACGTATGGTGCGATGCGTTAGTGAGCATCTTGGATGGAGACGTCAGAAGCACGTTTAGTGAATTTCACGGGAGCAGAATATAATTCCCCATACCACAGGCCGAATCGGTCTGCCCAGAAGGATGATATCTTATAGGTAATAACGATATTATCCGCCTGCAGCACTTTTTTGTCCCAGCCCTTAAAATTAGCGTTCTTTGGGTATTCTGCATAGTAGTTTACCATTGCCACCTCATTATGCTTCAGTGTGACTGGGCAGTAATCGTAGATAGATGGTATGGCCAAATATTTGTCATTGTATTTTAACGGGTCATCGAAGCTTAGTGTACACTTAAGGGAATTTGTGTCTTCATCAATACCATATCGCCCAAAATTCAGGCATTTGGTTACTATCGTAGCATCTGTTTCGCCGGAATTGACAATCGCAAACACTATATGAAGAGAATAACCTCTATCTCCTTCCGTATAGACTGCGGTAAGCGGATCAATCGAAAGATTAGAAACTGAGGAAGTACTGGCATGGGTCAGGAAAGTAGCAGCGAAAAACACTAACAATCCAATGCTTGCGAGGATAATTACTTTCCTGGATGGGACTGGAAATTTCATGAGCGTTCCTTTCTTTTAACATCATATACAACACTTTTTGTTGGTAAGTTAGCGTGGCTGAAATAAAATATCAACTTTGAGGGTGTTCCTGGTTATGCGTCCTGACGACGAAGACAGGGATATTGATTGCGTGGCGTACGCTGTCAACGGTTTCGCCATAAATGATATCACCCATAAGACGGTGGCCGTGAGAGCCGAGCACTAAAAGGTCGAAGCCGTTTGCCTTGACGGATTTGACAAGCTCTTCAACCGGCCTGCCGAATCGCAAATCGGTGTTCACCTGGAATTCCCTCTCCGCGATTTCTTCCGCTAATCGTTCGATATACGCCCGGTCATTTGCGCTGTGAGCGCTTTCACTTTCGTTGCCATAGACCATTACGCCGGGGGTATCAACGACGTGAACGAGGGTAATACTTGCGTTGTGGCTTTTGGCGAGGGTGATAGCGGCGGAGATAATTTTGGCGTCTCCTTCGGTGTGCTCAAGTGCGACGCCGACGTGTTTGATGGTCATTGGCCTGATTTGCTTCGCTAACCTCTCGCCGGCTCGGCCATCCGTTGTTGTCCACGCTGTACCTTTGCGGAAAAGTGGCATAAACGTAATAAACCCGAGAGCGCCAACCAGCAGGGCCGCAAGCGGGCCAAGCACCCATAGCCAGGACGATGCGCTACCCCAACCCATTAGTGAGTCGTAAACTAATTTCAGGTTCAATGCCACGATAACGGCTGCGACAATCCATACAGCAATTTTTACAAAAATATTATTGGCGAACGTGCCCATTTTCTTTTTGTCGGAAGTGAAGTGGATGAGCGGGATAATAGCAAAGGGCAGTTGCAAGCTGAGCACAACCTGCGAGAAAATCAGCAGCCGATACGTTCCTTCATTACCTGCTATTGCGATTACTATGACCGCAGGCACAAGGGCGATACCGCGAGTCATTAATCTTCTCAACCAGGGGCGCATTTTAATATTCAGGAAGCCCTCCATGACTATCTGGCCTGATATTGTGCCTGTGAGAGTGGAGCTTTGGCCCGCGGCAATCAGAGCAATCGCGAAGGCGATGGGGGCGATTTTGCTGCCTAAAATAGTATCTAATAAGTTGTGTGCCTGTTGAATCTGGGTAACTTCGATACCTCTGCTGTAAAAATTGGCTGCCGCCATAATCAAGATAGCCGCATTGACGAAAAACGCCAGATTCAGCGCCACTGTGGAATCGAGGAAATTAAATCTGCACGCCTGCTCCCTGCCGATGAATGTTTTTGATATCCGCCTTGACTGCACTAAGCAGGAATGCAGGTAAAGGTTGTGGGGCATAACCGTCGCGCCAATCATACCGATGGCGATGTATAAACTTTGCGAATTCAAGCTGGGTTTAAATCCCGCGGCGATACTCGACCACTCCGGTTTTGCGAGGAATACCTCCAATATGAAGCATCCGCCTATGACTGCCACAAGCGATACGATAAATGCCTCCATTTTACGGACGCCCAATCGCAGCAATACCAACAGCAGGAATGTATCGCACGCGGTAACTAAGCAGCCCCACAACAGGGGCAGTTTGAATAGCAGGTTCAATCCGATTATGGTTCCCAGCGCCTCCGCCAAATCGGTCGCGGCTATCGCGATTTCCGCCAAAATCCAAAGCAGGAAATTAAAATGTTTCGGATATTCCCGTCGGCAGCCCTGTGCCAGGTCAAGGCCCGTAATAACTCCCAGCCGGGCGGCAAGGGTCTGCAAAAGGACCGCCATAAGATTGGACATCAGCAGGACCCAGATAAGCTTGTAGCCGAATCGTGCGCCACCCTCGATATCCGTTGCCCAGTTGCCCGGGTCCATATATCCGACGCTGACTAAATAGGCAGGACCGATAAAGGCGAAAAGACGACGCAGCCAGCCGTGTTTCCTGACGTCTATGGAATCGGCAAAGTGATTGCCTGCCTGATTGTTCATATTGAGGTTATCCATATCAACGCTATTTGGCCTATTTTGACTTTTCTTGCCCAAACCGCAAGGGTAAATTGCGAATTTACCTGAAAGCGCCTGTTAGCGGTTTACCCAGCCAATTGTTAGGAATTATTAGCCGGCGATTATTTTTTCCAAAAAAATTCAAAAAAAGGGTTGTCGATAGGGCTTGGGGCAGTTAATATACCACCCGACCGTCATCGGATGGCGCAGCGTTGAGATGTGAATCCGTTGGTAAACAGTTTGTTTATGTGAAAAAAACGTTGTTTTTGGAGGACAAGCAAGTGAGTGCTGATATGGATGTCCAGGCAGTAGAGCAAAAGGTAATAGACATAATTAGCGAACAGATGGGCGTTGATAAAGCGGAAATCAGCCGCGAAACTTCCTTCATAAATGACCTGAATGCCGACTCGCTGGATACAGTCGAGCTGGTAATGGAATTCGAGGACGAGTTCGGGATGAGCATCCCGGACGAGGAAGCTGAGAAGATACAGACGGTCGGTGCGGCGGTTGATTACATAGTAAACGTGGGCAAGGCGGCAAAGAAGAAATAGCAGCTATAGAAAATGAGCAGACGAAGAGTCGTTATTACAGGTCTGGGCTGCATTACCGCCTTGGGAGAAACCGCTGACGAGTTTTTTGGGGCGCTTTGCCAGGGTAAAAGCGGCATCACAACGATAGAGTCGTTCAATACCACCGCGTACCCGGTTCACTTCGGCGGCGAAATAAAGCATTTCGATGTTACCAAATATATCGACTTCCGCGAAAGCAAGCGGATGGACCGATTTTCCCAGTTAGCGGTTTCCGCGGCAATTCAGGCGGTTAAGGAAAGCGGGCTGGATTTCAGCAAGGAAGACCCATACCGGATGGGTGTCATAGTCGGGACGGGTATCGGCGGCATAAAAGAAATCGAGGAACAGCACCTTATACTTTTAAACAAGGCGCCGATGAGGATTTCGCCGTTTACGGTTCCGCGTCTTATGGCCAACGCCGCGGCGGGCAATATCGCGATACAGTATGGCTTGCGCGGGCCGAATTTCTGCATATCAAGCGCATGCGCCAGCAGCAACCACGCGATAGGCGAGGCGTTTTGCAATATCGTAGCCGGCCGCAGCGACGTGATGATAACGGGCGGCACCGAAGCGGCACTAACGCCATTAGGATTAGCGAGTTTTTGCGCCGCAAGGTCGCTTAGTTTGCGAAACGACAGCCCCGCACAGGCATCGAGACCCTTCGACAAGGACAGGGATGGATTTGTACTTTCAGAAGGCGCAGGCATAGCGGTTCTTGAAGAATACGAACACGCCAAAAAACGCGGGGCCACGATATACGCGGAAGTGCTGGGATACGGGGCGACCGACGACGGGAATCATATTACCGCGCCTCTGGCGGATGGGGCTGGGGCGGCCAAGGCGATGGAGTTTGCGTTAAAAGACGCACAGGTGTCGCCCGATAAGGTCGATTACGTCAACGCCCACGGGACCGGAACTGAATTGAACGATATCGCCGAAAGCGCAGCCATCAGGACAGTGCTTGGACCGCACGCGTATAAAGTTATGGTAAGCTCGACGAAGGGCGCTCACGGGCATTTGCTTGGGGCAAGCGCAGCCGTCGAGATGATAGTTTGTGCCCATGCGATTAAGAAATCGATTGTCCCGCCCACGGTTAACCTCGATAATGTCGATGAGCGTTGCGACACGAAGATGGATTTTGTGCCTTTGAAAGCCAGGGAGCACAAAGTCGGCGTCGCGATGAGCAACTCCTTCGGTTTCGGCGGACACAACGCCTGCGTCGTTTTTGGGAAAGTTTAGTTTTTTCTGGTTTTTCGACTTTTTCGCAGCAAGGACACAGAGGATTTCCTGAGGCTCTTCTCATGCATGACTATTTGGTCATTGTAGCCATAGTAGTTGTTATTGCTGCGTTAATCATATACCAATTTTTCGCTTCCTACAAACGTCGCCAGGAACTCGCAAACTGGGCATTGAGCAAAGGTCTCTCCTTCATCTCCGGTAAGAACGGTAACTTTGATTCCCAATATCCCGGCTTCGACTGTCTCCAAAAAGGTCAAAGCCGTTATGCATACAACATAATGAGTGGCACACTCGTCAGCCGAGAGTTCCTCGGCTGTGACTATCATTATGCAACCGGTTCAGGTAAAAGCAGGTCGGAACATTATTTCTCGCTGGTCATTATCAAAAGCCCCATTTTGCTCGAACCGCTTATAATTCGGCCGGAAACCTTTTCCGATAAACTTGCTGAACTCGTCGGCTTCAACGATATTGACTTTGAATCTGCCGAATTCAGCAAAAAGTTTTACGTCAAGTCCCCGGACAAAAAATGGGCATACGATATAATTCACCCGCGGATGATGGAATTTCTGATGAATTCGCCGGAGTTTTCGATACAATTCGATTCGTTATCTGTAATCGTATATCGCGACACAAGGTTTTCGCCCGCGGAATTCGAGGATGCGGCAAATTTGGTCAACGGAATTTTCGAACGCATCCCGGACTATGTGGTCCAAAATCAGAGAATCCGCCAGGCATAAGGGATTGAACTATGGAAGAGCATATTGGGTTGATAATTGTCATTGCAATCATTGTTTTGCCGATTATCTGGCTCATCGTTACATACAACAATTTTGTCAAGCTCAAGTACCTTTGTTCTAACGCATGGTCACAGATTGATACCGAGCTTAAACGCCGATACGACCTTATTCCCAATCTCATCGAAGTCGTCAGGGGATATGCCAAATACGAACGAGATGTTTTGCAGACAGTAACCGAGGCCCGCGCAAAGGCCGTCGCCTCAACCGGTTCGCCCGCATCTCAGGCAAATGACGAAAACGGTCTTATATTTTCGCTGCGTCAGCTATTCGGCGTTGTGGAAAAATATCCCGACCTCAAGGCGTCCCAGCAGTTTCTAAAATTACAGTCGGAACTTGTTAACACCGAGGACCGCATCCAGGCCGCTCGACGTTTCTACAACGGCAACGTCCGCGACTTCAATACAATGATACAATCGTTCCCGTCTAACCTTATAGCCGGCGTTTTCGGATTTGCCTCACAGGAGTTTTTCGAAATCGAGGATACGAGCATACGTAATGTCCCGGCAGTTTCTTTTGATAAATAAAGGAACTGTCGCGGTATTCGCTGGCCTTATTTCTCTTGTTCGCTCCTGCATAAAAGATAAAATACATTCGTTTTTTAAGGTGTCTGTTGCGATTGCGTAATGGCTTAAAAACTGGAGCGATGTAAATGGCAGAAATATTTGACGTTGTTGTAATCGGTTCAGGACCGGGCGGTTATTACGCGGCCATTCGGTGTGCGCAAAAAGGCGCATCGGTCGCAATTATCGAAAAGGCCGAGACGGGCGGTACTTGCCTGAATCGCGGCTGTATTCCCTCGAAGACGTTGCTCGCTTCCGCGGAGGTCCTGTTGCAGGCAAAAAACGCAGGCGCTGTGGGCGTCGATATCCCGACGGTCTCGCCCAATTGGGTAAAAATGCAGCAGCGCAAAGACGCAATCGTCTCGGGTTCCAGGAAAGGGCTCTCCGGTCTTCTGCAGGCGAACAAAATTAAGATATTTGCGGGGACGGCCATTGTTTCTTCGCCAAAGGCGGTCGTGGTTAAAACCCAAACAGGGCAAATAGAAATCAACGCCACAAGAGGCATCGTAATCGCCACCGGCTCAATCCCGGTTGAAATACCGGCTTTCCCATTTGACGGACAAACCATTATCAGCAGCACGGAGGCGTTATCATTACCGGCAATTCCAGCGTCAATGGTAATCGTGGGCGGTGGCATCGTTGGCTGTGAGCTTGCTTGTGTTTACGCGGCTGTCGGAACAAAAGTTACAATCGTCGAGGCGCTCGAACGAATCATTAACACCGAAGACAAATGGGTCAGCCAGTTATTGGAACGCGAATTCAAAAAACTCGGCATAACGGTTTTGACAGGCCAAAAAGTAACTTCAGTCGATGCCTCGACAGGAATTGCCAAAGTTGCTATCGGTGGCGGACAACCAATCGAAGCTGAAAAGGTTCTCGTCGCCGTTGGCAGAAAAGCGGTCTGCGACAAGCAAACCATCGACAACCTGAAATTGCAGACCGATGGCCCTGTGATAAAGGTCAATGACAGGATGCAAACCAACATTTCAGGCATTTACGCCATTGGCGACGTGGTCGGCACGACATATCTGGCGCACGGCGCGTTCGCGGAAGCGGAGGTCGTTGTGGATAACCTTTTGGGCGGCAACTCGACAATAGGCGACTATTCGCTTATACCGAGGGCCGTCTATACTTTCCCCGAAATTGCCTCAGTTGGCAAATCCGAAGACAAATGCGTAAAGGAAGGTATCGATATTGCCGTCGGCAGGGGCTTTTTCAGGGCCAACGGCAGAAGTTTGGCCCACAACGAGACCGCTGGCGAAATAAGGGTTGTTCGTGAGAAGGCAAGTAATAAGATATTGGGCGTTACTATGGTCGGCGCAAAGGTTACCGAGCTTTTGGCTAGCGCTCGTATGCTCATCGGCTCGACCGAAAAATTCCACGCCGTCAGCTTCCCGCACCCGACCGTCTCCGAAGTCCTCAAAGAAGCGTGGGAAGACGCTTTCGGCCTTAGCGTTCACCAGCCGCCTAAAGCGGGCTGAACAGTTGGTTCGTGGATTGCGGATAGGCGCGGTTTAAGATAGAACGGCGAGGGATTTTAGTTGCAAAAACTGCTGAATATCAGTAGATTACTTTGGCCTTGGCGGCGTACCCAAGTGGCCTAAGGGGACGGTTTGCAAAACCGTTATACGTGGGTTCGAATCCCACCGCCGCCTGTTTTTCACCTTCACATTGGAACAACTCACCGAAGAAATTGTCTAAATAAATACTTGACAAAACTGCCAAAGGCGATAAGATTATACTTTGTCCATTTGGAGGCCTGTGAGAAAAATGGTGGATGGGCAGAAAATACAATGGGCACAGGAGCATGCTCAAGGAATCCAGAAGCGGTTTGAGCAATGGCAGCAGCCCCTCGGTATTGATGGCAAAGAGTATGCCGAATACCTCAGGATTGAGCTGGTTCAATACTGCGATGACCCGCTATTAAAGGAATTTATCGAATCGTTGTCGCAGTAAGGTCTGGCCTTCAGGCCTATGCTCAAGACGGATGATTCGGCGATAACGCCGCACCGCAGGGGGTATTCTTATCTTTTGTAATCTTCACGGGGTTTGCGGGATGAAGAAATCTGCAAGCCCTTGTTTTTTGCTTCCAATTCGCGTTTCCATAAGTAATCTATAAGCATATTATGAAGGCGGATATTGCAAATACCGTTCTTGAACTTATTGACAGCGATATCACCGAGATGGATACCGACGCAATCGTAAACGCCGCTAATGTACAATTGATTCTCGGCGGAGGCGTCGCGGGTGCGATAAGGCGAAAAGGCGGGCCTGCGATTCAGCAACAGTGCGATAAAATAGGCGGGACATTTGTCGGCGGAGCGGTAATCACCACGGGTGGTAAACTCAAGGCGAAATACGTCATCCACGCGGTTGGCCCAAGGATGGGCGAAGGCGACGAAAATAATAAACTCAAAAACACGACGCTGAACTCTCTCAAACTGGCTGATAAACATAATATAAGGAGCATCGCCTTCCCCGCAATCAGTGCAGGCATATTCGGTTTTCCGATTGAGAGATGCGCCGAAATTATGCTGCGAACAACAATTGAATACCTCAAAGGACAGACAGGTCTCAAGAAGGTGGTCTTTTGCCTGTTTGGCAGCGACAGTTACGCTGTTTTTGAAAATCAACTCAAACAGAAAATTGCCAAATGAAAGCAATTGTTTTGACAAAGACCGGCCCCATAGAAAGCAAACCATTGAGTTTGACTGAGCTGCCGATACCTGAGCCCAAAGAAAACGAGATACTCATCAAGGTTTCGGTTTGCGGGGCGTGCCATACCGATTTGGATGAAGCCGAAGGCCGGCTGCCGACGAAATTGCCTGTTGTGCCGGGTCATCAGGTTGTGGGAATAGTTTCACAACTTGGCAGGGGGGCGACAAAACATAAAATCGGCGATAGAGTTGGCGTTACCTGGCTTTATAGTTCCTGCGGCCAATGCGATTTTTGCAAAAAGGGTGAGGAGAACCTTTGCCTTGAAGCGAAATGGACGGGCAAGGACGCAAACGGCGGCTACGCGGAATATATGGTTATAAATGAAAATTACGCATACCCGATTCCTAACCGGTTCACCGATTCACAGGCGGCGCCGTTACTCTGCGCAGGCGTCATCGGCTATCGCACGCTGCGCCTCGCTCAAATTCAAAAAGGCGAAAATATAGGCCTATACGGTTTCGGCGCATCGGCACATATCGTGATTCAAATCATAAAACACAAATTCCCCGATAATCAGGTGTTTGTATTTACCAAGACCGGCGGACACGCTGAACTGGCAAAATCCTTAGGTGCGACATGGACGGGACTATCAGGTGAAACGCCTCCCGTTAAGCTCGACAAGATTATGGATTTTACACCCGCTGGCGAATGTGTCCGCGACGCACTCAAGGTATTAAACAGGGGTGGTCGATTAGTCATAAACGCGATTCGCAAAGAGACGCCTATACCTGCCCTTGATTACGCCGAATACCTCTGGCTCGAAAGAGAAATCAAAAGTGTCGCAAATGTTACTCGCAAAGACGCGGAAGAATTTTTGTCTTTGGCTGCCCAGATTCCAATTGTTCCCACAATAGAAGAATTCCCCCTTGAGGAGGCAAACGAAGTTTTGTTACAGATAAAACAATCGAAGCTGAAAGCAGCAGGGGTGTTGAGAGTATGAAAAACGCAGCGATAAGTGAATTGTTTTCCGAGATGGCGGACATAATGGAAATCCTCGGCGAGGACGGGTTCCGCATCAATAGCTACCGCAAGGTCGCGCGGGTCATTGCCGATATGCCGACTGATATCGAAGAAATGTTAGCGACGGGGAAATTGGCGGAGACACCGGGAATCGGGAAATCGTCGTTAGCCAAAATCGAGGAATTCATAAAGACGGGGCAAATAACCGCGCATCAGGAGCTTTTAACGAAGATTCCGCAGAAGTTATTGCAGTTGTTAAAGATACCAGGGATGGGGCCAAAGGGCGTCAAGGCGGTTTATGAAAACCTCAAGGTCAAAAGTATAGCCGATTTGAAAGCGGCGATTGAGACCGGCAAATTAGCCGAATTAGCCGGCTTCGGCGATAAAAAAGCAGCGATTATCGCCAAAGGCATTGAGTTTCTGGCGAAATCAACGGGAAGAATCCGCTTGGACCAGGCGTTTAACGCAGCGACTATCGTTATGGGTTTTCTCAATGGATTGCCCGGCGTCAAAAAAATCGAGTATGCCGGCTCACTTCGTCGATGCGCCGAGACAATCGGCGATGTCGATATTCTTGTCGCCGCAAAGGATGGTAAAAAAATTATCGATGCTTTTGTCAAAAGCGAGTTCGTTCAGGAAGTATTGGCGGCAGGGGACACCAAAGGCGCGGTAATCATAAAAACAGATAGTTGCCCCGTTCACGTCGATGTCCGCGTTGTGCCTGAAAAGAGTTTCGGCGCAGCGTTTAATTATTTCACCGGCTCAAAACAGCACAATGTGCGATTGCGAGAAATAGCGGTCAAGGCGAAACTGAAGCTGAATGAATATGGCCTGTTTCGCGACAAAAAAATGATAGCCGGCGCTACGGAAAACGAAATTTATAAAAAACTCGGACTCGATTACGTTGAGCCGATGTTAAGAGAGGACAGGGGCGAAATCGAAGCGGCCCAGAAGCATAAACTCCCCGATTTGGTGTGCCTTGAGGACATAAAAGGCGACCTGCATATTCACACGACCGCCTCGGACGGCTCCTGTGAAATCGAAGAATTAATCAATGCTGCCAAGCAAAAGGGCTATCAATATATCTGCATAACGGACCATTCGCCTTTTGTCGCGATTGCCAACGGGTTATCGCCTGCTCGTCTGGCTAAGCAAATCGAGCGGATTCGCAAACTTAACGACCGGCTCAAAGGCGTTACCGTTTGGGCTGGCACGGAGGTCGATATTCTCGCGGATGGCTCTCTCGATTATGATGACAAATTGCTGGCCCAGCTCGATTTTGTCATTGGCTCGATTCATTCTCGAATGTCCGGCGACAGGGAAACGCTCACGAAACGCGTGCTAAAAGCGATGGACAACCCTTATCTTAACTGCATTGGCCACCCGACGGGCCGGCTGATTGGCGAACGCGAGCCAATGGATATCGATATGCAGGCGGTAATCAGACACGCCGCCGAGACGCGGACGGCAATGGAGGTCAGCTCGAACCCTTATCGGCTCGACCTCAAAGACGTTCACTGCAAAATGGCGGTTGAGGCGGGCGTGAAATTAGTCATCAATACCGACTCCCATAAGCTGCACCAGCTTGATTATATGCCCTTCGGTGTGGCGACGGCTGCAAGGGGGTGGGCGACAAAAGCGGATGTGCTTAATACCTGGCCCTTGGCGAAATTTAAAACATGGCTGGCCGGCAAGAAATAATCATTGCCTTTGCGTATAAGCTCTGCTAAACAGGTAAACGATGCGTTTGACGATGTTCTTGACAAATAGCGCTAAAAATGCTATACTACGCATATTACCAAATCTCTATTAGCGGGTATATATGGCCAAAACAGCACGCAGACATTTGGGGGAAGTTTTGTATAAGGCGGGCCTGGTTGAAAAACAGGCCCTCATCGACGCTATTAAGGTCGGCCAGGCGAGCAAAAAACGGCTCGGCGAGGTGCTTATTGAAAAGGGCCTTATAGACGAGGAAAACCTCGCAAAGGCCATCGCCAAGCAATTCGACATGAAATACGTCAACCTTGATACCAATACCATAACCCCCGAAGTCCTCAAACTTGTCCCCGAGGACCTCATCAAAAGGCATAATGTACTGCCTTTCGGTATGGACAACGGCAAGCTCAAGTTAGCCATTTCAGACCCTGTAAATCTCGACGCGATGGATTCGGTCCGGTTCCGCACAAACAAGGAGCTTGATTGCTACGTCGCCAATCCTGCGAAAATCAGGTCATTTTTAACCGATACGCTTGAGCAGAGCAGGGCCGAGGAATCTGACCGGTTAAGGCACAGTATCGACGCCACCGCAGCCGAGCTTGCTGAGGCGGGGCATGAGTTTCAGGCGGAAGTTCTCAAGGCCGGGCAGGTTGCCGGTTCTGATGACGGCCCCGTCGTTCGTCTTGTAAACCTCATAATCGATACAGCCGTTAATATTCGAGCAAGCGATATTCACATCGAGCCGATGTCCGACAGGGTGCGAATCAGGTACCGGCTGGACGGCGTTTGCTTTGAAAAAGACAATATCCCCAAAAATATGCAGGCGCCGTTGATGACGCGTCTGAAAATCCTTTCGGGTATGAACATCGCCGAAAGACGTGTTCCCCAGGATGGCCGTATCAAACGCACCATAGGCAATCAGGACGTCGATTTCCGCGTATCCGCTCTGCCAGGTAACCACGGCGAAAGCGTCGTGCTTCGTATTCTGCGTCCAGACGCCGTAAACATCGGCATTAAGGCGCTCGGCTTCGAATCCGATGACTATGACCGCTTCCAGAAAATCATAAGAAGGCCAAACGGTATATTTCTTGTAACAGGCCCGACAGGCAGCGGTAAAACAACCACGCTTTACGCCGCTTTGCAGGAGCTGAATAAACCCGACAAAAAAATCATTACCGCCGAAGACCCCATCGAATACAGCTTTGCCGGTATGAACCAGGTGCAGGTCAGGGAGGACATCGGCCTTACGTTTGAAAAGATACTGCGTGCGATGCTGCGTCAGGCGCCGAACGTGATTCTCGTCGGCGAAATTCGCGATGGTATTGTCGCCGACGTTGCTATTCAGGCGGCGCTTACAGGTCACCTCGTATTCAGCACGCTGCACACCAACGACGCCCCAAGCGCGATTACCCGTCTGGTTGATATGGGCGTCAAACCTTTCCTTGTCGCAAGTTCGATTCAAGCCATTATGGCCCAGCGATTGCTGCGGGTAATATGCAAAAACTGTAGAACCGTTGATAATGACCCCGATCCTCATTATCTTCGCCTGCTGGATATTACCCCTGAAGACCTCAAAAATAACTCGATTTACAAAGGCGCCGGCTGCAGTCAGTGTCAGGGCATCGGCTACAAAGGGCGTAAGGGTATATTTGAAATGGTCGAGCTTAACAATGAAGTAAGGGAACTGGCGTTTTCAAAGGCCCCGACGAGTGAACTGCGGAAGGCCTGCATCGCCAGCGGTATGAGAACGCTTATGGAAGACGGCAAACTCAAGATATTCAAAGGAGTAACCACGCCGGCGGAAGTTGCGGCCATTGCTCAAATGGAAGGAGTGAGAGGTGATTGATACATTGTTTTTTATCAGGAATTGTTAAATGGCAACAGTAAATATTGATAGATTGCTTCAGGCCTGCGTAACTATGGGCGGCTCGGATATTCACATCACGGTCGGCAGACCGCCTGTTTTAAGAATAGACGGCCGGCTGCGCTCGCTCGAAACAAAAGTCCTCGAACCGGATGATACCTTCGCTTTGATGAAAAGCATTACCCCTGAACGAAACCAGCAGGAATTTCAGGAAGAGGGCGGCACCGATTACGGTTTTGCCTATGGCGAGCAGTGCCGATTCCGTGTGTCTGTTTTCAAACAAAAAGGCAATGTAGCAATGGTCCTGCGTCTGATTCCGTACAAAATCCTGAGTTTTGAGGAGATTGGTTTGCCCAAAATATGCGCAGCGCTTTGCCGCAGACCAAGAGGCCTTTTCATCGTTACAGGCCCGACCGGTAGCGGTAAAACGACTACGCTTGCAACAATGATCAATTACATTAACGAAAATCTCGACCGCCACATCGTAACCGTCGAGGAGCCAATCGAATATTACCATAACCATAAAAAGTCGATTATTAACCAGCGTGAAGTAGGAATTGACGTTCCAAGCTTTTCAGAAGCCCTTCGTCGCGTGTTGCGTCAGGACCCCGACGTGATTCTCGTCGGCGAATTGCGAGACCTTGAGACAATTGAAGCCGCTGTCCGTGCCGCGGAAACTGGACACTTGGTTTTCAGCACTCTGCACACAACGAGCGCGGCAGGAACTATTAGTCGTATTATTGACGTTTTCCCCGTTGACCAGCAGGAGCAAATCCGCATCCAGTTGAGCAGTAACCTCATCGCGGTGCTTAGCCAGGCACTTTGCCCTTTATCCACAGGAAAAGGTCGTGTTGCGGCCTATGAATTTATGGTTGTTACGCCCGCTATCGCAAACCTTATCCGCGAAAACAAGACCTATCGTATTGATTCCAGCATCCAGACCGGCAGAAAACTTGGTATGCAATTGCTGGATGACCATTTGTGGCAACTCTACGAAGCCGGCAAGATTACAATGTCGGAAATGCTCGATAAAGCAAGGTCACCCGGTGCCTTGCATGATAAAGCAATAGCTCGGCTCAAGACCCTTAAGCCGCACGAGAGACCTCCGGAAGAAGAGGAAGATTTCGGACCGGTTCTGCGAACGTAATGCCTTGTGGTTTAAGCAGTTATATGATGTCCGGGAGGAAATTACCAGCCGCTGAGTGTAATGTGGGGGATACTTGCCGATTACGCTATTATTGAGTGGCAGGGGATTACAAGTTTAGGTTTGCAGGATGCGTTTTTTTAGAGCAAATTAAGGTTATGGGACCAAAACATTGTCTCATTAACCATATGTCTAATTGCTAAATACTTGACACAACGTTAATTACGAGCATATAATAGTAATTGATGGCAAGGCAAAAATAAAGGATGAATTTATGGATAAGATGCCGCCAATAGAACAATTAAGAGGCAGACCCATAGGCCGAGTGCTTATGAAGATGGGTTTGCTGACCCGCGAAAAAGTCCACCATTGTCTCGAAGTGCAAAAACAAAGGCAGCAGCAGGAACACAAGAACATTCTTATTGGGGAGATTTTCGTTGAGCTTGGGCTTGTACAGGAAAAACAGTTGCATATCGCCCTTGCAGCTCAGCGAGGAATGGAATTTATAAATCTGGACGCAGTCGAGGTTTCCAAGAGCGTTCTGGACAAGCTTGCCCCGCAGATGGCAAAGACATATCACGTTTTGCCCATTGAATTCAAGGAGGACACAAACGAGTTGGTGGTGGCGGTTGACAAGGCCGACAGCTTCCGGGCAACGGATGATTTAAGCACTCTGCTTGGTATGAAAGTTACTGCTAAAATCGTTGACACAAAGGCGCTTGACACGGCTATTGCGAAATACTACCAGCAGAAGGATGAGGGGCAGGGAATAAACGAGCTAATCAGTGAAATTCAGGAAGACGGGTTCCTTGCTGAATTCGAGGGGCGAAACCAGAGTATCGACCTTGATGAATTGAAGGAGCTTTCGGAATCGAACCCGGTGAAGAAGCTTTTGAACCTGGTGCTGATGCAGGCAATCAGGGACAAGGCATCGGATGTACATTTTGAGCCGTTTGAAAACGAATACAAGATGCGATATCGAATCGACGGCGTCCTTTACGAGATGGTTCCGCCGCCGAAGCATATCGCCGCGGCGCTTAGCTCAAGAATTAAGGTTATGGCAAGCTTAGACATCGCGGAAAGGCGTCTTCCCCAGGACGGCCGTATTTCGCTTACCGTTCAGGGAAACCCGGTTGACCTGCGTGTCAGTGTTTTGCCCACGATGTTCGGCGAAAGCGTTGTGCTTCGTATCCTCGACCGCAGCCAGATGCAATTAGACCTTGAAAAGCTCGGGATCGGGACAGATAACCTGAATGTTGTTCGACAGCTTATTCACAAGCCCAACGGAATCGTCATTGTTACAGGGCCAACGGGTTGCGGCAAGACAACGACCCTATACGCAGCATTAAACGAGCTTAACGACATCGAGACCAAGATAATCACCACCGAAGACCCGATTGAATACGATATTGACGGCATCATCCAGGTCCAGATGAGGCCGGAAGTCGGGGTTACTTTCGCGAAATGCCTGCGTTCAATCCTGCGCCAAGACCCCGATGTTGTAATGGTCGGTGAAATTCGTGACCTTGAAACGGCGGAAATCGCCGCTCAGGCCTCGCTGACAGGCCACATTGTGTTTACGACTTTGCACACAAACGATGCGCCGAGTTCCATCGCGCGACTTTTGGACCTTGGCATTGAACCGTTCCTTTTGACGGCGACGATAGAAGGCATTATCGCCCAGCGATTAATTAGGAAAATCTGTGAGCATTGCAAAACGCCGTTTTCGCCGACGGAAAGCCAGCTTATGGAGCTTGGGCTTTCTCCTGAGGACATCAAGGGCAAACAATTCTATTACGGCGCCGGCTGCAACAGGTGCAACAACACAGGATACAGGGGCAGAACGGGCCTTTTTGAAATTATGACTTTTAACGACGAAATACGCGAGCTGATTATGAACCACGCGTCAACAAATGTTCTTAGGACGGCAGCACAGAAGGCCGGCATGAAATTGCTTCGAGAGGCGGGTTTGTCGTCGATATATAACGGCCTGTCCACAATCGACGAGGTCGTGAAGGAAACAATCGCGGAAAGCGAATAACTAAAAATCCATAGGAGGTGTTTATGCCGCTGTTTAAATACGAAGCTCTGGACTCGCAGGGAGTGGCGATTAAAAACGAGGTTGAGGCGTTAAGCCAGAAGGAAGCGGTCAGCAAGATAAGAAATATGGGGTATTTCCCCACAAAGGTAATGCCTGTTGGAGGGGGCAAGAAGGCGGCCGCCGCTGCTGCTGCCGGCGCTGCCGGCGCAAAGCCGAAGAGAAGACGCGGGGCGGGCGGCAAGGTCAAAATCAAGATGATTGCCCAGTTCTCCAGGCAGTTGTCCACACTCCAGGACGCGGGTCTGCCGATTTTGAGGTCGCTGCGAATTCTTGAGGAGCAGCAGAAAGCAGGCACATTCAAGCGTATCATCGGTTACGTCGCCGACGACATCGAAGGCGGCGCGACATTGTCTGAGGCGTTGAGCCGGTTTCCCAGATGCTTCGACCGCTTAATGGTGGGTATGGTCGCGGCAGGCGAGACGGGCGGCGTGCTTGACCTGATTTTGTCCCGCGTAGCCGACTTTATGGAAAAATCAGAGAAGCTCAAAGCCCGCGTCAAAGGCGCTATGATTTATCCGGCAGTGGTTCTTACCGCCGCGATGACGATGCTCATATTGCTTATGATATTTGTTATTCCCAAGTTCGAAAGCGTTCTGAAGGAAATGCTTGAGGGGCAGGGCTTGCCCATGATTACGCAAATCGTGCTCAATGTAGCGCAGTGGATTGCCAAGGATTTCGGCTGGGCAATCCTTATGGGCGTGCCGTTCGGGTTTATTTTCCTGACCCGTCTTATCAGGCGGTTTAAAACGGGGCGATACGTTCTCGACGCCATCAAAATCCGACTGCCCGTCATGGGCCAGCTCACGCGAAAAGTGGCCATAACCCGCTGGACCAGGACGTTAGGCACGCTTATCGGGGCGGGCGTTCCAATTCTCGACGCGATTAACGTTACCAGCGAAACCGCAGGCAACGAAGTATATGCCAAAATGCTTCTCAACGTTCAGAACTCAATCAGGCAGGGCGACACATTCGCGACGCCTTTGAAGCAGTCCAAAACGGTCGACCTGATTGTCTCGAACATGGTGGCGGTAGGCGAAGAAACGGGAGACCTCGATAAGATGCTTCTCAAAATTGCGGACAACTACGACGAGCAGGTTGACGTTCTCGTTGCCTCGTTAATGCACCTGCTCGAACCCATAATGATTGTTGTCCTCGGCGGAATCGTGATGGTCATCGTTATGTCGGTGTTCCTGCCGATGATTAAAATTATTACCACGCTGAACGTCGGCGGGTAAAAAATGAACCTTTAAAAACCGGAGTTATAGCGAATATTCAAGGAGAGTAAAATGAAACCGATTAACGGCAATCAAAGCAGGAGGATTGGCTTTACCATTATCGAGCTACTCACGGTTATGAGCATCATTGTGATTCTCATCAGTTTGCTGACGCCCGCGCTGAATCGCGTCAGGAGATACGCGACAGACGTCAAGCAGAGGGCGCAATTCCACGCTATTGCCGTCGCGCTTGATATGTTTAACGCCGAGTTCGATGGCTATCCCGATTCCAACGCGACGGACGACCGGGGGGATAACTATTGTGGTGCGATGCGTCTGGCGGAGGCAATGGTAGGCCAGGACCTGAAGGGCTTTAATCCAACATCTCTCTTTGAAAGAAGGGGATTTTGGAACAGCGTGAATCCCCCGAATCCGTGGGATGGTATGCCTTATCCGCCATATGATAGCTATGGCGTTACTACAGGTTCGGCCACTGCTGCTGATGGTATTACAGGTACTGCCCATTACAATGAAAACTTAAGGTCACGCAAGATGTACTTGGAGCTTGAACACGCAAACGCATACATGCTTAAGGATATCTACGATAATGGCATTATAACCGCCGCCGCCGCCTTTGACGAAACTGGGCCTGCATCGACAGGTTTTGACCCCAACACCTATGTTTTGTGCGATTCCTATAATCGCGTTACTAATAAAACCACGGGCAAAAAAATGGGTATGCCAATCCTTTATTACAGGGCTGACCAGTCAAAAATTCAGTTTCCTCCGGGCAGCATATCGGCTTCGGATATGAGGAAATATGTTGATTCTTACACATACAACTTCTGGGACAATCAACTCTTGATTGATATGGGAATGCCCTGGTCCCTTGACGTTCACCATCTGGCAGGAGGTGGGCAAACCGCAGATAAGATTAAGATTGGAAGTACTTGTCCACAAGCATTTTATAATGTTATCCGCGATAAAAAGATTACCTCAGGCGACGTGCCGTACAGAGCGCATTCGTATGTCCTGATTTCAGCGGGGTTTGACGGCGATTACGGCACAAGTGACGATATTTATAATTTCGGCGACTAAAAAGTCGGCGAGGAGAGGCGATGAAAGGATTATGTAGTTTTGGGATTGTGTGCCTGATGTGCTTTGCAACACAGGTATTTGCAAGTGTGGTAAGAAACGGGAGTTTTGAAATGGACGGCCCTATTAATCATGTGTCGGCTAATACAAGGCCCAGATACTGGTGCGATGTGGGTTACAATGCATCCGTATTTTCCATGTCTGTTGACGGCACGTGGAAGACAGACGGAACATATTCGCTGTCGATGGTCACCGGAGTATTTGTCATATTTGAAGCTAATGATGCGGCGACTATCTCGCAATCCGTATATCTAAAGGGTGTTGATAAAATCATCTTCGACACTCAGCTTTACTATGTTGGCGGTTCCTGGGACCCCAGTATCATTACATCCAGGGTTCTTATAGATGGTAATGAGGTCTGGAATTCAAACGGCCTGACATTTTCCGCGGGCCAATTCGAGGGCGAGGTCTCAATTGATGTAAACGAAATCTATAAAGATGAAAAACCCCACATCTTGTCGTTAGAACTTCGGACCAATCTTGGTGTAATAAGTTTTGAGTCGTATATTGCACAATGGGATAACATAAGATTTTATTCCGGCTGCACCGGTCTAATACCCGGTGATTTTACCGGCGATTGCATTGTTGATATAAACGACCTTGCTGTCTTCACAAACGGCTGGCTTAAACCCGATGGCCCGGATTTGAACGGCGATGGCGTCAATAACTTTATTGACTTCGCGGTTTTTGCAGCTTTCTGGGGGACATCGGGTAATCCCGACTCCACCCAGCCGCCGCAGGACAATCTGTTGAATGCCGACCTCAACGACGACGGCATAGTCGATTATCAGGATGTATTTATCTTCAGCAATTCATGGCTTGCCGATGGCGGGCCTTGTGTCAGGGCCGATTTGAATAATGACGGCATTGTGGACTTTGAAGATTTTTCCATATTTGCCGAATCCTGGCGTCAGACCGGTTCTTTGTATGGTTGGTAATAAATAATTGTGAAAAGGAATACACAGATGAATAATCGTAAGGCGTTTACAATCGTTGAATTGCTTATGAGCATAACCATCATTGCCCTGTTGTTGGGTATCCTTCTGCCGGCTGTCACGACGGTTCGCACAAAGGCCAAAGAAACTATCCAGAAAGGCCAGTTTGCTACAATCGATATGGCGCTGGAGGCCTTCAAACAGGATTATGGCGATTATCCGCCTTCAAACTGGCAGGATGGTGCATCTAATACTATTGTTTACTGTGGTGCGGAGAAACTTACCGAGGCGCTTCTCGGCTGGGACCTGGCGGGCTTTGATCCCAACTCCGCCTGGCGGCGAGATGGTTGGGATGCCTTAGGCGGCATCGGTTCCTACGACCCGTGCAGAGCTGACGGCATCAGGACACTTACGGAAAGAAAAGGGCCTTATATCGACGTTGCGAAAACCAGCGTTTTTCGTCTTGGCACAACCAGTTCAACAACTAATGACGGGCTTTATAATTCAGCTACTAATCCATACTTTGTGTTCTTCGATTCTAAACAGCCAAATTACGTTATCTGTGATGTTTTCAGCGTCAAAAAACTGACAATTCCCATATCCGGAGGACAAACCAAAATTGTCACGGCAGGGACGCCTATTCTTTATTACAAAGCGGATACAAGTTCAAGAGCGCTCACCTGTATTCCCCAGAATGCCCCAAAAAGCATGTATAAATATACTGATAATCAGGCGCTGCTATCCCTCGGTATCCTGCCCAACGCCAGCACAGCCCATAATCTTTGGAAGAATAACGGGGCATATTTCTGCGACCCCAAATATAAAATTGCTGACCAGAGGGTTCCTGCTTTGCAAACAGGTGAACTCTGGCCGAACAGGCCCGATACATACATATTGATTTCCGCGGGGGCGGACCACGAGTTCGGGACAAACGACGATATCCTTAACTTCTAAAGCCGCTTTCGCCTTTGAGGAATAAAAGATGAAACCCGGCTCGCTAAAAACCGGCTTCACGCTCATCGAAATGGTCGTGGTGATTAGCATAATCGCCATACTCATCTCGATGGTCTTCACTATCGTCAAACGCATCGACGACCAGGGCAAGGAGCGATTGACAAGAGATACCCTCGTCCTCATCGGCAATGCCCTCGAACAATTCCACGACTTTGGATATGAATACAAAAATGCAAACTATAACGGCCTTACTTTCCCTCTCGATTGCAACGGCTACTATCTTACGGGGACTCCAAATCTCCCAGCCACACTTCAAAGCGCTTTAGGTTTATCCGCCACGCCAAGCATTTTCATTTCCGGGGGGACATACGACCCGAATTTTTCGGGTTCTGAAGCATTGTATTTTATTCTTAGACAGGTTCCCGATTGCCGGGCAACGCTCGATAAAATTGATAAGTCGCTGTTGACTAATAAAGATCCCCACGGAAATTCAATAACCATCACCATCGGTGCATCGCCGGTGCTGCCTTTCACAAGAATCATCGACCCTTGGGGAACAGCTTTGCGATACGACTACTACCAGAAAGACAGTTCGTGGTTACCCGATCTGAATACAAAAAAAACCTTTCCTGTAATAACGTCCGCCGGGCCGGACAAGCAGTTTGATACGGCTGATGATATATCTAACGTGAAGTAAAATGAAAAATAAACGCAGACAGCTCGTTCGACGTCGCTCACGACAGGCAGGCACAACACTTACCGAGATGGTGGTTGTCATCGGGATAGCCGCGTTGATGCTTGGCTTAGCTGTCCCTGCTGTGAATATGCTCCTCAATTCCTTCGAATCCGAAAGCGGCGCAAAATCGATAATCAGTTCGGCTATGGCCAGCGCACGAGCCATCGCCTCCAAAGAGCAGCGTTACGCCGGAATCCGTTTCCAGAAACTGGGCGACCCCAATCATCCTGAAAAAGCATCGCAATATATAATCTTTATTATTCATGACACCAATATAATGGCCTATGGTTTCCGCGCGGTTGAAGGAATCCAGCCGATTAAACTCCCCGACTCCATCGGCGTGATGGATATGACTATCGTTCCAACAAGAAACATCCAAAATCCTATCAATCCATCAATCCAATTAGAGATTAACCAGGACAATCTTATTAATGATAATTTTGAGCTGATCGACACCTCAACTTTTTCGATTATCTTTTCGCCATCGGGCAAACTTGTAATTCAGGGTGTCAGGGTAATGAATAGAGATGGCATTGGCGATAAGACATACATTGTCCCTACGGAGAGTAACGACGACATTTTCAACAAAAAATGGAAGGTCGATGCCGGGCTGGCCATGTTCTATCAGGATGATTACTGGATAGCCCCTACTAATTGGGGTTTGGGGCCTGAGCCCAGTCGAAACAGCTTTGTAATTTACTACACCAAAGAATTCAGGCAGGCATACAACAACGGCAAACCGTATTCCGGCTATCCTAAACCTTGGAATCGGGTTTATATAAATCCTTACACAGGGACGATTATTAACGAAAAATGATTAAGAAGACCCAAGACATAAGACGCAAGACCCAAGACGCGAAAGGTTTTTCGCTTACCGAAGTCCTTATTGCTGTCGGCTTGCTGGCTATGGGGATGCTGTTTATCGCGGGGGCGTTTCCCGTGAGTATTCATTTCACGACGGTTGCCACCGAGCGCACCATTGCCCCGATAGTCGCCGACGAGGCCTTTGTTAAAATAAAACTTTACGGCATCATAAATGCAAATGTGGTTTATGCTTCACAAATTTCTTACGAGGTTGATGCGCCATCGTTGTTTCCTTATACCGAGTTTGCGTATCCTTCAACGCCGTCAGCGGCTAAGCAATATTGGTGGTCGGCTATATTTCGAAGGGTTGACATTAACGACGTTCAGGTTACCGTTTTTGTCAGCCGAAAGGTCGGCGCAACAACGACTTATCCCAATCCTATTGATTCCTCAAGGCCTGTTGCAGTGAACGTTGGTGTTTCAGGCACAGCCGGCAATTACGATATTTCTATAACAGGCGACAAGACATGGATTAACGACGGCTGCACAATTGTTGATAATGTTACAGGCCAGATATATCGCGTCCTCGAACGCTATCCAAACAATGATACTTTCATAAAACTCGACAAACCTTGGCAGGGCGGGACAACGGGCGTCTGGGTCGTTCCGCCGCCCAAGACCGGCCGATACCCCTGTATTGGTGTCTATCAGAAAGTAATGAATTTCTAATTTTGCTTATGAACGAAATACGAAATACTAAATACGAGCGACGAGGATTCACCCTTATAGAACTCGTCGTCGCCATAGGCGTAATGGCGATGGTGATTGCCTTTGCCGGGGTGGTTTTCAAAGCCAGTATCGCCTCATACCGCATCGCCACTGCCCAGGCCGAGATTATGCAAAAATTCCGCGCCATCACCGACCAGTTGAGCAGTGACTTCAGAGGGCTTCACGTCGGTATGCCTGTATTTCTATGGTTTGAGGTCGATGACTCCAACGATAGGTTTGACCAGATTATGCTTTTCGCCGATGGCGATTTCCAGTCTGTTCGGCCCTATGACACCGACATGAATCCTCCCCATTATCAAATACCACGGACCACTGGTTCTCCTGTCGTAGGCAATGTTGCGCGAATCCAATATGGCCAGGCCAAGGTATATTCTCCGGTCGCGAACAAATATTGGGACCCCAATGAGCAGGTTGGCGAAAATAGCCCTGACCGCTTCTTTAATAAAAAATACAGGACATTATCCAGGCGCCAGCACATTTTAACCGCTGACCCTAACATTATTCCTTGGCCGGACCCCGGTAATTTTATCAACTCCTTCGAGCCAAATCGTAATGATGATTATGAGCACGATACAAATTCGTTGTCTCAATGGCAGGCATTGCTCAATGTACAGGCAAATCAAGACCATGTGATGGATATTTGTTTTCATTACAGACCGCGGATTGATTATCAAAACAGCACAGGTTTGCATATGCTGATGGCTGAGGGTGTTCCTAACTTTATGATTCAATTGACTGTTGATGATCCTATTAATGGGACTTTCAGTTGGCAGCCGGAAAACGATGCGATAAAAAATAACACCCTGCCTCCTGTTTTTTTCTGGCCCCGCGCAGTCAAATTTACCTTCACGCTTTACGATTCACAAGGCGTGTTCAAGAATGGCCAAACTTTTACCCATATCGTTTATATCGGTGACTGATATGACAAGGAAGATGATTCCAAATTCGAAATCTGCAATCTGCAATCTGCAATCCGCAATCCGGAGCGGCTCCGCTATCATTCTTGCTGTTGTTCTTACAACCCTTCTTGCAATCTTAGGCGTTCTATTTTTGTTTTCCTCCCGCGTTGATTCAGCCGCCACCTCAGCAGTGGGGGCTAACCATGACCTCAAATTGGCCGTCGATACTGTTGTCGCACAAATTTCCCAGAAACTTGTTCTTGATACGCCGGGCATTAACCCAAACGGCACATACTACAATTACCCCGATGGCAACAATCCCTGGCTTGCCTGCCTTGAGCCGTATCAGTATGCTCTTAACACTTACCACTGGCGGCATATAACAGATATTAATAACACATTTCGGGCCAACCAGGCCTTGTGTGACATTCCGGCTAACATTGTCCTCGAATATCAGGACAGCGTTGATGTTGGCGACAGCACTCCGGTAAAACAATTCTATGCCGACGCCGACGGTGATGGCGTCAGCGATTCGATTTGGGTGCAGGTTTCGGATATAAATTCGAGCAAGGGCAAGCCCGTTTACGCTGCGATTCGCATAATCGATAACGGCGGTATGCTCAATATCAACACCGGCCTCAAATTCGACCCAACTCGCTCCGTTGGCTCAACTCAGCTTGATATCAACGTTGCTGAATTGTCGCAAAGAGGCATTAGTAACGGAACGCCTGATGTAGCTGCATTGAAACTTGACAATTGGCGATGCGGCACAGAACCAAGTTATCTTTACGAGCCAAGCGTCATTTGGCAATATTATCTGCCTGATGGAAACTACACTCCCTTTGATATTTCCGATGAGCTTGTTCTTCGTTATCGTTATATCTTGAACAATGACCAGATGACAACAAGAATCGAAAACCTCTGGACAAACGCCTTCAAAGGCGGCCTTGTAGTTCCATTAACCTCACCGAGCCAAATCAATACCCTTCCCACATTCTGGGGGCATAGGGTGGGCTACGACTTTTCTGACGCCAGCATCTACGACTACCAGCATCTCGCCACGACTTATAATATGGACAGGATTATCGCTCCCGATGGCAGCAAAATGTTCAATATCAACCAGGCCTCTTCGTCTAATTTCTCTAACATAATCAAACTTCGCGACCGAATCAAAAAAGCCCTCGAACCGAATGAAAATTATGACGCAAACCAGATTGCCGTAAATCTAATCGATTACATAGACACGGATTCAAGTGTTACCTACTTTGTTGCTCCCGGCACATTAACACCTTATTTTGGCTTCGAAAGACCCTGCGTTTACATATCAGAAATCGCCCAGAATTTTTATAAGCCAGACCCAAGGGATCCCACTACATACTATTCTTATGCCATAGAGCTATACAAGCCATACCCGGAGGATGACGCCCCAAACGGATGGAAACTTGGCATTGATGGGCAGCCTCCTACTATTACTATAAACAGTTGGACCGCTTCACAACGGTTTCATGTGCTGGCAAATATTGATCTCAGAGCAGATATACCAATCGATGATTCCAATTCAAATACACAGAAGCCTGTTTCCGACATAAAATTCTACCCGGGAAGTAGTATAAAGCTTTATCGGCCCGTAAATGGTTATGGGCTTACGCCGGTTGATTCGGTAAGCGTCCGACCTATGAATGTAAACGGCAGCAACTGGATGGCTCCGACGAGCAGTTCCGAACCGCACAGTTTTGAAAGGGATGTAACTATTAACAGGTGTATCAGGAGGGTTTGGGACCCGAATGGGCCAAATTCGCCGACACTTGGCAAGATGAATAACTTTGTCGATACCGGAACACTTATGATTCAGGCGCACCCGGACAACAACTCGCTTACGAACATCGGCGAAATCGGCCAGCTCTTATCCCGTGACCAAATTTCGATCGATAAAAATAGTACTGAAGCAGATGTTCGCCTTAATCTCGCCGACCCGTGTGTCCAGAACCTTTTCAAATACCTGACCGTGATGGATCCGAACGCATACACAGGCGACCCAAATGAAACCCGAATCAAAGGCAGAATCAATACCAATACCGCACCGTGGTTTGTTCTCGCCCAACTGCCCTGGGTGTCTTATAACACCACGAATTATGACCTCGCCCGCTCAATCGTAAATTACCGCGATACTATTCGCGGCCCCTTCAAAAATATCGGCGAACTTATGAATGTCGGCATCATTAACAATGACTCGAACAGTTTGAACAGGATGGATTATTACAAGGGCAAAGCTATTCCCACTCCTTTAGCGACGCCCACGGACTGCAATGGCGACGCATTTGAGGAGCGGGACGTTATTTTTGACCGTATCAGCAATCTCGTAACTGTTCGCAGCGACGTCTTTACGGCCTATATCCTCGTCCGCATCGGCCCCTCCGGCCCGCAAAAAAGAGTCATCGCTATTTTAGACAGAAGCGGCGTTACGCCCACAGGCGGCAAAGTAAAAATTGTCGCGATACAACAAGTGCCAGACCCACGTTAATTTTTTACCACTAAGACACCAAGACACAAAGTTTTCTTCTTAGTGCCTTAGTGACTTTGTGGCAGAATAAATCGGAAATTGGCAATCACTTCAGGCAATCACTTAAGGCAATCACTTCAGTAGGTTTAACATCTCCGAGTACACCTTCTTATTCCCCCCGACGGTCATAAATTCCCCGGCTTGGTACTTGTCGAGGTCAAGCGGGAAAAGCTTGTTGCCTTTCCAGTCGCTGACGATTGCACCCGCGGATTCGGCTATCAATACCCCCGCTGCTACGTCCCAAATCTTCGGCCTTACAAATACCACCCCGACAAGCGAACCCTTCGCTAAATACGCGAGTTGAAGGCACGAACTGCCCAATGTGCGCGACCTCGCCTTTTCCATAAGCGAGATTACCCATTTCGGCACGCCGTTATCGAAGAAACTGTCGGTGCCAATGCTGGAAAAGTTGTCGAAGCCGTCGTCGCTCGCGCTGATTCGCCTGTTATTTAGTCGTGCCTCGTCGCCTTTTATTGCCGTGAACATCGAATCCGTCGCCGGGTCATAAATTACTCCCACCACCGGCTCACCCTCATACATCGCCGCTATCGATACCGTAAACAACAGCATCCCTTTTGCGAAGTTGGTCGTCCCGTCTATCGGGTCGATTACCCACCACACCTTTTTGCTTCCCTTTGGCGGCTGCTTGAACATCTTGCCTTTCGGGCCTTCCTCGCCTATAAACCCGTCGTCGGGATACGTTTCCTTTATCCGGTCAATGATTATCTGCTGACAAATCGTATCCGCCTGTGTTACCAACTGGTCAGGCCCTTTAACTGATACCTTAATATAGCTCGATTCCTCCATAGCCCTTTGTCCAGCCAATCGAGCCGCGACCTCCGCGGTTTCCAGCATCCTGCTCAAATCCTTCTGCTCAAGTCCCATATTTTTCCTTTCTTGACGTAATTTGAGAATGCCGGTATTGTAACGCCCTTATGGAATCAGGCCAACAACCAATCTCGCCGAAGTTATTTTCGCGTGCTTCCGCCAATCAGCGGCTGATTGCGGCCGCCATCTTTCTTGTCATTGCCGCCGGTTTTACTCTTGGCTGGCTTATGGGCCGATTCCATTTCTTTCTATATCCTTTCCCCTGCGGCTTTAAACAGCGTTATAACCTGCCTTGCCCGACCTGCGGTATGACCACCGCCGTCATCGCTTTTTCCCACGGGCATATATGCGATGCCTTTTATGCCCAGCCCGCCGCGGGATTTTTCTGCTGTTTTGCGGTTGTAATCGCATTTTTTGCTTTCCTTGTAGCCGTCTTTGGAGTATATTCACCATTAGTTGAGCGGCGGCTTGCATCGCTGAAACTGCGATACATCCTCGCCGCGTTGTTTTTGATTTTGGCCGCCGGCTGGGCTGTAACCCTTGTAAGGGCAATAGCACAGAACAGCGGCAATTGAAGATGTTGGGGTAAAGTGAAACCGAAAAAGGCAAAATCTGGTATCGCGATATGCTCGTTTTGGCCCGCCGTATTATTTTGCACGGGCCTGCCGCTGCTCCTGTTTTACGCCGGCTGTAATGCCGTGGGTATGGTATCCGCCATCGGCACCCCGACTGCTTCCGAAGCAGGCAATTCGGCTGAATACAACCTCTCAAAAGACAAAGACCAGAAAATTCTCGTCTTTGTTGACCAGCCCGCTTATCTGAGCGCCTATCCCAACCTGCGATTTTATATCACCGATTATATAACCAAAATTCTTCAGGACAAAGACAAGGCCAGGATATCGCCCTCGTTGTTTATCAATTATCAATCGCTTGCCGATTTTAGAGCCGCAACGCCTGAATTTTATACACTTTCCCCGGCGCAGGTTGGTGAAAAACTCGGTGCCGACATGGTACTGGTCGTTACCATTACCGACTGCAAAATCCGCGATATACCCGAAGGGGCTTATGTTGCCGGCTCACTTGATGCTTACGCGGCGCTTTACAGGGTTTCATCAGGCGAAAAGCTCTGGCCCACCACCGAAAACTCACGTTTTGTTCAGGTGGGGTTCGAGTCAGAGCGGCGGGGGCGGGACGCTGCTGTTGTCCGTCTGGCCTTCGCCGCTTCGCACTGTGTTACAAGATATCTTTATAATTGTCCAAAAACCGGTTTTAAAATATCGGATGAAAGAACCACCTCGGGGTGGTGAAATTGATAAACTAAATTTTATCTGAAACTTTTTTATAAAGGATGATTCGATGATAAAGGTTCTGATTACAGACAAACTCGCGCAGGAAGGCATTAACCTGCTTAAAGCAATGTCCGACGTCGAAGTTACCGTCAAGACGGGTATAAGCGAAGACGAGCTGGCAAGCATAATCGGCAGCTACGATGGCCTGATTATCCGCAGCGCAACCAAGGTTACCGCCAAGGTTCTTGCAAATCCCGGCAGATTCAAAGCCGTTGCCCGCGCAGGCGTCGGTATCGATAACGTTGACGTAAAAGAAGCGACCCGCAAGGGTGTCCTTGTTATGAATACGCCCGGCGGCAACACCCTCAGCGCAGCCGAGCACACTATGGCGCTGATGCTCGCGATGAGCCGGCACGTTGTCCCCGCCTGTAATTCGCTTAAGGCCGGCGCATGGGACAGGAAACAATACGAGGGCAACCAGCTCAATAACAAAACTCTCGGCGTCATAGGCCTGGGCAGAATCGGTATGGCCGTCGCCAAAATGGCCACCGGTTTCGATATGAAAATTCTCGGCTATGACCCGCTTGCCGTCCCCCCGGAAGCCGAAAAGCTGGGTGTTGAAATCACAGACAATCTCGAAAGAATTTTTAAGGAAGCCGATTATATTACCGTCCACGTTCCAAAGAACGAGCAGACGCTCAATATGATTAACACCGACCAGATTAAAATGATGAAACCGACCGTTCGCTTAGTTAACTGCTCGCGAGGTGGTATCATTAACGAAGACGCGATTTATGAGGCCCTTAAAGAAAAACGCATCGCGGGCGCGGCCCTTGATGTGTTCCCGAAAGAACCGCCCGAAAATACGCGGTTCAAGGAATTCGCTAATTGCCTCGTTACCCCTCACCTCGGCGCAAGCACCGAAGAGGCCCAAATCGAAGTCGCGGTCGAGGCCGCTCAAATCTTGGTAAACGCACTGCGCGGCGACTCCATCAGGAACGCTATTAACGCGCCATCTACCGCCGGGGCTGTGCCTCCGCTGGTTTTAAAGTATGCCGAGCTTGCTCGTCGAGTCGGCATCGTACTCAGCACTCTCGCTCCGGGAGCCATAAAACAGGTCCAGGTCGAGTATCGCGGCGCTATCGCCGAAATGCCTCTTCAGGCCGTAACGCTCAATTTCGCAATTGGTCTGCTCCAAAAGCATTTTGAGATGCCGCTGAATTTAGTTAATACGCCGGTGCTCGCAAAAGAGCGCGGCATCAGCATCGACGTAACCAAAAACCCGACGCCTAAAGATGTCGCGTCCAGTTTCTCCGCCAAGGTTGTTACCGACAAGGTTACTCGCACCATCACCGGCTCGGTCTTCGGCGAAAAGCTCCTGCGAATCATCGAAATCGACGGCTTCAACGCTGAGATAACCCCACAGGGTGCGGTCCTCATTATCTTCAACGAAGACCGCCCCGGCGTCATAGGCCATCTTGGAACCGTGCTCGGCAAGCACAAAATCAACATCGCAACTATGGGCGTCGGACAAAAGCTCGACCTGCAGAAAGCTGTTCTCGCGGTCTCGCTCGATAAGGCCCCCGATGATGATACAATCAATGACCTTCGTAAGCTCGACTTTGTTAATGAAATCTATGTTTGCAAGCTTGACTAACTTCGCAGACGTGAAGATGAAAAACGAATCGGCAGCGACTCGACGGGGATGTGGCTAATGGCTGGCGAACTGATTATTACCGTTAGCGGTCTCAGGGGTATTGTCGGCGAAAACCTCACCCCGCAAGTCGCTGCCGATTATGGTCGCGCGTTTGGCTAATTTCTGCGCTCGCGCAATCTCAACATCGGGAAATTAGTTGTCTGCCTGGGCCGCGACTCTCGGCCCAGCGGACAATCTCTCGCCAATGCCGTAACCTCAGGTCTTACGTCCGTTGGCGTTAGCGTCATTGACCTCGGTATTGTCACCACACCTACCGTCGGCATTATGGTTCAGCATCTCGCCTGTGCTGGCGGCGTAATCATTACCGCTTCTCATAACCACTTACCATATAACGGTGTCAAACTGCTCCTCGATAACGCTATGGCGCCGCCTCCAGATGTCGCCGAGCAGATTAAAAATCGTTTTCTTAACAAGGATTTTGCCTCGGTTGATTCGCTGAAGCAGGGAACTGTCTCCGCGAACAACGAAGCCGATGATATTCACCTTGCCAAGGTCCTTCGTATCGTTGACCAAAAGGCAATCGCCAAGAAACAATTCAAAGTCGTCCTCGACAGCGTAAATGGAGCAGGGGGGCGACCTGGTGTAAAACTCCTTACGGCTCTCGGCTGTAAAATCACCCCTGTAAATACCGAACCGACGGGCCTGTTCGCTCATATGCCTGAACCAACCGCCGAAAATCTTACATCTCTTTGCGACGCCGCCAAAAACGCTCACGCTGACATCGGCTTCGCGCAGGACCCCGACGCCGACCGCCTCGCGATTGTTGATGAGATGGGCGCATACATCGGCGAGGAATATACCTTGGCTCTTGCTGCCAAACTTATATTCAGCAAACAAACCGGCTCCGCCGCAGCAAACCTCTCAACCTCACGTATGATTGACGACATTGCCAAATCAGCAGGGGGGCACGTTATCCGCACGCCCGTCGGCGAAGCAAACGTTGCCTCCGCGATGCTCCAAAATAACTGCATCATCGGGGGTGAAGGCAACGGCGGCGTCATCGACCTCCGAATCGGCCCCATCCGCGATTCCCTCGTTGCTATGGCATTCGCCCTGCAATTGCTCGCACAGACAGGCAAAACCGTTAGCCAGCTTGTCGGCGTAATACCGCGCTATTCGATGACCAAATACAAATTCCCCGCCGACAAGACAAAAATCAAACTCATCCTCGATGCCGTTAAAAAACTTTTCCCTGATGCCAAAGTTGACTCTTCAGACGGCTTTCGTTTCGATTTTCCCGACGCCTGGATTCACATCCGCTCAAGCAACACCGAACCCATCGTCCGCGTTATCGCCGAAACCAAAGACAAATCCGCCTCGGCCAAATATATCGACGCCGTCCTCAAAATTGCCCAAAATCCGGGCTAAAAACCCCTTAGCTCCCACCTGTCATCTTTAATCAGGCAAAGTTGAAATTCCCCTCTGAATAATTTACCCGCAAATGAAATCTGCTGTTGAGTTTCGTCTTTTTTGATTAGACGGTATGTTCCGCAATCGGCTATTTCCACCCGGCCTTTGCCCTCGTTCACGCTGCCCTCGTAGCTCAAAAATTTAAGCGGATGGTCGAATATCTTCATCGCCTCAATCGCCCTTTTCCCCCATTCTTCAGGCGGCTGTGCCAGCCGATATGTTTCCAAAATCCCGCCACGTTCCAGCATCAAATCCCAGTGCGTCGGCTCCGACTCTTTTTGGTGCCTCTGAACGACAAATTTCTTCGGTTCTTCCATAGCCGGCAACTCTATATTAAAGTTTTAATCCTGCGATTAACAGGGCAATAAATCATAACAAAAAATTGTTGCTTTTGCCGAAGATATCTAATAAAATTCACGCCCTTCCAGCGATGTTTATTGTTGTGAGCATTTCGCCGCTCGCCAATATCTGGGTGGGTTCTTGAAAGGTTGTTGTGGACTATTATTATGCTTGATAAATTCTTTAATCCGAAATCAGTTGCTATTGTAGGCGCCTCACGCCAAAAAGGTAAAGTCGGCTACGAAATCCTCAGGTCTATGATTGAAGCCGGTTTCCCCGGAACAATCTATCCCGTCAATTCCCAGGCCGACGAGGTCGAGGGGCTTAAGTGTTACCCCTCCCTTACTTCAATTGGACAGGTGCCGGACCTGGCGATTGTCGTCGTCCCGGCAAAGGGCGTCGCCGCCGTTATGCAGGAATGTGCCACCCTCGGCATAAAAGCCGTGGTTGTAATAACCGCCGGCTTCAAGGAAATCGGCGAGGAAGGCCGAAAGCTCGAACAACAAATTCTCCAGATTGCAAGACAAGCCGGAATACGAATCATTGGCCCCAATTGCCTCGGCCTAATCGTTCCTGCCAACAAGCTCAACGCAAGTTTTGGCGGCACGCTTCCCGCCGTCGGCTCTACCGGCTATATGTCGCAGTCCGGTGCGCTGCTCGCTGCCATTCTCGATATGGCAAACGCCAACAGCATCGGCTTCAGCAAGCTCGTCAGTATCGGTAACAAAGCCGATGTCGATGAAATTGATATCATCGAGGCCTTCGCGGATGACCCGGATACAAAAGTCATCGCCGGCTATCTCGAAAACATTACCGACGGAAATACCTTTGTTCGCATCGCCGAACAAATCTCCCAGAAAAAACCCATCCTTCTTATGAAGGCAGGTGTTACCGCTGCGGGCGCAAAAGCCGCCTCCTCCCATACCGGCTCGCTCGCGGGCAGCGACACCGCCTACGAAGCCGTATTCGAAAGGGCGGGCGTCATTCGTTGCTTCTCAATCAAATCACAGTTCGATTTTGCCCAGGGGTTCGCTTATCAGCCGCTTCCAAAAGGCGACTCCGTAGCCGTTATCACCAATGCGGGCGGCGCAGGTATTATGGCTGCCGACGCCATTGAAAAACAACAGCTCACCTTCGCGAAATTAACCGACGAAACCCAAAAACGCCTCGCTTCGAAGCTTCCCGCCGCGGCCAATTTCCACAATCCCGTTGATGTCCTCGGCGACGCTCTCCCAGACCGTTATGAATTTGCCATTGATGTCGTCCTTGACGACCCAAACGTTGATGCGGTGGTGATACTGCTTACGCCACAGGCAATGACCGACGCCACAGGAACCGCTGAAGCTATTGTCAATGTCCTGAAGAGAAAACCCGGCAAACCCGTCTTCACCTGCTTCCTCGGCGCAGAAAAAGTCGCCAAAGGAAACGCCATTCTCAGGGACAACAATATTCCGCAGTACGATTCCCCCGAGGCCGCCGTTCTCACCATCAAGGTTATGGTTAATTATGTCCGCTGGAAGGCAAGACCGAAACGGATTGTCAAACTCTTCTCCGTCAATCGCCACAAAGTTGAAACTATCCTCCAGAGAAACCTCAGGCAGGGAACCCGTCAGATCGGCGAAGCCGAATCGAAAGAAGTTCTCGAGGCCTACGGCTTCGTAACGCCCAAGGACGCCGTTGCGAATACTGCTCTCCAGGCCGCGAACATTGCCGACCAGCTCGGCTACCCCGTCGTCCTCAAAATATGGTCCCCCGACATCATTCATAAATCAGACGTAGGCGGCGTCAAAATACACCTCGAAAATGCCCAGCAGGTTATGGATGCCTTTGATCTCATGATGTTCAGAATCCCCAAAAAACTCCCCAATGCCAAAATTCTCGGCGTCCTTGTCCAGCAAATGTGCGGCGGCGGCAAAGAGCTTATCCTCGGTATGAACCGCGACCCTCATTTCGGCCCCCTTATGATGTTCGGTATGGGCGGTACGATGGTCGAGATTATGCACGACGTAGCATTCTATCTCGCGCCGCTTACCGCTGAGGAGGCCAAACAAATGCTCGTCAGCACAAGAACTTATAAAATGCTTATCGGCGCAAGAGGACAGAAGGGCGTTGATATCGACGCCGTCGCGGAAGCCCTGCAGCGATTCTCTCAGCTTGTTACCGAATTCCCGGAAATTCAGGAAATGGACATCAATCCCTTTATGGTCGGACCGGCCGGTACAACTCCCGTCGCCGTCGATGCCAGAATAAGGGTGGAAAAAGCTTAAAACAGGAAAATTTATTATGGCTGATTTCAACTGGAAAGAAAAATATAAATCAAAAGTAACGACCGCAGAAACCGCGATGAAGCTCGTCAAGTCGGGCGACAACATCTTCATAGGCACCGCCTGCGCCCAGCCGCAGCACCTCGTCGCCGCGCTCGTTGAGCATTCCTCCCATATCTACGATGCACATATCGTTCACCTCCTTACTATGGGCAACGCTCCCTATACAGGCGAAAAATACCGCGAAAAATTCAAAATGAACTCGTTTTTCATCGCCGACAACGTCCGCGAAGCGTTCAGCAAAGGCATCGGCGATTATTCCCCTATCTTTCTTTCCGAAATCCCCAACGAATTCGAAAGCGGCAGGATTCCTCTCGACGTCGCGCTTATATCTGTTACGCCGCCCGACGTCAACGGCCTCTGCTCCCTCGGTGTCTCAGTCGATATTGTCAAATCCGCCGCATCAAACGCCAAATACGTCCTCGCTCAGGTCAACTCCCGTATGCCGAGAACTTTCGGCGATTCATTTATCCACGTCAACAACATCGATTGCCTTGTCCCCTTTGACGAAGATGTCTTCGAAATCACCGTCCCCGAAACCGACGACGTCATGCGCCGCATTGGCGAAAATATCGCCCGGCTCGTCGAAGACGGCTCGACTATCGAATGCGGCATCGGACGAATCCCCCAGACGCTCGCAGAATATCTCAAAGACAAAAAAGACCTCGGCATCCACACCGAAATGTTCAGCGACTGGATTATCGACCTCATCGAATGTGGCGCTATTACCTGCGCCAAAAAAACCGTCAACCACGGCAAAATCGTCGCAAGTTTCTGTATGGGCACCAAACGCCTTTACGAATACATCAACAATAACCCCTTCTTCGAGTTTTACCCCTCCGAATATGTAAATGACCCCCACCTCATCAGTCAGAACGAAAAAATGATTGCTATCAACGTTGCTCTTGAAGTTGACCTCACAGGCCAGGTCTGCTCCGACTCCCTCGGATATCGCTTCTACAGCGGCATCGGCGGACAAGTTGACTTCACCAGAGGCGCAGCCAGAAGCAGGGGAGGAAAAGCTATTATCGCTATGCCCTCTACTGCCCGCTCAGGTGAGGTCAGCAGAATCGTCCCCCATCTCGCCGAGGGCGCAGGCGTCGTTACCACCCGCGGCGATGTTCATTACGTTGTTACCGAATATGGCATCGCTTATCTCCACGGCAAATCAATCCGCGAAAGGGTTCTCGACCTCATCAATATCGCCCATCCCAAGTTCCGAACCGAGCTTATTCAGGCCGCCAAGACACACAAATACATCTATGCCGACCAGATTGAGCTTGACTGGGACAAAGTCAGGTATCCTGCCGAGCTTGAACGTTATGATACCCTTCGCGACGGCACCCAAATCTTCTTCAGGCCCGTCAAGCCCAACGACGAGCACGAGCTTGCCGAAATGCTTTACTCCCTCAGCGAAAAATCCGTCCAGACAAGATATATGACCCACACCATATCATTCCCCCACAAGGACGTCCAGCAGCTCACTAACATCAACTACCAGAAGGATGTCGCCATCGTCGGCGTTGTCCCCGGCCCTTCAGGCGACGAGCACATTGTCGCTATGGCCCAGTATTTCCTCGACCCCAAAACCCAGTCCGCTGAAGTCGCCTTCATCGTCCACGATGAATGGCAGCAAAAAGGAATGGGCACCTACCTGCTCGATTATATTTGTAAAATTGCCAAGCAGAGGGGCGTTAAGCGGTTCTTCGCGAAGGTTATGCCGAGCAACAAGCCGATGCTCGCCATATTCCATAACTCCGGCTACAAGGTCAACACTACTTTCGACGGCGAGGTTTACAATATATCCTATGACCTTGCTTGACGGGAGAATCTGATTGTGAGCGATAAACCCGCTGCCTTTATTTATTCGCCTCGCCTCGAAGAAATTTCCTATCCGCCCGAGCATCCTTTTAATACGACGCGGGCAAAAAAAACACGCGAAGTCATAAACTCTATGGGCCTGCTCGCCGCCCCCGACAGAATCGAAGTCCCCCCCGAACCCGCCGATCGGATCGTCCTAAAAAAATTCCACACTGCCCGCTATCTGCATACCCTTCAGGACGCCTCAAAGGGCCAGTGGAATTACGAAGCCCTCCAAATGGGCATCGGAACGACCGAATGTCCCGTCTTTAAGGGTGTATATGAGTACGCGGTCCTGGCAGTCGGGGCAACTATTACGGCAGCACAACTCATTCTCGACGGCAAAGCAGGCGTTGCCTTCAATCCTTCGGGCGGCTTTCACCACGCCCACCCAGAGCTTGCTGCGGGCTTTTGCTATATAAACGACGTTGCCCTTGCCTGCGAAGTCCTTTCCGAGCAGGGCAAAAAAGTCCTCTACCTCGATGTTGATGTTCATTGCGGCGATGGCGTCACTGCCTTTTTCTATAATCGCTCCGACGTTATGACAATTTCGCTCCACCAGAACCCCAGGACTCTTTTCCCAGGTACCGGCTTCGAAAATGAAATCGGCAAAGGCAAAGGTAAGGGCTACTGCGTCAACATCCCTCTGCCCATCGGCACCTACGACGACGCCTATATGCTCGCAATCAAAGAAGTGGTCCTGCCCTTAATCGGCGCATTCAAACCCGATGTATTCGTCTTTGAGCTTGGCGCAGATGCCCTCGCGGGCGACCCGCTCGCCAATCTCCGCCTGACAAATAACGTTTACTCCGAAATCATTCATCACCTGCTCACCTTCAAAAAGCCCATCCTTATGACCGGTGGAGGCGGCTACAATGTCCCCAATACCATTCGTGCCTGGGCCCTTGCCTGGTCCGCACTTTGCGGCGCAGATTCCGAGCTTGACGCCAATATGCTTATGGGCGGAATTATGCTCCAGACCACCGAATGGCACGGCGGCCTGCGCGATAGAGAACTCCCCGTTAATTCCCAGCAGCGTGATGCCGTTATCCCTGCCCTCACCGCCACCCTCGATACCCTCAAGGCCACCGTCTTTCCCCTTCACGGCCTGTAAGGCCTTTTCCCGCTTGCTCTTTAGGAGTCTAATCGCTTATGGCATATCTAATGCATATTGGATTCGATAACACAAGCCGTCTTTGCCGAGACGTTTACTATTTCGAATACAAAGGGATAAGATTTAAGCTCATTCAAAACAATATTAGAAAATACTGTGACGTCTTGCTGACTATTATACCTGGAAGAAACAATCAGGAAGCACAAAATATCGCTTATATTACCGCAGCAGAATTCCTAAGTGCCTTAAGTTGGGAAAACAATTCCCTTGTGAAGGTACATCATGAAGGAGGAATGGGTATCCCAGAAAATTTTCATCTCAAAAAGGCAAGATGCAGTATATACTCATGGCCACAAGTTCCATTTGTCGGTCGCGATGTTGGATATGACATATGCCGCATTCCCCAAATAGAAAACGATAATCAGAAAAATGCCCTCATCCTGTTTCGTGAAGCTTCAAGCTCGAACAATAAATACTTATCATTCCTTTTTTTCTGGCAGATATTGGAAATAGCCAACAGCGATCCTATTGGTTGGATTAACAAAGTATATCGCAAAAATCGCAATAAAATAAGAGTTACGAATAATGAGATTCAAAGACTCCCCCTTAATGGTAACACCATCGGGTATTATTTCTATGACGACTGCCGTAATGCTATCGCTCACATTTTCAAGAGAGATACTGGAAAGAAAAAACTCAAACTGGATACACTCGAAGATAACAGCCGGATATCACATAGCGATTTGGTAATAAAGGAGTTTGCAAGATTTTACATAACAAATAATTTAGGACTTCAAAAATCAATGCTCCTTTTGAAAAGGTATGATAGACGGTTCCCTGTATATGTCACAGAAAAAGAAGCTAATATATTTTCCGGAACTATCGCATACAAACGACTTTCACCTTTTGATAGTATAAAAAAGCGATGGCATTGATGAAACATTAGAAAACACAAAAAAACTATCCTAGGAAAAATCAGTAGCCATCAAATAACGGCAAAGAGATAAGAGCGTTTTGTCAAAACGGTCTGTCGAGGCACGTCAAACCGGCAATAAAAGCAAGCATTTCTCCGCATCCCTCAATCGTCAATCGGCAATCGAAAATTGGCAATCTAAGATATATGCCTTTTTGTGCCGCTTTGTCCCTTGCTTTTTCGGTTATTATAGTTCATAATAATAAAGGTTTAGAGGAAACGTATATCGATGGCCGTAATTCAGTCAAATGGTGCGCCGACAATAAAAGAGATAGCCGCTCATTGCGGTGTAAGCCAGGCCACCGTCAGCCGGGTATTAAACAGTAATTACAAACACGGTTTTACCGTCAGGCCGGAGGTTTATCAGCGTATTATCGATACGGCCAACTCCCTCGGATATCGGCCAAACCTGGCAGCAAAAAATCTTGCTCGGCAAAAAACGAGCATAATCGCCATTCTCGGTTGCGACGTCGCACTGGGCTGGCCGGGAAACATTTATCAAACCGTAGTCGAGTCCTGCGTTCGTGAGCTGCACTCGGACTCGGGCGAATATGATGTTTGTATGTCCATTCCTAATCTGGCCAAAGACCGCTGCGAACTGCCCCCCTGGAAGGTCGATGGGGCGATTGTCCTTCAGCAATGTTCCCCCGAAACTATCGAAGTGCTGGAAAGGAACCATATTCCGTATGTGGTTATCAACGGCGTCGGGGGGCCGACGTGCTCATCGGTTATTCCTGATGATATTGAGGGGGCACGGCTGGCTATGCGTCACCTGGCCGAGCTTGGGCATACCCGGATAGCTTACGCGGGCCCCACCAGTGAGCACTATACTCATAGAAGTATCAGCGATAGGCATAACACATATCTTTCTGAATTGAAAATACGGGGGCTTGAGCCGGTGAAAGATCACGACAAGGCGTTTAGTTCCGCGACCGCCTTTCTGGCTTCTTCGATAATGAAACATCACGCGACGGCCATTCTGGCTTACGACCATATCGAGGCGATGAGAATCCTTCAGGGGGCTAATACGCTTGAAATTCCGATTCCGGAGCAGGTCAGCATGGTTTGCTTTAATGACGAGTACCTGTGCAGCATTGTTACTCCGCCCTTGACAACCGTGGCTGTTCCTTCGGAACAAATGGGGCAAGTCGCGGCCAATATGCTCCTTAAGCGGCTGAAATCGCCCGCCGATTTCCATCCTGAATGCGTTAAACTCCAGCAGAGTTTGATTGTTAGAGCTTCCACCGCGCCGGCAAAGTAAATCTGCTGTTCTGCCTGCCCGGCGTAGCCCCTTGGGCGAAGTCGGGTCTTCTGCTTGCCACGGCGTAGTTTCTTAACGAAGCCGGGTCTTCCATTTACGTCTTTTTCACCGGCCCCAAAGGCAATACTACCTTACCGTAGCACTCGTTCAAAACCTGTGCGAGGCCTGTGTATATGGCTGAAAAGCCGCAGAATATGCCCTCATAGCCGGCTGCTGTGCCAAGTTCGACGCTGCCGTTAAGGTATTTTATTGCGAGCATCCAAAACAGAACCGTCAGCGACAAAAACACCACCTGCAAAGCCCTGTTCAATTTCAAAGTGCCGATGAACATTACAAACGTAAACAGACCCCACATAAATAGGTACGCTGCCATTCCTTCTTTTGCTGTGGCGTCCGCCCATCCGAGTTTCGGCGCGACTATGAGCCATACTAACGTGAGCCAGAAAAGGCCATAAGAGCAGAACGCCGTTGTCGCGAAGGTGTTGCCTTTTTTCCATTCCATTATGCCTGCGATAATCTGGGCTCCTCCGCCGTAAAATATGCCCATCGCAAGAATCATACTACTCATTCCGAAAAGCCCTGCGTTGTGCAGGTTTAAAAGGACCGTCGTCATTCCGAATCCCAGAAGCCCTAAGGGCGCAGGATTCCCCGTCTTGTCTTTCAACTCCGTTATATTTGCGTCCATATTCTCTTCCTTTCCCTAATTCGTAAAATCCGCATCTTGCCCGCCTTTGGCGTGGCAGATTCGCATCCTTAAATCCGCAATCTACAATCTGCAATCCGCAATTTATTTACTTGCCTCTTCCTTTTACCAGCGATTCCACAACGGTTGGGTCAGCAAGGGTAGTGATATCGCCGAGGTTCGATACGTCGCCTTCGGCTATCTTACGCAGGATTCTCCGCATAATCTTGCCCGAGCGCGTCTTGGGCAGGCCGTGAGCGAACTGGATTGCCTCGGGCACCGCGATGGGCCCAATCTCCTTGCGGACGTGCAAAAGCAATTCTTTTTTCAGCTCTTCGCTTTCCGTGATGCCTTCCTTGAGCGTTACGAAGGCATACAGCCCCTGTCCTTTTATATCGTGCGGAATGGGCGTTACCGCTGCTTCTGCGACCTTCTCGTGGCTTACCAGCGCGCTTTCCACCTCAGCGGTCCCGATTCTGTGCCCCGATACGTTTACAACGTCGTCGATTCTGCCCATCAGCCAGTAGTCGCCGTCCTGGTCTTCGCGGCAGCCGTCGCCCGTGAAATACAAATCAGGGAACATCGTAAAATATGTATCGATGAACCTGTCGTGGTCTCCCCACATCGTCCTCATCATTCCGGGCCATGGTTTGCGTATGCAGAGTTTCCCGCCCTCGTTTACTTCGCACTGGCTTCCGTCGTCTCGCAGAATCACGGGGTCAACGCCGAAGAATGGTTTGCACGCGCTTCCAGGCTTTATGGTATGCGCCCCCGGCAGGGGGGTTATCAGTATCCCGCCCGTCTCCGTCTGCCACCACGTATCGACTATTGGGCATTTACTATGTCCGATTTTTTCGTAATACCAAATCCATGCCTCTGGGTTGATGGGTTCGCCGACGGAGCCGAGGATTCTTAGGGTATCGAGTTTGTATTTGGCGGGCCACTGTTCACCAAGGCGCATCAGGGAGCGAATAGCGGTAGGGGCTGTGTAGAAGATGGTTACGCCGAACTTATCGCAGACCTGCCAGAATCGTCCTGCGTCGGGATAGGTCGGCACGCCCTCGAACATCAAGCTTGTCGCGCCGTTGGCAAGTGGGCCGTAAACGATATAAGTGTGCCCCGTTACCCAGCCGATGTCGGCGGTGCACCAAAAAACGTCGTTATCGTGAACGTCAAAAATGAACTTATGGCTGAGCGCCGCGTGCAGCAGGTATCCGCCCGTGGTATGAACGACGCCCTTTGGTTTGCCCGTTGAGCCGGAGGTGTAAAGGATGAAGAGGGGGTCTTCGGCGTTCATTTTCTCCGGTTCGCAATCGTCTTTCGCCTTTGCTATTTCGTCGGTGTACCAGGTGTCCCTGCCCGCCTTCATATTGCAGGGTTCTTCGCCTACCTTTACCACTATTGCGCCTTCAATGCTTGGCGTATTGGCAAGGGCTGCATCTGCGATGTCTTTTAGTTTTATATGTTTGCCCGCCCGCATCGAGACGTTGCTCGTTACGAGCAGCTTGCATTTCGAATCGTTAATCCTGTCCTTGAGCGAATCGGCGCTGAAGCCGCCGAAGACGATAGAATGAATCGCCCCGATTCTGGAACAGGCCAGCATCGCAACAGGCAATTCCGGGACCATCGGCAGATATATCGCGATGCGGTCGCCTTTCTTTACGCCTTTGGATTTAAGCACGTTGGCGAATTTGCACACCTCTTTGTGCAGTTGCTCGTATGTGTATTTCCTGACCGCTTTATCCTCTTCACCCTGCCATATAATCGCGGTCTTCTTTGCCGTCGCGGTTTTCAAATGCCTGTCTAAACAGTTATACGAAACGTTCAGTTGCCCATCCGCGAACCAGGTATGCTCGATTTTGCGATTTTTGGTGTCCCAGGTATATTCGAGGCCCTTTTTCGGCTCTTTGAACCATACAAGCGATTTGGCCTGTTCGAGCCAGAACTTGTCGGGCTCATTTATGGATTGCTCCCACATCTGCTGATATTGCTTCATACTGCCTATATGCGCCTTGGCTGCGATCGCCGCCGGCGGCGCAAATTTCCTGTCTTCTGTCATCAATGATGTGATTGCCTTTTTCTCGTTGCCCATACCGCTTCTCCTTGTTCCTCAGGGGGGTTTGAAATTGTCAATCGGTTCTATTGAACCTGCCACGTTTAAAATGGCATATTCTTCACGTTGGCTGCCAAATGTCAATAAAAACTTAGTATTGGGCGACAAAAAACCAAAGGGCGGAGTTGCTCCGGTAGGTATCTACCTTATAAAAATTAATCATTTGCAATAGAACGATATTCCGATTCGTCTGTATAATAACCATAGCGTTATAGGGTTTTGAAAGCATAGGAGAATTTAAGATGCCCGGCTGTATAGTCGGGCGTATGACGTTGGAAAGGCAGGATATGTACGATTTATTTATGGCAAGATATTCAGGAAAGGCACGGATGCATACAAATATCCTGCTTTGGGCTGTACTTTTTACAGTATTATCGCTAATCGTTCGGCCCGTCAAAGCGCAATCAGATGATTATATAATCGTTTACAGGAGCCACTCACAAAAGCGAAATATGCTCAATCGCCCGACGTTCCCTGTATCGCGCGACTTCAATATTATTCCCGCTGTAGCAGCTCATCTCGACGCCAATCAGGTCAAACAGCTTATGGCAAATCCCGACGTTGAGTACATCGAGCCGGACTACAAAATTTACGTCCTCGGCAGCCCAGATATCAATGCTTATTCATCATCAGGCATTAGTGCTTTGTCTTCATCTCAGACCATTCCTTACGGCATCTCTATGGTCAACGCCCCCGCAGTATGGCCGCGAGCTAAGGGCGCAGGCGTCCGGGTCGCTCTTATGGATACCGGCATAAGTATGTATCATCCCGATAGGGGCAATGTGGTCGCTTCGGTGAGTTTTGCGATCGACTCAAGCAATGCACTAATACCCGTGGAGGATTTTCACGGCCACGGCACCCACACTTCAGGCACTATCGCCGCAGCGGATAACGATATCGGGGTTGTTGGGGTTGCCCCGCAGGCCGATTTACTCATCGCCAAGGTATTGGACAACACCGGCTCCGGCCAGGACAGCTGGGTAATTTCCGGCATTGAATGGGCCGTCAATAACAACGCTAAAGTAATCAGCATGAGCTTGGGCGGCCCTGATTACTCGGCGGCTTTGGATACCGCCTGCAGCAACGCACTCGCAGCCGGCACGCTCCTGGTCGCGGCAGCGGGAAATGACAACGTAAACACGCCTTTCTACCCGGCCTCTCTGTCTTCGGTAATTTCCGTCGCGGCAGTTGACCAGAGCAAAAACAAGGCGAGTTTCTCAAATTTTGGGCCGACTATCGCCCTTGCCGCCCCGGGCGTGTCTGTTTACTCGACAGTACCCATCAGCACTGATACCAGTGCCGCTGCCGACGCGGTATGGAGCAGCACAAGCCATCAGTCAAATATGCTAACCGGCACGGCCCCCGGCTCAGTCACCGGCCAAATCTGCAATTGCGGCCTTGCTGACGGTTCCGACCCGCAGGATACCTGTCCCGACGCTGTCGCCGGAAACATCGCCCATATCCGCAGAGGCATCACCACATTCGCCGCGAAAGTCGCACACGCCCGGTCCAAAGGCGCCATCGGCGCAATCATCTCGAACAATATTTCCGGAAATTTCAACGGTACCCTCGCTGACGGAACTCCTCTTGTTGTTGTATCGATTTCACAAGCCGACGGCGATGCTCTCCAGATACTCGCCCAGTCGGGTATTTCCGGCACCGTTTCGGTCACTGGGAATCCGTATGCCTATTACAGCGGCACCTCGATGGCATGTCCCCATGTCGCGGGCGTCGCGGCCTTAATCTTCTCCGCTGCCCATTACAATATAACCCCAACGGAAGTTTCTAATATTCTTTTCGATTCCGCTCAGGACCTCGGCTCACCGGGCAGAGACGACATTTTTGGCCATGGCCTCGTTGACGCGTATGCCGCTCTGACTCTCGAAAAAATTAATATCCTCGCGGCTTTCGCAGATAACTGGCTCTCGACATGCTCATCTCCATCCTGGTGTGAAGGTATGGACACCAACCACAGCGGCAAAGTCGATTTTGTCGATTTTGCAACACTGACCGAAAACTGGTAAACCACTTATTGACAACGACTTACGCCGCAAAAATCAATTTTTTCCCAAAAAAGTTATATTTTCCTTGACTTATAAGTGTTATTTTGTAAAATTCTAACCCGCTGGCAGTGCCGGCAGGGGGCAGGGATAGAAATCCCAAGTTTCGCGCCTTGTGCGCAAGATAAATCAAAACAATTTTCGTTTGTGTTTTGTTGTTTGTCTGAAATTTTGAATTTGAAATTTGGGATTTCTTTGAATGGAGGAATAACGATGTCTGCTCAACTGACAATAACGATACCTGTCTGGCTCGACTTCATTTTCACCTGTCCACTGCTCACCTATCGCCTGTTCCGTTTCGGCTACACCTTCCGCAAAATCGATTTAGGTCTGGGCTGTTTCACTATCGTCGAGCCGCTTGATTACTATCGAATCAGGCATTTCAAATGGTTCGTCCACGGCAATGGCTCGAACCTTTACGCCGCCCGCAGCGAATTAACCAATGACCTGCGCTCGAAAATAATTTTCCTACACCGTCAGCTTATGTCCCCGCCCGCAGGCCTCGTCGTTGACCATTGGAATTGCGATTCACTCGACAACCGCCGCGCCAATCTCCGCATCGTCACTCAGGCCGTCAATATGCGTAACAGGCGAAAACGCAAAAACACCTCTTCGCGTTACATCGGCGTCCATTTCGACAAGCAGCGCAATAAATGGTCTGTCCACATCAGATATAACGGCAAAAAACTCTGGCTCGGCCGTTTCGACAATGAAATTGATGCCGCTCGTACTTATGATGAGGCAGCGAAGAAATACTATGGCGACTTCGCGCGTCTCAATTTTTGTTAAATCTACCCACCACCGGCTACGTCTCGTCTTTCGTAACGGCCAATCGCCGCGACTATTTATTTTTGGTTGCGTAATACTAAATACAATCCGAGGCGGTGCATTCAAGCCAATGCTCGGCGAGGACGGCAAGGTCCAGCGAATTAACAACATTGTCCTCGGCTTCGAGGTTGCAGGCCTGGCTCCAGTTATTGTCGCCCTCGCTGCTAAGCCATGCAGAGGCGAAAACGGCAAAATCGTAAAAGTCAACGTGACAATCCGTGTGCAGGTCGCCAACAGGCGGCTCGTGCAGCGGGTCGCCGCAGCAGGCAGCCAGCCAGGGAACAAAGTCAACATTATTGGATACGGCGTCACCGCGCCCGTCGGGGTTGCTCGTGGAATTATACGGCCCGCTTGCATCGCCCCAGCTGTTGTTCGCGGCGATGATTTCATTACTCTGCCAGTTGGCTGCGGCGGTGAGGTTGCCTGAAAAACAGTTATGCTCGAGTGTAAGGGACGTCAATGCGGGCGGCCCGACGCCCAGCCCTTCGAGTCCATTATCAATGAAAGAATTATAGGTCACTGTAACCGATACAGCGCCGTCTATCGACATACCCACGTAATTGCCCGCCATAACATTACTGGTGACCTGAGCATCAGCGTTCTGCAGGTAAACTCCCGTATGCCACCCGGTGAATTTATTCAACTTTACCTGCAAGTTACTGACGCCGCCAAATTCGTTAATCATCGCCCTGTATGAATCTCCTCCGCCGGGTGCGGCCCCGGTTCGGGTAAACAAGTTGCATTGAATCGTGTGACCGCTCGTCCCGCCGACAATATATATGCCCGCATTCTCACCGGCAGGCACATGCGCACCATCGGTAATCTTAAAGCCGTCGAACGAAATGCCGTTCAATGTTATTTTCACGTACCCGATAATGTCGCTTTCCGTCGAACGTTCCCCGCTGCCCGATATGCCTGCGTTTGCTCCCACAAAATGGAGGTTGGCCTTATTGACCAACAAATTTTCATTATAGTTTCCGGAGGCGACGTTAATCGTGTCACCGGCCCCGGCGGCGTTTATCGCTCCCTGAATGGTAGTGTAATCGGCAGGAACATTGATACTCGCCCCTTGTGATATCGCGCCGATGGTAAGCGCAATGGCTGATACTATGAAAATTGATTTTACCATTTTCATCTTTTTGCCTCCTCCAGCAATAATTTTTGGCCAATCCACGCTCACCGTGAGTTTATCACGGCTAAGTCGGGATTTTCCCTATACATGTCTTATGTAACGTCGGGACTACTCCTGACCGTCACAATCTACCATATTTCTCTTGAAAATGCAAGCGTTTTCGGACCTTCCCCATAGCGTAGCGCAAGCCCCAGAACTCCGTTATCTGGGGTCCAGCGTCTTCATACCCCCGGCTCTCCCCTCGTAGCGAAGCGAAGATCCCCGCATGTCTTTGGCGGGGAGCCAAGCTCCCTCGGTTTTCTGTCGGGGCCCCATATCGATTTAGCCCCCACCCCGCGCGGTGGGGGTTTGTCATTCCTAACAGTGAACAATTACAGCTTTTATTAGTTTTGGCCTTATGTTGTATTTTATAAACATAGTGTCAGATTCTGTCACACCTATAAATGCAAAAATATATCCTAAAATTCATATTGTATCTTGACATAAAAAAAACTTATGTAATCATTTACTAAAATGGGTAGATGGAGCAATAAAAATTCACGGGAAACAATCTTGGCGTTATTGTCATTGTGTTATCCGGACAGAACCCGGATGCGGTTTTACCTGGAAACCATATAAACAGTAGTCATGCTGAGAAAACCAAAGGAGGTGATTTTATGAAAACACTAATCGCTTAGCGGGATTTGTTCACGGTTTTCTGCCAGCGTAGCGGAAAATAATTTTTAGACGATCTGTTATATGACATTCACAAAAGGAGATTAGGTATGAAAAAGGCAATATTTAACCCCAAAGGCGTAACCGCAACACTCATCAACAGGGTTCACCGCACCGGCATTACCATGATGACAATCATAAACAAGGTGCATAATAAGTCCGAGAACGTTAACCCCAAAGTCGTTGATGACATGGAAACCGATTATCTGCTCGCAAACGTCGAGCTGGAAAATATGCTGAAGTCACAGCTCGCGCAAAAAAACGATGAGAGTTGGAAACTCTTTGTTGATTCCGTAAACAAACTCGACATCGCAGAAAAGCCGATATTCAGGGGGGTCGTGCGAAGCGTCAAACAAACTGCGGAAAACATCCTCTCCGATAATCCCAATCCGTTTGCCACCCCGTCTTTTGAACTGCCGCCCTACATTACCCCCTATATGCCGACCGCACCTGTGAATATAGACCCGAATTTTTGGAAACCTATTTTCAACGATGCAGAAAAACTGGAAGCAGCAACAGGGAAGGATTTGGTTAGTGGAGTAGGTGCAGTTGCAGGAGCAATAGCAGTTGCGGCGGGCGGTGCTGCAGCAGCTCCTATTGCAACAGCCACTGCTGCAGGATGTGCAGCATTTGAGGGCGGCGTTGCAATAGGTAACGCGATTAACCATTACATGGGTTGGGAAGAATGGAAGTAGATGAAAATATAATGCATTACGTTTGTATACAGAGTAATTACCCTGCAACCGGTAGAGACCCGAGCAATCCGGCTCTACCGGTTCTTTATCCGTATATTTAAAAGCAAGGAGGAACAGTTATGTCAACAAACAGTATTTTCATCTTCATGGCAGGCGACAATAATCTTGATGTCTCAGGCGTCCAGGACATCCAGGAAATGCTCCAGTCCGAAATAGCTCCTGAGTTGAATGTGGTCATCCAGTTTGACCGCAGAAAAGCAATGCCGTGGGAAAATCCCGCCGACAGCACAACAAAGCGGCTAAAGGTGGAAGCTCATCAGCTCATACAGAAGCAGGATATCGGCGAAACCAATACAGGGGACCCGGCAGTCCTCAACGAATTCCTGAAGTGGGGAATCAATGGGTTTCCTGCAAAACGCAAAATAGCGGTCATCTGGAATCACGGCGGCGGAGTAAAGGACACCGATATCTACAAGTCCTTTGCAGGGAAGGTCAAAAGCTCCCTGTTCGTCCCCCAGGAGCAGCGTAATACCACTACCGTTCAAAAGCTCCAGGGCACGGTGCAGGCCAGGCATCTTGAAAACCTTGACAATCTGCTCAATCTTCCGCAGCGAATGGTCTGCACAGATGATACATCTCGTGATTTCCTCGACAATCTTGAGCTTAAGTCGGCGCTCACCATACCCGAACAGAAATTCGACATTATTGCTTTCGATGCCTGCCTTATGAGCATGTTTGAAATTATCTACCAGATTAAGGATAGCGCCGACATTGTTATTGGTTCCGAAGAAATCGAGCCGGCGAATGGGTGGCCGTACAAACCAATATTGAATTACTTGAGTACAAACCAGACGGTCGATAACGGAGAGTTATCGCGAAAAATTGCGGCGTTTTACAGAGAGTACTACGCCGCAACAGATGAAAATGTTACCCAATCGGCGGTGCGAACCGGTTCTCTTGAGAAGGCCTCCGCTGCTTTGGATGGTTTTGCCGGCACGCTTGCTAAGTCGCTGGGAACAATGAAAGCCACTTTGGCTGATATTCTGATTTCCGTACAACGCTTCAGGGAAGAGGATTATCTTGACCTTTACGATTTTGCTTTGCTGTGTCGGAAAAATATGTCGCAGCCGGGCATCGCTGAATCCGCAGCCGGCCTCCTCAAACTGCTGGATGAAAATATTATTGCCAATGTAACCGCAGGCGATAAAGTAAAGAACGCGCATGGCATATCCATCTATTTCCCGCTCAAAGGACCTCCAGAGGATGTCCTTCACATATATCGCAAGCTGGACTTCACTGTTACTTACCCGAATTGGTTGAAACTGATAACAGCATTCCATACCTCCCCGACCTTACAAAGATAAACGTATACCCATTGTTATTGTGTCGGGGAAGGAGGATGGCGGGGTTTACTAAAATCGCCAATCGACATTTATCCGCCAGTCAGTGTGGCGGAACCGCAAATCGGCAATTTCTTCTGATTTCCTCTGCCTTTCGCTTCCTGATTTCTAACTTCTCATTTCTCACTTCTCCCGAACAGGGATGGCCGAGCCATAAATTTTTGCCATTTACTTTCCTGTCCTCGACTCAAGCTTCAAAGGTTTCACAGTCGGGGATTGCTTTTTGATTTGAGGTTGAACTGTACGCTGCACGCTATACGCTGTCCGCTGATTCTTAAATCCGCAATTTCTTCCTGATTTCCTGATAACCTGACTATCCCCAAAAAATACCCGAATTTACTTGACAATTTGGGCTATTTACGTAAACTAATAAAAGCAACATGAGTCCACACCTGCCTGCCCTCGAATGTTGTAGTCGGGGGTGGAGGATGGCGTTTTTAACACATTTCTATTCGCCTTAGGCGAATTGGAGAAGGGGAAAAATATGCTCACAAGCAGAAGAGCCATATCGGGAGACATTCGATTTCTATCTTTTAGGAGGTCTGGAGAAATGTTTAAGAATAAAATTCATGCGCCCATTTTCAAACATCAAATAAAATTATCAATCTTTGTGGCTTTGTTTGTTTGTGGTTTCTCGTTAGCTGAGGTATTTGCAGAACAGATAAATATTTCAGATAGCAATTGGCAGTCAATACGTGGAATACGGCCAGTTGTGGTTGCTAAATCAAACAATGTGAATAATGACTCAAATCGGATGGTTGCTAAAAGCGTCATTATGTCAAGCTCTGCTCCAACGCCACAGCCAACACAATGCATTGTCACCAAGTCCTCTCCTACATCACTGACATATAGTCAAACTGATTCCACGCATGGAGGAATGCAGGCAAGTCTGTCAGTTCAAGCATTTCAAGCCGACCCTTACCTTGAAACGGCTGATAATTATGATTACTACCTCGTCTATATGGGTGTGCATATCCATCCTGGTAGTGGGTGGCCCACCTACACAATGGCCCTTGGTCAAGATGCAAAAACAGGGTCTGCACTTGAGGTTTGGGCTGGTATATCCGGGGAGATACAACAAATTTCGACCTGGTTCGATCCAAAATCGGGAACATGGGGCGATGAAGGCGATCACAGTTTCCAAATATCAGCGCAGGTTGCGGGAAACGGTTTTGGTCTGGGTGCTTCGGGGCCTGTCTACGCTGGAAGCGTGATAACGGAACCCAGCACTAATCAAATGCAGTGGTACCTTGGAATGAATAGACCCTGGCCGATTGATCTTAATCCCCGAGACAGAAAAGACTATGATTTAGTTTTCCTTTTTGTTGCGAGAGTTCCTGAAGGAACTTCTCTTAATATTTCTGCAAATGCACTCTATTGGTGTTGGGGCGGCGTTCTGAATCCACAATCGGCGTATGTGTGGCCATCGGTTTCCGGCCAAATATTTGGGAGACATTTACTGCAAACATCGGCGACTCCGTCTGATGGTGGCTATATAACACCCTCTTCTGGCCTTCAATGGATTGATACTAAAATTCCAGTTACGCCTCATTCTAATTCAGGATATCTTTTCGGTAGTTGGTTGGGGGATGTCCCTTCAGGACACGGAACAGATAATCCACTTCAAATTTATACACTCAAAAACATGAGTTTGACCGGACAATTCCTAAAGTTAACAACTATAGAAGTTCAGTCAGATCCGGTTGGAGTACTTATAAGTGACCCAGATGGGGGATCAAATACTTCTTATTTGCGAAATAAGGCTGCAAGTTCTTCGTATTGGCTGCAAGCTCCTTCGACTGCCAGCAGCCGTCCTTTCACTGGTTGGCAAAAAAATGGTTCTTCGTATTCGACTAATCGGAGAATTGACTTTTCCTTCCCATTATCAGGAACGGATGTCTATAAAGCCACCTATGCTCAAATATACACATTAAGCCTATCTAAAAGCGGTAATGGGAGCGTAAGAGTGAACGGGACACAGTATTCTCTGCCGTGGTCCGGGAGCTTTACGGCGGGGACAAACGTAACGCTTGAAGCTGTTCCGGACAGTGGATGGCAATTCTCTAATTGGGGGATAGACCTTTCCGGAAACGCAAACCCGACAGCGATTCAAATGAATGGCGAAAGAAATGTAACAGTTAATTTTGCCCAGCCGAACATGTCCGTATCTTCGTCTGATGGCCTGAGTTCATCCGGACAGCAGGGAGGACCGTTCAGTCCATCCAGCAAGGATTATACCGTGCAAAATACAGGTTCCGGGACACTTTCGTGGTCTGTTTCCAAGGTACAGAATTGGGTTTCTCTGTCGCAAAGTAGTGGAACGCTGGGGGCGGGACAGTCCACAACCGTAACGGTCTCTGTCAACAGTAATGCCAACAGCTTGTCAGCAGGGTCTTACTCGGACACGGTGTCCTTTACCAATAATACAAATGGTTTAGGAAACACCAGCCGGGGCGTTTCGTTATCGGTAACTACGCAGCCGAACATGTCGGTATCTCCATCTGATTGGCTCAGTTCATCAGGACAACAGGGAGGACCGTTTAGTCCGTCAAGTAAAACATATACTGTAACAAACACTGGCGGCGGGACGCTTTCGTGGTCTGCTTCCAAGGCACAAAGCTGGGTTACCGTTTCGCCAAGCAGTGGAACGCTGGGGGCGGGTCTGTCCACAACCGTAACGGTCTCTATCAATAATAATGCCAACAGCTTGTCTGCGGGGTCTTACTCGGACACGGTGTCCTTTACCAATAATACAAATAGTTTAGGAAACACCAGCCGTAGTGTTTCGTTATCGGTAACTACGCAGCCGAACATGTCGGTATCTCCATCGGATGGGCTTAGTTCATCCGGACAACAGGGAGGACCGTTCAGTCCATCCAGCAAAGATTATACCGTGCAAAACACAGGCATCGGGACACTTTCGTGGTCTGCTTCCAAAACACAAAGTTGGGTTACTGTCACGCCAAGCAGCGGGTCTCTGACTGCCGGGCAGTCGGCTAGTGTAACCGTGTCTACCAACAGTAATGCTAATGGCCTGTCGCCGAACACTTATTCAGACACGGTGTCTTTCGTCAATAATACGAATAGCTCGGGCAATACCAGCCGCAGTGTCTCTTTGACGGTTTCGACCAATCCGACTATATCAGGTTATGTGCGTGATTGCAGTAGTAACGGTGTTGGCGGTGTTACTGTAACGTTCAGCAACAGTGCTGGTTCAACAACGACCCTCAACGATGGTTCGTACAGCAAACAGATTACCTCTGGCTGGAGCGGGACCGCAACACCGAGTTATTTGACATGGAGTTTCACTCCATTGAATCGTTCTTACAGCAATGTTACCTCAAATCAGACGAATCAGAACTTCCAGCGAAGTGATTGCTTATGTGGGCCTTACACAGTTGGTGGGGCCATTTTCACCAATATAGGCAGTCCGATGACGAGTGGCCTTGCAGATGTTAATATTACACTTACAGGAACAGGCGGGACGTTTACTGGAAAGACATCCGGCGCACAAGGAATATGGTCAATACCAAACGTTCCTTGCGGGACATACACTGTTACACCAAGTCGTTTGTGTTATAGATTCGAGCATGTGGCAGGTGGCATATCCGATGGTAATTCCTCTATTACTATTACTGTTGACGCTGATCACCAGGCGGCAAACCAGAGCATTCAGTTCTTGGCTATTCCTGTAACTTGCTACGTTAAATCCGATATGAACTGGGATGGTTTTGTTAGCATCGTTGGCGATGTCGAACCATTTGTTAAAGTTGTCTATAATAATGACTTGGCCTGGTATCAAAATCATTTCCCAGGCAAAGACCAGGTGCTTCCCGGTGATTGCAGTGGTGACGGTTTCCTGAGCATTATCGGCGATGTCCCCTGCTTTGTGAACTGCGTATACTTTGGCAATTGTGCGACAACAGTCACCGGCGTTCAATCCGGCATTCTGATGGCAGCGGTTGCAGGTGAAAGCTCTGAAAGTAAGGCCGTTGATAAGTTATTGTTGCCGTTAGGTCTTGCCTCTGCGGTCTCGATGGATACAGAGCCATCTGCGCCAAAGCCGGGAGACGTGATTTCACTGGCTCTGTGGGGCGAATGGTCAGATAGCTGTATTCCGACCGAAGCAAGGACTCGGGTGAATGGCACAAATATTTATGTCAATTTGTTGCACGGATATACGGCAGATACGTCGTGTGCTCAAGCCCTCACAGAGTGGTCTGCTGTTAAAGATATAGGACCGCTGGATGCAGGCACTTACGAGGTATATGTGAGTGTTTACGAAGAAAGCTGGGACAAATTGAATGCAACGCCGCCCTCGCTCGTTGGGAAGATAACTGTAGGCGAGGTCCGTGCTCGGTCCGTTTTGTCCAGTCTGGCTACTTCATATACCATTGGCGGTGCGATTTATACTGATATCAGTAATCCGTTGACAAGTGGCCTTGCAGACGTCAATGTGACGCTTACAGGCACAGGCGGCACATTCAATGCCAAGACATCCGGAGCGCAAGGTATATGGTCCGTTGCCAATGTTCCGGAAGGAACATACACGGTCACACCGGCCCGCACAGGTTACTGCTTCGAACACGTAGCCGGCGGCGTCTCCGATGGTCAATTGTCAATAACGATAACAGTCAATTCCGCAAACCAGGCAGCCAACCAGAGCATACAGTTCCTTGCTACAGCCGGTTGTAACCACGCGACATATACTGTTGGGGGTGCGATTTACACTGACCTCGATAATCCATTGGTTAGCGGACTGGCAGGAGTGAAAGTCAGCGTTGATGGCAACAACGGAATATTTGACACAAATACCGCTGGTAGTCAGGGACTCTGGCAGATCGATGTTCCCGAAGGCAGCTATGAAGTCACGCCCAGTATGACTGGCAAGATATTTGAACATGTGTTCAGTGGTAATCCGGATAGTCAGTCCTCTGTTTTGATTGACGTAAATGCAGCTAATCAGGCAATCAACCAAAGCATTCAGTTCCTGGCAAGCGAACCAAACATACTTCCAGCGACCAATCCGACCCCGGCCAATGGTGCGACAGGTGTCAGCGTAACAACCGACCTTAGCTGGACAGCCGGCTCAGGCGCTACATCACACGATGTCTATTTCGGCACCGTCAGTCCCGGTACATTCCGGGGCAACCAGACAGCAACGACCTACGATACCAACACTATGGCTAACAATACGACTTATTATTGGCGTATCAATGAGAAGAACACTGGCGGTACAACCACTGGCGATGTCTGGAGCTTTAAGACTGTTGCTGTTGTTGCTGCGCCCGGTAAAGCTACAAGTCCGACCCCGGCTAACGCAGCAACAGGCGTGGGTGTAACCACCGACCTTAGCTGGACAGCCGGCTCAGGCGCAACATCACACGATGTCTATTTCGGCACCGTAAGCCCCGGCACATTCCGGGGCAATCAGACAGGAACAACCTACGATACCGGAACTATGGCCAACAACACGACTTACTATTGGCGCATCGATGAGAAAAATGCCGGCGGCACTACCACTGGCGATGTCTGGAGCTTCACAACAGTGCCGCAAGTAACCATTTCACCTAACGGTGGCACATTTACCGGTTCGATATCAGTGACGCTATCCTGCTCGACGTCAGGTATGACAATCCGCTATACGACCAACGGCAGTGATCCGATATCCAGTTCGACACAATATACATCGCCGTTTACAGTGAGCAGCTCATGTACGGTCAAGGCGAGAGCATTTAAGGGCGGTCGCAATGGTACTGGTGGCGATGTTGCATCGGCAATTTTCACAAAAGTTGCTACTCCTGGCAAGGCGACAAGTCCGACACCGGCAAGCGGAGCGACAGGTGTCAGCGTAACCACCGATCTTAGCTGGACAGCCGGCTCAGGTGCTACCTCACACGATGTCTATTTCGGCACCGTGAGTCCGGGCACGTCCCGAGGCAACCAGACAGCAACGACCTACGATACCGGAACTATGGCTAACAACACTACTTATTACTGGCGTATCGATGAAAAGAACGCAGGCGGCACTACCACTGGCGATGTCTGGAGCTTTAAGACTGTTGCTGTTGTTGCTGCGCCAGGTAAAGCTACAAGTCCGACACCGGCAAGCGGAGCAACAGGTGTCAGTGTAACCACCGATCTTAGCTGGACAGCCGGCTCAGGCGCAACCTCACACGATGTCTATTTCGGCACCGTCAGTCCCGGTACATTCCGAGGTAATCAGACAGCAACGACCTACGATACCGGAACTATGGCCAATAATACGACTTACTATTGGCGCATCGATGAGAAGAATGCTGGCGGCACTACCACTGGCGATATCTGGAGCTTCACGACCACGGCCAGCGTCACGAAGCCGACAGCCACCACCGTGGCCGCCAGTGCTATCACCGCCAACGGAGCGACCTTGAACAGCACGGTCAACCCGAACGGGTCGAGTACGACGATCTATTTCCAATACGGGACCACGAAGAGCTACGGCAGCACTACGACTTCAAACAGTATCGGCACCAGTTCCGGCAGCCGCAGCCAGACCATCTCCGGTCTGACGCGGAGAACGACCTACCATTTCCGGATTGTGGCGACCAATAGCGGCGGCACCAGCTACGGCAGCGATTTGACCTTCACGACCCGCTAAAACGTACAAGGAGCTTGGTAAATCGACGGACTCGAAGACGATAGACGACGTCGAAATCCGCATTGCCCAAATCAGTGTCTTATGAATTTATTTCGGCCAGCTTAGGCATTTTGCCGGGCGGCAATGTAGTTGACGCTGTGGACGAAACGAGGGCCTTGCGCACGAATCATATTTGGAGCAAAGGCCGCGTTGAGTACACATTCTTGGCCGACACGGAGCAAAGCGACAAGCCCGCTTCGGAAATTCTATTTCTCTGCTTGCCACGGCGAAGCGTAGCGAAGCCGGGTGTCCATTAGTGCAATCAGTGGCTAAATAAAAAAAACAGCGTAACCAGCCTGCCTCGGCGTAGTTGCTCAACGAAGCCGGGCGCAATCAGCGTCTAAACCTTTTTTGTTTTTTTGTCGCAAAATGGCCCTTTTCCACCTCTATATATGTAGTGAAGACCCGTGACTATAATCGGCAATTGAACCGTCGTCTTAGGTCTTTTGTCTGAACTGTACGCTGTCCGCTGCACGCTATACGCTGTCTTCTAATGTGTTTACGAACTTACGACCTTCTTGACGATATATAGTTAAGGCCTTATTATGCCCCTGCGCTGGCGCTGTATGCATGAGGGTGGGAATATGGGCCTTGCCACGGCCGCCGTTAGGCGTCCCTTACGGGAGTAGTCAAAGACGAAGCCGGGTCTAACGCCTGTGCGGATAATGGTTTATGTAAATAAGATTAGTAGCAACAGTTAGGGAAGATAGTTATGCCAGAATTGTTACAGCAAAATAAACAGATGCAGGTCCCCCCAACTTCACTTTTGCGAAGCAAAACGGCAGGGGTCATCGGCCTTATTGCTATGCTCATTTTCGCCCTTCACGCTTGCACTCGTATGGTTGGCGCGGGCGATACCTGGGTTGCGCTTGCCTGCGGCAGGCACTTTTACAACCACGGCGTCGATACCAACGAACCCTTCAGCGCCAATTCGCACCGTGTCGGCCCCACAGCCGAGGAGATTGCCACCTGGCCCGACTGGGCGCAGACCATTGCCAATAAGGTCAGCATCGATACCCTCAAGTACTGGCATCCCACTGGCTGGATAGACCAGAACTGGCTCACTCACGTTATTTTCTACTGGCTGGCCTATGACTCGCCTATCGCCGACGGCCCGAAGCTGACCTTCAATTCGCTTGTGTACTGGAAATTTACGTTATACATACTTACCATCATTTGCGTTTACTATACGGGCAGGGTTATGGGTGTTCACCCCGCCTTGTCCGCCGCAGCCGCCTGTGCTGCTCTGTTCATAGGCCGCTCATTCCTCGATATCAGGCCCGCTGGCTTCTCAAACCTCCTGGTCGCGGTGTTTTTACTCGTCATGGCCCTCTCAACTTATCGTAATTACCTTTACATTTGGCTTTTGCTCCCCGTCACGGTATTCTGGGCAAACCTTCACGGCGGCTACATTTACGTCTTTATTATGCTTACCCCTATTGTTGGACTCCACGTATTGGGTCTGCTTTGGCGAAAGCTCGCCGTCAAGCTCGAACTTGCTCCTGCCATTCCCGCGATTGCCCCCTTACCCGGCACTACTTTACCTGCCGTTTGGCATACCATCGCTGTCGGCTTTCTCGCTTTTCTCGCCTCCATCATTTTCAATCCTTTCCATCTCACCAACCTAACCCACACCTTCCAGATAAGCATTTCCGAAAACGCCGAAGGCTGGAGAAATGTTCATGAGTGGTGGCCGGCGTTTCGGTGGGATAATCCGGTGGGGACGGCGTTTCCGTTTTTGGTGATGACGGTGATGGGAATAGGGCTGGTGGTGATATGGTGGATAATCCGGCTTTTGGTGCCGAAACAGGTGCAGGTAAAGGTGATGAAATTGCAGGCGGGATATCAGCCAAAGCAATCGAACGGGCTGGCATATACGGTGGGTTTTGCGGGGGCGGCACTGGTAATATGGGCAATAATGATTTCGTGCTCAATGACGGACATCGCAAAAAATACGCCCCAGGACCCAGGTATAGCGGAAAGCTTGATTACGAGTTTTCTGATAAATGGTTTGTTTGTTGGGATATTGTGGCTGGCAGTATTTGTAAACATTCACATAATATATTTGATATTGCCATTCGGGCTTTTCGTGTTATACGCGACGAACAATGAGCCGGGGTACGCGGGGAGATACATATTTCCGTTTGTAACGACGCCGTTTTATTGCGGGTTGTTCGCAATAGCGTCGCGGCTTTCGAAGAAGCCGAAGTTTTCATCGCTTAATATAGTTTACGTTCTGGCTGCGTCGATAGCGACGATACTGATTTCGGCAGCGCTAGTGAATCCGTTCAAGTTTACTGAGCCGATATGGCATTTAGAGCAGTTTTGGAACCTGAAGCGGTCATGGTCGCCATTGTGCGAGGCCAACTTAGAGATAAGCTACCCATATTTTTTCCAGGTTATTTACGCGGTAAATATTTTATGTATAGCGGCGTGGTTTGCAGCGCCATACGTGAAGGTATTGATGACGGAGATATTCGGAGGGAAAGCAGAAGCCGTTGGGGAAGAGGCGTCGTATCGTCGTCCGAAGGTAGACCTTGCGCTGATAGTAGTCGCGGGGATGACGGCGTATATGGCTTATCGGTCGCGGCGATTTATACCTATAGCGGGAATAGCGGTTTGTCCGCCGATAGCGTTGCTGGCAGAGCAGATAATCCAGACGGCAGCGGCGGCGAGGAATTTCCGGAAGTACGGCCGTGCTTCACTTCCACGGATGCCTTTTAGCGTTCAGATATTGCTGACAACTGCGGCGGTGATATTAGTCGGCGTGCTTGGGGTACATTGGGGCATTAAATTCAAGAAGATATATATGGACCCGTGGGCCACGGACGCGAAGTTTGATTCTATGTTTATGCGAATGACGGCATCGGCGGCGAAGCCATTTGACGCATGCGAATTCATAACGGCGAACAAGATGCGCGGGAACATGTTCAATTACTGGACGGAAGGGGGCTTTATCGCGTGGGGACAGACGCCTGACGCGGACGGTCATACGCCATTACAGCTGTTTATGGACGGCAGGGCGCAGGCGGCATACAACTACCAGGCATACGGGACGTGGTCGGAGCTGATGTCGGGCGGGCCGACGCCGAGGAAGGCAGCGATGAGAAACCAGAATCTTACGCCTGATGATTATGCGCAGACAGGGGCGTGGTTAGACAAACGGCTGAAGGAATATAAGGTATGGGTGGTATTGATGCCCACGAACCAGTTCGAGGTGCCATTCGTGAAGGGTCTTGAGTATTCGTCGAGCTGGCGGATGATATTTCTGAGCGACAAGCAAAAACTGTTTGTTGATATATCAACGCCGAGGGGAAAGCAGCTATTCGACGGCATCGAAGACGGGAACACGATATATCCTGAGGAGGTCTATCGCGACATTATGATAGCGCACAATTCACTGTTATACGAAAATACGCAAGAACGACTGACGAGGGGCGCGGAGCACGCGTTAAAAGCATACTGGGCGGCCCCGACGCGGACGCCGCTGCAACTGATACAGATATATTACGAGCGTTATGCGCCGTTGAGGCCGTCGATAGATGCGTTCTGGCAAAAGGTGGTGGACGATTTCGAGGCGAACAAAAAGGAGTATTATAAGCACAGCGGATTTTATTTCAAGGCAGTCGGGGTACTGATGGGGATAAGTCATCTTGAGCCACAAGCGGCCGAGCAGAACAAAAAAGACGTAGTTGAACAGTATGAACGAAAGAAGGTAGAGCTGCAGAAGGTTATAGAAGAGATGCAGGACAGGAGATGGTAAGCGTCGCGGCCAGGGGCCGCAACGCAAGACGCAAGACGTAAGACGCTAGACCTAAGACATAAGTCATTTATGATTTCCGATTTCCAATTGCCGATTGGCGCCCGCCTTCGTTAGCACTTCGGCGGGTAAAATTTTGGGATGCGGACAGTTCAATTTCCGATTGCCGAATGTCGATTGGCGATTTGAAGACAGAAGACAGAAGACAGTTCGTGGTTCGTTGTTCATAGCAGTTTGTATGTCGTCGTTCGTATATAGTATATCGTAATTCGGATGCCGCCTCCCGTGAGGGACGCCAAACGGCGGAAGGCGGGGAGTTAGTCACCCGTGCCACGTGGCTCGTGACTCGAAAATAAAATGGGAGAGTATCTTTATGCAAATAGAGATTTTAAACAATTTAATAGTTTCTTTAAAAGCCCCGTTAAATGCCATAAAGCGGAATCCTATACGTTTTCTTATATGGGTATTAGTAGCTATCATCATAGGATTAGCAGCCATTTGGTTGCCAATATTGCTTATTAAAGCGGCTCGTTTTGTAAGTTGATACAGGCAAGAGCTAATTAGTCGATAGTATTTAGTCGATAGTCGTTCGTATTTAGTATTTAGTGAAAAACATGCCTGGCTTCGCCAAGAAACTACGCCGAGGTAAACGCCGTGGCAGGCGGAGGGCACAGAGAGTTTTTAGTTTTAAGTTTTGAGTGTTTAGTGTTGAGTTTTAAAATTGCCGATTGGCGATTTGTTTTACCGCGGAGGTCGCGGAGAACGCAGAGAGTTTTTAACCACAGATTGCACAGTTTTTTTAGCCACCGAGGACACAGAGAGCACAGAGAATTTTATTTTCTTAACTTATCGATATAAACAAGTCGGCCGTTTTTATCTTTATACTTCCAGAACCTCCAGCCGTTCATTGTCTCTTTCTTTGTAACTGCTAATCCTGCCAATGAGGGACTGTCGAATATTTCGCCATTTACTTTGATTCGACCATTTGAAAAAACCCACGCTTTATATTGTTTGCCTTTGTAATTGGCATGGATTACTTTTCCTTGCGGGAAATACCCTCTCAATGAATTGAACTTTTTAATCTTATGTTTGCGCCGATGTTTTTTCTTTTTCTTATCAAAGAGTTTGTAACCTTTGAATATATCCTCTATTTCCTGTTTATTTCTCTCTTTTACCTGAGCTTCCAGTTTAGGAAGAAGATTAATTGCTCGCCTCAATTTACCCTTTACAACATTACCCCTCGGTCGATAAATCCGCAGAAATAAGGATTCAACTTCTTTTGTATGTTCTTCTCTTCTTATGATATACAAACTAAAGTGTGACCATCTGTCTTGGTGTTTATCTTTTAAGTGTTGTTTTATACGATTTTTTAAATCTGACGCTAAACCCACATTATGAAGTTTATTTTTGTCGTATAAAGCATATATACCCTGATGTCCTGCTATTACGGATACGATCTCTTCTTTATACCTATCGAATATATCAGCGCTGACTTTTTCAAGATATCCTGAAACAATAGGTCGTGAAGAAAGTTTTCTTTTTCTTCTTTTAGCCATTCGCATTACTCCTAAAATACTTATGACTTTATGCTAATTTGTAGGCGATTTGCTCGTCGAGGATGTCTTTGACGGTAAGGGCGATAATGGACTTGCCGGACTTCTTGAAGAAGGCCTGTATCTCACTCATAGCATCGGATGAATAATCAAAAGCAACAAAGAACCCTTTTGTTCTGTCTTCGCGCATCATAGCCGCCTCGAAATTGTCGATATCGGGCCTGCCGACTTTATCCTTCTGCTTGACCTGAATGGGATACCAGACATCCATAAAGCCAAGCTCTCCCTTGTCCTTTTTCGGCATGGCCGAAATCGGATAGATACGCCCGTCGATGCCCATATCGCCCACCTGTGCCTTATTGGGAATACCGCCCAGAGCAATAACGGCCCAGTTCTCAAATTCAAAATGCGGGATTTCTCGAAGCTGTTTTTCACTCCACGGCAAATCACGCACAACAAACCCTCGACCTGCCTGCCACAACTTTTCATCCTCTCGCAAATGACACACATCTCGCAGGCGTTTTGCCATAACACGGCAGGCAGTTGGCGAAACATCAATGCCTATCCACTGCCTGCCAAGATTTTCAGCGGCAACTAACGCTGTACCGCAGCCACAAAAGGCATCTAAGATGATATCGTTAGGATTACTTGAAGTCTCAATTATTCTATCCAGTAGTGCTAAAGGTTTTTGTGTGGGATAGCCTAAAGATTCACGAGAAGATGAACTGATTAGGTCTATATCATCCCAAACATCAGATAACGGTACACCTTTATTATCTTCCAAATAATACTTAAGACGAGGAGTGCCTCCTTCTTTTTCTGGCCAGAATACCAAACCCTCTTCCTCATATTTATTCAGATTTTCTGGGAGTGTAACCCAATGCATACCGGCTTTGCCACATTTGTTAGGGTCTATTCCATGCCATTCTTTACCAGTTTCACCATTTCGCTTTCCACTTACCAAGAGCGGAACTAACTGGTAAGTCCCCTTATCGTCCTTATGCTTGTAAAGTTCAAGAGAACCTTCGGAAAGTTCTTTGTATTGCATATTGAAAAGGTAATCACTGTTTTTTGTATAAAAGAAGATACTGTCGTGAGCACGACGAAAAATCTTGCTCATTGAAGAGCGATTTGAGCTCCTCTTCCATACAATTTCATTAACGAACTGATTTTCGCCGAAAATCTGGTCGAGCATAATTTTGACGTAGTGGGAGGCGTGCCAGTCGCAGTGGTAGTAGAATGAGCCGGTTTTCTTGAGGACGCGGTGCAATTCGACGCAGCGGGGGCGCATAAAGTCGATATAGGCCTGCGTTGAGGCGTGGCGGTCGTCGAAGGCGCGTTTTTCCTTTGTCTCGCCCCAGAAGACCTCGTAGTTACGGTTTGAATTAAAAGGCGGGTCGATATAAATCAGGTCAACGCATTCGGCGGGGAGTTTTTTGAGTTGTTCGAGGTTATCGCCGCAATAAATGACGCGTGTATCGACAAGGGAAGAGGGTTTGCCCGCAACGGGGGCTTTCTTTGAATTGGATGCAGGTTTCTTAGCCATAGATAATTAGTTTAAGCAATGTGGAGATATTTGCAAGATAGAATTGGGGGGAAACCTTAGAAGAAAGAAGGGCGGACACATAGGTCTGCCCCTACGAAACAACTATGGAAATCCGCGTAATCAGCGGTTAAAATAATTGTGTTTTATGACCCGGCTTCGCTACGCTTCGCCGTGGCAAGCGGAGAAATAGAATTTAAGATTTAAGATTTGAAATTTGAGAACAAAAAACCTGGACCAAGGAAGTTATGGAACAACAGATTTCGATTTCCGTGTTTTTTCCGTGCTATAACGAACAGGACAACGTTAGGCAAACAACACAGCGGGCAGTAGAGGTACTCGAAGGACTGAAAGCGGATTACGAGATAATTCTTGTCAACGACGGCAGCGCAGACCAAACAGGGGCAAGAGCAGATGCAATCGCGGCGGGAAACAATCGAGTCCGGGTAGTTCATCATGCGCATAATATGGGATACGGGGCAGCGTTACAATCAGGGATACGAGCGGCGAAGAAAAAGCTTGTTTTTTTCACCGATGGGGACGGGCAATTCGATATCGGCGAAATAAAGCTGGTTTTGCCTTTGATAGAGCAGAATGATATTGTATGCGGATATCGGCTCGACCGGAAAGACCCGTTTGTGAGGAAACTGAACGGGTGGATGTGGACGAGATTGGTGAATCTTTTGTTCGGGATGCATGTCCGTGATATCGACTGCGCGTTTAAGCTGTTCCGTGCGAAAGTTTTCGAAGGGATGACGATGTCGAGCGAGGGTGCGCTGATAAGCGCGGAGATATTAGCAAGGGCGACGCGACGCGGATTCAGAATCGCAGAGGTTGGGGTGCATCATTACCCGCGAAAGGCAGGCAAACAAACAGGGGCGAAACTGACGGTGATTCTGCGGGCGTTCAAAGAGTTGTTTAAGCTGTATAATCGAATAAGAAAAGGGGAGTAAGGATTGTAGATTGCAGATTTCGGATTGCGGATTTGTTTTATCACAGAAGACGTAGAGAAATATAATTTGAAATTTAAAATTTAAGATTTGAGAAAGCAACCCCCAGGCGGGCCTGGGGGCTAACCATCCCTCCAATAAATCCGCCATAGGCGGACAAGTTGGGAGTTAAATATATCTGGGATAAAAATGGCGGGCAGCAAGAGAAAGACGAAAAAGAAAACGACGGTGAACCTGTTTGTATATGGTTCGCTGAGGGACCCGCAGATATTCGAGTCGATATGCGGGATGAGTTTTACGCGCAAGAGCGGCAAGGCGGATGGGCATACGTTATTGGCGGAGCCGGCGTTTCTGGCGGGACATAAGAAGGTAAGTCCGGACAACGTGTATTTTTACGCGGTTGAGTCGCCCGGAGCGAAAATCGAGGGATTCGTGATTTACGATGTGCCGGAGAGGGCGATGGCGGAGATTGACCGGTACGAGGGGAAGCGATACGAAAAAGAGATGGTGAAGGTACATACTGCCCAGGGGCTTGTTACGGCGAAGTCGTATCTTGTAAGCGCGGAGGCGATGAAGAAGCATTTCGGGGACAGGTTCCACGTTAATCTGATACATGAGCTTTGGCTGCGGAAGCGGATAGACAATTTTTTGAAGAAGCGGACGAGGCCCGGGGACAAGAGCATTGACGCGGAGCTTGAGCGATTAGCGGAGCGGGAGCTATTGGCGACGACGGAGCGGGATTTGGTGATAACGCATTATCGAACGGACGCGGTGAGCGATTATTTTCTGGAGCATGAGCTTAACAGGCCAAGGCCGAGTATAAGGTATTTATACGGGGATGCGCAGGCGGCGAAATACATCAATAATTATCTTGAGCTTGTGGTCAAGCAGGTGCTGCTGAGCCAGTTAGACGAGAGGATACAGGCGATTTTTCGGTTCGAGCTGGAGCACATGCGGACATCGGAGCGGTATTTCAAGCGGTCCGTGAGCTTGCTGATAGCTCTTCAGATAATCAACAACAACATCTCGGCAGTAGAGATGATAATGAAGCAGTGTCTCAAGACGATGCCTTTCGAGAAGTATGATTTGATAGATTACGTTAAATACGCGGTGCGGGCAGCGAGGAGCTTGTTTGACGCGAGGGTGGTGGAGACACAGCTGAATTCGATACGGTCGAATTTTCAGCCCGGTCTGGTGCCGATGGGATGCGAGACGGAGCTGAGCAACGTGGGGGCGGCGGTTGTGGAGGAGGACGTTGAGGAGACGAAAAAAGAGGACCCGGCGTACGATTGTTTTCGATATTTTCATGATTTTCAGCTCGATGTTTTATCGTGGAAGCTTGGGGGGTACATTGACGACCACAGCGGGTCTGCGGAGAGGACGAGGAGGCAGGGGTTTCTGGAGCTTGCGCCGGGGCGATTGAACGTTGCGTTGGAGCTATCGAGGCCCGCGACGGCGTGCCCATGGCTTTTGAATCAGCTTATAAACGAGATAACGGCATTTTACAACGTTAAGCCGCACAGTTTGCATTTGTCGTTCCAGATGCGGAAAAGGCAAATCGGCAAACAGAGGATTTTGCCTTTGGGGTTTGTGAAGTGTTTGCTGGCGCTGGGCGGGGGGACAGAGGTGAATAAGACGGGCCGGCTGTGGATTTCGAGGATGGGGCACGACGAGATTACCAGCGGGGAGGAGCTTGTATTCGCGAGGACGAGCCAGAGGCAGTGGTTTGTCGGTGCGGACGTGGACGGGGACAAGACGCCATCGTCGGTGACGGCATATACCCAGCAATATAAATTTATTCGGCTGGAGCAGCGGGCGAATTATGAGCCGTTGATAATGTGTTTGAAGGGGCTTCAATTAGCGTATAACCCGGCGGATTATCTGACGGCGGAGCAATTAAAAAAGAGCGCCAAACTGCGTCGTGAATACGAGGAATTGAAGACGTGGGCGTCCAACCCGACGGAAATCAGTGCGAAGATAATAAAGAGTTTTTTAGGGACGGTCCGGGAGGGGTTAATGAATGAGGCGCATTATAGGCCGTCGCATAAGCTGCATTATATTGAATGGGCTTTGGGCGCGATTGATATGCGGCTGCGGACGTTTAACGAGCAGATATCGCATTGATTATAAACGAGTTTTTCTTGTGTTAATCGCCATACCACCATTTGACTAAACGTTCCCTGAGATAGTATCCGAGGAAGACGCCTGCTGCGGAGGCCAGATACCAGTACAAGCCAATCGCAATCGTAAAAAAAATACCCCGTATAAAATAAGGTCCCGGAGGGTTAACGTCTATGAACCTATCGAGCAGAAACCCCACGATGGATATGCATAGGCCCGCCAATTCCAGGTACAGAGCCGGCGCCATCCATACAAGCGACCATTTGTGTTCTATATCGTAGTAACTGAAATAACCGGTAACGATACTGCCGAGGAAAAAAGCAAGCGGCAGGATTACCAAAAAACCCATTATCATCCCTACGTTCTCGTCCATTTTAGTAGAGACCAAATTAGTAAAGACCAACCAAAACAACAAAAAAAGAAGCGCATAAGCGATACCACTCGCAATTAATCCGAGGAAAACGAGTCCAACCAGTTTCATATTAACTCCCTCAATATGAAAATCCTGTTTTTCACTACCGCGTGTTCCTTAATTATACTTAAGGAAATGACGGAGTAAACCCTGCCCTACAAATTTTTATTACCCGGATAGATATTTAAGGAAGGGAAAATCCGTGAAATCTGCGTAATATGTGGTTAAAATCCTTTTCCTTATGAAAGTCATAGTCGCGGAAAAATACGGTTTTTGCGCGGGTGTTCGCAATGCTATAAGCACGGCGGAGAAGGTGTTGGCGGAGAAAGGCCGGGTTTATTCGCTGGGGCCGATTATTCATAACCCGGGCGTTGTCGAGCGATTGGCCAAAAAGGGCCTTGTAACCGTCGATGACGTGGAGCAGATACCGGCGGGGGCGACAGTGCTGATACGCTCGCACGGTGCGGGTTCGCAGGAAATGGCCCATCTTAAAGAAAAATACGCGGATATTGTTGACGCGACCTGCGTTTTGGTCAAAAGGATGCAGCAAATCGCGATGCAGATGGAGGAGCAGGGATATAAGGTGGTGATAGTCGGCGACCAGAACCACCCGGAGGTGCGTGCGGTGGTGGGGTGCACAAAGGGGGCGGTGGTAGTGGGTAATGAGTCGGATATAAGCACAATAGGAAGCGGGCGACTGGGAATTGTGTGCCAGACGACGCAAAGCCCCGAATTTTTCAGCGAGATGCTTTCAGCGATAGCAAAGGCCGGTTTTGATGAGATGAAGGTGATAAATACCCTGTGCAAGGAGGCGATTAAGAGGCAGCAGGCGGCGGTGGAATTGTGTATGAAAGTCGATATTATGTTCGTTTTGGGGGGGCGGGAGAGCGCAAATACGCGGAAATTAGCGGAATTGTGCAAAAAGTACAATAATAAAACATTTCATTTGCAAAACTGGGACGAATTTGATAAAAAGCAGGTTTTCGGCTGTCAGGTCGCAGGTGTGACAGCGGGGGCCTCAACGCCCCAGTGGATTATAGATGACTTC
>CAIODZ010000012.1 GCA_903857265.1 uncultured Phycisphaerales bacterium
TTTGCTCAGCGTATAATTTGTTTTTGCCCGCAGTGACATAAAGCTCAGTAACCTGGGCGCAGGCCTTTGTCGGGTAGAGAACCAGCTGGAAAAATGCGTCTTTGGCAATATCGGGCAGGTTTTGATAGATTTGCTCGGCTTTGGCCTTAATAGCGTTAAAATCGGCAACTACAGTGTCTGCCTCACGATAATTGACGATGCTGAACGTGTTGGGGTCGAGAAGTTCGGGCTTGCGTCTGGCATTATATTTTGTGTACTTAGACACGATATCGGCAATCTGGTCGGCGTATTGCGGGCCAAATTCACGCTGCGCCCATAATTTTGTATATTCCGATACTTTCTCCTTCGGCCATTTTTGCGGGTCCCAGGCGAAGGTCATAAAAAATTCGATGGGAAATTCCATCGGCTTGAGGTCGCCGACGTTGACTATCCATATTTTCGTTGCGCCGTAATTATACGCGAGATTCATCTGCTCCTGGACCTTGATGATTTGGGTGGTATTGAGCCATTCGTATGAGCGTGGCCCGCCATGAAAATCGAAGTGATAATAGATGCCCGCCCCGCCGCTTCTCTTGCGTTCCTCCTCCGTCGGCAGCCGGCGTATATTGCCCCAGTTGTCGTCGCACCACAATATCGTCACATCATCGGGAACACGCAGCCCCTTTTCATAGTATTCCTGGACTTCCTTGTAAGGACACCATAACTGGGGCACTTTGGTCACATCGGGATTAATCTCTTCCGCTATTATCTTTCGCTGAACACTCACAATTTTTCCCAGCAAGGCCATACTCTCGGCTACCGTGCCGTTCGGAATCATCGGCGTATCATCAGCCCCGCGCAGCCCAATGGAGATGATGCTTTCATAATTCTTGCTGCGTTTGATGCCTTCCCGCCAGAAGTTTTGGAGAGTGTTGGCGTCGGTATAATAGTTCCATTTTTTGCTGTATCGCCTGTCCCACTCCTTTTGCGCACGAAGCATCGGCTCCTGATGAGAGTTTCCCATCACTATGCCGTATTCGTCGGCAAGACGGGGATTATTCGGGTCATCTTCATCGAAGGCATTGTTCCACATCGCAGGCCAGAGATAGTTGGCCTTTAACCGAAGTAAAAGTTCGAAAACTTTGGTGTAGAATTTACTGTTATAATCGCCGAATTTTTCTTTAACCCAAGGTGTGAGCGCCCAGCCCTCGTCATTGAGAAAAATGCCGCGATATTTGACCGCAGGCGGCCCCTGAACATATCTTCCCGCCTTTACAAAAAGAGCATTTTTATGCTGCACAGGCACATCCGCCCACCAATACCACGGTGATACGCCTATCTGTTCTGAAACGTCATATATGCCGTAAATAGCGCCTCTTTTGTCACTACCCGCGATAACAAGGGCATTCTCAATGCCGGGCAACGGCTGGGGGACAACCTGGATAAGAAACGATTCCCATTTGCCCGCGATTTGTTTCACATCGATTTTGCCATCTTTAATCAGCCGGTCGATAATCGGGCTTTTGCCGATTGTGCCGATGATGACGATGTTTTTTGCGAGGCCTGTTTGCTCGTTTGTAAGGTTTGGGGTTTGATTAGTAACGCGGTTAACGTCTTCCTGTAGGTCTTTTGCGGCGCGAATTACGCCGGGCCAGTCATTCAAGTCGACGTAGAGAACCGCGAGTTTGTCTTTTTTTGCAAGCATGAAACTGCCCTCGCTGAAGGCATTGTCCACATAATGCTGTTGGTCGACGGCAGCAATTTCACGCTGCTGCGTGGTGGTTACACATGAAGAAAGGCAAAAAAGACCCATGCACAGGGTAATGAGAAAAACAAACCAAAGCATTCTCCCCATCTTTGCTCCGTGTGTTGTTACCCGCATGCCCATTTGTTGAACAATATGCCGAGTAATCATAAAATATCCCTTAACAATCTTTTTAAGCTGGTCATTTGGCTCGTTATATTTAATAACGCATTATGTGAGTTTTTGAAAGCAGCTTTTTGATGCCAAACTATGTTAAGCGATTCACCTCTTTATGCCAGTACTCGACCACAAGCACCAAGTATGGGGCTTTGACAGAACTCGGTGTACGCTGTGTATCGGATTTTGCGCCGCTACTTGCTGAAATTAGGAAGAACGGTCAAGAATTCTCAGAAAGCTTGTTATTTCTCGAAGTGAATACCGCAGGCAGTTTGTGTGATGTGTTCAGATTCGGTCCTTGGGTATTTTCGGCAATTCATGGAGCGGAAGGAGTATATTTTGCAAACAGCCTTGCCCTGGGCGTCAAATTTAAGCCAAGGGCAGATATTGGGGAGTTTGCAGCAGGCGCCACAACGGAGACACTGGCCCCGGCGGTTTTTTGAAACGGGTAAAAAGGCAGTTACAGTCCGCTTGAATTTGGCGGCCCATGTGTTTTTTGAAGAAGGTTTTACTTCTGTTATGGCCATAGTCAAGATATAAGTATAGCGATTCTGCGTGTAAATGCAATAAACAGGTGGTCAGATGCGTCTAAATAAGTGAAAAATGGCCAATTATGGCGCAGCGTGATATTGAACGGGTAATTATAGGATGCAAGAAAGGCGACGAGGGATGTTTCACGCAACTCGTCGATATATATGGCAGGCGATGCTTCGGATATTTTTACCGCTTGACCGGCAACAGGGATTTGAGCGAAGAATTGCTTAGCGAGCTATTTGCAAAGTTAGTGGAAAAGATAGGCAGTTACGGCGGCGGCAGCTTTGACGGGTGGGTGTTCACAATGGCGTCGAACATCTTCCATGACCATTTGCGGTTCAAGCAGAGGCAGACGCGACTTCTGGATGAGCACAGCAAAAGGATAATGTCACAATCAGCAGGTGCAGCAAGCGGAAGAGACCACGACGCCGACAAGCTGCAAATGGCACTGGGAGAATTAGAAGGCGACGTGCGGGAACTGATAATGATGAGATTTTACTCACAGATGTCTTTCAAGGAAATTGCGGAATCCAGGCGAGAACCAATCGGGACGACATTATCAAAGGTGCACCGTGGATTAAAGAAATTGCGGGAATTGATGGGATAACCATATATGAATAATTCAGCGAATGAAAATTTGAGAGAGTTGCTGGCCGGCTTTATGGATGAGGCGGCAGCCCGGCAGACGGCTGAGGACATAGAAAAGGGTGAAGAAATTCTGGGGGCAAATCAATCGTCTCAGCCGGATGAACGGGTACTCGCCGAGGTGAAGAAAACCGTCGTGGCCGCTCTAAGACAACGGCGGTCAGTCGTATTGCAGAAAAGGATTCTTGGTGCGGCTGTCGCTGCGGCAGTAATTGTAGTATCCGTCCTGGTGCTAATGCGGTATGGCAACTCACAAAACAGCCAACAAACCAGGATAATCGCAAAGTCAATATCAATACCATCACAGGTTTGGGAAGGCGCGGATGACGCGGATGTTACCGTGCTGAAGGCGGAAATAGAAAATATACAGAGTGAGTTGTCGGGGGCTCAATCTGACTCCATCAGCACCGGCGGCACAAACTCAGCCGCCGGAGATTTGGAAACAGAATTAATCGAAGTTAACGGCGATATGTGGAAAGGATAAGGATATGAGAACAAACCTATGGAAAGCAATCCTGGTTGCGGCATGCGTACTGGCAATAACAGGCGTAAGCCAAACAAAAGCAGGAGACCTTGCTAAGGAAGAGCAGGTTGCCGCTGCCCCGCCGGGACCTGATGGCCCAATGATGGGCAAAGGGCCACCCGAACTGACAAAAGAACAAATAGACCACATATTGGCCGAGATAAAGGAGAAGGACCCTCAAGAGGCCAACGAGCTTACACAGCTAAGGCAAAAAGACCCCAATGCCTTCAGGATGGAGCTGCGAAACCATATGCGAGAGCAGTTTATGTCGCGTATGCTTGAGCAGAAAGGGGCACAGCAAGGCGGACCAGCGGGGCAGCCACATGCTATGGCGGGACCCGGCACACCGCCGAAGGCCGGGCATGATATGCCCGGACCGGAATTTATGCGCGAAAGAATCCAGGAAAAAACAGACGAATTTTTGAAATGCCTCAAGGAAAATTATCCTGATGAAGCAACAAAGCTGGAGCAGATCAAAAAAGACAATCCCGACCAGTATGTCAGGGCGCTGATGATTAGCGGGAAAAAATACGGCAGGATTTGCGATGTGGTAAAAGACGACCCGAATCTTGCAAAAGTGCTGAAACAGCAAATGGAGCTTAAAGGCAAGCGGGCGGAACTGCTCAAACAAATAGGGGCGACAAAGGATGAAAAGCAGAAAAAAACGCTTACTACGGAATTAGAGCAGATTGTAGGCCAGCAGTTTGACCTGATTGTCAAACGAAAACAAATGGCGTATGAAGACCTCACTAAGAAACTGGCAGACCTGCAAAAAGAGGTCACCCAGAGAAAGGCCGAGGTTGAGAAATGGAATGGCAAGGATTTCAAGAGCCAGAAGGTTAAGGAACGTGTTACCGAGCTTGTCAACGAGCCGGAAAAGTTCGAGTGGGACAATTGATTGTAGCTTTTGAAGTGGGTCCCCTGTTGCTCACCAAGAAAACGGCTACTCGGGGATGACGCTTCGCGTCAATTACGGATTTAAACGAGGTCTTGCGAGTTATTCGCAGGGCCTCGCTGTTTTTGCTATTTACGCAGGCGTTCCTGTTCGAGGTGGGTCGCTTTTTTAAGGATGCGTTTTTCCGATGCGGTCAAAGATTGTATGCCGTTATCGTGAACTTTCTTGAGGATACGGTCCACTTCAAGGCGAAGCCGGCGTTCGGATTCGATATACTTCTCCCATCGCGCTGACTTGAAGCGTAATTTCAGGGCAGTCCGCCAAGAATCCGACAGGACATATATCGCACCCACAGCAATGCCGGCGAAGTGGCACGCCTCGCCGCCGGCGTTTGCGCCTTTGGAGAAAACGGCAAAAAAGGCGATACCCATCAGGATGACCGCGGCAACGCGGATAGGCACAGGGAAAATAACGATAAATACGACGAAATGCGGGAAGAGAATCGCGCAGGCAGTGAGAACGCCGAGGATTGCCCCTGATGCGCCTACCATCGGGCCGGCAGACAAAAATCCAGTCATAACCAGAAGGATAAAAAAGAGCCCCCCTGCCACCCCACAGGAAAGGTAAAAGGTAAGGAACTTTTTGCCGCCCCACTGGTGCTCAAGCGATGGCCCCAGGAAAAACAACCCGAGCATATTGAATAATATATGATAAAAACCCCAGTGAAGAAACTGGTAAGTAATGAGCCGCCACAGTTGGAGAGTGAGCATCGGGGTGGCAGGTATAAGGGCGAATAAACTCTTTAACGGCGTCAGCTCGTTTTTTTGGCCGGATGAGAAAATAAAATCGATTAAGAAAACGGACACATTAATGATAAGAAGCCACATTACGACGGGAGTTAAAGACGGAAAGCCCAGCCGCATCTGCGGCGCATAGCGCGACTGCGCATCATTTTGTTCCTGGGTATAATTTCTTTCGTAAAGCCCCATAGCATCCTTAAGAAAACAATTGTTACTATTATATCAAAAGCCCGTGAATCATTCAGAAAAATCAGCGGGTTTTGGATGATTGTTTATCGGCAGGAAGCATCTGGAAAATGAGCATCAGGACAACGCCGAAAATGAGCATATAAATGGAGAGGTTCTGGGAGATGGTGCCGCCTTTGTAAATCATCCACCAGGCGTATTCGAATGGATTATCGTCACGGAGAAACTCTTCAAAAAAACGGACGCCACTGTAAAGGATGAACATAAGGGCGAAGGTGCCGCCCGGTTTTGTGAGTGGTTTGAGGAAGTTTTTGGCTTTCTGGGCGTTTTGTGCCCTTCTCCAGAACAGGTATAGCAAGCTGGCGATAATAGCCGCGTCTGCGGAGGAATACAATTCCGTCGGGTGGACGGCTAAACAGCGGTAAGGGCCTGTTGTAACCATCTCTTTTTGCTGCGAGGTCAATTGGTCATAGGGTTTCAGTATGCCGGAATTAAAAAAGTCATCGGGCAGCCGGAGCTGGGGCGAGGCGCGATTTCGAGCGGGGTTTGGCTCGACCTGGCTTGTGTAGGCAAATGAGCCGTATGGGAATCTGACTGCCCAGGGTAAATCACATGGTTTGCCGTAACAGCAGCCATTGAAAAAACAGCCGATTCTGCCAAAGGCAAGCGTAAACATAAGCCCGATTACGAGGATGTCGAGATATTGGCGTACGGGCAGCTTGTGGTATCGAAGGTAGAGAACAATTATCCCGATAGAGCCAACAACGCCACCCAGAAGCTCAAGCCCGCCTTCCCATATAGCAAACACGCTCATCAGGTTATATTTGAAATTGTCGAAGTGATGCAGAACATAAAATATGCGAGCGCCGATTACGCCCACGACAAGGCAATACAATGATGCGTTGGTTATCATTTGCGGGTCGGGCGTGATGTTTTTGCTGAGGCGCCTGATAATGTGCACAGCCATCAGAAAACCAATGACCAGCATCAGGCCATAGCCCTTAACCGTCAACGACGTGAAAGGTATTCTGAATAGTTCAGGATGCATCTTAAATTTTTGACTGCCTATTTACTGTTTAAGCGGTTTTCGGATTTTGTTGTGCTCGTCAAGGAGGATAACCTTCGGTTTAAGCTTTTTCGCCTCAGCCGGGGTGCAATAGGCAAAACTGAAGATTATTACTATGTCATTTTTATTCATCAGTTGTGCCGCTGCGCCGAGGACTACTATCTGACCCGAGTTTGCCGGTGCCGGCACGGCGTAGGTCTCGACGCGGCTGCCGTTGGTCAGGTCGGCTATGAGAACGCCCTCATAAGGCAGAATACCCGTCGCTTTCATCAGCGCCGAATCGATTAAGATGCTGCCGGGATAGTGGAGCCGGGTCTCGGTAACGCGTGCCCGGTGCAATTTCGATTTTAACATCTTTAGAAGCATTGTTATTTGCCTGCCTTCTTATAAAATTAAAAACGCTTATTATACATCATCTTGTCCGGCAGTCCACTGTCAGGTTATCAATCAGCCGGGTCGAGCCGAACCGTGCCGCAATGGCAATCAGCACCCTGCCTGCAACTCGGCTGACATCCTGGAGGGTCTCAGCGTCAACGATGCTTATATAATCGATGCTGCTGAGCGATTTTGTGGCGGTAATTATCTTACGAATTTTAGCGGCGATTGTTTTAGAATTTGTCCGGCCCGCCTCAATCATTTCGCGGGCTATTTTTAGTGAGCTGTAGATACAGGTCGCGTCTTTTCTCTGCTGGAGCGACAAATACCGGTTCCTGCTGCTAAGCGCAAGACCATCGGCTTCGCGCACCGTCGGGCAACCCACGATTTTAAGCGGGAAATTGAGGTCGGCGACCATCCGCCTTATCACGGCAAGCTGCTGGGCGTCTTTTTGGCCAAAATACGCGATATCGGGCTGCACGATATTGAAAAGTTTCACGCAAACGGTAGCAACCCCGCGAAAATGCCCAGGCCTGAAACGCCCGCACAACGGCTCTGAAATTTTATCGACATCGACCCAAGTAAGCTCTTCCTGTCGATACATCTCCTTTGCGTCGGGGACAAAAACGATATCAACGCCGTGGTCTTCGCAGATTCGCAAGTCCTTCCGCAGGGGCCTTGGGTATTTCGCGAGGTCCTCTTTTGGGCCGAACTGTGTCGGATTGACAAAGATACTGACCACTACGAAGTCCCCGTGTTTGCCGGAGCGTTCGATAAGTGATATGTGTCCCCGGTGCAGCGCGCCCATCGTGGGAATAAGGCCGATTGTCCTGCCTGCTTTACGGGCGGCTTTAATAGCTACCCTGACCGATTTGATGGTTTTTGCAACTTTCATTCTCTTTTTACCGTATGTTTTGTTTCCCTTGCTTTATGGCATAACTTGTTCTTGATAAACAACTTATACCAGATTGGCCGTCTTTTTCAATTGGGGCTGGGAGAAATGCGGGTTGTTGTTCAACAGTCCCCGCCATAACCGCTCACCTAATGCAGCAATTTCTGCTTCTGGTTTTGGAAATCTTGCCATAGTGTCAAACTCCTTTCAAAAAAATAACTCTTTTGTAAAATTCCTTATTATCCACCCACCCATATCTTTTGGTGGTTACACTCATTTACTTTGCCATAGAGTTAACTTACTTTGCCACAGGTCACGTTTACTTTGTCACGGGTTACGCTGACTTTACCTCGGAGCAAGCTGACTTTGCCTCGGAGTAAGCCGACAATGCTCGTTTTTAGCCCAAAACCACGCTTTTCGGCCTTTTAACGCTATTTCTCCTTTTTCCCCGGTCTGGTGTCCCCAGATTTTCCAGATTTTCGGATTATTGAGTTTTTCAACTTTCTGTTTATTTTCAATAAAGACATCGTTAGGTTGGTGTGTTTTGGTCGATGAATCATTAAAATCAGCGGACTAAAAAGTGCGAAAGTTAACTTACAAACACGATGTTTTTTTCTTTCTCTCTATTTCTCGCAAAGCCCTTTTCGCCTCCTTTTGAACAGAACGATCATAATCCTCCTTGTAAGTCTGAGTAAGAAATTCTATTGCCCTTTTATCTCTTATTGCTCCAAGTGCCCGTGCAGCCGATTTACGAACATCAGGTGATTTATCCCCCAGACAATGAATGAGGGGGTTTACCGCTCTCCTAGCTCCCATCTGTCCAAGAATCTCTGCTGCCTTGCTTCGAACAATAGCATTTCTATCCCGAAGAGCGCGAATAAGACCTTCAATCGCCATTTCTGGCTCTTCCATGTTGTTCAGAAGGCACTCTACTTCCCTTTGTCCTCCCCTTTTCCCATCCTTTACTATCTCAAAAACATACGGAACCACGCTTTTGTCACCGATGATCTTAAGCACGGATCTTGCCCAATCGCGGAGACGAGAGCTGTTTGTCCGCTCCAAAGTCTTACTGAGACCTCGTATAGAGGGCCTCCTTATTTTGACTAGTGTCTCGGCAATGCTCATAGGAGAACAAACCCATGCTCCACCACCAACTATTCTTTCATCAGAATCGTCCGGTTCAAAGTAAAACTCCCCCTTCGCATCCGCACGACGTGCTGCCTGAATGAGAGGTTGTACGGATGGCTCCCCAATTCTTACCAAAGCCCTCTGTGCATAAAGGCGAAGATCATTTGTCCTGGCTGTCAGGATTCGTACCAAGGGTTCTACAGATGGTTGTCCTATCCTCACAAGGCTTTCTATGATCTCCTTTATGATATAGGCTTGGTTCCGTTTGGTTTCCTTGCCACATTCCACTCTTTCGTCAAAGTACTTAAGAGCCTTGATAAAGGTTCTTGCGGCATCGTCATTCTTCGCTTCTGCAATAGCTTCCACCGTTGCTTTTTGAGCAACTGGGTCTTTCCCATACTTCAAGACCCTTAACAAATCATTAAGATTCTTGGGGCAGACTTTTTCTGAGGGTACTTCAAACAATCCCATTTTAGCTCCTTCTTATGAAACCTGTGTATAACTTGGGGAATTCTGGGGATAACGTATTTATTCCGGTATTTTTCTGGGTTTTTAGGAATTCTGGTGACACCATACCTATTTCCTATCTGCCGCCTTAAACAGCGTCTTTTCAAAGCTCTCTGTCCTGCCGTTACTGCTCTGCGGTGAAATCATTTTGCCTGCCCTCCGTAGCCCTTGGTGAAGGAGGGTGCCTTTTTTGGCGATTATTCACCTAACTGCCCCATTCGACTACGCTCAGGGCAAGCTTAAAATAAACGACTTATGCTACTCTGCGAAGTAGCGACTTCGCTACGAAGCACGAGCCAGCCTTTTTACCCGTTTGCAACGCCTCATTGTAAGCCAACAATGCCACGATGCAATTTTACAAAACCACCATCACCGTATTGCTCGGCGAGCCAACGCCTGCTTTATTTATTGCTATAACGCGATATTTGAGTTCTCTGGCTCTATACTATCAAATCAGTATCAAATGCACTACTTTAATCCGCCAGACAAACGGCGGATAAATATGGGAAATCCGGGTTCATAAGTATTTCGTGGGTTTATCCGCCTGTGGCGGATGAATATAATATTCTATCCGACAAGCGAGGAGGTCAACAGCATTTTGATTGAGACAATCGAAATCGGTTAGTGTGATAACGGGTGAAAGCATCCAGTTGGCAATAAGTTCCTTGTAGCCGGCGCCGACGGCCTCAAGAAAACTGCTTTCAATCCGCTGTTCATAGGGCCTGCTTCGCTTGTGAATCCGCTCAAGACACTGATTCGGCGGGTTTTGCAGGTGTATCACAAGCACAGGGTCTGCCACGGCGGGCGACACAATCGAATAAAATTTTTGATACAACGCCAATTGCTCGGCATTCAAAAGCAATTTCGCGTATATCTGCTCTTTTTGAAAGAGGTAATCGGTAACGACGGGCTTTCCTTTTTCGAGCGACGCAGGGCTCAACTGCTCCAGCCGCGTAAAAAGAAAATACAACTGGCTATCGAGGGCAAGGTCGTGATTGCCCGCGTAAACTTTGGCCAAAAACGGATTGGTGTCGTACGCCTCGAAGATTGCTCTGCATTTAAAGGCGTCGGCAAGTATTTTTGTAAGCGTTGTTTTGCCCGCGCCGATATTGCCCGCGATACTTATAAGCTGCGGCCTATCGGGCCTGAGAGCAAAATCGCAGCCGTTCAGCCGGCCCGCAAGCGTATTGATTGTCTCATTGAGAACGGGATGTAACAGCTTCGGATTCAGCTCGCACAATCCCGCCAGCACAAACGAACGCAGATGCACTTGCGAATGAGGAATGGTAAGCGTATCGCTGTTTATTACCTCATTGCCGAACAGCAGCAGGTCAAGGTCAATGGTTCGCGACGCCCATTTTTCGCCTCTTTGCCTGCCGAGCGAATTCTCGATGCGAATGATCTGCTGGTGAAGTTTTGCGGCTGTAAGCGATGTTCGTATTTCCGCGACGCAATTCAAATACTTCAGCTGTTCCGCGTCGCCCAACGGCTTGGTTTCGACGACGGTTGAAACACGCTCGACCGAAACATCCGGTGTTTCACGCAGTGATCGAACGGCCTTGCCGATATGGTTTTTCCGGTCGCCAAGATTACCGCCCAAACCGATGTATGCGATTATGTCGCTCATTTAGATATGGCCTTGATTCGACCAAGCGCCTCGACAACATCGGGAGGATTGCCGAAAGCGGTCAATCGCACATATCCCTCCCCTGCCGGGCCAAACCCTGCGCCGGGGGTCGTTACAACGTGTGCCTTATTAAGCAGCAGGTCAAAGAACTGCCACGAGCCGACGCCCTCAGGAGTTTTAACCCAGATATACGGTGCGTTAATGCCGCCATATACTTTATATCCCAAAGTGGTGAGCGATTCACGAATAACCTTCGCATTGTTCATATAAATATCAATCGTTTTGCGAATCTGCTTTTTCCCCTCATCAGCATAAACCGCGGCGGCCGCTGACTGAGTAACATACGATACGCCGTTGAACTTGGTGCAGAGTCGCCTGTTCCAGAGTGGATTCAGGGCGACGCTTTGCCCCGCCCGGGTGAACGCTCGAAGCTCTTTCGGCACAACGGTAAAAGCACAGCGAAGCCCCGTGAACCCGGCTGTTTTAGAAAAACTGCGAAACTCAATCGCGACTTCTTTTGCGCCTTCGATTTCATATATCGAATGCGGTATCTGCGAATCACTTATATACGCCTCGTATGCGGCGTCGAAAAGAATTACCGCCTTGTTCTCCTTGGCGTAATCGACCCATTTTTTCAACTGTTCTTTGGTCGCAACCGCGCCGGTCGGGTTATTCGGAAAGCACAGATAAATCATATCCGCCTTTTCCTTAGGCAGTTCAGGAACAAAATTATTGTCCGCTGTGGCGGGCATATATACGATTTTCAAATACGTGCCCTGCCCTGCAACCGCACCCGTCCGCCCCGCCATAACGTTGGTATCAACGTAAACGGGATACACCGGATCAGCCACAGCTATTATATTATCGAGGCCGAAAAGCTCCTGTATGTTGGCGGTATCTGATTTGGCGCCGTCGCTGACGAAAATCTCATCAATATCGATACTGACGCCGCGAGATCTGAAATCATTTTTGGTAATTGCTTCCCTCAGGAAGGCATAACCTATGCCGCCGTCGTCGTAGCCGTGGAACGTCTCTTTTTTGCCCATTTCATCAACGGCCTTGTGCATCGCCTCGATTACCGCAGGCGCAATCGGCTGCGTAACGTCGCCGATTCCCATACTGATTATCTTCGCGTCCGGGTGCGCCTGCTGAAAAGCCCGCCTGCGTTTGCCTATTTCGGGGAATAAATACCCCGCCTGCAATTTCAAAAAATTCTCGTTTACCGTTATCATCGTATATTCCATCCTGCGGAATTAAAAATAATAATCCCCGATTCTATTGATTACGTAATCGCACGTCAACTTTCGGGTTGAAGATTACTTTTTTAAAATTAGGCAGTAAAGCAGTCCTACAAACCTGGTTTGGCCCTGCTTAAACAAAGTGGGTTGAGCAAGGGATGTGAAATTCAGGCGGTCGTAAAACGGCTCTTCGAAACCATGCAGCCAGAATAAAAACGTCCTTAACCTGCCTATTTCCCGGCTGAACTGCTCAAGTATCTCTTTGGGCGTATCGCTTACGACATCGTATAAAAGTGCGTAGCCCCCCTTTTCCAGCACTCGATATATTTCATTTATACCAGCGGTTGGCTCTTTCCAGTGATGAATCGAAGCGGTGCTTACTACAATATCGAAGGACTCATCCGGAAAAGGCATATTTGTTGCGCCGCCATCTTTGAGCTCAATAACCTCATCCAGACCAGCAGCTGACACATTCTGCCGACCTTTAGCCAGCATTGCAGGCGATGGGTCGATACCTGCCAGACGCATATTTGGCGATTTCTGATGAATCTTCAGTAAAAGATACGCCGGCCCCGTGCCGACATCGAGCAAAGCCCCCTGCTCCCGAAAAGGATGCTGCGCAGAACAATAGCTCAATATGTCACTGGCCACTAATTCGTAATGCCTTTGAAATACCGCCGACGAGCTGATTTTGTTGTAGAACGCTGCACCAACCCCTCGCATCGCCTCAGGGTGTACTATTTTCAGCAATCGTCGCAAAGGTGAAAGTTTTGCCATATTTACTTTTCAGCCAGCCAGGAGGGACCGTAAGTAACATCCACTTTCAGCGGAACATCTAATTTAATCGCACCGGTCATTTCCTCTGCAATCCATTTTGAATGCCGTTCGGCCTCCGCGGTAGGCAGCTCGAATACCAGCTCATCGTGAACCTGTAAAATCATTTTGACGGGCAGATTTTCCGATTCAATTTTTCGCTGGATATTGACCATAGCGACCTTAATCAAATCGGCCGCAGACCCTTGTATGACCGTATTTACGGCTAACCGCTTCGCCTGCGCCTTTTTACCGGGGTTCGGGCTTTCAAGGTTGAGGATTTTTCGACGACGGTGCAGAATCGTCTCGACATAGCCGTTTCTCGTCGCCTGCTCGACGACACCATCCATAAACTGGCGAATCGAACTGTATCTGGCGAAATAATCTTCGATGAATTTTTTCGCCTCTGCTAAGGTCAGCCCTGTCCCGTGCGCCAAACCAAGAGCCCCCTGCCCGTAAATTATCCCGAAATTTACCGCCTTGCACCGCGAGCGCATCTCGGACGTAACCTTTTCGATGGGAACGTTGAAAATCTGCGATGCGACAAAGCGATGAATATCCATATCCGCGGCAAATGCCTCACGCAGCGCCTTATCGCCCGAAAATTGCGCCAGCAGGCGAAGTTCTATCTGTGAATAATCCGCGCTGAGGATGCAATCGGTCTTGTTTTTGGGGATAAACGCGGAGCGAATTTTCGCGCCCAAAGGCGTGCGAATCGGGATATTCTGCAAATTGGGGTCGCTTGAACTTAATCGGCCCGTCGCGGTTATTGTCTGGTTGAACGACGCGTGTACCCTGCCCGTGCGGCGATTCACAAGATAGCCCAGCTTATCAACGTATGTATTTTTTAATTTGCTCAGCGTGCGGTATTCGAGAATAAGATTGATAATCGGGTGTTCCTCGGCAAGCTCATCCAGAACACCCGCGTCGGTGCTTTGGCCTGTTTTGCCTGAGCGGACGGATTTTAATCCCAGCCGGCCAAACAGCACCTCGGCAAGCTGTTTCGGTGAATCAATATTGAACGGAGCGCCTGCCGTCTGGTAAATCTCGTCAACCAGCCGGTTAATCGACGCCGTTATATCCTCCGACATATCCGAAAGAATCTCGGTATCGAGCGATACGCCGTTATATTCTATCTCCGCAAGAACGGTTACCAAAGGCATCTCAACATCGTAAAATAATGGCTGTATCTGTGTCCGTCTCTCTAATTGCGCCGTGAAATACTCATACAGCCGCCACGTCAGGTCCGAATCCTCCGCGGAATACTCGCAGGCCGCGGTCGTATCGACCATATCGAAGCTGAGCTGATTTTTCCCCTTGCCGATGAGTGCGGATATCGGAATACTCGTGTAACAGAGAAAATCCAAGGCCATATTATCGAGTGAATGACTGTTTCGCAGCGGGTCGAGACAATACGACGCGACCATTGTATCGAAATAAACGCCCGCAAGAGGCAACCCCGCGTTGCGTAAGACCAGCATATCGTATTTGATATTCTGTCCTATTTTTTTTATTGTCTTGTCGGCCAATATCGGGGCAAGTTTCTCCCGCACCATAGCCAAAGGCAGGCGTTTTGCTCCCATCGGCGCACGAACAGGGATATAAAACCCTGTCTTCGCCTGCCACGAAAAACTTATCCCCACCAAATCCGCCCGCATTGGCACAATAGAAGTTGTCTCAGTATCAACGGCAAATGATTTCTGTTTTTTCAGTTCTTCGAAAAAATCTTCGAATTTTTCGGGCGTATCTATAAGTTGATAGTTATGTTCCGCCGTCGCCGCCGAAACAGGCCCCCCGGCCGGCGCTGTTTGCGGCTGCTGTGTTTGAACTTGCTGTTCAGTTGAGGAATGCCCTATTTGTGCCAGCAGCCGTGGAGAACTAAGTTCGTTAAATATCTGCGTAAGTAGCGCCTCATCAGCCGGCTTTACCGCGAACGCCTCATAATCAATCTTAACGGGAACATCACAGTCAATTGTTACCAGTTTTTGGCTAAGATACGCCAAATCTTTGGACTTGCGAAGGTTTTCACCAAGTTTACCGGTGATTTCATCAGCGTGAGCGTAAAGGTTATCTAACGAACCGTACTTTTGAATGTACTTCAATGATGTCATTTCTCCAAAACCTTCAACACCAGGCACATTATCAGAAGCATCACCCTGAAGCGCCAAAACGTCGATAAACTGGGCAGGTGCAATTTTCATCTCCGCCTTAACCCATGCCTCATCGGTTACTTCGCCCGTCTTGATATCATATCCAAAAACGTGGTCATCGATAAGCTGGAGAATATCCTTGTCCTTTGTGCATATATAAACGTCAATTCCCTCTTTCGATGCCTTTTTTGCAAGCGTGCCGATTATATCATCCGCCTCGAAGCCGTCGATTCGCAGCATAGGGATATGCATCGCCGAAAGAATCTGCTCGATGCGGTTTATCTGCACGGGTATATCGTCCGGCATAGGAAGCCGATGCGCCTTGTAATCGGAATACATCTCCTTCCTGAACGTAGGCCCCTTGCTGTCCATCGCCACAACGAGCATATCGGGCTTTTTATTTTTCATCAGCCCAAGAATGGCAGATGTAAAAATATAGGTGGCTTTGGTCGGTTCGCCTGATGGGCTGGTCAGCCGCTCCTGCCGCATAGGCGCGAAATGCGCGGCGTAAATATGTGCGTGCCCGTCGATTATGTAAAGGTTTCTGGACATCAGAAGAAACTCTATTTGCAGACGGGGTAACTGTCAAGCAGGATTGTTTTTATCATTGGCGTTGCTGCTGCTGAATAATCTGTCGTCTCAATTCAATCGCTTCGCTTCGCCCAGGCGCTATTCGCAGAATCTCATCACATTGCTCTATCGCCCGTTGCGTTTTGCCCTGTTTTGCCAGTGCGGTCGCGAGATTCAGGCGTGTAGGCACGTCGCACGGGTCAATTGCCGCCGCTTTTTCAAAATGACTAACTGCCTCGTCGATTTTATTTTTGCGGAACAACACGACCCCGATATTCAGGTGTGACATAGCGTCGCAGGGGTCGATTTGCAGCGCCTTTTCAAAGTGAACAATCGCGTCGTCGTAAGAGTTTTTACGAAGAAAAGCGACACCGAGATTCGCCTGCGCAAAACGGCCATTCGGATTTACCTCAATGGCTCGTTCGAAAATAGTAATACTGTTTTGCCAGTAACCAAGCTGCATACACGTCGAGACAGCCATAGCCAAAAGGACAGCCGCCGCCGCGATTGCGAGAACAGTTTTGCGAAAAACGTATCGAGCCAGTAATTCAGGCAATCCCCAGGCAATGATGATAAATAGCCCGATAAGCGGGATATACGTATATCGGTCCGCCATCGCCTGGTCGCCGACCTGAACCAGGCCTATTACCGGCAGGAGCGTGCAGATATACCACAACCAGCCGAATAACAAGTAGCCGCGTGTCCTGGCAAAACGAATCGCCAAAACCGTTACCGCGACAAGCAGCAGCGTGGGGATAACCGCATCAGAAAAATGAAGCGACCGGCCGGGATGAAGATAAAACACCGACAAATTCACAGGCCAGAACATTTTCAAGATATACTTAACGTATGAGACAAGTGCGTTGATGACTCGAATGTCAAACGGAAATTTGACTATGTCCCTCACCGCCCCGCTTTGCGCCTGAACAACAAGCGTTATTACGCTCGACACCCCGGCAAAAAAAACAAACGGGAGCTTTTCCAAAAGCAATCTGGTAAGCGAATCCTTACGTTTAAGCGGCCAGTAATCAAGAAGCAGCAGGATAACAGGCAACGTAACAAGCATCGGCTTGGCCATAAGGCCTAAAGCAAAAGCAAAAAGCGTGAGGACATACCTGCCTATCGAAGAACGCTCTGTATAACGCACATAAAGCAACATCGTCAGAAACCAGAACAAGGCGCTCAGCACGTCTTTGCGTTCCGCCACCCAGGCGACCGACTGGATATGAAGCGGGTGAATTGCGAAGGCCGCAGCGACAAACGCGCTTGCCCATAAGGCGCTCGTAATTCGCAGCAGAAGAATAAAAAGCAAAACAGTATTAGCCGTATGAAAAAACAGGTTTGTCAAGTGAAGCCGGCCCGCGTCAGGGCCGAAAACCTGACAATCAAGCATCAGCGAAAGCCACGTCAGCGGATGCCAGTTGCTGGCATGCGAAGAAGTAAACGCCCAGACAATATTTTTCACGCTAAGGCCCGCCTGGACCCGCGGATTCGCGGTAATGTAAGAATGATCGTCGTACGTGATAAAATCAAATGTCGCGACCCGGCAGAATACGGCGATTGTAATTACCGCAAGGGCTGCCCCGATTACCCAGGGCACATGGGACTTGTGGGTGATTTTACGCATCGATTATTCGGAAACAGCGGTGATTTTATGAGGTTAATTTTTGCCAGGCGAAACTTTAATCCCGTCCACAAACAGCAAAAACCGTATTTGGTGCTGCGACCGAAGTTAATTGATGACGCCTCAGGGAAGTATTTCGTCGGACAGCTTACCTCGGCTATCGTGTACCCAAACCACAGTATCTGGGCAAGCATCTGGTTGTCAAAAATGAAATCGTCGGAATTGCCGTCCAGAGGCAGCCGCTCCAGCAACTGCCTGGAAAAAGCGCGGTAGCCGGTGTGATATTCGGACAGCTTCGCACCCGTAAGAATGTTTTCTGCCATCGTAAGGAACCTGTTCGACACGTATTTGTAAACCGGCATATTGCCCGCCAGCGCATGACCGCCGAGGATTCGCGAACCCAGCACACAATGATAAAGCTCGTTTGCAATCATAGACGCCATCGCCGGTATCAGCAAAGGCGTGTACTGGTAATCGGGATGCACCATTATTACGATGTCGGCCCCGTTTTCAAGGGCGAGCTTATAGCAGGTCTTCTGGTTGGCGCCATACCCGCGGTTTTGCGGATGCGTATGAACAACGGTATGAGGCAGTTTTGACGCAACCTCGACCGTCCCGTCTTTGCTTGCGTCATCAACGATAACAACAAGGTCAACAATTCCCTGCGCCATCACCTCATCGTAGGTCTTGCGAAGGGTCTTCTCAGCGTTATAAGCCGGCATCACAACAACTACTTTTTTATTCGCGAACATAAGGACATTATAGCGGTTCTTCGTTATCCTTGGTAGCACAAAACCGCTTCCGGTCATTGTCGTCTCTTTAAAACAGCGACAAAGGCGCTCGATACCGGCGTATATTGGGCTGCCTGATTGTTCCACCGCCAGATAGTCGGCCTATTACCCAAAATGTCGGCGATACCGACTATCTCGTACCGCACTAACAAATATGAATCAAACCACTCGAATATCTTTTTAACGGAACCTGGTCTTGCCAGCCATGACATTGAAACATTTACAAAAACCACAAATTCAGGGTTGGCGGTCTCAATTTGAGCAATCATTTCTTCCTGCATCTGCATGGCATACGGCTGTGGCTCCATAAGCGGATAAGTATAAATATATTTGGTAGCCGAACGTCTGCCGGAATAGAAGCAGATTTGCGGTTCGGAACCGATAACAGCTATTGTGGCATCGGGACGCGTATTGCCACGGATAAATTCCGCTATCTGCAGCGATTCCGGGAACGGGTTGACGCTATAAACCCTCCGGCAAACATCTTCCGGTGAAAGCTCAAATAAACACTCCCGCTGGTCATACAACGTATAGCCGATAACAATGAGACCAATAGTGCCGGTTATAGCCAGCCGCAGCGGCATCGGCGTCGTTCCCGCGTATAACCCATCAATCACGGCAATGCCCACTCCGGCCAAAATTGCCGCCGCGGGCAAAAGAAAAATGAAATAATGGTTGCGGAAATAAAAACCCGGACAAACGGCCAAAAATGAAAAAATAAAAAATCCCGCGGCCAATGCCGCTAATCGACGATATCTCTTCATAACAACAACTGCGAAAAAGCCAAAAACAGAAAGAAACCATATTGGAAAACCTTCATAGTACATCATCTTTGCCTGATATGCGAAAAGCTCCCTTGCGTAATCCATAGGAATGACCGCCGCATACTCGCGGGCGTATGTGAACGTCCAGAACCAGAACTTATCAAAGGTGCCGTAAAACCAGTAAAAAAGACATACCGCAACAAACGGCAGAAGAACCATAGCGTTAAAAATAATCTGAGAGATAATGACTTTTAGCCATGGAATCGGCTCTTGTCGCAAACCGGAATAAAGCAAATACAACGCACCAAAAATAGCAAACATAACGCCGTGCTGCTTAATAATAAACGCAAGACCGAAAAGCAGTCCTGCAATCAGCAATCGGACATACCCTGTTTTGCCGTTGCTGTTACAAATGAGTAACAGGCCCACAAGTGCCGGCAGAACAACAAAATGCTCCGCATTCGCCCAAAGCCCTGTTACTCCCGAAGTTATGGATAACACAGCATAGACACCGCCGGCGGCAACCGCGGCAATCGACCCAAATAATTTTTTGGCAAGCAAAAATACCACAAATATCGTCGCGGCGTTAAAAATTAGAAGACCGAGGTGAATACCCGTATGCGTCTGTCCAAACAAGGTCATTATCAGGGCATACACAACATAGATTCCCGGCAGCTTCATACTGTACGCCGAGACATAAGGAGGAATACCTTTTAACATTTGCTGTGCTATATAAGCATATTCGCCCTCGTCGCGCTCGAATGGCACAGAGAGCAGCCGACCTCGAATAACTGCCGCTGCGATTATCACCCCGATAATCGCCACCCAGGGCCAAACCCGGGATAAACATACTGTTAACTGTTTTCCTTCATTATCCCTGCTCTTTGTCTGCCCCATCAGTTCATCCTCTCGTAAATAACAACGTTACGCTCGTCTGTATCGGTTCGGAACAGCTGTTCATCCGGACTTTCCCTGTTCTCAAATTTATCGTTATCCCGCCACTTGTCAACAGCGAAAAATCGGTTATAGTAATGTGTCCCTGACGGTTACGAGATTCAGGGGACCAGGAAACCAAATATGGAGCAAGGACAGCCGAAAATTATTTCATCACAGACAAGCAAAGGACTCGGCCTCGAACTTCTCAGAGGCACAGGAGCTCTTTTTCTCGGTATTGACATCGGGTCAACCAGCAGTGACGTCGTAGTTCTTGATGACCAGAGCAGAATTGTCCTTTCGGACTACAGACGGACAAAAGGCAAACCCGTAGAGACATTCCGCACGCAATTGCGGGAGATATTCGACAAGATAAATCCCGCCAACGTCAAGACAATCGCGGCGACCGGCTCTGCCGCACGATTACCCGCCAAATTACTGGGAATTCCCTTCGTAAACGAAGTGGCTGCGCAGGCCGCCGCGGTATCGTATCTGTATCCGGATATTCAAAACGCCACCGTCATTGAAATGGGCGGTCAGGACAGCAAACTAATTTTCCTGCACAACAAGCCAGGGGCGGGACGAGTGAAAGATTTTGCCTTAAATACCGTATGCGCCGCGGGAACCGGCTCATTTCTTGACCAGCAGGCGGACCGCTTAGGTATAAATATAGAGGAAGAATTCGGCCGGCTGGCGATTGAAAGCGAAAACGTCCCGCGAATGGCGGGCCGGTGCTCCGTCTTCGCTAAAAGCGATATGATTCACCTCCAGCAGCAGGCGACGCCGGTGGTTGATATCCTCGCGGGGCTTTGTTTGGCCCTTGCGAGAAACCTCAAAAGCAACCTCGGCTGCGGACGCGAGTTTATCAAACCAATCATCTTTACAGGAGGCGTAGCCGCAAACGCCGGCGTCGTAAAGGCAATCTCCGAGATTTTTGAAACCACGGACAGCCAACTCATCGTCCCCGAGGCCCATTTCTTCACCGGCGCAATCGGCGCGGTCATCACCGCAAAAAGCAAAGGATTACAACACACTATCTCTGCCGACTCGCTGATTGAGAATATCGACACATATATCAGTCAGCAGGGTTCATCACTTAAAAACGCCCCTCGCAGGGAACCACTCGCAACGCCAGTTTTTCCTCTTCCTAAAAATAATATTCGCAAAGACCTGCTTACAAAAGCTGCTGAGCCAATAGAAGCATACCTCGGCGTCGACGTCGGCTCATTAAGCACAAAGGCAGTCGTTATGGACAGGCAAAAACGCATCTTGGCCAAAATCTACCTTATGACCGCCGGCAGGCCCTTAGACGCGATACATCAGGTGATGAAAGCAATCGGCGAGCAGGTGCAAAACAAAGTCAAAATCATCGGCGCAGCCAGCACCGGCTCCGGGCGATACCTCACTGGCGACTTTATCGGTGCGGACGTCGTTATAAATGAAATTACCGCCCAGGCCACCGGGGCAGCCATCATAAATCCCAAAGTGGACACCATTTTTGAAATAGGCGGACAGGACAGCAAATATATCTCGCTGAACAACGGCGTGGTCGTAGATTTCGAAATGAATCACGCCTGCGCCGCGGGGACAGGTTCATTCATTGAAGAGCAGGCAAGTCGATTGGGAATAAGCATCAAAGAAGAGTTTGCCCGGCTTGCCTTCGCGAGTAAATCGCCCGTCAAACTGGGCGAGCGATGCACGGTTTTTATGGAATCGGATTTGCTGAGTTATCAACAGCAGGGAGCGATTACTGAAGACCTCGTCGCAGGCCTTGCTTACTCCATTGTCGCGAATTACCTCAACCGCGTCGTCGGGCGACGAAAAATCGGAGATAACATCTGCTTCCAGGGCGGTACGGCGTTTAACACGGCTGTCTGGGCGGCTTTCGAAAAAGTAACCGGCAAACCAATTATGGTCCCTGACCATCATGAAGTTACGGGCGCTCTCGGCGCGGCGGCAATTGCTGCCGAACATATCGAACGGGTTGCTAAACGATCAGGCATCAGGCCCGGGAGCAAATTCAAGGGGTTCGAGAGTCTTGTAAATGCCAATTATACAGTAGAGTCATTCACATGCGACCATTGTTCGAACCATTGCGAGATAAAGAAGGTGCAACTGGCCGGCTCGGAACCATTATATTACGGGTCACGATGCGACAGGTATAACCTAAAGAAGACCGCTCAAAAGAAAAGCCGATTCAGCGCATTCGAATACCGCCAAAAAAAGCTGCTTGAATTTGCAGGGCTTAATCGACAATCGGCAATTCCGCCTTCAGCGAGACCTCGCCAAATGGCGGGCGGCAATCAACAATCCAAAACTATCGGTATCCCTATGGCGATTGCATCCTGGCAGTTGTTGCCCACATTTTCACAATTTTTCAGAGAGCTGGGTTTCGAGGTTGTTTTATCGGGTCGAACAAACAAAGAGACGATTCGCAAAGGTTTGGAATCGGTAACGGCTCAACCCTGTTTCCCGATTAAAGTCGCTTATGGTCATATCGTTGAGCTGATTGAAAAAGGCGCGGATTATATCTTTCTGCCAAGCATAGTTTCCGTGGCGGGCAGCTTCCCACAGAACAAGCACAATCACTTTTGCCCGTATGTTCAGTCGTTTCCATACCAGGTGCGAAGCGCATTCGGCGATAAGCTCGGCAAAACGAAGTTGTTAATTGCCCCGCTGCGTCTCGGCGAGGGCGACAGTATTATGCAAAAGACATTCGCGGAACTCGGCAAAAAATTAAATATCTCATCTTCGCTGGTTCACAAAGCGATGAAAAAAGGGGTCGGGACGCAACAGGGATTTGAGCAGGCGCTGTTGGACAAAGGCAAAGAGATTCTGGCCAACGTCGGGCCAAATGAGAAATTGTTTGTGTTAGTCAGCAGGCCCTACAACGGCTGCGACGAAGGCGTGAGCTTGCAATTGCCCGGAAAATTCGTCGACGCCGGCGTGGAAATGATGCCGATGGAGATGCTCGGCCTCAAAGAAGCCCGGCTAAGCGATGAAAAACTACACAGTGAAATTTACTGGTCATACGGACAAAAAATTCTGCGCGCCGCGGAAATCATCAAACAGGACAATCGCCTCTTCGCGGTGTATCTGTCCAATTTCAGTTGCGGGCCTGATTCGTTTTTGATGCCCTTTTTCAAAAACATAATGGGAAATAAGCCCTGCCTGCAACTGGAAATCGATGAGCATTCCGCGGATGCGGGGGTAGTAACGCGAATTGAGGCGTTTTTGGAAAGTTTGAAGAACTACAAATCAGATATTTACCGCGGAGAACGCGGAGACCGCCGAGAAAAAACCGTAAAAACAATCTCTGCGAATCCTGCGGTCAAACGAACTCTTTACATACCCTATATTGGTGACACGTCATTCGGGATGGCGGCATGTCTGCGGGCATACGGCCAGCCCGCGGAGGTTATGCCGATTGCGGATGAGGCGGCGCTTATGCGAGGCAGGGCTTATACCACGGGCAAAGAGTGCCTGCCCTGCGCGATAACAATCGGGGAAATGCTTAAAGTCCTCGAGCAGGACGGCGTAAAGCCCCAAAACGCGGCGTTCTTTATGCCCGGCGCATCAGGCCCCTGCAGATTCGGCCTGTATCACTGTATGCATCGGCTTATCTTGAAACACGCCGGCGTCGATGACGCAATTATCCTATCGCCGAATCAGGACAGCAACTTCTATAGTCACTTTGTGAAGAATTTCGATGGTGCGGGGCCGGTAACTTTTATGAAAGACATCTGGACCTCAATCATCGGCATCGACCTGCTGCATAAATTGATTCTGCGGTTGCGCCCGTTCGCAGTCGATACCAGGCAGGCACAGCAGGTATATGAAAATTGCGTTCAGCAATGGGCCCGGCATCTGGAGAAGCGCAGCCGATTTTCAGACAAGGTTCTGCTTTTTAGGCAGTTTACCGAAGAATTTGCAAAAGTCAAACTGAACAACAAACTGCAAAAGCCCAGGATTGGCATCGTGGGCGAGATATACGTCCGCAACCACCCGTTCGCAAATCTCAATATCATCCGTCGGCTTGAGGAACTTGGGGCGGCTTGCGACCTCGCCCCGCTCGCGGAATGGATTTATTATACGAATTTCACACGCCACAAAATGGCGCATCGCAGAGGTCAGTGGAAAAACCTGCTCAATAACGCTGTTCAGGATTTCTTCCAGCACAGGATTGAACGGTCGCTGGCGAAGCCGATGGAGAAAAAATTTGGCCGGCTTGCCGAACACCCCACAAAACATACAATCGACTTAGCGAAACCATATATCGACGCATCATTTGAAGGTGAAGCGATACTGAGCATAGGCAAAATGGTCGAATACCACAAAGACGGCTTCGGCGGCGTGGTAAACGTAATGCCTTTCACCTGTATGCCTTCGACGATAGTCAGCACACAGACAAGGCGACTGAGCGCCGACTGCAATGAGATGCCGATTCTGAATCTCAGCTTCGACGGCCAGGAGGACGCGACACTGACGACCCGTCTTGAGGCGTTTGTCGAGCAGGTGGGAGCGAGGCAGAAGGTCAGCGTAGCGGAAATGGTCGCAACATAGTGTTATTTGTGATTTCAGATGCTGGTTTCATATCCCCTGCGGCGGACGAGAATGAAAAAGTAAAAGGGAAAAAAACAACAAATTAATGCTGCCTTTCTACTCCCAGAGACTGCAGACGCTGGCGAATATCTTCGGGAATAATTTCGGCTTTATTGTTCCTGATAATTTCAATCGCACGACGATAATGCAATTGGGCCTCTTCAAGTTTACCCTGTGTGGCCAGAACTTCGGCAAACAGACAATGCACCAAAGCAGAATCCTCCTGTAATTCGAGAGATTTACGGTATTGTTCGACAGCATCGTTCAATCTGCCCTTTGCGGCAAATATAAGCCCTTTATTGTAATAAGCAACCGAGTATGCCCTTGGGTCAACCTTTTTAAGATAGGCCCCAAGCTCAAGCACACGGTCAAGATGAATCAGCGTCTCATCTAATTTGCCCTGCTTAAAGAGGGAGCTTCCTATTTGGCCGTGCGCCAGCCAGGAATCCGGATTTTTTTTCAACGTATCCAGCCATAAGGTATCCACGCTGGTATATGCCCGGCTTTGTCGCCAAGTCAATGTACCGAGTGTAAGAACCGAAACGCCGGCTGCAAGGACGATGACAAACCTTGTGTATTTACCTGACCTGCCAAATAACATCGCGCCCGCCGCCGCAACGAGGGCAATCGGCCCGATACACGCGGCATATTGGTAATGGTCGGCGACGAAAGTATATACAAATGTGTAAAGAGTGAAAAAGCCAAGCATCGGAAACAACGTCGCGGCGAAAAATAATATCGCAGTTATTGGTCCGCGGCCAGACCGGTTTCGCAAGAGCCAGGCGATGGCAACTGCAAACAAAACAGCGGCGGGCCAGGTAAATTGCTGGATTTTAGCGGGGTCGATATTCCAGCGCGGATAACTAAACGCCAGATTTACGGGCCAAAAGAGTTCCCATAAATAGAACCATAGCGCCCTGCCCGATATTAACAGCTTGTCCGCCGGGCCTATTCCCAGATTGACCGCACTTGTCCCCTGGTGGTACTTTTCCCACCACATTATAAAAAAACCCATCCCAATCCCCATCGCGATAAACGGGACAAGCCGAAGCCAGCGTTTGGAAGTAAGAGGCAAACCCCTGAGCCACAATATCAAAACAAGCACAACAGGGAGCATGCAGGCGGTTGTTTTGCTGAAAAGAGCCAAAGCAAAGAGCAAAAGTGACACCGCGTAAAACAAAACTGCCCTGCGAATCGAATTGCTGCCGAAAATAAATTTCATCCAGCACAAAACCGACAGAAGCGAAAAGAACAACATCAGGACGTTCTTTCTTTCGGTTATCCAGGCAACCGATTCGACCTGTACGGGGTGCAAGGCAAAGACCGCCGAAGCAAACCACGCCCCCGGTATCGATAGTCGCCTTAGAACCAGCCACAGCAATAAGGCGTTGGCGATATGAATCGCCACATTGACGACATGATAGCCGAAGGGGTTAAATCCCCAGAGCCGATACTCGACCCAATAAGTCGTATAGGTGAGAGGGAAATATTGTGAGGGAGCATCCGTAGAAAACCAGATGTTATAAAAACCATCGGGGGCAGTAAGGAGGGGGTTGTCTGTAACGTAATCATCGTCGTCCCATACAAAACCGCCTTTTATGGCAGGGACATAAGCCGCTGAACAGACGACAATAATAACCAAGACCCCAGCCAATATTATTAATCTCGATTTTTTCGTATCAAGAACCAATCTCATATGTAAACACTATATCGGTCAAACTGGCATCTGATTATTCAGGAATAATTGAACGGCTGTTTGCCTTCGGAGATTCGGAGTTGGGACTGCATTTCTCTCATTGTTTTGGTCAACATAGCGGCGAAATCGTCATCTTCCATACCTGTTATTTTTTCAACCGATATTGGTTGGCCGTAAGCAACGGTAATCTTCGAGCCGATTTTGAATAACTTTCGATGCCTGGGCCAGCATTCGAATGCACCATCAATCAATACGGGGACAACAGGAGCATTTCCCCGGCGAGACAAAAGCGTGAAGCCGCCTTTGAAGGGAGCAATTTTACCGTCGGTTGTGCGTGTCGCCTCCGGAAAGAGACATACGCCGTCGCCCTGCTTCAACCTGGCGATAATGGCCTTTATAGATGCCAGGTCGGCCTGTCCCCTGCGAACGGGTATCGCCTTGATAGATTTAAGAAGCGAGCCGAAAATTTTGTTTTTGAAGAGGGTGTCCCTGGCCATAAAGCATAACTGATTTTTGAGGGCGATGCCCGCTAAGACCGGGTCGAGAAAACTCTGGTGATTGACGGCGAGAATAAAAGGCCCGCTCGCCGGGATATTTCCCAGGCCGATAAATCGCATACGGAAACACAGCCGGCAGAATAACCTGCTCCACCACCGTGCAAACAAAGACCAATGATTTTTTAAGGTTTCACTGAGCATTTCTGTTTTACGCAATCAACCAGCTTTTCGACGACCTCATTGACAGACAAGCCGGTGGTATCGACTATAACCGCATCATCAGCCAGCTTCAAAGGCCCGACGGCCCTGTTTTCGTCGCTCTGGTCTCTTTTGAGAATGGCCTGACGAATTTCGTCATCGGTCTGTATGACCCCTTTGGCTTTCAACTCCGCCTGTCGCCGGCGTGCCCTTTCATTGAGGTCGGCAGTCAGGTAAAACTTCACATTCGCCTCGGGGAAAGCAACTGTCCCCTGGTCCCTGCCCTCCGTAACAATCCTTTCGTATGCCTGGGCGAACCGCCTCTGCATATCGACCAGGCGCTCTCGCGCGGGGACAAGACAAGCAATACAACGGGCATTTGCGGTAACTTTTGGGTCGCGTATCTGCGCTGTGGCATCGACGCCGTCAATTCGCACAAGCATACCGTTCGGAGTCGCTTTAAATTCAAATACGGTTTCGTCAATCACTTCGAGTATGCGCTGTTGATTGGTCAGGTCCGCGCCATCAAGCATCGCGGCAAGGGTGGCAGCCCGATACATCGCGCCGGTATCGAGAAACGTCGCGTTAAGTTTCGCCGCAAGCAGGCGAGCAACGGTGCTCTTGCCGCTGGCGGCGGGACCATCAATAGTAATTACAAGTCGAACCATAGAAGAACCCGTTCAGATTGACAGGCCCCCTGCTTTTGTAACCCTGACGACAACCATACTCGTATCATCCACCTGCCGGGCCAGGCCTACAAATCGTCTTCGGTATGCGAGTATATTATTAATTACCTGAGAAGCAGAGTTCATATGGCATTTACCGAAGCTTTTGAGAAGGAGGTCCCTGCCCCAAGTATCGCCCTCGAAATTGGCGGCGTCAATCAGCCCGTCGGTATAGAAAAGCAGATAATCGTTTTCGTTCAACGAAACGGTTTCCGACTGGTACTCGGCATTCGGCAAGACGCCAAGGACAAGGCCTCCCTTGTTCAGGTCAATTATATGTTTGTCCCTGTATAGAGCCGGCGGTTCGTGGCCGCAGTTGCAATAAGTGATGGTCTTTTTGCTCACGTCGATAATGCCATAAAATAGGGAGATAAATTCTCCGGCGGCGCATTCCTTGCACGCCATTTTATTGAGCCGGCGAACAGTTTCGAGCAGCTCATCGGTCCATTCCGAATAAGCCCGCAGCGCACCGCGAAATGAGCTTGTCATAATCGCAGCCGGGATACCTTTGCCGATAACATCGGCAATGACAATACCGATTTTATTATCGCCCAGTTCCAGAAAGTCATAAAAGTCGCCGCCCACGTCGAAACAGGGAATATACATAGCGGCTATATCAAGCCCTGAGACCTGAGGCGCTTTTTCCGGAATCATTCGCCGCTGGATATGTCCTGCCAAGCGCATCTGCTCGGTAATTCGGGCGCCCTCAATGGCCTCGGTGTAAAGCTTGGCATTGGTGATAGCGACGGCGCACTGCGAGCCGATGGCTCTCGCAAGGTCAATATCGTCATCTTCAAAATGCACTGGTTTTCCGCTGTAAAGTCGTAGGACGCCGATGGGCTTATCTCTGAATTTCATCGCGACGGTGAGCTGGCCGACGAGTCCTTCTTTTATCGTGGCTTCCCTGAATGAGACCCTGTCGTCATCCCGCATATCATCGAGGACGACGGCTTCGCCCGCGAAGGCCGCCTTGATAACAGGGTCGTCTTTGGTGACAACACCCTTGTTGCGATATTCTTCGCTCAGCCCGTAGGTGCTGCGCATCTTCAGGTCACCCGCGTCTTCGTCGAGCAGGCGAATCGAACAGGCCTTGAGACCGGTAATTTTGACCGCGGCCTCGGCAAGCTTGTCGAGCGCTTCCTGGAGCGTAAAGCGGCCGGCTACCAGTGTCGTTATCTGGTATATCTGCTCATCTCGTTCAATTTGTTCTTTCGTTCTTACAGGCATAGCCAACCAATACTGATACAACCACACAGTTGTGCGGAAAAATCATCATTTTTCGTAATAAACAATCAGGAGATTATACCCGACGTCAAGCCATCCGTGAATATCAAATTAGCCATTAACCCGCGCGTGCATATAATATGTTTTTTGGTTAGCATAGAATGTTGAGAAAGTTAGTTTTTCGCGATAAGACACTATCTATGGACGTGATTACAAGACATATCGTTTTTTCGGGACGCATTCAGGGCGTAGGTTTTCGGTTTACGGCCCTGAATATAGCCAACCGATGCGGTCTGACGGGCTATGTGCGAAATCTTCCGGACGGCGATGTCGAAATGCTCGCCCAGGGGACTGCGGAAATGATAGATAATTGCATTCGCGACCTGCAGGATTCCTTCGTAGGAACCATAAGCCATATAGATATTGAGGAGGCGACGCCCGACCCGAAACTCACCGATTTCAGAATCACCTTTTAGCCGGACGCCGCAGTCAGGCAATCGAAGAATATCCTCAGGACTTCAATAATTTTACAATCCCATGAATTGAATGGCCAGCCCGCACATCAGGATTGACGCACCCGCTATGGCATGAGAATATCGCTGCATAGAGCTAAAACTCAGCAGTTTGACGCCACGTTGTCCGAAAGCAACAACCATCAGCATCGTACATATTGTAACAACGGCAAAAACAGCGGCTACCATAAACATTCCAAACATATCGTTTTTGGCCGCCGGGTACATAACTAATGGTATCAACGGCTCACAAGGTCCCAATGCAAATATTATAAAAAGTACCCACGGCGTGATGTTCACCTTTTCGGGATGGTCATGAATATGAACATGCTCGCTGTGATGGTCGTGGATATGCTCGTGCTCAACACCGGGTATATGAAAATGAATATGTTTGTGGGGTCTGTTCCTGTATGCCGAGCGAAGACCCCAGACAAGATATGCGACGCCAAAACCTATCATCAGCCACGCAGCGAGATTGCCGCGAACAGATTCGAACCACTGGAGTTTATTGACAGCTATGCCGATGGCAACGCCTGCCAGTCCCAGAACCACGGAACTTCCGACGTGCCCGATGCCGCACAGGAAAGTCACCATCATCGTTTTAAGGCCTGACCACTTTCTTGCCCAGGCAATCATAACAAACGGCAGGTAATGGTCAGGGCCCAGAAGCGTATGAAAAAAACCTATCGTCGCCGCGGTGATATTTAAGGCATTCATCTCTACTGCCATAACCAACTCCTTTCATTCCGGTAACAACACATCTGCGCATAATAATATATGAATAGTGCTACTCAGTCAACAGAAAATTCCTATGAAACACAAAATATTTTAAAAAGGCCGGCAACTACGCAATATGAGACAGGAAATCCAAAGCTTTCTGGAATCGCTGTTTGTGGCCGGCCTCCTCCTGGGCCAGGGCGAGCAGTACTTCTTGGGAATGAGCATCTGAAGTCATCCCTGCTAGGTCAACATAAAGCTGGAATGACGCCTCTTCCTTCTGTATGCTCATCAGCAGAATATCCTTGTAATCAATTTCAATTTCCGTCGGCACATAATCCGGCTGTTCATCGCGAAATCCGGCTGGGGTCTCGTCCTCCTTAACCACCCTTCCGGTTTTCATAATCTCCAGTTCTATTTTGGCCCTGTGTTCGAGCTCCTCAACCGCCAGCTTTTCGAATATTTTTTTAATACTGGGATCTTCCACACGCGCAGCAAGAGCAAGGTAAAATCGGTTGGCGTCCACCTCGCGGGCAACGGCCATTTCAAGAATCTCGTCATCGATAAATTCCGCCATAGACGTAACAGGGTACACCGCAGGCGATTAAACGTCAATGCGGAGACAAATTAAATAATGAATGCTTTCTGGAGACGTGGAAAATACGATAAAATCGCTTATACCCATAAGCGCAAAGACACAAATTCACAAACGAAGCTCGGAATGCCTACTTGCCCGTGTTGACTTTATTGGTATCGACCGGTCGCTCGGCTGGCGAAGCTTGCTGTGACTGCTCCCAAACCGCAGACGGTGGAAATTGACCTACCTGCTGCTTCCATTGATTGCCCTGTTTCTCAAACTCAACATAGCCAGGAACTATCCTGACTATCTTGACGCCCATCACCATGTCGTTTTCCCTCACGACCTTGCCGGCAATCAGGGCAGCGCCTTTGTTCTCGTAAAAAACAATTCCATTAACCATCCCGCGGATTGATGTTTGTGTCGCTGGACGCTGGCCGGGACTCGCTGGCGATACTTCCTGCCGAGTTGTTTGTTCGATAGCAAGAGATTGAATCGCAGAACCGGCTTTTGTTCGAATCGCTTCCTCCTTTTGCGCCCGTTTGGTTTCCAGTTCGGCGATATCGTCTTTCGAAAGCAAACTTCCCGCCGGCTCCTCTTTATAATCCTCGAAGTATTGCTCTCGCTTCACCGCTTCCAGCTTCTCTTTTTCAAGTTCGGAGGCCTCGTTGACTTCTTTTACCTGCTTCTCCGCCCGACTCGCGATATCGCCGATTTCCCCGGGATATTCAGTATATGATGGTTGCTCCTGAGCATCTGTATCAGGAGCTGTTCCCGACTCGTCAGCAACCACAACTATGCCAATGGAAAGAACACACGTAAATATCGCGGCCACAAAAATAATTGCCATTCGTTTTTTATTCATTGCCTGACCTCATCCATCTTTAAACTATGCCGGACATTAGAAAATATCCTGTCTTATTAATACGGAAAACTAATAACGCGAGTTGAACACTTTTTTATTATGAGCGGGCAAATGGTGATTTTAGTGTTAATAAACCCTTCTTGCCCCCCAATAGCTCTCAAAATGTTATTATGGGAACAAAAACTGTTTACTTTCGCACGAACATACTGCCCGGCAACTGCTTCACCAGGCCTTTCAATCGGAGCGAAACAATTGAGGCATTTACGCTGCCGGCGGGCAATTGTGAATCCTCGATAATCTGTTCAATATGAATAGGTTCGCTATGCAGACACTCATAAACTGACTTTTCACCGGGGCTGAGGTTTAACTGGGTGATATCGAATAAAGGCATTTCGGCTTTTGCTGTAAGCAAATCGGCCTGCTGATTGACGTGTCCCCTGATTTTATCGCCTATGTACCCAAGTGATTCCATTATATCATCGACGCAGTCAACTAATTTGGCCCCCTGCTTAATCAACTGATTGGCGCCCCGGCTGAGCGGAGAATCGATTTTGCCCGGCATAGCCATAACTTCGCGATTATATTCCAAGGCCGATTTGGCGGTATGAAGCGCACCGGAATTGTTGCCCGCCTCGATAACAATTGTCCCCAGAGATAAGCCGGCTATAATCCTGTTGCGAGGAGGAAAATTCTCGGCCAACGGTTCATAACGAAGAGGTAATTCGCTTACGCATGCGCCGGATTCGGCAATCGAATCGAATAACTTTTTGTTTTCAGGTGGAAATATATTGGCTAATCCGCAGCCCTGGACGGCAATGGTGCGCCCGCCGGCCGCGAGAGCGCCTTGATGAGCCGCAGTATCGATGCCGCGGGCCAATCCTGAGCATATTGTAAAACCCGCGCCTGCCAATATGTGCGCAAATCGAGACGCCTGCTCGCTGCCGTATAAGCTGCACCGGCGGGAACCCACTATCGCCACACTAAGATTATCCGACTCGACGAGAGTCCCCTTAACGTATAAAACAGGAGGTGGGTCGTAAATAAGCTTTAGCTGGGCAGGGTAACGTTCATCCTGAAGATGAATAATCCATACCCCAAGTTTTTCAGCCAATATCAACTCGGCATTGGTATCTGTTTTATCGCGACTGGCCGCAATTTTTTCCGCGGTGTGAAGACCTATTCCCTCAACTTTCGCCAGTTCATAAGCTGACGCGCCAAGAACACTTTCCGCAGAACCAAAATAATTTAACAATCTGCCGAAAGTAACCGGACCGACCCCCTCTGCGCCTGCCAGTCTCAGCCACTTCTCGATATCTGGTGAATTTGGGTGCATTGAACAACCTGAATTATTATAAAACGATTAGCATAAAAGTATATGTCCCTACCGCATAAGGTCAAGCTAAATTATGGTACGACGAACACCACATGCTTGCCGCCAAGCGAACAAACGCCCGTCAATTTCGTAAATAACCTCAATTTGGGCTTGGTAGCTTATGAATTTCTATTGCACTATAAGCACTCATAATAACGTGTTTCGAGTTTCTAATGCTACGACTCGTCCCAAGCAAAAGAACCGTACTATTATCGCACTCACAACCTTATGTTTAACAAAGAGTTATGTTTGTTGTGGGCCTGTAAAAAACGGCATTCTGTGCGATTAACGGGCCAATATAGTTGAAAAGCACAATATATTGTGTTATACTTAGATTTTTATGGTACGAAGTGTTACGAAAACTCGGAAGAAACAGGCAAAGGGCCACACCTCTAAAACGGCGGTGGTGGTCTCACGCAAGCCCTTCAAGACATACGATGAGGCAATCAAATATCTTTTCAATAGAACTAACTACGAGCAGGAAAAGCACTTACGATACAACGTCGATACGTTCAACCTGAAGCGGATGGAGCATTTGCTTTCGCGGGTAGGTAATCCTCACACCAAAATCGATACAGTCCATATAGCCGGTACAAAAGGCAAAGGCAGCACAGCCACAATGCTGGCGAATATGCTCGAAGCAAACGGCTATAAGGTCGGTCTGTACACCTCGCCGCACGTCGTTAACCTGCACGAGCGAATTATGGTCAACTCTGAAATGATAAGCAGAACCGCGATGCTCGGTTTGCTTAACCGTATATACAAAGCAGTCGAAACCGTTACAAAAACCAGCGCCCCGACTTTCTTTGAGATAATGACGGCGCTCGCCTTTATGCACTTTGTGGATTCTAAGGCAGATGTCGCGGTAATTGAAACTGGCCTTGGCGGTCGATTAGACAGCACCAATGTGATAAAGCCCAAGGTCGTCGGCATCACCAATCTGAGCTTCGACCATCAGAAACAATTGGGAAGCACGATAGAGGAAATCGCGAAGGAAAAGGCCGGGATTTTCAAGCAGGGTGTCCCCATCGTAACGGTCCAGCAGGACCCTAACGCAATGCGTGTGCTTAGGGCGCAGGCCGCGGCAGTCAAGGCGCCAATCAGCGTAACCGGCGTAGATATCGATTTCTCGCATCGCTTTGAAACATCGTCTGAGCACGGGCCCCATAATCGCGTGTGCCTGACAACACCCACCAGCAAATTTGAGCACTTTCGAGTCCCCCTGCTTGGCATTCATCAGGCGGTAAACTGCGGCCTCGCCCTTGCGATGCTCGACAAGCTCAAGGGTTGCGGTTTCGAGATAGATAACGATAAAACGGTTTCAGGCCTTGCAAAAGTAAAATTGTCGGGCCGGATGGAGATGATTTGTGAAGACCCGCGAATCCTCATAGATGGTGCGCACAACGCCGCGAGCATAAGAGCGCTTATGCACGCAATAGGCCAGAGCATCCCCTACGATTCGATGATAGTAATCTTCGGCTGCAACGAAGATAAAGACGCCGCTGGAATGCTCCAGGAACTGCAATTCGGCGCCGACAAGGTGATTTTCACTCGCAGCAACTCCCTCAAAGCGATGTCGCCTGATGAGCTGGCTGAAAAATACATTGCCATATCCGGCAAGATGTGCCAAACCGCCTCCTCTCTTGGAGAGGCACTTCGTCTGGCAAAAAACGCGGTAGGCAAGGAAGACCTTGTCTGCATTACGGGAAGTTTCTATCTCATCGGCCAGGCCAAGGTTCGTTTCCAGGCAAGCTAAACCTGTCAAACGTTTCCACGATGCGAGAATCAAGGAACCTGATGAAGCTGTCAATCGTCATCCCTGCATTTAACGAATGCGGCAAAATCGGACGCGACGTCGAATCCGCCTGCGAATTTCTCCTGAAAAACAGCTTCGACGGGGAAGTTATAGTTGTCGATGACGGAAGCTCCGACACAACGGCTGACGAAGCACAAAAAGCGGGCGATAAATATAACAGCCGGATACAAATCAATGTAATCCGAAACCGGCGGCACAACGGTAAGGGATACGCCGTCCGCAGCGGAATAATGCAGACGACCGGCGATTATGTAATGTTCGCGGACAGCGGCAGTTGTGTCCCTCCCGATAACATCCTGCGAGGACTGGAACTGCTCAAGGCCCGCAAATACGATATCGCTCACGGTTCTCGTAAATTAGCTGGGGCGCATCTCGTAAAAGACCAGGGGCCTTACAGGCATATCTGCTCGGCGCTTTTTCACTGGTTTGTAATACGAATGATGAAACTGCCTCCCCAGCTCACGGACACTCAGTGCGGCTTCAAAATTTATCGCGGCGACGTCGCTCGCCTGCTTTACGGTCAGTGTCAAACCGACGGCTTTATGTTCGATATCGAAATAATCAGACGGGCTATAAATCGAAATTACAGAATCGCGGAATTTCCCATCGACTGGACCTGCGACCCGGACAGTCGGCTTTCACCCACAAGAAGCTTTTGGCGAATACTTTCAGAACTGCTCAAAATAAGAAAAGCAACTTAAACAGATATCCCGCATTACTTCGAATAAAATTTCGCCCTGCCCCACCGCCCGAAACGCAGGATTCGACCACCTGTCTTTTTGCTTTTACCCAACAGAACCAGCAGTGCGGAAGCGTCCTTGTGTTTCTCACAAAAAGACTCCACCGCAATAGCCGGCATCACCATAAAAGCAGTTGAAAGAGCGTCCGCTTCGGCTGCCGTCTTTGCCATCGACCACGCGCCCGGCCTTGTAACCGGTTTTCCTGAACGAGGATTGATTATATGCTGTCCCTTACGCAATCCCGATGCGCTAATCGCCCTGCCCGCCAAATTAATCTTCGCAATAAGTCGGCTGTAATCCGCCGGGTCCGACAACGATAGGGGCCAGCCCGCTAAACCATCTGGGACACCAACAGGTAAAATCGTGCTTTGTCCCGCTGAAATAAGAGCGACCTTTATCCCCCACTCGCCGAGCAACTGTGCGATTTTGTCCGCGGCGTAACCTTTGCCTACAGCGCCGAAATCAATTCTGACACCATCGCTTCGCAGTGTAACGGCGTGTTCGGATTCGTTAAGCACAAGCAGATTGCTGCCCGTTTTTTTAAGTGCTACCTTAATGTCCTTTTGCGACGGTTTACGCGGCGTCCGGTCTTTATCAAGCCAGCAGTCATACAATGGGCCGATTGTAATATCAAAAGCGCCTTTTGTTTGTATAGACAACTCAATACTTGTCGCCAGACATTCGAAAGCCGTCGGGCCAAGTTGCAGCGGCTGCCCCGCAGCAAGGGAATTGATTCGCGAAACGTCGCTGTTATCATTGAACCGGCTGAGATTGTTTTCGATGCGATCAAGCTCTTCAAATGCTGCCCACGCCGCCTGCTCAGCGTAAACTGCATCTCGATGAATTATGAATATCTCGAACATCGCCGCCATTGCGTTATGTTTAAACGAACTGAGATTGGCAATTCCGCATCGGCCTTTTTCAAACGAGATTGTATCAGGTTGCTGCTCAGCCATAACTTGCCCTCATTTGCCGGCCTGACTATCGGATTTGCTCGATTGCCATTCATCCCACAGGTCTTTTGTTATATAGCCGCGAAGCTCGACCTGCGGCCTAAGCTCGATGCCTTTATCGAACAAAGGAACATAAAGATTCTTCTGGCCGGCCGGCGAAATTTCAAACAACCGACCTATAAGCCGCTCCTGAATGCCGGCGTACGCGATTACGACCGGCGCAGGCGTGCGAATCTCATTAACGTCATTGTAATAGCCCACGTTTTTGAATGATCGCAGATACCACGGCAGCGGCCAATAATCACCATCGGGACAAACCACCAGTATCGGCATATCCACCCCCGCCGGGTATGCCCGCGAAACTTCCCCTACTCGCCTGGCGATTGTCAGCACATCTTTTGTCGTATGGGCATATACATAAGGATTGCCTGCGTTAACATCATAAACACGGCTCGCCAGAAACGCCTCTAAGCACAGGTCCGTTGCGAACACCAGAAAAAACAGGACCATTATTATTCGAGACAGCGTCCGCCCAAGCAAATTAACTGCTGCAACGACGGCAACCGCCGCCAGCAGAATCATACCCTGATAAAAACTCAGCAGGCACCACGGCGTTTTATAGGGTATCGCCGAATAAACGACGGTCATTATCACTGTGTAACAGGCAATAAATTTAAGCAGGTTTGAATCGAGACCGGTCACGCCTCGCCCGCTTACAATAAAAATCAGGCCGACCAAAGCCATTACCACTATAAACCCTTCAGTCCACGGCGGCCCCATCCCGTCCTTATTGTAAATCAGCAACTGCAGATAATAATACCACGGATGAATATGAAGCTGATTATGGCCCGCACGCTCAAAATATATCGCGTAGGTTCTGAATGAATCGATAAGTCCCGTCGGATTTTTGAAAAAGGAAGAATAAAATAATCCCCATACAACTATCGCACCAATAATCGCCAAAACCAAATGACCGGGACGCACAAGGTTAAGCACCGCCCCGCCGTCTTTTCGGGTTAACAGCACAATCGCCAAAGCAACTATAATCGCCCCAAAAGCGATGATGGACGTTTCTTTCGTGGCAAAGCACAATGCCGCGAGTACCCCTGTCCTCAACGCCCATATCCATTCTTGACTGCGAGCATACCTGTATCCGGATACAATCATCCCGAAAGTAAAACAAACAAGCAGCATTTCCGGGATATAGTATCGGCTGTAGAAAACAAACGCGGGCGAAATCGCCGTAAGCGCAGCAGCAACCACCGCGACAGGTCTGCCCACACCATCCATCAGCAGCAAAGGCATCAGGACTAAAATCAGTCCGAAAAATACCGGCACAATTCGAAGCGTGATTTCTGTAAGTGAACTGTAGGTATGCTGGCCTGAAAGCAACGCGGGAATCAGCGTAAAATAATTCAGCGTCGGCCCGTGGAATTCGGTCGGGTCATAGCGATAGCTGTTTGCATCGAGAAGCTGCCCGAATCGATAAGCGTGGACCGCCTCATCGCCGTGCATCGGGCGTATATCCAAACGGGAAATCCGCAATGCTGCGGCCAAAATCAAAACGGCTGATACTGCAAGCCAGTATCTCATCTACTTCATTTCGCAGGCGTTCCGTAAACCTCGACCTCAATATAATTATTCAGGTCATTGGCGTTGTTGCCGTTGCTGTAACACCTGACATACCGACCCACCACGCCCTTGGCGTCGATAAGCCTGCCTTCGGCGGTTTCGACATAATTTCTGTCTTTGCCTGCGCCAAGTCCCAGTGTATTGTCTGTGTCATTGTTGAAAATCGTCTGGACGTTCTTAATGAAATCCGGGTCACCGGCGATCTGCACAATAACATCCTTATAAACGCGGGGCTGCTTGTGATAATGCCAGACCACGACGGCGTAGATATTGTATGACGCCCCAAGGTCGATGGTTATATTTTGTTTTAACGGGCCTAACTCGACATAGCTGCCGTCCGTCGCTTCCTTGTCCCCGTCGGTAATCATCTCTATTTCGCCGATAATCGGCTGCTCATCCGAGCTTTTCACCGACTTCTTAAACGCGACATTGGTCGTGCCTTTGGGGGCGTAAAACGGCTCTCTCGGCTTGCCTAACGGCTTTTCAAGATTTGCGATTCCCTGGATGTTTGGCGGTGTGCCCACAAACTGCGGCTTCGGCAAAACCAGTGGAATCGGCACTAAATCGCCGGCGGGCTTTGACGTGGCGGAATTGACATCCGCTGTAGGGGTATTGCTGTCTGCGGGTTTGTTGGGTTCGGCTTTCAATGTCGCCGAAGCAACAAATCCCAAAAGTATTACCAATGCCATACTTGCTGTTATGCGAACGTTTCTGCACACCATTTTATCTGTCTCCTTTACCAAAATCGGCCAAATGCATCATCTATTCTATTGCCGCATCGGCAACTTGTCAATCGCAGCTAATCGGCTACTTGTACATCTCGTCAAAATACTTCTGGGCGGCCACAACCGCGGCACGCATCATATCCTCGGCCTTTGACGAGCTGCCGATATCATAACCGAATAATAATGCCATTAACTTGCTCCTTCATAACTATTATTATTTTACAAACGCCACGGCGACCTCATCGGCCGGGTTAACATTTTATCCGCTTCAGCGTCATTTATAAAGCGTTCTCCTGCCGGGTCCCATCGCAGTGTTCTGCCGAGCCGGACCGCTATACCGCCTATATGACAAACTGTCACGGAACGATGCCCTGTTTCGACGTCCGCCGCCGTTTTTGTCCGCAGCCGAATACAATCAAGGAAATTCTGATGATGGTCCTTGCTGCGATAAAGATGAACTTCATCTGGTCTTGTTGTTGACTGAACAAGCGATGTCGGCTGCGAGAAAAAACTCTCCCGGCTTACAAATATCCAACCCTCGGTCCCCTCAAAGCGAACGGGTGATTCCTGAATTCCTGCTTTGCCCGTTTTGCATAACAAGCGAACCCCATTGGCATATTTGTATTCTATATCATAACTCAACGGTGTTTCAAACAGTCCTTCTTTAGGAAAAACGCCCGTCCCGCTGACCTCCACGGGGCCGGTCAAATCTGTGCCGTTGCCCCACTGGGCGATATCAAACGCATGCGCTCCCCAGTTTGTTAATTGTCCCCCTCCGAAGTCATAGATAAAATGCCAGTTGTAATGACATCCCTCCCGGATATAAGGTCTGTATTGTGCCGGCCCCAGCCACAGGTCATAATCCAGTCCTGCCGGCGGCGGCTCAGTTTTCCATGTAAGCGGATTGGGCCTGCTGTTTTCCGGAATTTCAACTTTGATTGTTTGCAGCTTCCCGATTCTGCCGTTGCGAACAAGCTCGCAGGCATGCCTGAAATTATTATCCGACCGCTGATGGCTCCCCGTTTGTAAAACACGCTCGTATTGTTTTACGGTATCGCACAACATCCTGCCTTCGGCAACGTTGTAAGCGAGCGGCTTTTCGCAATATATGTCTTTGCCCGCCTTTGCCGCGGCGATTGATATGGGCACATGCCACTGGTCGGGCGTGCAAACCGCAACCGCGTCAACGTCCTGTCGAGCAAGCAACTCGCGAAAATCATTATATGACGAATCTGCGGACAATCTGCCTATTCTTCTCGCCTCTTCACGATGTGCATAATCAACATCACAAACGGCTGTTGCCTGTGCAGACGGCTTACGCAAAAACGCCTTAAGATTCAATATACCCTGGCTGCCCGTCCCGATTATGCCAATTGTAATCCTGTTGCTCGGTGCGTCTTCGCCAAATACCGAAGATGGGACAATAACAGGCAACGCGCACATCGCGCCTGCAACAACCCCATTCCGCAGAAAAGCACGTCTTGATAACCTGTATTTTTTTTCAGTCATTTTTGCGCTAAAATAAAACGGCAGAGACCCGCATTCCAAGGCCTCTGCCGTATAATCCTTTCGTAAGAACAAACGCCGACAGCTACTTGTTCTGCGTCATTTCAACAGCAGCCGGCTGTAAACCTGCCTTGGCAAGCACTGCGTAAACAACAAGGCCGATAAAGAACGCTATAACCGGGGCCGGACTGATAAAACCGAACTTTTCGGCATTTATCATCGGCAGTATCGCAACGACAAATCCTATGGCCCAGGAAATATACCCCGCCAGGTTAACTCCCTTGCGCGGGCCTGCCCATTTCCTTCCACTAAGGAAATAATCCGCCACCATCGCACCGCAAATCGGCCCGAACGATGCGCCAATAATGAGGAAAACATTGACAAGATTTAGCGCCCAACCGGTCGCCGCGAGAATAATCGCAATAACTCCGCCAATAGAAACCATAACGGCCTTGCTCGCCTTCGGGAACATAGTGCCGATACTGTTGGCGGCTATAAATGTGCTGAAACACGCGGGAGCAAAACTCGCTATCGCAAACAGTACGAACATCGACTTTGCCAAAGCCCCCCCCTGTGCGCTGATAACGCTGTCAAAGGAAAAACTCGTCATCGCCGGGTTGGCCGCATGAGCGCCTGCTATGGCTATCAGGGGCAAACCGCCCGCCACTATTATCGCTATCATTATGCCCACAACTCCGCCTAATTGAACATCTTTCGCGTTGCGATTTCCCATACCGAAATCGACGCCCGCCGCGCCTGCTGTTGCGAAGAAACCCACAACAATAGTTATTATCGTGAGAAATCCTTCAGACGCGTCTGCGCCGGGTGTCGGCTTAAAATTCCCAGCCGAGCCGACGTTGGTGAAGAACACGAGCAGAATCATAACCAACGGCACAATCGGCAGAAAAGTCGAGACCTTGCCGACATATTGAATCCCCTTGAGCGCGACAAACACAGCGAGAATCGTCCAGATTATCGACACAACGATAAACTTGGGCGTTCCAGGCGAAGCATCATATCCTAATGCCTGCAGGATAAAACTTGTCGATACGGCTGAATTGACCGCAAGCCACCCGAACTGCAAAAGCCCCATCAGCAGACCCGGCATTAAAAAACCGCCCACTGTGCCATACGTCGAGGAACCGACGACGTAAAGCGGGTAACCTGTCTTCATTCCCAAAAGGCCGGGGACAAGGTAAAACAGGAAATAACATATCAGGGCGCCAACAGCCAAACCGAGCAAGCTTAAGCCCAGACCCGCTTTCGACAGCGTCCCGTCGGCTATCTTCATATAAAAGACGACCCAGAGGAAAATGCCCGCGTAAACAGGTGCTGTGCCCTTATACCACGGCGCTCGCTTGTCGGCAGGGTTTGGTTTTGCCATGCTCAGGTAACTTGGCAGCATTCCGTTACTCATAATCTGTTCTCCTAACTATAAATTCATATTTGTATAACCCGGCCAAACACACCGGGGACATTCGCGCCTGCCAATGAATCACTTCGCAGCAATCCTGTTCATCTCAGTCATCGCCGCAAGATACAGATATATAATCGCAAATAATGACAAGAGCAACGTGCTGTAACGGTGAATCTGCAGAAGAATCCCCTGCCAGTAGGTGCCGAACAACGGAAATGTCCCCAAAATGGCGGAAAGAATCATCGGCAGCGATAACACCAGAATCGCCCAGAAACTTATTTTAAGCCCAAGCTCGTATTTTTCAGGCGGTGTCATGCTCTTCGGCTGACGAAGCAACGCCCGGTTAAGCCAGGGCCAGTAATTTTTGTCCAGCCGGTTCTTGTCCGCCCAAAGAACAGCAAGCGCAGCTACACAAGCCGCAAAAATCGGGGCGAAAGTCGCATGAATCATCAGCCACCAGCCCGTTATTGACTTGCCTGAGAAAATCATCGGCGTAAAACCCGTAATCACCAGCACAACAAAACACAAAATCGCAAGCAGAAATACTAATTTTCTCAACACGCCGACCAAACTCCATTTTTGCTCGACGAAGAGGAGCGTCTTAAAGAAAACCACCAGCCGCAGCGGATCAAGTACGCGCAGTCCCCTGTCCTTGCCGAAAACGTCATCGAACTTCGGCTTCGATATGGCAAAATGCAGTATTATTCCTGCGATTACTGCTATAAAACCCGTTATGGCAACTGAGCGAAACATAAACCCTTACATAAAATACGAATAATTAATCTTTGCCCACAACTGCCTTCGCCACAAATCCCAGTGCTTTCAGCGCATAAAACGCCAGCACGCCGATTATAACCAGCGACGCCAGAATCGACACTATTTTAAACATAGGTCTGAACACAAAAGACCATGCAAACCACTCTGTGGAGCGCTCCGGCAGATTCTCAAACCGAATCATCTTCACGCCTGCCGCTGCCGATTTCAAAGCCGAATCGCCCGAAACAAGCCCGAACAAAAACGGCGAATTAGTCGCGTGACAATCCTGGCAGTTGCGAACGCCTAACGATTGGGCCGCGGGTCTGACGTCATGCGCTATCGGCCACATATACGGCTCCGCCATTTTACTGTCCGCCGACACAAGTTTTCCGCCCTCATCCAGCGAATACACTTTGCCTCCCGTGATATAAACGGGCTTTGCTCCCGCGTCAGCTTTTGCGCCAAGTGCGGTCAGAATTTTAACAACATCTTCGTCTTTCAAATCAGGCCAATTGCCCGTCTTTGAGAACGCCGTCTTCGTGATTACCCTTGAAGTGGCCGACTTTACGGTTTCCATCGCCAGCGGCGTTACATTCCCGTCGCTCATCATCGCCCAGTACGCGGGCCACAAGAGTTTGAATACGCCGATTTTCCCGTCCTGTCCCTTTGCGAAAACCGGGTAAAGCAGGTGAGGCAGAATCTCGCCCTCCTTGCTCGCGCCCGCGATACCCAGCGCATGCGCCCTGGCGGTCTTTGTATGAATAGTCTCATCCTTCGGCCACGGCCCGGAATGACACGCCGTGCAGGTTAATTTGTCAAAATGAACGGTCGGTATCCCCACGTGCTTAGGCGTCGGCGCGGCGAATCGTCCGGCTACGGGCTTATCCCCGTTTTTGTTGCCAAGGTGACAGCCCTCGCACGATGAAATCGTTGTTAAAGGATTATTGCTGTCCCGCGACTCTACCGCATACCCGCGGATAATATTATGTTCAAGTCCGTTACGGTGACAATCCACGCAAATCAATCCCGAGGCAATATGAACATCCTCATCTGAATTCCACTTCTCCGTTTTGCCGTCGCGCACGTCAACATTCGAATGACAGAAGTAACATCGCTGTTTCGGCGCCTCTCTGCGAATATCGAAGCCCGCCCAATCATTGTGGCCGAACGCCTCTTTGCGATATGCCACAACGGGCGGCTTTAACTTTGAATCGCCTGATGTGAAAGGAGCCCTGAAGTCATATTCGTTGGGCAATCCCTTTGCCGAACCGGTTACATAAGCGAACTCGCAGGATGCCGTCGCCGCCCAGCGGTAATTGCCGCGAAGAATTACCTGTATCGAATACCCGCTCGCCCCGCCCATGTCCATCTCAGGATTGCCGTCGTGGCAGGCAAGGCAGTTTATCTCCAGCTTGCCCGTTACTTCCGATTTCAGAACCTCTTCGGGATTCTCGCTTTTATCGACCATTTCCCCGATAGCGCCACCCGGCATCTGCCTGCCGAATGACTCCAAAAATGCCATCGGCGTCAGCCCTATCTGTTCCGGTCTGAACGCCCCCGGCCATTTACGGTAGGACAATGGTATTTGTGTCGCGCTCGTCGGATCCGCGAATATCCACGGCTGTCCCTTTCGGCCCGGATTAACATTCGGGTCAATCGCGTTGAAATGCCAGCCCGCGCTGATTTTGTCGTAACTGTGGCACGCACCGCAGGTCGCCTTAGTCGAGAATGGCAGCACAGGGTCAGCATCCGGGTGAATCTGGTCCGGCTCCTTGCCTGGGATAGGTTCTGAAAGCAGCGGTATTAAATGAACGAAATTACTCCTGCTGCCGTCCGGAGTATCGCCATCCGGCTTCGCACCGACAGCGATTCCTGTCGCCAGTACGATTACTAAAAACAACGCCTTGGCAATCAATCCATTTCTCAATGTTCAACCAGTCCCTTGAACAATTAAACCTTAAATTCTTCCGGCTTGAATTCGAGTTTACAGCCCGCCTCGACCGCCTCGTTTACCTTGAGAACGGTTACTGCTGTATCATATCCGACCTCCGCCGGGCAATTTAGTTTGCATTTGCCGCGAATCGCATCGAAGAAATTCTCCAAATGCGGCTTGTAATACGGGTCTTTGAATTCGACGCCGATTTTATACATATCCGGAGCCGCCGATTCACGCACGTCAACTAATGCGCCAGAATCGGATTTTTCTTCCTTCTTTTCAGGGGGAGCAAGCAGGTAACCTTTCTTGACCCACTCGTCCCACTGCGGGGCCGTCGGCTCACGATATGCCTCGCCCCTGCTCCCCGCCTCGGAAATAACCAGTGTGCCCTTGTCACCCATAAACGTCTCGTAGTAGCCCTGACAACTGTTGGTTGTGATTGTCTGGTAATACGCCCTGACAACCCCCTTTGGGGTGTCGTAAGTATAAATAGCCATCACGTTGTCGTACCACTCGTGGTCTTTCTTGTCGTAGTAATCGGTCCCGCCGCTGGCAACAACAACTTTAGGCGATGCGCCGAGGAACCAGTTATATATATCAATCTGGTGTGAGCCGAGGTCAACTATCGCCCCGCCGCCAAGATTCTTATACCATCGCCAGTCACGGAATTGCCTCATCGACTTGAAGCCGTATTTTTTCAGCGTCTCCTCGTCGATTTCCTTTCCTTTTGGATAACCGCGGCCATCAGCCGGCTGAACCGAGCGATTCCACTGACCATTGATTGTCGTTATACGACCGAGGATGCCCGCCTCTTTCAGAAGCTTATTATAGCAGTGCAAATATCGAGGATTACTTCGTCGCTGATGGCCTATCTGGAGCAGTTTGCCCGTTTCTTTTGCCGCCGCAACCATTTTCCGGGCGCCTTCCAGCGTGTTCGACATCTCCTTTTCGCAGTAAACGTGCAATCCCTTCTTCAGACACGCCACCGTCTGCTCTGAATGCCAGAAATCAGGCGTCGCGATAATCACCGCCTGCAAATCCTTCTCCTTATCGAGCATCTCCTGATAGTCAACATATACGTTGTGCTCGTGCTTATAGGCCTTCAGGTATCTCGACACGTTCTGCTGGTTCCACGAGGTCCATATATCACACAACACCTTGAAGTGGAGACCCGGTATTTTCACCGCCGAATCGAGCAGTGCCTTGCCCTCGTCGCCAACGCCTATTATTGCTACGTTTATATCGTCTGATTTCGCGACTGCCCCGCTTGTCGTTTCACCCAGCACCATAGGCGAAAAAATCAGCCCCGCCCCAACCGCCGCTGTCGAACGAATGAATTCCCGTCTGTTAAGCCCCGTTGATGTCCTGTCTTTGCTCATTCGTAGTCCTTTTCAAAACCTGACCAAATCTGCTCTTCCGTATCCGCTCCACGCCGAACGCTGTCCGCTGAACGCCATACGCTGTACGTTGTCCGCTGTACGCTGAACGCTTTTAATATTACCCAATTCCCGCCCGCCAGGCAACTACAAAGTCCACCCCTCGCGGTACTTCCGGCCAAGAAGCTCATCGGCCTCCGGGATATTTGTAATCTTCATATTTGGCCCGTCCCACTCAATCCGCTTGCCCGAGCGTATCGCGACATTGCCCAGCAGAACGGTCTCCGTCAGAGGCCCCGCGTATTCGAAATTCGAGCACGCCGCAGGCCCGCCCTTGCATGCGTCAATCCAGTTCTGCTCGTGTCCCTTTTCGCCGTCTTTGATTCGCGATATGCTCTTGGCGGGCCTCTGGTAATCCTTCATTCGCGACTCAGGAATAATTCGCCCTTCCACTATCGTTCCCTTGTCGCCGATAAAAATAACTCCTCCATCGCCAAGTTTCCGTTCTTTTTCCAGCTCCGCCGGACGAGGCGGCTTCAACCCCCCGTCATACCACGTCAGATTCACCGCCGGCATTTCCCCTCGCGCCGGAAACTCATATCGCACAATCGACGCGTCCGGATATGTCTCGCTGTTTTTCACCTTCTCCCAGTTCTTAACCACATGCGATGAAACATTCGCCTCAACAGCGGTCGGCCTGTCCAGCTTCAACGCCCAATACGCGTGGTCCATTATATGACAGCCCATATCCCCCAAAGCTCCGCATCCGAAATCCAGCCAGCCACGCCACGCAAACGGGTGATAAACAGGATTATATGCCCGAACCGGCGCAGGCCCCAGCCAGTTGTCCCAGTCCAGCCCTTCAGGCATCGCCGGCGAATTAACAGGCCTCCCCACCCCCTGCGCCCAGTAAGGCCTGTCCGTCCACGCATACACCTCGCGAATCTGACCTATCGCCCCGGCCCCTATCATTTCACACAGCACCCGAATATCTTCGCCCGAATGTCCCTGGTTGCCCATCTGTGTGGCGACCTTCGCCTCTCGCGCCGCCACCGTCAGTTTACGCGCCTCTTCAATCGACCACGTCAACGGCTTTTGCACATATACGTGCTTGCCCATTTTGATAGCCGTCATTGCAATCACCGCGTGCGTATGGTCCGGCGTCGCGATAACCACCGCGTCAATATCCTTCACCTCGTCGAGCATCTTGCGAAAATCTTTGTATTTTTTCACGTCCGGATGGCTCTGAAAAACCGGCCCCGCGTAATTCCAGTCAACGTCGCAAAGCGCAACGATGTTCTCGCCCTCGCAGACCCTCAAGTTCTCCTTGCCCTGACCACCTATACCAACAAAGGCAATATTGAGCTTTTCGCTTGGCGGCTTGAAACCCGCCCCGCCCAGAACAAATCTCGGCAGAATCGTAAAGCCCGCTATCGCACCCGCACTTGCCTTCACAAAACTCCTGCGTGAAATTCCGTTACCCTTCATAAATCAATCCTCAGTTTACAACCCATTTCACAACTGTCATTCCCGCGCAAGCGGGAATCCAGAAGCTATGAAATGGCTTGTAGTTATATCGTCCAGCCCGCTCGATATGGAGGATTAACGAACTCATTGGCCGTCTCGTCATTTGTAAACTTCATATTTTTGCCGTCCCATTCGAGCACCTTATACGGATTCATCATCGCAAGATTTCCCATCACCACCGTTTCTGTAAACGGTCCCGAATAATCGAAATTCGAGCTTGCCGCGACACCGCCCTTGCACGCCTCAATCCAGTTTTTCTCATGACCGTCAATGCCGTCCTTGATTCTCGGCAGTGTCTTTTTCGGCCTTTTGTATGCCTCCATTTTGCTTTCAGGTATCAACCGCGGGTTCATGCCGTAACACCCGCACATTATTTTGCCCTTGTCGCCGACAAACAGCACGCCGCCGTCCTCATCGCCCATCTGCCTCCCCGGCTCAAGCTCCTCTGGTCTCGCCGGCACAAGTCCGCCGTCATACCAGTTAACTTTCACTTCCGGCATATTGCCTCGTGCCGGGAATTTATACCGAACGATACTTGCCTGCGGATACGTCTCACGCACGCCTACCTTGCCCCATCCATCGCCCGACATCCTCGTCGATGTGCATGCCTCGACGCTTATCGGGTATTTCAGCTTCAGCGCCCAGAACGCCGGGTCAAGAATATGGCAGGCCATATCGGCCAAAGCCCCGCCTCCGAAATCAACCCACGCCCTCCACGCAAAAGGATGATACGCCGGATTATATGGTCTCTCCGGCGCAGGCCCAAGCCATAAGTCCCAGTCGAAACCCTCAGGAACCGGCGGCGTCTCTTTCGGTCTGTCGATTCCCTGCGCCCACACGGGCCTGTTTGTCCACGCGTGAACCTCGCGCACAGGCCCGATCGCCCCGTCCCATATCCACTCGCACATCAGCCGAATGCCCTCGCCTGAATGTCCCTGGTTGCCCATCTGCGACACTACCTTATACTGTCTCGCCGCCTCGGTCAGTTTCCTCGCCTCGTAAACCGTCCGCGTCAGCGGCTTTTGAACATATACGTGCTTACCCATCTTTATCGCCATCATCGCCGCCACCGTATGCGTATGGTCAGGCGTCGCGACTATCACCGCGTCGATGCCCTTCTCCTGTTCGAGCATCCTGCGGAAATCCTTATACTTCTTCGCGTCCGGGTACTCGTTGAAAACTTTTACCGTCCCAGGCAGTTTTTCATCAACGTCGCAAAGCGCAACTATATTCTCGCCCGCGTCCGCGCATCTGCGCGTATTATTGGCTCCCATACCGCCCACCCCGATTGCCGCGATGTTCAGCTTCTCGCTGGGCGGCTTTTTACCGTCCATTCCCAGTACATAACTCGGAATAATCGTAAACGCCCCTGCCGCCATCGCCGAACCCAGCAGTTGCCTCCGTGAAATGCCGTATCCCTTTTCTTTGCCGACGTTTTCATTAGTCATAATAAGGTCTCCAGTTCAGTATCGTCTATAAAACCGTTATTTGCCTTGTTTAAGCAATTTCTGCGCCTGCTCGCGTACCGATTCATTAGTCGTGCCGTCAATTACCTTCTGCAGCGTCTCTTTTGTTTCCCTCGAATGTCCCTTCATCGTCGATTCGGCTATCTTCACAACCGCCGCCTCGGCCTCCTCTTTCAAATCCTTATCATCGAGATAGCCCGCTGCCATTTGCATCGCCTCGAAACTACTTGTGCTCCCAAGACCCGACAGCACCATTTTCTTCTCCGAAACATCTGCCGCAAGAGCCATCGCGTCCTTATACATCTTCATCGTCTCTTCCGCAGGCCTGTTGCTTGCCAACCCCGCCAGCCGGACGTAACCGCGAAGAGCTAATGTCTTGTGAACCTGGTTTTCAGACGTCTGCGCAACCTTCAGCAAATCCGCCGCAGGTGCCGCAGTGGGCCAGTCCGAAAGTGCCCTCACCGCCGCATCTTTTACCTGGTCATCTTTATCGCCAAGCGCATCACGCAAAACCGGCAACGCTGCCTCGTCGCCAATCTTCCCCAGAACACTCAGCAATGAACATTTCGCGTCCACGTCTTTTGCCGAAGGCAACGCCGCAAGAACCGCCTGAGATTGCCCTTTGTCCTCCGGAATTTTCTTCGCTACAACCACTACCGTCTTTTCAAGCTCACCCCTGTCATTGCCCGCAGCTGCCAATTGCAATTCAATAAGTGCCGCCATATCCTGTGGCCCCGCCAGCGCTCGCAACGCCTTGATTGATTCGATTCTCACCTTCGCGTCTGCGTCTTTGGCCGTTTTCATCAGCACGGGCACCGACGCCTTTATATTACGCTGTTCGCAGCTGCGAACAAGCTCGACCTTCGCCTTTGGTTCTGCGTCGGGCAGCTTTTTCAAAATCGCCTCGTCAACGTCAGCGCCATGCAGCCGATACAAGCTCTCCTGCGCCGCCTTTTGCTCGTCCCCTACCTTAGCGGCCGCCGTGGCGATAAGCGTATCAACGCACGTCACATCTCCTAATGTCCCTATCGCCTTCAATGCCGCGATGTGTACCGCTGCGTCCGTGCTCTTTGCCGCCGACTCAACCGCTGGCAACGCTGCCTTGTCTCCGCAATCCGCCAGGGCAAAAACAAGTTGCATCTGTTGCGTAGCTCCCAGGTTCGCCAATTGCTCCGCCGCCGCCTTTATCACATCGGTCTTCGCCACTTCTTTCAGTGTCGCTATCGCCACCGTCTGTATCGGCTTGTCGGCGGACTTCAGCATCTCAACAATCACTTCGCTGGTTTTGTCGCCCGCGGTCAAAATCATCCCTCGCGCCGCCGCGACGCGAACTATCATCGGTTCGCTTGCAGCATATAACTGTTTATAAATCGCCCCAGCCGCTTCCTTCTGACCCTTGGCCGCAAGCCGGTCCGCACAACGCAAATACGCGTCAATCGCTGCCGTTTTTACCGCGCCTGCCCCCTTGTCTTTTGCCTTGGCAACCGCGTCCGTCGCGCTCTTGTCGTCTATCCTTCCAAGAGCAGCCACCGCCGCGACCGCGACCGTCTCATTTGCGTCATTAGTCAGTTTCGCCAGTGACTCGACCGCCTTCTTGTCCCCTCGAACCCCCAGCGTGTTTATTATTCCAATCTTCGCGTTGCCGTTCGCCTTCGACAATGCCTTACGCAGCGCATCATCCACTGCCGCCCCGGGTATCCGCTCCAAAGCATAACGGGCAATATCAGAAACCTTCTCATCCGTCAGCATCGAGGCAAGCGCCGGAACCGACACCTCCGTCCCCGCAACGCTTAACTCTCTGCATACAAAATCCTTCGCCGCGTAACTGGCGTCCGATTTAAGAAATTCATCGAGCTGCTTTTCCATCGCCTTCATTTCTGGTTTGCCGCTCGCGTCGCGTATCATATCGCTGATTTTGACAAGGTCCGTCCGGCTTTTATTGAAATCATACGTTTTAATCTTGCCCAGCAGTTCGCCAAAGGCATTGCTCGCTGCCGGTGCCGATGTCGGCGTCTTGGGTGCCGGCGTCTCTTTGTTCATCTTGGCGCTTTCGCAGCCGCCACAGAAAATTATGGTTACAACAGCTATTACTTTTAACAAACGATTCATATTTTCTTCCTTTCTTATTTGCCTTCTTTAACAGGCGTCGCGTCAACTTTCAAATCACCCAGCGCAAACTGGATGCCGTCAAGCTCATGTTGTAATATTGCGGGACGATAATATATCTCGTTATTATGACCGAGTCCGCAGAAAAATACCCGCCCCTTTCCGTAATCTTTTATCCAGCTCACAGGCATGTCTATGTCGCTCTCCCTCGCGCCTTTTACGTTCTTCGTCGCTGGGTCATTAAAATCAAGCGTCAGCAAAATACGTCGGCTCTCAACCTCGCCGAATTTCTTCTGGCGATAAATCTCGTCCCGGACCTTGAATCCCTCTCCTTTAAACGACGCATTCAGCGGGTGATTCGGCTCATAATTCTTTATCGCCCACACCCCCCCAGCCGTCCACGGATGCTCGTTATACTGTCCCCCAATCATCGCCGCCGCCTCGGGCCATGTATAAAAATTGTCCGTCGCCGCGTGTAAACCGATTATCCCCTTGCCGCCATTCACAAAATCCATCAGTGCCTGTCTCGAACCCGGCTCATTGAAATCCAGGTAGGTCGTGTTGTTAAACAATATCGCGTCAAACTCCGCCAGCTTCTTCGCGTCGAACATATTCATATCGTCGCTGAAAACCACGCTGTATGCCCCGGTCTTCTTGCCCATAATCTCAATCGCCTTGTTCGCGACGGGGATGCTTTCGTGAAAAAACCCCTTGCAAAGCCAGAATACTAATATTTTTCTCGCTTTCGTGGGTTTCGCTGTCGCTTTTTCCGGCGCAGCTGCCTCAATCTTCGCCGCTATCTCATCCGACACCGGCTTTAACTCCTTCGGCGAACCACCCCACCCCGCCCGGCTCTCGCGGACAAAAAATCCCATGACAACAAATAATAATACAATAACACCTATTGATATCCCAATTCCCATAGCGCCGCGATTCATCTTTAATCCCTTTCTGTATTTATAGCACTCTACAATATCCACGGGCTTCGCATCGGCCTGCTTAGCATCCTGTCCGCCTCGCCGTCTCCTATAAAACGCTCCGCCGACGGGTCCCATTTCAATGGCCTGCCCAATCGATTCGCGATAATTCCCAAATGACAAACAGTTGCCGACCTGCATCCCGTCTCGGCATCGCATATCGCCCTTTGCCTGCTGCGAATACAATCAAGCCAGTTCGCGTAATGGTTCTCGCTCTTATACAAATGAATCTTCTCCGGGCCTATATGCTCCCTCAATAGCGATTGAGGTTTAGCGTCGATAAAGTTTCTGCTCACTTCAATCATGCCCTCCGTGCCCGTAAATAATATCGACTTGTACTCCATATCATCGTCCCTGACTACCGTAACGCCGTTCGAATACCGGTAAGTCAGCATCTTGAATTCTTTGCCGTCCGCCGGGTAAATCTCCGCAGGCCCGCTATCGTCCGCCCCAATTCCCCACTGCGCAATATCGAAATGATGAGCGCCCCAGTCGGTCATAAGACCGCCCGCGTAATCCTCGTAATCACGCCAGTGTGCCCATCCCGACGACCCCATCGGCGGTGCTATCCGCGAATTATATGGCCTCCACGGCGCAGGCCCAAGCCACATGTCCCAGTCAAGGTAATCCGGCACCGGCTCCGCGGGCAAATCACACGGTACAGGATAGAATGGAAACGTCGCCGTCCTTATACACAACCTGACGTTCTTTAACTTCCCGATATAGCCGTTACGAACTAATTCGCAGGCCTGATGAAATTTAAAATCCGACCTTTGCATCGACCCCGTCTGGAAAACGCAACCCGAACGCTTTGCCGCGTTGACTACCGCCCTCGCCTCGACAACCGACATCGCAAGCGATTTCTCGCAATATACGTCTTTCCCCGCCTTGCATGCCTCTATCGATATTATCGAATGCCAGTGGTCAGGAGTCGCTATCACCACGGCATCGATATCTTTCCTGGCAAGTAAATCCCGGAAATCCCTGTAACCGGCGCACATCAACCTCTTCACTTTGACATCAAGCGGATAACTATCAACAATTTCTTGTGCCGCCTTCATTTTCTGCTCATCAACGTCGCAGACCGCCGCAATCCGGCAGCCGGGCTGATTCAAAAATCCCAACATCAGCCCCATACCCTGCTTCCCGACACCTATAAATCCAAGCGTGATTTGTTCGCTTGGTGAAAATCCGCCCGACGAAACTGACGTCATTATATATGGCAGTCCCGCTCCCGCCGCGACTGCCCCGCCGACGCCCTTCATAAACTCACGCCTGTTTATCTTGCCGTTCCGCATTCTGTCATCTGTTTTCTAAACTCAAAACTCTCATCTTTCACTATCCGCTATACGCTATCCGCTCTACGCTACATATACAAATGCCACGGACTTCGCATTGGCCGCGACAACATCCGGTTCGCCTCTTCATCGCCGATGATGACCTCTTTTTCAGGGTCCCATTTCAGCTTTCTGCCCGTCAGCATCGCAATTTCACCTAAGAGCGCTGGCGTCAGCGACCGATGCGCAACTTCCGCCGGCGTAATCGTCTCTCGCCTGCTCTTGACGCAGTCCAGAAAATTCTGATGATGGTCCTTGCTCTCGTACAAATGAATCTCGTTGGGCCCGATTACCTCATCCACCACGCTTTTCGGGTTCGCGTGTATCGGCTCATCACGGGTAACGTGCAGCCATTTACCATTTTCCCCGTACCAGCATGTCCCCATCCCGTGCGGCAGCTTCCTGTCGTTCGCTATTATCATCGTCAGCCCGTTTGCGTATTTAGTCGTTACCTTATACTCATAAGGAACGTTAAATATCCCGTCCTTCGGATATGTCCCCTGCCCCTCGACCTCAACAGGCCCAGTCCTCTCCAAATCCAGCGCCCAGTGCGCGATATCAATATGATGCCCTGCCCAGTCGGTCATCTGACCGCCCGAATAATCCATTATCCATCGCCAGTCCCAGTGCAGAATTCCCCTGTAAGGAACTAACGGCGCGGGCCCCAGCCACATCTCCCAGTCAACCCCCGCAGGCACCGGCTTAATCGCCTCGTTACCATGCATGCCGCCCGTCGGCAATCCAACCTCAACCGTATGAACTTTGCCTATCCTGCCGTTGCGCACAAGCTCGCACGCACGCCTGAAATTAGCTACCGACCGCTGCCAGCTCCCCGTTTGCCAAATCCTCCCGTATCGCTTCACCGCGTCGCATATCGCGCGCCCCTCTTTAATCGTCCTCGCTAATGGCTTTTGACCGTGAATGTCCTTCCCCGCCTCCGCAGCCATTATCGCAGGTATCGAATGCCAGTGGTCAGGTATCGCCGTCGCTATTATATCTATATCGCTTCGCGCTATCACGTCCCTAAAATCATTATACATCTTGATGTCGTCGTTCCCGTATTTCAGGTCCGCTTCCGCCTTGGCCGCCTTCTGACGTTTCACATCGATATCGCATACCGCCACAACCAGTGCCTCCGGCTTATCCAGGAATCCACGCATGTCCCAGACACCCTGCCCTCCGACGCCGATCATCCCGACGTGAAGCCGGTTGCTCGGCGCAACCCCGCCGTCCGCCCCGAATACCGACGATGGCACAATATATGGTATCGCTATTGCCCCCGCCGCCGCGCCTGCCGCTGTTTTTAAAAATCCGCGTCGATTTACTTTATTCTTCTCTGGCATCGTTATGTCCCCTTTACAAAAAATATTTATACCTGCCACGGGCTTCGCATCTCTGTGCCAAGCATCCTCGCGGCCGTCGCGTCATCTATAATTTCTTCCGTCTCCGGCTTAAACCGTATCTTGCGCCCCAGCGCCATCGCTATCTGCCCTAAGTGCCCCACCGTTGTCGAACGATGTGCAATCTCCGCGGGCGATATTGTTGTCTTTCTGCTTTTCACGCAATCCAGAAAATTCCGCCAGTGTCCCGGCGATTCATACAGCCGTATATCATTTGGCCCTATTTTCTCTCTCACAACGTCCTTCGGCTCTGAATCCATCCCGCCGCGCGTAACGCAAATCCACCCCTTGTCCCCGTACCACTTCACTCCGCTTTCGTCTGTCCACTCTTTCCCCAGGTCGTATTTTATCCTGCTCGTTATCAGCATCGTCAGCCCGTCGGCATATTTCACATTCACGTCATAATCCGTCGGACTGTTCCACACGCCCTTCACTGGAAACTCTCCTTTGCCCTCCACCTCCACAGGCCCCGTGTAATCGAACCCCATCGACCAGTGAGCTATATCAACGTGATGCCCCACCCAGTCCATCAATTGCCCGCCGCCGTAATCGAGGTTCCATCTCCAGTTCCTGTGTACCCTTGCCGGACAATATGGCGCATATAGTGCAGGCCCAAGCCATTTATCATAATCAAGTTCCGCCGGCGATGGTCCGATTTTCTCCTGTCCCTTCGTCCCCGCGAAATCCCTGTGCCCCGGATATAGCGCAACTTCAATATGCTTAATCTTGCCTATCCTGCTATTGCGCACCAGCTCACAAACATACCGGAATCTTTCCTCCGACCTCTGCCAGCTCCCCGTCTGCCACACCGTTTCGTATCGCTTCACCGCCTCGCACATCGCCCTGCCCTGCTTCAAATCGTGCGACAATGGCTTCTCGCAGTAAATATCCTTACCCGCTTTCGCCGCGGCAATCCCTATAATCGCGTGCCAGTGGTCCGGCACACTTATCACAACCGTATCGATATCCCTCCTCGCCAAAACCTCCCGGTAATCCGCGTAAGCAGCACAATCCTTGTTTCCGTAATAGTCGTTTACAATCTCAACGCCGTCACGCAGATTATTCTTGTCGATATCGCAGATTGCTCCAATCTTACAGTCATCCTGCTGAAGAAACTGCTTGATATTCCACGGCCCCTGCATCCCCGTCCCGATGCCCGCCATCGTAATCCGGTTGCTCGGCGCAACACCACCGTCAGCCCCTAGAACCCTTGCGGGAATTATATAAGGAAGTGCGATACCGCCTATTGCAGCGCCGGCCGTCTGCTTCAAAAACCGGCGCCGATTCAGGTTCACATTCATCTAAATCAACAACCTAACTAAACTAATACTACTTGTTCAGCGTGGTTTATTTATCAAACTGAGCGTCGAATGCTAATTGCGACGATTTGAAATCCGCTTTCTTGATATATTCGCATGCTTCTTTCGCCCCATGCTCCCGGTCCATCCGGCTGTCTTCCCATTCTACTGAAAGCGGCCCCTGATAACCGATGTCGTTCAACGCAACGATAATCTCTTCAAAATTGATATCGCCGTGCCCAATCGACCGGAAATCCCAGAATCGCCTCGGGTCCGCAAACTCCGTATGCCCCCCGAACACTCCGACCGTCCCGTCCCCGTGCCCCCACCACGCGTCCTTCATATGCGTGTGGAAAATCCGCTTCCCGAACGTCCGGATGAATTTCACGTAATCAACCCCCTGATAACCGAAATGGCTCGGGTCATAATTGAACCCGAACGCCGGGTGATTCTTCACCGCCTCCAGCGCCCTCTGCGCCGACGCTATATCAAACGCTATCTCCGTCGGATGAACTTCCAGTGCAAACTTCACTCCCTGGTTCTTGAAAGCATTCAGTATCGGCGTAAACCTCTTCGCGAAATCCTTATACCCCGCCTTTATCATATCCGCTGAAACCGGCGGGAACGAATAAACATAGGCCCAAATGGAGCTGCCGGTAAAACCATTGACGACCTTGACGCCGAGTTTTTTGGCGGCTTTGGCGGTATCGATGAGCTTCTTTGCGGCTCTCTGCCGAACGCCTTCCGGCTCGCCGTCGCCCCAAACGTCCGGGGGCAGTATCGATTTGTGACGAATGTCGATATTATCGCAAACCGCCTGGCCTACCAAATGCGTCGAGATTGCGTAAACCTCAAGGCCATGCTTTTTCAGCAATTTGCGCTTCGATTCACAATATTTATCGTCCGCCAGCGCCTGGTCAACGTCAAAGTGGTCACCCCAGCAGGCCAACTCCAGCCCGTCATATCCCCAGCTCGCCGCCTTCTCCGCCAATACCTCAAGCGGTAAATCCGCCCATTGCCCCGTGAATAATGTTACCGGTCTTGCCATTTTTCCTTCTCCTCGGAGCGAAGCGCAGATCCCCGTGAACCCGCTCCTTTGGCTCTACAACAGGGGATCCATTTTTTACTTTTCATTTTTACCTTTTTCGTTTTTGCTTTTTTCTTTTTACTTTTTACTTTTTCATTGGTGTCCACTTTTTCGCGCTCTTTGCGCTTGCGACAACCGTCTCGATAAACAATATGCCTCGAACGCCCTCGTTGACGCCCGGGAAATCCTTCGCAAGGTCGCTGGGCTTGTCGCCCGCAATCGCGCACTTTACCGTTTCCGCGAAATTGCGATAGTTGTTCGCGAACGCCTCGAAAAACGCCTCCGGATGCCCGAAGGGTAATCGTGTTCCGCGACCAGCCGCTGCGCTGTATTCGCCAACGTAGCCATTGCCTCGTTTCCAAACCTGCTCAGGCGCGTTCATCGCCCTTGTATATAAGTAGTTGGGATTTTCCTGATGCCATTCCAAGCTGCCCTTTTCGCCGTGTACCCAGATGGCGAGGTTATTTTCTTCGCCAATCGAAATCTGGCTTGCGTGCAAAACGCCCTTTGCCCCGTTATCGAACTTGAGCAGGCAGTTGCAGTCGTCATCGAGCAGGCGCCCCTTGACGAATGTCGTCAGTTCCGCGCAGATATGCGTGATTTTATTTCCGGTGATGTATTCAGCGAGGTTGGCAGCGTGAGTTCCGATGTCGCCGACGCAGCCGCCCGCGCCGCTCTGCTTGGGGTCTGTTCGCCAGCCCGCCTGCATACTGCCTGTCCGTTCCAAAGCCGTCGCAAGCCATCCCTGCGGATACTGCACAACGACCTTGCGAATCGCGCCCATATCGCCCTTCTTGACCATATCCTTCGCCAGCTTCACCATTGGGTAGCCGGTGTAATTGTGCATCAGGCCAAAGACCTTGCCCGTGCTTTTGACCAGCGATTGTAACTGCTTTGCCTCAGCAGACGTAATCGTCATCGGCTTTTCGCACATAACGTGGAATCCCGCCTTGAGGAAATCCCTCGCTATCGGAAAATGCCAGTTATTAGGCGTCGTTATCGAAACGAAATCAATCCGCTCGCCTTCGGGCAGCTTCGACTCCGCCTTTATCATCTCGGTATAAGTGCCGTAAACCCTCGCCTGGTCCAGCGCAAGCTCTCTGCCCATCTGCTCGGATTTTTCAGGATTGATATCGAATGCGCCTGCTACAAGCTTGATTTCCCCGTCCAAACGTGATGCCTTGCGATGCACGTCCCCGATAAATGCCCCGGGGCCTCCCCCAATCATTCCCATCCTCAACTTCCGGTCGAGCTTCATAATAACTCCTTTCAAATACGACCATAACTATCGTTTGTAAAGAGGGTTTACTATACGACCCACCCCTACAACTGTCAAGATGCTGAATTCGTATTTTTACCACAAAGACACCAAGGCACTAAGTAGTTCTTTTTTGCTTTTGACTTTTAACTTGTTCTTTGTGTCTTAGTGGCTTAGTGGTTAATTATGGAAAGTTAAGTCGCGCAAACTCTCCATGATATTTCCTCGCCGTCTCATCGTATGCCTTTGCGGCGTCGATTTCGTTGTCGAATCTGCCAACCCATATTTTTTTGCCATTGTGCATGAGCTGGCTGTCCCACGTGGATTTTTCTTTGTTAAAATAGACGCCTAGAAACTGGGAAGAGCCATTTTTTTTCTTTCGCCTGTTGCGGGTGTTTTGAGCGTGAGTAGCAAAGCGGAGATTTTGCTTTCGATTATCGAGGCCATCACAATTCCTATGGTCAACGACAAGGTCGGGAGGCGGATTCATTATTTCCCTGTGCATATACACGGTCTTTGTCTTATTTGGTTCGATTAACTGATGCCGGATGGCATATAAGTTGGTTCCGTTGCCATAGACGATCCATTTGAAAATTCTGAGACGATAGTAATCCTGCTGGTCCAGAATCACCCATTTCCCTTCCCCCAGATATATCCGCCGATACGTGTAGCCATATTTCAACAGCCGGTAAAGCAGAATAGGCCAAATAAAAAGAACGTCGAGACAAACGTGTATTGTTATTGTTAGTTTCGCAGACATAGTCCTTATCCTCCAGAACAAGAAATTCTAATTTCTAAATCCTAATCTCTAAACAAATCTGAAATTCGAAATCCGAAATGGAACTTCTGTTCCTGATGCCTTGCCCTCCCGGGGCGAAATGCTTTGCTTGCCTCGGCGTAGCTCCTTGAGCGAAGCCGGGCGCTTCTGCGCTACTACAGAGGAACAACATCCCTCTATATATAAGGTGAATTTACGGGGGTTTTAAGGAGTTACGAAACTTTATTTTTCTGCCCAAAGTCGGTAAGTTCTTGTGGGAAAAGGAATAAAAAAAATTTCAAAAATTCCCGGATTTTTTTTCGCGTGTGTGTGATAACCGTTTGATTGAATTGCCTAAATTAACATTTCCCCGCTGAATTATAAATAGTTCCTCCGATATCAGCATAATGGCGAAGAACAGATGCAGCTTCTTCTCGCAAAACATCACGACGAACTTCGATGCCTCGTACCTCAAGTTCATGTATCCAATTTTTTAATTTAGGACCTTCATCAAAACCGATACTTCTTGCGTCTTCATCGCGTGCCCCGCAGACTAATCGGCTAACCCCAGACCATGGAATAGCGCCATAACACATAGCGCATGGTTCAGTTGCGGAAACAAGTTCATACTTTAAACTGCCCCCATTTCCCAAATCAAAACGGTCTAATGATTTCTGAGCAAGCGATAACGCAACTATTTCAGCATGAAGAATAGAGCACCTGCGGCTTTCGACCATGTTAATGCCTGGCGCTATAAGTTTCCCTTTGTCATCAAATACGCCGGCCCCAAAAGGACCACCTGTTTTTTCTTTTATATTTAATTCGGAAAGCTTAATCACGAATCGCATTCTGTCTTCAATATTTGGCAATGTAATCTTTTCTGAATCCAAGTAATTATGAATCCATTCCGGAAGTTGAATTTCTATTTTTGGAATAAACATTCGAATACTCCACAATTACAGGTTCCGGCCATAAATTGCCAATATATCGTCAAACCGGCAATAAAAGCAAATATTTTTCACCACAAAGCACACGAAGGGGCACGAAGAAAAATATAAAATAAAAGAAAATCTTCGTGGTTCTCGGTGCTCTTCGTGGTTTAAAAAAAATGTATTCTCCGCTAATTGTCAAATCCTGGGAGAATTTTCAATTTTTGTGGCAATTTTCTCTATCGCTCTCACAAAACGCGTCAACAGAGAAAACAAATAAATGACTATCCCCAGATATGCGACTAAAAATAATATTGGACCAAAAGAACCCATCTCTGTAACAGCACACATGTTCGTAACAGCACCCATATTCATATTTCCTTTAACAAAAATCATCTGATTCGGAAGTTTTTATATTAAACGCATGACCGCGCAACCAAGGCCAACTATAGATTTTCAAAAAGGAAGAGTCAATTAATTTTAGATTGCCGATTGCCGAATGTCGATTTGAAGACAGATGACTGAGGACGGAGGACAGACGATATGCGAACGACAACACGGAGCGAAGCGGAAAGTCGTTAGTCGATAGTCGTTAGTCGCTGCTGAGCCAGTTCTCGGCGAAAATCGCGAAGTCAGCAAAGTCAACTTTTTTATCATGGTTTAAGTCCGCAGCGGGACCGGTCATCAGATACGGATATGTTTGATTTTCAATGATGCCCCAAGTTTCAATAAAGTCCCAGTTAGCAAAGGTACTGGTTTGTTTCATTTGTGCCGTCGTCTTGCCTATCCCGCCTGCGCTGGTCGTCTGACCGGAAGTGTTTATATCCCAGAAACTGCTGTTAAAGCTACTGGAATCCTCCTTATATCCCACCAGACCGCCGACATCATAAGTGCCACTGACCGAACCCGTCGAATAGCAGTTAGTGATGATGCTGTAGTTTGCTCCTGCCAGCCCGCCGACATATTCATATCCGCTGACCGAACCGGTCGCATAGCAGGAGGTTAGTGTACCCTGATAATTATACCCCACCAAACCGCCGACGAAATAAGAAGCGCCGCTGACAGCACCCGTCGAATAGCAGTTACTGATAATGCCGCTGTTATCTCCCACCAGCCCGCCGGCACCACCAGAACCGCTGACCGAACCCGTCGAATAGCAATCGCTGATAGTGCCGTAGTTCACTCCCACCAAACTGCCAACATAGTTGAGACCGCTGACAGAGAAATTCTCAAGGCCAAGATTCTTCACCGACCCGCCATATATACAGCCAAATAAACCACCAACATATGTAAAGTCGGCAGCATTTGTAGTGAAACTCAATATCTTGTGGCCGTTCCCGTCAAATGTTCCCGTAAAGGGCGTTCCCTGGAAACTGGGGGATGAACCAGAATTTGCGGCAATGATTGCCCCTGTAAAGACCTGCCCTTGCATATCAATATCCGCCGTGAGGATGAAGCACTGGTTGTAATCCGTCGTATTGGCAGCCAAGGCCAGTAAATCTGTTTTTGTGGCGATTTGGTACGGGTCACATGGGTCGCCTGTCCCGCCGGAGTATTTTCCGGAACAGATAGTAGCTGTTATAACAAGCATTGCCAGCATCCATACACCGGTGAACAATTGTCTGCGGATTCCTCTGAACATTTGTTTCTCCTTCCTGCCTTTTGCCCCATAGCGGTTCGACTTAGCTCACCGGAAGCAAAAGGCAATTTATTATATCCTTTTTGCCAGTGCCAACAAAAGATAGTCTCGGCTCCTGGCCTCGCCGCCTAATAAGTAAGTCCACCTCAGGCGAAAATCGTTACACTTTTTTTAGAATTTACTTGCCTTAAGCGGATTTCCGGTTAAACAGACCGTTTTCTGGTCCAAAAATGAGGGTGGAAGGAAAACACGAGGTGCTCTTTACACTAAGGCCGAGCAGCAAAAGCGTTGTTGGTTCGGGATTTTGTGTATGGATGGTTACGCTTCTTAATCCACCGCATAGAGATAAAAGCTTATTAGAAAAATGCTTTCAACAGTTAATCACCTGTAAGCCAGTTGTCGGCGAAAATCGCGAAATCCTGCATATCGACCTTTCCACTGTAATTCAAATCCGCGGGATTGAACCCGGTAAGAAACTTAAGACAAGGGTATGACTGGCCATTGTAAATTCCCCACACATTAACAAAGTCCCAGCCCGCCGAGGTAAATGTCGAAAGTTTTTTCATTTGTGCCGTGGTCTTGCCTGTCCCGCCTGAGCTGGTTGTCTTACCGGAGGTATTTGTATCCCAGAAACTGTTAACAACACTGCCGCTGTTGTCATATCCGACCAGTCCGCCGACATCTATGCTACCGCTAACCGCACCCGTCGAATAGCAATTGCTGATACTGCCGCCGTTGTAATATCCCACCAGACCACCGACTTCTTCATAACCGCTAACCGTACCCGTCGAATAGCAATTGCTGACAGTGCTTATGCAGTTGTATCCAATCAGCCCGCCTACAAAAGTAGAATTAGAACCAGCGCTGACCGAACCCGTCGAATAGCAACTGCTGACAGTGCCGGCGTAGTTTTCTCCCACCAGCCCGCCCACATAATAAGAATCAGAACCACCGCTAACCGAACCCGTTGAATAGCAATTGCTGACAGTGTTGACATAGTTGTATCCCACCAGCCCGCCGACATAATAAGAATTAGAACCACCGCTGACCGAACTCGTCGAATAGCAATTGCTGACAGTACCTAAGTTGTATCCCATAAGCCCGCCGACATAATTAGAATTGGTACCACCGCTGACCGAACAGTTTTCAAGACCGATATTTTTAATAACCGAGCCGGAGTCCATAAAGCCAAATAAACCGAGGTAGGAATTATTTCCGCCGTTTATGGTAAAATTAATAATCTTATGGTCGTTCCCGTCAAAAGTTCCTGTAAAGGTCGTTCCCTGAAAACCGATGTTTGAACTGGTATCCGCGGCAATGATTGCCGTCGTAAAGACCTGCCCTGTCATATTAATATCCGCCGTCAGGATAAAGCATTTGCCGTAGTCCGCCGTAGTCGCAGCTAAAGCCAGTAAATCCGCTTTTGTGGCGATTTTGTATGGGTTGCCCGCTGTACCGAGGCCCCCGCTATATGAGCCGAAAGCGCTGCCTGCCGCGAGGGTCAGTATGGCTGCAAGAGAAAGGATAAATGCTGCTCTGGTTTTCATCTTTGCTCTCCTTAAAAAAACCACGGATTACCACTGCGTCAGCCAGTTGTCGGCGAAAATCGCGAAATCATCAAAGTCAACCTTTCCACTGTAATTCAAATCCGCGGGATTGACGCCGGTAAGGGGCTTAAGATAAGGGTATGTCTGGCCGTTGCCGATTCCCCACAGATTAACAAAGTCCCAGCCCGCCGAGGTGAATGTTGAAAGCATTTTCATTTCCGCCGTCGTTTTGCCTGTCCCGCCAGCACTGATCGCACAGCCGGAGGTCTGTATATCCCAGAAATTGCCCGTGTCCTCATAATCGCCTCCGGTAACCTTATAGCCGCACAATCCACCAACATTCGAACTCCCAGCAGGCCTGCCGGTCGAATAACACCGGATAATCTTCCCCTTGTAGTTTTCGCCGAGTAACCCACCGACTATCGCAGAACCATTGACCGTACCTGTCGAATAGCAGTTACTGACACTGCCGCCGGTCCATCCCACTAAACCACCGACCTTTGTAGAACCGCCGACCGCTCCTGTCGAATAGCAACTGCTGATAGTGCCGTAGTTGCCTCCCACTAAACCACCGACATCTTCAGAACCGCTGACAGTACCAGTCGAATAGCAATTGCTGATACCGCCGCTGTTGTATCCCACCAGACAGCCGACATAATAAGAATTGGAAACACCGCTGACTGCGCCAGTCGAATAGCAATTGCTGATACCGCCGCTGTTGTATCCCACCAGACAGCCGACATAATAAGAATTGGAAACACCGCTGACTGCGCCAGTCGAATAGCAGGTGCTGATACTGCCGCTGCTGCTGTTACCTCCCACTAGCCCACCGATGTCGTACGAACTGTCTCCGCCGTTGATATCGCCAGTCGAATAGCAGGTGCTGATGCTACCGTTGTTACCTCCCACTAGCCCACCGATGTCGTACGAACTGTCTCCGCCGTTGACATCACCTGTCGAATAGCAGTCGTTTATACTGCTGTTGGAGTAGTTATAACCCACCAGCCCGCCGAAATCGGCATAACCGCTGACCGCGCCCGTCGAATAACAATCGCTGATGCCGCCGCTGTTACCTCCCACCAAACCGCCGACAGAAAAAGAATTGGAACCACCGCTGACTGCACCCGTCGAATAGCAATTGCTGATACTGCCGCTGCTTAATCCCACCAGACCGGCAACATATTGTGAATTAGAAGAACCGCTGACAGTAAAGTTTTCAAGACCGAGGTTTTTAACCGAGCCGCCAGAGCTAATATAGCCAAATAATCCAAGGTGGCAATTATGACCGCCGTTGATGGTAAAATTAGTGATTTTATGGCCGTTGCCGTCGAACGTCCCCGTAAATGCGGTTCCCTCGAAGCTATAATTACCTGCAACAGTATCCGGGGCGATAATTGCCGTCGTAAAGACCTGCCCTCCCATATTAATATCCGCCGTCAGGATAAAGCATTTGCCGTAATCCGCCGTATTGGCAGCAAGTGCCAGTAAATCTGTTTTTGTGGCGATTTGGTATGGGGTGCATGGGTCGCCTGTCCCGCCGCTATATGCACCGAAAACGCTGCCTGCTGCAAGGGTCAGTATGGCTGTAAGAAACAGGGTAAATGTTGTCCCGGTTTTCATCTTTGCTCTCCTCCAAGGTTTTTCCTTAGTTACTTCTTGAAATGCGGCAAAAGTCGCATCCCGGCCTTAAGGTAACAGTATATCATCAAACCGGGAATAAAAGCAAGGGTTTTCACCACGAAGCAGAGGACAGAAGACGGATGACTGATGACGGACGATATACAAACTAAACGCTGTCCGCTACACACTGAATGCTGCTTTGGCGGGGATATTTGCCTTAAAATAGTCCCTGTATTTCATATCATATTTGAGGATGTGGAGCGTCAGCCATAGTTTAAGGAATTCCACAATCTCTTCTAAGACCATTGATTGCTTATTCAGGGCGTTTATGGATAGTTCGGCTGTTGTCCCGATGAAATAGGTATGCTGCTCTTTGTGTGATTCGAGCTCCGGATAGCTGTGTTCCCGCATAAGTTCTTCTTCGTCTGCGAAATGCTCTTTCGCGTAGTTAAGCATTTCCGTCAGCGTCTCCGAGATAAGCTTTAAATCCGAGAATTTATCGGACCGTTCGATGAGTTTATTGACAAGCTCAAACAGGTGCTGGTGTTGACAGTCGACTTTCTCAACTCCCAGGCTGTATTCATCTTTCCAGTAGAACTTTTCCATTTTAACCCTCATATTCAGCTATTGTTAAGGACAGGGCTTTTTGGAAATGCTTCCCAGATATATTTATCGGCGTTTAAATTCCCGGATGTTATTACTTTTTTGGCAAAAAGCAGCGCTTGCCCGCCGGTCAGTTTGGCGGGTCAATCTGTCCGCCTCGCCAACCAAAGGCAGGCGATTTCCTTTGAAACCGGGCAATAGGAACAAACGTAGAATATAATAGGAAAAGAGTGCGGATAACACCTGGTTAAAAACAGCAAAAAAATGAAAGGAAACGACAATGATTACGTTAGCGCACATGAAGCCATCCATAACCATCACAGTGCTGCTGCTGATAATTATTGCCGTAGCGCATTTGTTACGGGTGTTCTATAGCACGAGCGTAACGGTAAACACCGTAACGATACCGATTTGGGTAAGCGTCCCGGCAGTGATAATCACAGGCGGACTGGCGATTTGGCTGTGGCTGGAAAATAGAGTTTGACTTCGGGCAAAAAATGTTTGTCCAATAAAAAAGAGGGTTTCTCGAAGCCCCCAAGGCTGATTGCAGGGGGACCCTCAAATGATAAACCCTGCCACTCTCCGACGTAAATCCTCGGAGCAAGTGGCAGGGGTAATTATTTAAAGAAGAAATAATCTATGTCCCTTCGTGCCCTTCCGCCAGAAGGCGTCCCTTACGGGAGTGGTAAAAAATCATTTTCCGCTTGCAAATCCTGCCAGCGCGTACACAAGCGCCCCCTGCCAGTTAATGCAAACTTCATTTGTTCTCGCGTCCGGCTCGATATCCTGCCAGTCGGTAGCGGAGTGACCGCCCCCCACTACGTATCCGGGCCATGGGTCGCGGACGTTGTCGCCGCCCGAACGTCTGTCGTGCGGGTTCATAGGCGGCTTGTAACCTAAGCCCGTAACATACGACCTGCAATAGTAATTACGCCCGAACAAATGACTGATTGAATCGAGCGAGGTCTCGACATATTCCGGGTTGGGCGAAACCTTATTGGCTATTTGCAGCGTGAGGCACTCTCTTGCGACCGTGCCGTTGCTGCCCCATTTGTATGCGCCGTCGAGGCATCTGGCGTAAATGTCCCTGTTGCGAGCGATGACAAGCGAATCAGCAGTCCTGAGGAGGTCGCGCGTTATATCTTCCACGAGGACGTCTCTTTTGCCTTGCCTTTTGCTGAGAAGATAGGTGAACATCGCGAGGTTTTTGACGCTGCCCCAGTCCCAGTAGAAATCAATTTTGTCCTCGAACGCCGAAGAGCCCCATTCGAAGGCGTTGAGGTAATTTGCGTCGCCCGTTGTTTCCCACATTTCCGCGGAGGCCCACAGGCGGTCATCCTGGTCATTAGTCGGATACGAGCCGGTCCTGAATGCGGACTGGTCCGCCATTTTGTTGTCGCGGTTCTTCCTGAGGAATTCGTAACTCTTTTGGGCAGCATCGAGGCACTTTTTCGCGTATTTTTCGTCGTATGGTTTGAAATTTCGGGCAGCCATAGCGGTCATCGCGACGAAATCCGCGGTTGCCGCGGTGCTGTAGCCCGTGAGGTATCTTGTTTCGGTTTCCTCTTCGGGCATTATGAACCCGCCGAACCGCAGTGTGCTGACTTTATGCGACACCCTTCCTGAGCCGTCCGGGTATTGCATTTTCAGGAGCCAGTCGATTTCCCATTTCAACTCTTTGAGGTAATCCGGGTAGCCGGGTGCGGTATCGGGTATGTCGAGCTTGATACTTTCGAGCTTATCGCCGAACTGTTCCCACGCCAGGAACATCACTCCGACTGTCACCCCCGCGTTGACGACATATTTATTATAGTCACCGGCGTCGTGCCAGCCGGCGGTGGCGTCGCGGTGGGAGTTGGTGGGGCCGTGAGCGTTGGGGTCGCGGGTGTTGGGATCCTGGGTGTCGGGGGGCAGCGAGCTGAGATACTGGGGATCAAGGTCTGCGATGTAATCCTGGCAGGCATCGTCGGTGTGGCAGGCGGCGTGGTAATAATGATTGCCATTGTAGATGGCGTTGACCTCGGTGCCGCAACGCCAAAGGTAAAATGCGCGCATAGCGGTATAAAATGCGAAATCGTAAACCTTGTTGCCTATCTCAAAATCGATAGAGCGGCCTACGCCGGGGACTTCGAGGTAATACTTTCCGGGTTTGTTAAGTTTGGAGAAATCGGCAATCCAGGCGGTCTGGCTGACGTCCTTCTGGGTGAATGGGCCGGTAACTTTGCCGTAAAGCACAACTCCATTTTTCGAGGCATCTTTTACGGTAAAATTCGAGCATTTGGTGATAATCGTGGCTTTTTTCTGCGCGGCGGGCAGGTAGCCAAGGGAATTGAGGCGAATATCTGTGTTTGGCTGGATTGGTTCTTTTTGCATCTGGGGGCCCCCACAGCCGGCGGTTATCGCAAGAATTAGAGCAACCACTACAACTGTAAATTGAGATGTCATATTGTTCCTTTCTATTTACAATACAGGTTGAAGCGGCAATTTAATCTTTATCGCAGGATTTTTCAATACGAAATTTTTTTCGCCACGAAGACACTAAGACACAAAGTTTTTTTAACCACGGATTAGCACGGATTCTCACAGATTTAGTCAGCCGGGGAGCATACTCGATAAGGCCTGTGCTCTAAACGTGGTTTATGCGCAAGACCTTTATCTCGTCTGCCGGGCGATACAATCGCCCCGCCATAAATGGCATTTCGGCTGATAACTTTTCCTATCGCCCTTTTATAAAGCTGACTGCTTTTCTTTCGGCAAGTTTGCCGGCTGATAATGATAATCACTAAAACGACTCCGCTTCGACTCCGCTCAGTACAGGCTGACCCCTTTTTCTCCTTAGTCGCCAGAGAAGGCCATAGTCCTTTTGATTAGTCAAAAGGACTATGGACATTTTAATCAAGGACGGGTGGAGATTGGCGGGATGTTTCAACACGAAAAAATTTAACCACTCCCTAAGGGATGCCTTATGGCAGGATTAACACCCTACTTCGCTAAAGCTACGCAGGGCAGGCGAATTTTTTCAGGCCCAGAGGGCGGAGAATTTCTTTTCAAAAAGAATATAAGATTTAAGATTTGAAATTTCAGAGAGGAGAATTTCAGGACCAAAGAGAAGAAATGGTGTCGGAGATTTTCTTTTCAAAGATTTCGATGAGTTTTTTGTTATCGTTGACGATTTTCTGCTCGGATTCGATTTCAGCAACGATTTGCTTTTGCTCATCTATTGCTGGCACAGGAATAGCGAATTCTTTTATTTGGTCTGTAGTAAGATTTAGAAATACTGCTCCAACGGATTGCGAATTATTAGCATCTTTTAAATGCAAGAGTACAAAATAGAAGAATTCAGGTATTAACTTTTTAGACAAATCTTTGAAGCCAACAAAACCGTCGTGAATACAGGCGTCGATTTTCAAAATTGCCGGAAGCCCAGGGTTACCGCTAACAGCCATGACAACATTGCCTTTTTTCATTGGACGACTCAGCTTTGCCCCCTCTTTTGTTAGGAAATCTGTTTTGGGGTCAACATACATTCCATCACGGGTAAGGTCAGAGACCATAAGTCGCGGAACACTGCCACCATAAAATCTTTTGTCGCTTTTAGGTCTTGGGGAGCTGCCTCTTACTAAATTACATATTTCTCCGATTTTTACCATTGGCCAAGCGGGGTTGATTTTGATTGAGGGTTTGTAGTTTTCGACGATTTGGCGAGCGCCGTCGATGATTTTTTGATAGCCGTTGATTTCTGCGACGATTTTTCCCTGAATTTCGAGAGGAGGAAGGGGAATTTCCAGATTTTCAACATCGTTCTGGTTAATGCTTGGATATGAACCCTTCCCCATGCGATTAAGCATTTGGTTTTGGACGGCGTCGGAGAATAACAGGTGGTACACGTATTTAGGCAAAACGTTCGCTTTGGCTCGCAACACAGCGAATCCTGTGGAGACAACAATATCGGGGGGGCATTCATCGAGGTAGGCAAACGCTTTTAGATTTGGGCGCACGGTTGAAAGGAGGATGTCGTTTTTTTTGACACCTCGCCGTGCTCTACTGGGGGCTTCTATGCTCTTGAGCCGATTGGTAAAGTCAATGCGTCCCGTGCCGTTTTCAACTGAGGTGATATCAACGTAGATGAATTCATTTTCGCCAAAGGCAGCTTGCGGATCAACCTTATCGGGGTTTATTTCGAGTACATCAGCGAAGTAAACCTTTGGATAGGTAGCCGCGCGTTGATGCTCAAACGTACGGTATCTGTCCCCGGAGAGGGTGTAATCGCCGGATTTAGCGATTTCGGATTTTAAGACGGCATGTGCAAGGGGGGAAAGGGCAGATTTGGGATTTGATATCTCAGAGTTCAGATTTGAAAGATCAGATTTGAGATTTGAGAGATTAGCAATTTTGGATTTATAGATGTTGAGGAATTTGAGGGCGGCAGTTAAATCGTTTTTGTCAATGACCCTTCTTTGTGCGCCAAGGTCGAAGCCGTCGTTTTCAACCTTTACAAATAAAATCCTATCTACTCTTTTCGCAAGGGATTTATCCATAAACAGGATACTGGTTTTGACACCTGAATAGGGATTAAAGATACCGGCGGGAAGGGAGACAACAGCCCAGAGACAATTTTCGACTAACATTTTACGAAGGGCTTTATAGGCATTCTGGGACTGGAAGATAATACCTTCGGGGACGATGACGCCCGCACGGCCTGAGGGGTTGAGGTGTTCTGCGATATAATCGACGAAGAGGACTTCACTTCTTTTGGCCTGAATTGAAAAACGACTATGGGGACGGATGCCGCCTTTGGGGGTCATAAAGGGAGGATTTGCCATAATAACGTCAAAGGTATCCTGCCAGCGTTCCTCTGAGGTAAGGGTATCGTATTCGACGATGTGCGGTTCTTTAAAGCCGTGGAGATACATATTTACGAGCGAGAGGCGGACCATATCGGGGGAGATGTCGTAGCCGACGAAGTTGTTAAGAAGGCGTTTTTTCTGGTCGGGATTGAGTTTTTGATTATTGGCGGTGATATTTTTATAGGCGGAGATTAAGAATCCGGCGGTTCCGCAGGCGGGGTCGAGGACGGTTTCATTAAGCTGCGGGTCAACGACTTTGACCATGAAGTCGATTATATGGCGCGGGGTTCTGAACTGGCCCGCATCGCCCTGAGAGGATAACACGGAAAGCAGATATTCAAAGGCATCGCCCAACTTTTCGCTGTGGTCATAAGAAAAACCGCGAATTTCCTTCAAAAACATGCGAAGAGTTTCCGGGTCGCGGTATGGCAGATAGGCATTTTTGAAGATATCCCTGAAAAGCTGCGGGATATTGGGGTTGTGATTCATTTTGGTAAGGGCTTCGCCATAGAGGTTGAAAAGCTCAAAGCCGCTTATGCGGGGGTCGAAAATGCTGGACCAGGAATATTTTTCAAATTCGCCTCTAAAGAAACTGGCCTTGCCTCCTTGCTCGACGGACCACTGGTCCATATCGTCCATAAACTTGTAAATGAGGGCGATAGTGATTTGTTCGACCTGGGATTTTGGGTCGGGGATTTTGCCGACTAATATATCCCGGCAGGAGTCGATTTTTCTTTTAGTTTCAGTGTCGAGCATAATGTCTTTAAGATTTCCTGATACGTATAAAATTTATTAAAACTTATTGAATTTTATCATTTTACCGAGCAATATGAGATTTGAAATCTAAGATTTGAGATCTCAGAGAATAGATTTGAAATTTGAGATCGGAAATTTAATATCATTTCTCCTCCTGCGGATAGTCCTGCGGGCGGGCTTTTCGGATAGTTTCTTCGAGCCGTTTCGAGAATGCTTCCCTGCTTTTATTGCCTTGATAAACAATGCGGACCTGGTCATTTAAATGCCGCTGACCTTTGATGTCGCTGTTCTGGAGATTATCCGCCCAGCCGCGTATCTGGCGAGAGCAGGATTCAGCTAATGATTTGAGATTTGAAATTTCAGATTTCAGATGTGCGGCTTCGGGAAAGCGTTCCGTGAAAAGCAGCATTGAGCGAGTTTCTCCGCAGGAACCGCGAGAGATATAAAGGAAGGCGAGCAGTTCGGCGGTTGAGCCGCGTTCGAAACCTTCGGCAATATTATTTGAAACCGACAGCGACGCACGGCGAATCTGGTCACGCAGGTCGCCGGGCTGGCTAAAGAATTTGTCTTTCGTCAGGGCATATACACGAACGGCCAGATCAATCGCCGCCTGCCAGACGGGCAAATCTTCGAACCGCTCGTATTTCATCGTCAACTCCTTTCGAAATTTAAGATTTAAAATTTGATATTTGAAATTTCCGAAGCGGGCTCGTCGCCTTGCTCCGTGTGAGATCTGAGATTTAAAATTTCGCTTCCCTGCAAATTACATAAACTTATTCAATGGCACATAATCCTTAACATATTCCGGTATTATTTTCCGCAGGTTTTTATTCAGTATTCTGAAATCATCGCCGACAGGACTTGTGGCGAAGTCGGCGAAGCGTCTTGATTCGATAATCTCGCGGACTTTGGGGTCGGCAACGTAGGCCTTTAGGAAATTTTTAGCGGGCAGGACGTGGTCGCTGTCAGGTTTGTATATTGAGATAAACTTCTGGCATTCTTCTTCGAGGAGCTGGTCTTTGGTTTTGAAGCCAGCGATGAGGCCGAAGATTTTCTCGAGGATTTCGCGGAGCGTGAGGCGTCTATCGAGCTGAACGGCCTTACGGAGTTTTTCGAGGTTGAAGAAGTCCTCTGGCTTTTCAAAGATATTTTGAAGGATATAATCTTCGGCGGCTTCAAAATCTCCCTGCTCCACCTTTTGAGCTACAAAGGTGTCTTTTTTGACGGCCTGCTCGAACTTGCCGAAAAATTCCCTGTCAACGCGCATACCATCAAGGCCAATGGGTGTTTCGACAAGGGTTTTCAAGGGGTCGATCTTGACGTTCTCGTATTCGGTCTGTTTATCCTCTCCGCCACCACCGCCGCCGCCTTCGCCTATGGGCGGCAGTTTTATAACCTCATCGTATTTGAATTTATGCTCGAAGTATTCGCAATTGGCGAAGAAGTCAAAGAGCTTGAAACGTTCTTTGGGCTTGGAAACAAGCTCGGTGTCACCGGATGAGGTTTTTTGTTTGTATTCGAAGGTGAATTTTCTTGTGCCTCTGCCTTTAATCTGGACGAAATCCTGCGGGGAGAAAATCGGGCGCATAAAGCAAAGATTAAGTATATCTTCGCAATCATAGCCGGTGGTCATCATACCGACAGTAACACAAATTCTTGTTTTGCTGGATTTGTAAGAATCGAGCCATTTTGTGTGGCCGTTAAGGTTATTGTTGGCGAAATTTACAGCGAATTGCTGAGAATCAGGAACTCTGCTTGTGACCTGTAGAGCAAGGTCGGAATTGTATTTGCCGGGCCAGAGTTTGAGGGCAATATCGTTCAAAATCTTTGTTATTTTGGCGGCGTGGTCTTGACTGACGCAGAAAATTATGGTTTTGCCGATTTCTCCGGTGAGCGGGTCTTGAAGGGCTTTCGTTAAAATGGTGTCGCAGAATATTTTATTGGTTTTTTCGGAGAAAAACTTTCTCTCAAAGTCCTTATGAACATAGATTTTTTCTTTTTCCTCGCCATCCTTGTCGGTAATAATCACCGAATAACCTTCATCGGATAAAAGTTGAGTTGTTATTTCGGTTCTGGCATCTACGACGATGGGGTTAATCAGGTATTTTTCACGAACACCATCGACAAGCGAATATCGGAAGGTCGGGTCACCGGACTCACAGCCGAAGGTTGTGTAGGTATCGAGGAGGATTCTGCGTTCGATTTCGCGGGGGTCACGTTCGTTGATTTTTTTTATATTTTTCAGATAGTCCTTTGGTGTGGCGGTCAGGCCAAGTTTATAGCCGACAAAATACTCAAAAACAGCCCGGCTGTTGCCACCGATGCTGCGGTGGGCTTCGTCGGAGATAACAAGGTCAAAATCGGTGGGACTGAAAAGACGTTTGTATTTGTTATCCGAGATAAGGGACTGAATTGTGGTAACAACGATTTCAACATTATTCCACTCTTCGCGTTTTTGCTTATAGATTACGGTAGTGAAATCATTTTTAAGGTATTTTATAAGATTTCGATGTGCCTGGTCTTCAAGCTCTAATCTGTCAACGAGAAAAAGGACGCGTTTGGCGTTTGAGGTTCTTAGAAAAAGCTTCATAACGGCGGCGGCGATAAGTGTCTTGCCAGTTCCAGTTGCCATTTCAAAAAGGAAACGCGATTTGCCTTTACCGACCGCATCCTGAATAGAGCGGACCGCATTGACCTGATAAGGCCGGAGAAGTTTCAGGCCGTTATCTTTGAGAAATGTTTCTCGTTGGGTTTCGTCGAGCCAGCGGGGGTCGGACTTGTAATCAGGTTTTTGGGTGAGGAGGATATAATCCTGTTCGACAAGCTCATTTATCAGGGTGTTGGGGTTTGGTTTGAACCGATTTTTGTGGTTAATGGATTCGGGGGTAGGAAATGAGGTTATGATTTCGGGATTGCCAGTTTCAATATCCCAGAAATAATGAAGATTACCGTTTGAAAGAATAACGAAGCGGACTTTTTTTCCGTTGGCATATTTTCTGGCCTGCTCTTTTCCGTCAAGCGGGTCTTTTACTTCGCTTTTGGCTTCCAAAACAATTATGGGAAATTTGTCTTTGTCGAGAAGCAGGAAATCAACAAAGCCGGTGGTCGTCTTTTCAAAATCTTCGCCGTATTCGTTGAGACGGGTATTGGTGATTTTTACATTTGCTTCAAGGGCTATGTTTGCCGGCCCTTTATCTGTATCGAAGAAACGCCATTCCGCTTCTTCGAGCAGTTTGTTAATCTTTATTCTGGCTTTAGCTTCTTTTGCCACGGATGCGTTAAAACTCCTCGTAATAGTTTTTAAAAACCTGTTAACCATTGTCCATCAAAGGTGGTCAGGAGTCAAGGGCTGTTATTATTGCCGAATGTCGATTGGCGATTGTGGATTAAATTGTGGGTCCCCTGTTCTATTCCAAGTGAGCAGCACTCGGGGATGACGCTTCGCGTCAATTGACGATTTAATTAAGCGAACCTCACGATTGCACCCCCTAAACAGAATAAGGAAAAATTTTACAATTTTATGACCCCGAAGCAGGCTTCGGGGCTAACCATCCACAATCGGTAATTTTCTTGCAAAACGGGGTTGGGCACGTATAATTAAGGCGTTGGGCGCGGAAATATAGGCGATTAATGCGTTCGACAATAGCGGCTGTAGCTCAACTGGATAGAGCGTTGGTCTACGGAACCAAAGGTTGGGGGTTCGAGCCCCTTCAGCCGCAGTGGGAGGATTGACGATTGGCGAATGTCGATTGGCGATTTATAAGTATAATCATTTTGGGATTAAGGCGCGGAGCTTGTCGGCGCGAGGTGGATCGATTTGTTTTAGTATTTCATACTGCTGCAAAGCAGAGTTGGGGTCGCCGGTTCTGAGATAATAGTGGCCAAGACCATAATGCACCTGCGGGTTTTGCGGGGCAATTTTTTCAGCCCGCTTATATACATCGAGGGCCTCGTTGAAACGTTTCAGATTGCCGTAGGCGCTGCCAAGAAGAATGTATGCGTCGGGAGAACGTGACCTAAGCTCTATCGCCTTGCTGCACAGGTCAATTTCATCCTCGAATTTTCCAAGTGCGGAATAAACAACGGCAAGAGCAGTGTAGGAGTCGGCATCTTTGGGAGAAAGGCGGATAGCTTTTTGCAGCGCATCTATTGATTCCTGATGACGGTTGAGCTTGAAATAAGCTTTCCCAAGATTCAAGTAGGCATGGCTGTTAGAAGGATTGATAGCTATTGCCTGCTTAAATAAGTCCGAGGCCTTGTCAAACTCTCCAAGAGTGGCATAAACACCGCCGAGAGCCGTGTAAGCACCGTCAAACTTTGGGGAAAGGCGAATAGCATTTTGGAACGCCTCTATGGCATCCTGATAGCGTTTGAGGTCGCCATAAGCAATCCCAAGATTAAAGTAAACCACGCTGTCAGAAGGATTGATAGTTATGGCCCGCTGGAATAAGTCCAGGGCCTTTTCATTCTGGCCGACAATGATATATTTAGCCGCAAGGCTACAGTGTAATGACACAGAATCAGGGGCCAGGGTCAGCATACGATTAAATAAACTAATGGAATCTTTCCAGTAAACCAGATATCGGCGTGTTGCAACTCCTTCGGCGTCTGTAAGCAACAGCACAACGATTGAAATGAACAATGCCCGGCGGAATTTATTGTTGTAAAGCCACAACAGAAAACAAGCCAGCATCATCAATAAACCAAACGAGGGCAGATACGCGAATTTGTCGGAGGCGATGACATCGCTGAATTTGACAATCTGCATTGTGGGCAGAATAGTAATTAAGAAAATCAACGAGCCGGTGAGAGCAGCTTTTGTCCAACGCAGTGAGACAACAAGCAGAATAATCAAAAGGAACGCAGCGACAACATCAGCCAATACCTTCGGATTCGATATCGCAAAGGGCCGGGGATATGTATAGTGAGAAGACAGGTTGGCGGGCCAAAGCATCTTGAAGGGGTAGAATATAATGTTGTGGCAAATAATAAGAGGGGGATTCAGCAAGCCGTGCTGCTCCTGCCCCGGAAGCAAACCGCCCGCGCCAGAGAGCTGTGAAACGAAAGTTATTACAGCAAAGACAATTAACAACGCAAAAAAGGGGAGTTTTTCGAGAAGGGATTTCCGGCTTAATCTATTCAAGGGCCAGTAATCCATCAAAAGCATAACAAAAGGCAAAAATGAGCTGGTCGGCTTGGAGAGGAGGGCAAGCAGATAGGCGATGAGGCAGGCGGCATAATACTTTTTAGCTGCGGTGCGTGCAAAGAGGACATAAAAGAGCAAAGACCAAAATGCGAAAAAAGCCGCCAACAAAGTTTTTCTATCGCATAGCCATGCAACCGACTCGACGGTCATAGGATGTGCGCCGAAAAGAAGGCCAACCGCAGCCGCTATCCAGATGTTGCGAAACAGGAGGTAAAGCAGCACTATCACCAACGCGGTATTTGCGAGGTGAAAGGCAAGAGCGGTACGATGAAAAGGGAGGAGATTATCTTCGCGTCCTCCGAGGGCATAATCGAGCATTAGAGAGACCATCGTCAGGGGCTGGTAGTATCCACCTACCGTTGAGGGAGCAAAAACCTCTACAAAAAAACGTTTCGTTGACGCCCAACCAGGATTCTGCACCAGTACATTTTTTGTGACGTATTGCTCATCATCAAACGACAAGGCCTTTGCCGAGAGGGCAGGCCAATGCGCGACTAAAACAATGATACATACTACAGCAATGAGAACAATCGGCGATCCAATTTTTGCAACAAATTCTTTTAACATTGGTCCCTCTGATACAACGTCATAATATCAGATTAGCCGGTGAATTCACTAAATATAATACAATTCTATACGTTGAAGCGGAAGCTGATAATGTCACCATCACGGACGAAACCATATAAAGCATAATTAGTTTTGGATTAAGGAGCGAAGCGCGTCGGCCTGAGCAGCGTCAAGCTGTTTAAGAATTTCATACTGCCGCAAAGCCGCGTTAGGGTCGCCGGTTTTCAGGTAAAAGCGGCCGAGGCCATAAAGCACCTGCGGATTTTGCGGGGCGAATTTTTCGGCCTGTTTGTAAAGTTCAAGGCCCTCGGTGAAGCGGCCCATGCCGTCGTAGATGCTGCCGAGAGCAATATACGCATTGATGGAATCAGGGACAAGGTCGATAGTTTTCCGGAACGCATCTATGGCCTCCTGATAACGTCCGAGCTGGAAATAAGCAACCCCCAGATTAAACCATGCCTGATTTTCGGAAGGGTCGATAGTTACCGCTTTTTCGAGCAGCTCCATAGCTTTTTCGTTTTGGCCGATCTGGCCGTAAGCAATTGCGAACTGGCAATACACAGGCACTGAATCGGGAGCGAGGGCCAGCATATGATTGTATAATCCGAATGTGTCTTTCCAGCAGGCCAGATATTTTCGCGTGGCAATCCCTTCAGTGACCGTCAGCGACAGAACAACAATTAAAACAATCATCGCCCGGCGGGGTTTATTACTGCAAAACCATAAGAGAAAAGAAGTCAGCATCATTAATAAACCAAATGAGGGCAGGTACGCGAATTTGTCGGAGGCGATGACAAAACTGAATTTAAGAATCTGCATTGTAGGCAGAATGGCAACGAAAAAAATCAACCAGCCGGTCAGGGCGGCCCTGGTCCATCGCAAAGATACAACCAGAAGGACAATCAAAAAGAGCGTTGCGATAACATCCCCCAGAATCCTGGGGTTCAATATCATGAAGGGTTTCGGATAAGCATAGAACGAAGTCAAATCAACGGGCCAAAGCATCTTGCAAGGATAAAATATGATGTTATGGCAAATAATCAGCGGAGGATTCAGCAAACTGTGCCCCCCCTGCCCCGGAAGCAAGCATCCTAATGTTGCCGACTGCGAAATAAAGGTTATGACAGCGAAGACAACAAGCAAGATATAAAAAGGCGATTTTTCACTTAAGGACTTACGACTAAACCTGTTCAAAGGCCAATAATCCATCAGAATCATCACAAAAGGTAAAAACATGCTGGTTGGCTTTGACATCAGGGCCATCAGATACGCGAGGAGGCAGACGGCATAATACTTTTTGGCCGCGGTGCGTGTAAACAGGATATAAAAAAGCAAAGACCAAAATGAAAAGAAAGCCGCCAGTAACGTTTTTCGTTCGGTTACCCAGGCAATCGACTCGACGGTCATAGGATGTACGCCGAAGAGGAGTCCAGCCGCCGCCGCCAGCCAGATATTCCCAAACAACAGGTAAAGCAACACTATTATCAATACGGTGTTAGCAACGTGCAGAGCGATGCTGGTGCGATGGAAAGGCATAAGATTGTCTGTACGTCCGCCGACGGCATCATCGAACATCAGAGAAATCATTGCCAAGGGCTGGTAATATCCCCCTACGGTCGAGGGGGAGAAAACTTCAGTGAGAAAACGATTTGCCGACGCCCAGCCGGGATTCTGCACTAATAAGTTGTTTGTAACATACGTGTCGTCATCAAACGATACGGCTTTTGCCGACAGGGCAGGCCAATGTACGACTAAAACAATAACGCATACAGCAACGATTATCGCTATGTTTAGAGCCAGCTTTTTCATCGTTATCAGACATTGAAGCGGAAATTGATGATGTCACCGTCACGGACGATGTATTCCTTGCCTTCGAGACGGAATTTGCCGGCGGCTTTGACGGCCTTTTCGTCGCCTAATTGTTTTATGTCACTGTAAGCGAATGTTTCGGCGCGAATGAAGCCGCGTTTGATATCGGAGTGGACCTTGCCGGCGGCGTCGTGAGCGGTTGTGCCCTGCTTTATGGGCCAGGCGCGGACTTCGTCGGGGCCGACGGTGAGGAAACTAATCAGGCCCAACGTTTTGAAACAGGCGTGGACGAATTTGCCCGCGGCGGATTCGGTGATGCCCAAATCGGACATAAACTGTTTTTTGCTTTCGGCGTCTAACTGCGACAATTCGTATTCGAGCTTCGCGCAGACGCTGATTATGGGCGTGGAAGCATCGCCTGGGATTGCCAGTTTTTGTACCTCGCCGCCTTCGCCTATATTTACGGCGACGACCATCGGCTTTAGGGTGAGAAAACCAAGAGCACGAACCATTTCCAGTTCCGCTTCGCTTGTAACGACGGAACTGATGGGCTTTTCGGATTCAATCGCGGCCTGAAGTTTTTTGTGAAGCTCAAGCTCGGCCTTGTCGTGGGCCTGGGTCTTTGAGGGTTTGTGGGCATCCTTTTCGAGTTTTTCGATTCGCGTCGTTACGAGGGCAAGGTCTGTGAGCAATAACTCGGTGCGGAGGTCGATGAGGTCTTTGGCGGGATTGGCGGAACTGTCATAGGCACCGATAACGAGGGCAATCATATCGACGATGCGAATCTGGTCGATGAGGCGTTTTGCGGCCGCCCTGCCGTGGTCGTCGGAGAAGTTGAGACCTGGGACGTCGAGACATTCGATTGTCGCGTGAACGGTTTTCTTCGGCTTGTATAAATTAGTGAGCCATTCGATTCGTTCATCGGGCGAGGCGATGACTGCCTGCTCAATGTTCGTGGTGCCGGCGGGCAGCATCGCCTTGCCGCTGATTGCGGAAAAGAGGGTGCTTTTGCCCGACTGCATCAAACCAAGCAACGCGACTTTCAAATGATAATCTCCTTCGTTTTATAATTTTGGACGAGTTTGATTATAAAAGAGTTATGAGGGGAAAACAAGGGTGTTTAATCAGGGCGGGAGTTTATCAGCGCGGTTATCTCGGCGAGAGTAGGCGGTTCATAGACGGACGGGAAACGAAGACAGGAGACAGCAGCAGTGGCGGAGGCGAAACGAACGACCTCCAAATCGGACCAGCCCTTCAATATGCCATATACGACGCCTGCGCGGAATGTGTCGCCTGCGGCCAAAGTGTCAACAACGGTGATTGGGTATGGCTGAAAGGTTTCAATTGCTTTCTCTCCGGAGGCGAATAAAACGGGACTACTGCCAAAGGTGAAAATTATCAGGCCTTCGCAGTTTGACTGGTATTGCTCAAGCATCGCCTCGTAATCGACACCGGGGTATTCGCGGTCGAGGAATTCTTTAGAGCAGACAATCGCCCTTGCGCCTTTGGCGATAACGGTATCGAAACGGCTGTCGATGGTTACGAAGTCCTTATGGTGCTTGAGACATAACCAGGCGACATTTTCGGATTCTGAGCCGAAGAACGGGTCGAGGGCGACGCATTTGGCGGATTCGATTGCCTGTTCATTTGGTTTATTCCAGAATTTGTGCGCGCCGGAGAAATAATCGACAAACCAGCCGAAGACGGTGCGGGAGTCGCCATCGCAGAAGACGATATCACGCCAGCCGGGGAAGCCGGGATGATGATGCAGAAGGGAACAATCGACGTTGCGTTTTTGCAGATACGCGAGAAGGGGTTCGGCGGTCGAATCGCCCAGGAAGGGACCATCGAGCGTTACGGGGACACCGAGGTTACTTAACACGATAGCGCCGTTGGCCGCCTCGCCGCCGGGGATGACAAAAGTATTGGTAATCTCCTGATAGCCATCGGCTGAGGGGAATTTCGCCTTCAACTGGTGAATTGTTGAAAGAACGGTCATACCATACATATATACGTCGGCGTCATTCATTTATAAACGGAATTACCGTAACAGTCGTAAGCGACGATGGCGGGGAAATCGACAACTTCGAGCCGCCTGATTGCCTCTGTGCCGAGGTCTTCATAGGCGATAATCTCGGCAGAGGTAATATGTTTGGCGAGCAAGGCCCCTGCTCCGCCTATGGTTGAAAGGTGAATGGCACAATGCTGTTTGAGGGCATCACGGACGGCCTGATTGCGATAGCCCTTGCCGAGCATCGCCTTGAGGCCAGCGGCGATAAGCATGGGGCTGAAGGCATCCATCCTCGCGGAGGTTGTCGGGCCTGCGGCACCGATAACTTTGCCGGGAGGAGCGGGAGTAGGGCCGCAGAAATAAATGAGTGCGCCTTTGATATCGAAAGGCAACGATGCTCCTTTGTTAATCGCTTCACAAAGGCGCTTATGCGCAATATCGCGGGCGGTGTAGATTGTGCCCGCAATGATGACTTCATCGCCCGCTTTGAGCGAGCGGACAAGCGCATCCGTCAACGGCGGTCTTATTACTTTAACGGCCATAATCATAGAAGTTTAACGCAGGTTAGCAATTATTTCAATTAAATCGTTTTTGAAACAGCCGAATGGTATAATAACAAATATGGCGAAATATCCGATATTTCTGGATTTGAACGGCAGGCGAGTCGTTATCATCGGCGGCGGCAGCGTGGCGACGAGAAAGGCGGAGACGATTCTCGGTACGGGCGCACGGTTAGTAGTGGTAGCCCCGCGTCTCGATGATATGCTTCGCAAGGTGTGCGCAGGAACCAAGGCGGAACTAATAGAGAGCAAGTATTCAAAGGATTACATCGGGAGGGCAACGCTTGTCATCGCGGCGACGAATGATGAGGCGTTAAATAAGCAGATTTACAAGGATTGTCAGGAATTGGAGATATTGTGCAACGTGGTCGATTCGCCCAAGCTCTGTGATTTTTATGTGCCTGCGGTTGTGCAAAGAGGGGATTTACAGATTGCGGTGGGGACCGATGGAAAGAGTCCTGCTTACGCGGGACACCTGCGAAAGAAACTTGAAAACATTTTCACAGATAAGCATGGGGAATTTTTGGGGTTGCTTGAGGCGATTCGAGGATTCGTAATCGAAAAGATAGCGGACGCATCGGAACGAAAGGCCATATTGGGAAAACTGGCGGATGATGAGTCATTCGAGTATTTTCTGCAAAAAGGGCCAGAGCAGTGGCGCAAAAGAGCCGAGGAAATAATTAAAGCAGAAAAGTAAATAGCCGCGCGCAGCTCTTGCGAAACGGGAAGGAAGGTTATGAGCTTGCCGCAAGCCAGACGGCCGTCGCAAACAAGTAACTTCGATTTCACTCCGTCATCAATTTGAACACAATCGCAAGGTCGCTGATTTTTTTGGCGGGGGTAGTAACGACCAGCCCTGCATCGGTTCTTTGCCATTTGATTTTGGCCCAGACGCCCGGCATAGTGACATCTTTGATTTTCATATTTTCCGCTTTGCCGCCTTTGCCGAAGACGGCAAAAGTGACCTGAGTATTTTCGCCCGGCCAGCCGAGGACTATCGCGTAAACGGTATTGCCTTTGCGTGTATAGCGGATATCTTTGGCGGAATAGCCCCCTTTCATTTTGGCGAACATGCCGCCTGATTCCATTTTCGTGGGGCCTTCGCCGTATTCGACGAACGGTCTTGTGCCGTAAATGGCTTCGCCGTTTTGTCTCATCCAGTCGCCGATTTCGAGCAATACTTTTTTCTGGTTATCGGGTATGGTTCCGTCGGCTTTGGGGGAAATATTGAGCATCAGTTGTCCATTCTTGCTGACGATATCAGCAAGAGTGCGCACAATCTCGAGCGATTTTTTTATGCCCAGATTCTGCGTATAGCACCAGGAGCCACGGCTAATTGTATCATCGGTGAGCCAGACGAAATCAGTAAGTTTGTCCGCCCTGCCCTTTTCGTAATCCACCATGCCGACTTCTTTTGGTAAATCCTCCTGCTTGTATGTTACGACGACTTCCTTATTCAATCTGGCGGCATCGTTGAAATAATGCGCAAGATAGGCCATTTTGTAATTGTCGGGGATTTCATCGAGCCAAGAGTCGAAATACATCAGGTCGGGATGATAATGATCGATGACCTCGATGAGTTTATCTTCCCACATCTGGTAGTATTTATCCGCAGGCATATAACCATACATAATTGCGCGACATGGGTCGTTGAGGAGTTCGGGGAAGTTTTTCTTCACGAATTCATAATGCCCGGTCCAATAAGTATTGCTGTCCTTTGTGATTTCGTAGAGGCCATTGCGTTCGTGGTGAAATGTAGTGACGAACCGCATACCTCGTTTGCGGATTGCTTTTTCAAGCTCACCTACGATATCGCGGTGAGGGCCCATATCCTGTGCATTCCAGGGCGTCAGCTTGCTTGCCCACATTGAGAATCCATCGTGATGCTCTGCCACAGGCCCGGCGAATCTTGCACCCGCCTTAACGAATAAATCCGCCCATTCATTTGCGTCAAATTTCTCTGCTTTAAACATCGGCACAAAATCGGGATAGCCAAATACATCTGGTTTTCCCCAGTTTTTTATATGGTGATTGTATGCCGGCGAATTGATGTCATACATATTTCTTGGATACCATTCGTTCTCAAAGGCAGGCACGGAATAAACGCCCCAGTGGAAATAGATTCCGAATTTAGCGTCCCGGAACCACTCGGGGGCGGGGTTGCGTTTCTTTAGGGATTCCCAATCTGCGGTAAACGTCTGTTTTGGTTTTACGTCAGCGGGTTTATTCTGGCAGGTCTGTTTTGCGCAGCCGGTTAACAGAGCGACGATAAGCGACGCGTAAACCATACTGGTAATCACTTTTTTCATTTTGCCCCCTTTCAAATAATCAGGCATTTTAAATGTTAGAGGCGGATTTGGCCATTAAAAACGCTACCGCCCTCTGACAGCGGGGATAAATGCTTTTCTAAACGCGGCATTTATCCTAAAATCTCCGCAATGACAAGAAAAATCGAATTACTGGCGCCGGCGAAGGACGCGGCAATAGCGATAACAGCAATACGATGCGGGGCGGACGCGGTCTATATGGGGGCACAACGCTTCGGGGCACGCGAGGCAGCGTATAACACCGTCGAATCGATAAAGCAGGTCGCGGACTTCGCGCACCAGTATTACGCGAAGATCTATGTTACGCTGAATACGCTTTTGAAAGATGATGAGCTTGCACCGGCGGAGATGATGATTGGGCAGCTTCAAAAAGCAGGGATAGACGGGCTGATTATCCAGGACACGGGACTATTGGAGCTGGATTTACCTCCCCTGCCGATAATCGCGAGCACGCAAATGAATAATGATACGCCTGAGAAGGTTCGGTTCCTGCAGGAGGTCGGGTTTTCGCGGGCGATATTAGCGAGGGAATTGACGCTCGAACAAATCAGGCAAATACGCAAAGCGACGACAATCGAGCTTGAATGCTTCATACACGGCGCACTCTGTGTGGGGGCAAGCGGGCAGTGTTATATGAGCTACGCAATCGGCGGGCGAAGCGGCAACAGGGGACAATGCGCACAGCCATGCAGAAGAATATACAGCGTAAAAGACCAACAGGGGAAAATAATCGCCAAAGACAGACACTTATTGTCAGTGAAGGATTTGAATTTATCGGAGCATCTGGAAGAGCTTATTGACGCGGGGGTTGATGCGTTCAAGATTGAAGGACGATTGAAAGACACGGCATACGTCGCGAATACAGTAAGCTTTTATCGCAGGCGATTGGATGAAGCAATAGCGAAAAGAAACTTTAAACGCGCATCGTCGGGAACGACGCGAATTGATTTTGAGCCGAATCCGGAGAAAACGTTTAATCGGGGATTTTCTGATTATGGTATTACGGGAAAGAAAGCTAATCTTGGCTCAATTGATACGCCCAAATCAATGGGTGAATTTGTGGGCACGGTAACGGAAACGGGCAAGGATTACTTCGTTATCGATGGAGAGCAGGAAATGCACAACGCGGACGGGATTTGCTTTTTTGACAGGCAGAAGAATTTGGTCGGGACGGTCATCAATCGGGTTGAGGGCAGAAAAATTTACCCGCAAAAAATGCAGGATATAAGCAAGGGACAAAAGATTTACCGCAATTACGATTATGAGTTTTATCGCAAGCTGTCGAGCCAATCGGCGGAACGCAAAATCAGGTTGACGATAGTTATGCGTGAATCGGCTGATGGTTTGATTTTGAGCGGGACGGATGAGGATGGCAATGAGGCAACGGTGGAAATAAGCGGGGACAAGCAGCCGGCGTTGAAGAAAGAGCAGGCAAAGCAAACGATTATTACGCAATTAAGTAAACTCGGAAATACGATTTTCGAATGCTCAGAGGTGCGAGTAGAGACGCTGGATGTTTATTTTCTGCCTGTGTCGCGATTGAACGCAGCCAAACGGGAACTGGCGGAAAAAATGATTGAGGCAAGAGAAACGAATCGACCCCGCGCGGCTGGTCATATCCTGAAAAACGACATGCCTTACCCGCAGAAGCATTTGGATTTCAGAGGCAATGTGCTGAACAAAAATGCAGAAGAGTTTTACCATCGCCACAGCGTGGAGACAATCGAGCCGGCGGCGGAATCGGGGCTGGATTTATCGGGACAGGTGGTAATGAAGACAAAATACTGCCTGCGAGAGGAACTGGGGTTATGCAGCGGGCAATGGTTCGATAAACTCACCACAAAGGGCGAAAAAA